>CANNFD010000005.1 GCA_947503885.1 uncultured Olleya sp. | reverse complement strand
TCTGAGTTTGATAATACTTCAATTACTTTTAATACTGCCATAATATTGGTTTTTAATTATTGTTTGTTGTTTAAAAATACGAATTTTATTACAATAACAGTTGTTAAAAACATTCAATAAAAGCATAAAAAATGTTAAACAGTAGCGTTTCAAATAAGAATCTAGCCATTTATAGCAACAACTGATTCTACTTTACCAGCCAACATTTCTTTTAACATGTTTTCTATACCATTTTTTAAAGTAAATGTTGAAGATGGGCATCCACTACAAGCACCTTGTAAAATTACTTTTACAGTTTTACTTGCTTCATCATAAGATTCAAATTGTATATTTCCTCCATCACTAGCTACTGCAGGTTTAATATATTCTTCTAATATATTTATAATTTCTTTTGAGGTATCATCAAGTGTTTCAAAATGTGCTTCAACCTTTTCTATTGACTTTTCTACAACTTCAGGAGCGTTAGGAGACACTATTTCTTTAGCGTCTTCAATATAGGTTCTTATAAATTCTCTTAATTCAAAAGAAATATCATTCCATTCTGCAACATCATATTTTGTAATTGAAACGTAATTTTCATCAAAAAAGACGCTTTTTACAAATGGAAAATGAAATAATGCTGTAGCCATAGGTGATGGCTTTGCAGTTTCGATAGATGTAAACTCGTAAGATGCTGTTACTAATTTTTTGTTGGAAACAAATTTTAATACAGATGGATTTGGCGTACTTTCCGTGTAAACGGTAACCGCTACCTTTTTAGTTTCGGCCAAATCAGATACTACGATACCACCACTATTTAAGTAAGACTCAATTTGCTCTGCTACTTCATTTTTAACTGCATCCCACTCAACGATATTGTAACGTTCAATAGCTATAAAATTACTAGATATATAAACTTTTTTTACAAAAGGAAGGTGAAATAATTGCTGAGCTAAAGGAGAGTCTTTAGCGTCGTCGATATTGTTAAATTCAAAACTTTGATGCTTAGTTATAAATTGATTAAGCTCAAATTTTATTATTGTTGGGTTAGAGGTTTCTTGTATTGAAACTTTAAAATCACTCATCGTCGTTTTTTTTTGCAAAAATACTAAAGAAAAGTATAGATATCTACTATATTTGGGTTTTATAAGAATGTCAATTTTAGAATTTTTTTAGTTTATTTGATAAAACATTTTTATCTTGAAACCTTTAACTTTTAGGATTGAATTTATAAGCAGTAAATTTATATATTTGAATTTCGTTTTTAATATTTAAATTAAAATTGAATAATTGCCCTAAAAGTGTAACTATTTTATAGACCAATCTACCTCGAAATAAGAGATTATGAGATTAAAAAACATATTTTTAATAGCGATTGTTGCCTTTTTTGGCACACAACTTTCTAAAGCCCAAGAAGGGTTACCTATTTACTCTGATTATTTAACGGATAACTATTACTTAATCCATCCCTCTATGGCTGGTGCAGCAAATTGTGCTAAGTTGAGAATTACAGGAAGACAACAATGGTTTGGAGATGATAATGCACCTAAGCTTATTACTGCTAGTGTTAATGGAAGAATTGGAGAGTCGCAATCCGGTATAGGAGCTATTGTTTATAGTGATAAAAATGGTTATCACTCTCAAACTGGAGCATATTTTACTTACGCACACCACTTAATGTTTTCTAGAAGTACTACAGATTTAAACCAATTATCTTTTGGTTTAAGTGTTGGAGCTATACAGTATAAATTAGATGAAACAAGCTTTTTAGCTGATGGCTACGATCCAATTATTGCAGGGATTGAACAATCTGCAACTAATTTTAATGTGGATTTTGGTTTTTCTTATTTTATGTACAATTTTTACGCACATGCTACAGTAAAAAACTTATTGAATAATGATGGAGTTAATTTTAACGAGCAAGGTTTAAGTTATGATAACCTAAGAACATATTTAGTGTCTGTTGGTAATACATTTGGTAATTATGGTAGCGAGTGGAGTTTTGAACCATCATTAATGTTTATGTATAGAGATGCTACAGAAGAAGCCTCTTTTGATGTAAATCTTAAAGCTTATAAAACAATGGACTTTGGTAAAGTTTGGGGAGGTTTGTCTTACAGACGCTCTTTAGACGGTGCTGAGTATCTTGATGGATCAGGAGTAAGTAGTCAAAAATTACAATATATTACACCAATATTAGGTGTAGAAGTAAACAATTTTATGTTTGCTTATAATTATAGTTACCAAGCTAACTCAGTTGTATTTAACAATGGCGGGTTTCATCAATTAACTTTAGGGTATAACTTTAATTGTGGTAAACAACGATATAGCTGTGACTGTCCAGCGATTAACTAGTACAATATAATTTTACATATATTAAAAAAGCCTCAAATATTTGAGGCTTTTTTTATTGCTTTTTTTAATTATTAGTATTCAATTCCTTAACGTCAATACTTCCATCCGGAGATATTACATAGTATTTATGTTTGGTTTCTGTCTTTACTATTGGTTCTGCTTTTTGCGCTTTTGGTTTGGGTGTAAAATATAACTTAATTTCCATCCCTATTTGTACAACAGGTTCTAAAATAGAGGGATTAACTACAATGTCATAGTTTTCATAAGATAATGGTTGATAATAATACGATGTTTGTTTTTTAGCTTCCGTCACCCCTTTATCTTGTTTTAATGCTTGAAATGAAATACTATTAAAAGCCTGGTAGTTTTGATAAAAGTCTTTAGGAAAATAACAATATTTTTGATCAGCCATAGTTGCATTATAATTGTCTAATACAAAACCTAAGGCACTATAATATTCTTTTTTATCAGTGATTAAAGTAAGTAGTTTATTTTGTAGGTTTTTATACACTTCTGCAATGTTTTCAATAAAATAATCTACTTTAACTAAGTTGTAAATTTCATTTTTAGCACAAGCGGTTAATATGTTTTCAAACTGTTGAGTTTTTGTAAATTGAATATGAATGTTTTGCTGTAACTCAAAGCCTTTAGGGACTTCAGTATAGGTTTTACTAAATAGTTTTTTAGTGACTTCGACCTCGTAAACTGGTACAAATGAAATCACATCAATAGCTATATCTTTTTCTAAAATGTCATATTGTGCTAATTCCTCTCTGATATTATTAATACGTTTACTTAATAATTGGTTGGTAATTTGGGCTGTTTCACCAATTTGGGAGACATTAAATATTGCAGTATATGAAGTAGCTTTGACATTTTGTAAAGCTCTAACATCAATAACGATTGTGCTATTTGGATTAAGGGTTGGTGTCACATGCTTTGGCGAGTGTCCAAAAACTGTTGCGTTTCCAGTAGCAATATTTTGCCTAGAAATATCCTTGTTATAATTACCCAAATGCTGTGCTTGAGCATTAAAGATTAATACAGTTAATAATAAAGTTAGTTTTAAAAGTTTCATGTTATTAGGTTTTTGTTTTGGTAAACCTAGATGCAACTAAATTTATATAAAACCAATAATGAGGGAACTAGTAGTATTAATGAGTAAGCTTATATTGTAAATTAGTTAAGTCCACTATTTAATCAATTTCTAGTGCCAATCTTTAAAAAGCACATTTTATTTAATGATTTAAAGTGCGTAAGTTTATGTTTTAGAAACTGATAAATGAAAAACCTACGTTTAGTAATAACACTTTTAATAATAGTTACCTCATTACAATCTGTAATGGCGCAACACCAGCTAGAAAGTAAAAGTGCTGACAATACTTTTACTGTCAAAGGATTGGTGCGTGAGGTGGATAGTTATAATCCAATTTCTGATGTTAATATCCAGGTTAATGGCGGGTCTTATACAAGCACAAGTTTAAGCGGTGAGTTTAGAATTAATGTAAAAATAGGTGACGAGATTATGATAAGTCACAAAGACTTTGAAACTATATATTATACTGTAAAAACTAACGATAATATTACTGTAGAAGTCCAATCATTGATTGAAGACGCATATGTTAAAAAGGTAAAAACTAAATCAAATACATTTAAAAGCACGATAGATTCGGCTGTGTTTTATAAAAAGATTTCAGCAGAAAAAAGTATTCAGTTTATTGCAGAAAGTATTCCTAAAAGTACTTCAATAATGCAAAATGCAGAAGCTTTTGAAGTGTTAGCAGATGTGTATATGTATTGGAAACAATATGATTTAGCAGTCACCAATTACAGAATCAGTTTAAATAATATCAACTCGGTAGATGTTAATTTAAAATTGGCTAAAGCCTATTTTAATAACAAAAACCATCAAGAAAGTCTAGCTATTTATAATAGCTTTAACCCTAATAATTTGTCTAATTGGCAAAACGTGATACGTTATGAAGGATTAGGTGATGTTTATGCTAAAATTAATCAAACTGCTAAAGCGTCCAAAGCTTATACGGAAGGTTTAAAAGTTGCGACAACAAATCAAATTCTACCCAAAATAACAGATTTAAACTCTAAATTAGGCGAGGTCTATAATGCTGAAGGAAATAAAGCTAAAGCAGAAGTATTGCTTGAAAACTCTGTGGTACTTGCGTCAAAAGAAAATAAAACAAGAGAGGTTGAACAGAAAATTAAATTTGCAGATTTTCAGAATGTTAATCAATCTTATGACCAAGAAATACGCACCAGAAAAGAGATTATTAAAGATATTGATGCAATTGAAAAAGACTCTATAATATCTAACGAGAGTAATCTAACTAAACAAAAACAAAACTATAAAATTGGAAACGCATATTTTTTACAAAAAGATTATAAAGAAGCCATTCCGTATTTAGAAAAAAGTATAGAAGAAGCTGATAAAAAAGAAGATTTAACCGTCAAAAAAGATGCAACCAAAAAACTTACAGATGTTTATGTAGAGTCAGGTAATTTTAGCGAAGCAAAAAAAACCTTTGACCAGTATGTTAAAACAGTAGATCAACTTTATATTAAAAAAGAACAAGAAATATCTCAGGCAGCCCGATTTAATAAAAGCATAGCAGAAAAACAAAACCGGATTACAACACTTGAAACTGACCGTAAATTAACCCTAAGTCAAGTCGAGTTGTCTCAAGAGAAAAACAAAAGACAATTATTAATAATTTACTCTTTAATTGGAGGTGTGTTCCTTTTAATTTTAACTGCTTATTTAATGTTTAAGTACATCAAACAGCAAAAGTTAGCTAATAATTTATTAGCCTTAAAATCATTGCGTAGTCAAATGAATCCGCATTTTATCTTCAACGCTTTAAACTCGGTTAACAGTTTTATTGCAACAAATGACGAGCGTACAGCAAACAAATACCTCTCAGATTTTTCAAAATTAATGAGAGCAGTATTAGAAAACTCTGAAGAAGATTTTATACCACTTCAAAAAGAAATCGAATTAATAGAGCTTTACACAAAATTAGAACACTTTAGGTTTAAAGATAAGTTTGAATATAAGATAGAGGTAGATAAAACTATAGATATAGAGGCTTATCAAATCCCTCCAATGCTATTGCAACCTTATATAGAAAATGCTGTGTGGCATGGATTACGTTATAAAAACGAAATGGGATTATTAGAGATTTCAATAACCAAAAAGCAAATAGGAGTTATAGCAATAACAATTGCAGATAATGGTATTGGGCGTAAAAAATCTAAGAGTCTTAAAACCGAAAATCAACAAAAACACAATTCTAAAGGCCTAGGTAATATTAAAAAACGAGTATCAATTTTAAACCAAATGTATAAAGACAAAGTTGATGTGATTATAGACGATAACGAAACTGATGGTGATGTAGGGACAAAAGTAGTGGTAACCATAAAAAAAGATTAGCTGTCATTTCTGCAAAAGCAGGAACCCACCTAATTAAAATTTTAATAAATAAATTTATTCCTGTCAATGCAGGAATGTTGCATATATGAAACTAAACGCAATATTAGTAGAAGACGAAGCACAAAGTAGAGCTATATTAAAAAACTACTTAACCAAATATTGTCCAAAAGTTAATATTATTGGCGAAGCCGAAAATATTAATCAAGCCTTAGAGCTTATACGTACATTGGATCTAGACTTAGTGTTTTTAGATGTAGAGATGCCATATGGTAACGCATTTGATTTATTAGATAAAGTTGGTGATCGTGATTTCGAAACCATTTTTGTAACCGCATATAATAATTATGCAATGGACGCCTTAAACGCACATGCTTCCTATTATTTAATGAAGCCAATCGATATTGACGAGCTGATTAAAGCTGTAGATTACGTTTCCGAAATTAAAACTAAAGAAGACGCATTACAAGACCAAGTCTTAATACCAAAAACTAATACTGTGGACGGTAAAATAACCATACCACAACAAGACGGATTTGAAGTGTTAAACACAAAAGACATCCTATATTGCAAAGCAGACGATAATTACACAGAGATCTATTTAAACACTAATAAAAAGAAAGTAGTCAGTAAGACACTAAAATATTTTGAAGACGCCCTAACACCTTCAGGGTTTGCACGTGTCCACAAAAGCTACTTAGTTAATGTTAGCGAAGTAGTTAAATACGTTAAAGGAAAAGGAGGAAGTGTTATCCTAAGCAATGGAAAAGAAATAATGGTGTCAGCCTCAAAAAAATCAGACCTATTATCATATTTTAATTAAACCAAGACGTCAATTTAAGTATATCAGAGTGATAATAAGTATAGACAACATTTAACTAAACAAAATATGCCAATAATAAAACCAGTAAACGGTAAAGCACCACAAATCACAGAAGACTGTTACATAGCAGAAAACGCAACCATAGTTGGGGATGTCCAAATAGGTAAACAATGCAGTATTTGGTTTAATGCAGTACTTCGTGGTGACGTAAATTACATTAAATTAGGCGATAAAGTCAACGTTCAAGATGGGGCAGTAGTACATTGTACTTATCAAAAATTTCCAACAATCATTGGTAATAACGTATCTATTGGTCACAATGCTATAGTCCATGGATGCACAATCCACGACAATGTATTAATAGGTATGGGAAGTATCGTAATGGATAATTGCGTGGTTGAAAGCAATAGTATTATAGCAGCAGGAGCAGTCGTTACTCAAAATACAACAGTAGAGTCCGGTAGTATTTATGCAGGCGTACCAGCAAAAAAAGTAAAAGATATTAGTAAAGAATTAATCAACGGAGAGATTAATCGTATTGCAGACAATTACGTAAAATATTCAGGCTGGTTTAAATAGTGTTTTTTGGGCGTTACCACAAGGGTCGCGCTATCCGTTATATCTTTTTTTGCCATATATGGCAGCAAAAAAAGGATGCCACTACTATCGCTAACGCAGCATTTTACAAGATTTAGATTCAATAGTAAAAATCAATTCTTCAACCGATGATAGTGAGTTAATTTCATCTTTAGATAAAAATATGTCAAGACTATTTTTATTTCTATTTAAAATAATAGGATAACTAAATGTTTTATTAGGGTATTTAGCTTCAAACTGATCACTATGTAAAAACTCAAAATTCAGATTAGTTCTAGATCTAAAATCTTTCCATATAATATTTTCAGTAAACGTATTATAGGTCAATGCACATAAATTACAAGTATAAGTTTTAGGACTAAATAGTTTATGAGCAACATCAATTGCTAGATTTTTAATTCCAGAATTAGCATTGTAAACAAAAATAAGCGTGTTCATTAACTTTAGGTCGTAAAGTTAATGCTAAGATTACAAAATAGTAATATTAACTACAATACCTTCATTACTTCTAATATTACAAACTGTATTGTCTTCAAAAATTAAATATTGACCTTTAATTCCTTTTAAAACCCCTTTGTAATTCGCGGTTTTTGTAAAGTTTAAAGACTTAGGTTTTGCTGGATATTGTAATACCGGAAAATCTATATTAGTTTCTTGATTGTCTTCAATGTAATAAGACTTTGCTTCGTCAGGGATGTACTGTTTTAATTTGTCTCTCCATTCAATTAAATTTTCATCTTTAATTTCATTTTTAAGCATAGTACGCCAATTGGTTTTATCGGCAACATAATCTTTTAAAGCAACCTCCGTAATACCAGCAAGATATCTATTTGGGACTTCAACAATCTCTATAGCTTCATGCGCCCCTTGATCTATCCATCGTGTAGGGACTTGACTTTTTCTAGTCACACCAACCTTTACATTACTAGAATTAGCCAAATACACTATATGTGGTTGTAATTGGACCTGCTTTTCATAAGCCAAATTACGCTCTTCAATGTCTAAATGTGCTTGACTTAATTCGGGTTTCATTATCCAATCGGCAGCTTGTGGGATTTCAAAAAAACAACTTTTGCAAAAGCCTTGACGATAAATAGGCTTATCTAAATGACAATTTAAACACTCAAAACCAACAAAATTAAATTCTAAAGTTTTGTTTAATAATTGATTAAGGTTTATAAAGTCGTTTTTAAAAACCAAATAGTAATTAATAGGTTTAGAAAACTCTGTTTGCATTTTTGTCAACACACCTTGGTAGGTCATAAAAAAAAGTATTATTTTTAAAACTTAAAGATACAAATAACTATGCCAATTCCACTTGTTAATTCTATTGCTTCATGGTTTTTAAAGAAGCGTTTTCATCAAATAGAATTGTTTTTAAAGTATCCAAACGAAGTGCAGCAAGAGCTATTATTTAGCTTATTGGACATAGCAAAAGATACTGAAATTGGTAGAAAACACGAGTTTTCTTCCATAAAAAATTATCAAACATTTGCAGACCGTGTGCCTATAACCACCTATGAAGATTTTCAAGAAAGTATAGAGCGATCAAGACAAGGAGAAAATAATATCTTTTGGCCAAAACCAATAAAGTGGTTTGCCAAATCCAGTGGTACTACAAGCGCAAAAAGTAAATTTATTCCGGTAAGCACAGACAGTTTAGAAGATTGTCATTACGCAGCAAGTAAAGATTTACTTTGTATGTATTTAAACAATAACGAAGACTCACAGTTGTTTACAGGTAAAAGTTTACGACTAGGTGGTAGTAAAGAGTTATACAAAGAAAACGGAACAGCTTTTGGAGATTTAAGCGCTATTTTGATAGATAATATGCCCTTTTGGGCAGAGTTTAGTAGTACGCCAAGTAGTAAAGTTAGCTTGATGAGCAACTGGGAAACTAAAATGGATGCAATTGTTAACGAAACCATTAATGAAAATGTTACAAGTTTAGCAGGTGTGCCAAGTTGGATGTTAGTTTTACTTAATAATGTATTAGATAAAACAGATAAAACAAGTTTGTTTGATGTTTGGCCTAACCTTGAAGTATATTTTCATGGTGGTGTAAGTTTTAATCCTTACATGGAACAGTATCAAAAAATACTACCAAAAAAAGATTTTAAGTATTACGAAATCTACAATGCATCCGAAGGATTTTTTGCAATTCAAGACCAAAATAATTCTGGAGATTTATTGTTAATGTTAGATTATGGTATTTTTTACGAGTTTATCCCAATGGATAATTTTGGTAGTAAAGACCAAAAAGTAATTCCGCTTAGCCAAGTTGAACTAAATAAAAATTATGCTGTAGTAATTACTACTAATGCAGGACTTTGGCGATATATGATAGGTGATACTGTTAGATTTGTATCAATAAGCCCCTATAGGATTAAAGTGTCCGGTCGTACCAAACACCATATTAATGTTTTTGGAGAAGAGTTAATAATTGAAAATGCTGAAGAGGCCTTAAAAAAGGTGTGCAAAAAAACTAAATCAGAAATTGTCGATTATACCGCAGCTCCAATCTTTATGGAAGGTAAAGAAAAAGGCGCTCATGAATGGTTAATCGAGTTTAAAACTCCACCAAAGGATATTAATTATTTTAACGAGTTATTTGATAACGCTTTAAAAAGTTTAAATTCAGATTATGAAGCTAAACGTTATAATAATATGACTTTAAATAAGCCAAAAATTAATGTTGCTAGAACGCAATTATTTTATGATTGGATGAAGCAAAACAACAAACTTGGAGGTCAGCATAAAGTGCCAAGACTATCTAATACACGTCAATACTTAGACGAGTTGTTATTGCTAAATAAATAACGATTTACCATTCGTCGGATTTATTTTATTCGATTTTTTACTTAAATACCGATTAACAGTCTTGTTTTTTCGGTTAATTGCTTTTGTCTTTTTTGTTAATTTTTTTCATTATCAAAAACACCATAATAGGCTATTTTTGTTATTAAAAAAATGTTAAAACCCGCTTTTTGTTGAATTTAATATTAATAATAATCGATTATTGATAATTTTCGACAAAATGCATTTCTTCTAACGATTAAAATTGTCATTCGTCTAATTATTGTGCTATAGTTGGGGTCTTCATATATATTTACATCAGTTAATTCATCAAACTCTCAATTATGAAATTTAATATATATGTATCTATAGTGTTTTTGTTAGCACAATTTTCATTTGCACAGGATTCAGCTGAAAATATTTTAAACACAAAGACATCAAATACTACAGTAGAAACTATTGGTAAAAATGGTTTTAATTTTACTACTTTGGATACAGGAATAAACACTAAATATTCAGAATATGGGTCTGGGTTTTTTAAGGATAAGTTTATAATGGTGTCTGCTAAAAAATTAGGAGGTTTAGCAAAAACAGATAAATCTACTGGTGAAGGATATAAAAATTTATTTTGTGCAAACATAACTAAAGACGGTAGTTTGGAAATGCCTATTTTATTTTCTAGAATAATCAATACTTTAGATAACGAAGACCAAATTACTTTTTTACCAGATGGTAACACAATGTATTTTACAAGAAGTACAGAAGAGGGGTCGGCTATATACAAATTATATAAAACGGTTTTAGAAAAAGATTCAAATGGTAACTGGATAGATAGTCAAATGTTAGCGATTAATGTTGAAGGTTATTCAATCGAAAATCCTTTTGTAAGTCCGAATGGAGATAAGTTGTATTTTTCTTCTAATAAGCCTGGAGGTTTTGGAGGTTATGATTTATATGTCGCTAAAATTAAGTCTGACGGAACTCTATTTGATGTTGCTAACTTAGGAGAAAGTATTAATACTACGCAGGATGATAAATACCCTTCACTTTCTTTAGATAGTAAAAATATTTATTTTTCATCTAAAGGACATTCTAATATTGGAGGTTTTGATGTGTTTACAAGTAAAATCAAAGCAACAGGTTATAGTAAGCCAGTTAATTTAGGAAGTACTATTAATACAAGATATGATGAGGTAGCCTTTTTTCTAGCCTCAAATACTAAAGGATATTTATCTTCAGATAAATCTTCAGGAAACGGTAGACAAGATATCTATAAGTTTGACATGGAAGTAATCGCGCAACAATTAAAAGGGGTAATTGTAGATCGTGAAACTAAAATTCCTTTGCCAAATGCTGAGATTACTTTATATAACGATGAAGGAGCGCCTTTAGCTGTTGTAACTTCTGATGATAAGGCAAACTATACTTTTGATATTTCTAGATTTGAAAACTATACAATAACTGCAACTAAAGATGGTTTTGAAGACAATACTGTAACGTTTGTATCAAATAAACCTAATGTAACAGAGTATAATGAAGTTTTAGAGTTAGAGCCTAAAAAAGCTGTAATTGTTAAAGAAGAAAAGAAAATGATGATTGTTGTAAATAATATTTATTTTGATTACAATAAAGCATCAATTAAAGAGGAGTCTAAAGTAGCACTTAACAGTATTGTAGCTGTGTTATTTGAACACCCAGATATGAAAATAGAGGTTAATGCGCATACGGATAATAGAGGTAACGATAATTACAACTTAAGGTTGTCTGAAAAACGTGCAGCATCTGCAATGAGTTATTTAATAACCCAAGGTGTTGAGAATGATCGTCTAATATCTAAAGGATATGGAGAGTCTCAGCCAAAATATGACTGTAAAACAAAATGTACAGAACAAGAACATCAAGATAACAGACGTATAGAATTTGTTATAATGGAATAATTAGATGGGATTTGTTTGGTAGTCAGCTAAATATATTGTACATTAGTATTGCTATTAATCTGACTTAAGGGAAAGTCACATTGAATTTTATCAATAAAAAACCACTTTAAACAATTTGTCTAAAGTGGTTTTTTTTATGCTGTACTATTATTTGTTTAAGAGACTGCTTTCAACTTCTTAATTGTAGTCTTACTTAATTTCTGTTCTACATAAGATTTAGTAACGTTAAGCTTTTTAGTTTCGCTTCCTGGAAGCTCAAACATAGCATCTGTTAACACTTCCTCACATAAACTACGTAATCCACGAGCACCAAGTTTATACTCGATAGCTTTATCTACTATAAAGTCTAAAGCGCCATCAGTAATGCTTAACTCGATTTCGTCCATTTCAAACAATTTTTTGTATTGTTTGATAATAGCATTTTTAGGTTCTGTTAAGATAGCTCTTAATGTTTTGCCATCTAATGGATCCATATAAGTTAAAACAGGTAAACGTCCAATAATTTCTGGTATTAAGCCAAAGTCTTTTAAGTCTTTTGGGATAATATATTGTAGTAAATTATTGTGGTCTACGACATCTTCTTTAATAGAAGCGCTATAACCTACAGCTTGCATATTTAAACGTTTTGATATTACACGATCAATGCCATCAAAAGCTCCACCAGCAATAAATAAAATATTTTCTGTGTCTACTTCAATAAATTTTTGGTCTGGGTGCTTACGTCCTCCTTTTGGTGGGACATTAACAACTGTTCCTTCTAAAAGTTTAAGTAATGCTTGCTGTACACCTTCTCCAGAAACATCTCTTGTTATAGATGGGTTATCACTTTTACGTGCTATTTTATCAATTTCGTCAATAAACACAATACCTTTTTGTGCTTTATCTAAATTATAATCGGCAGCCTGTAATAAACGTGTTAAAATACTTTCTACATCTTCACCTACATATCCCGCTTCTGTTAAAACTGTAGCATCAACTATAGCTAAAGGTACATTTAACATTTTTGCAATTGTTTTAGCCATTAATGTTTTTCCTGTTCCAGTTTGACCAACCATGATAATATTTGATTTTTGAATCTCAATATCATCATTAGATGCAGGCTGTAATAAACGTTTGTAATGGTTGTAAACTGCTACAGACATTACTTTTTTTGTGTACTCTTGACCTATAATATATTCGTCTAAAAACCCTTTTATTTTTTGAGGTTTTTTCAACATTAACTCTGCAGAAAGATCTTTTGTATCTTCCTCCTTAGACTCTTCAATAACAATACCATGTGCTTGCTCGATACATCTATCACAGATATGTGCATCCAAACCAGCAATTAATAAATTGGTTTCTGGCTTTTTTCTACCACAAAACGAACATTCTAATTCTTCCTTTGCCATCTTTTTAATTTAAAAGTGAATTGTTAAACAAAACGGTTAACAAACGCTTTAATTGAATTTTAATTTTTAGTTACGAGCTAAAATCTCGTCAATCATTCCGTATTCTTTAGCTTTATCAGCTTTCATCCAGTAATCTCTATCACTGTCTTCATATACTTTGTCGTAATCTTGACCAGAATGCTTACTAATAATCTTATAAAGTTCTTCTTTTAAGATTAAAATCTCACGAGCAGTAATTTCTATATCACTTGCTTGTCCTTGTGCACCACCTAAAGGTTGGTGTATCATAACACGAGAGTGAGTTAAACCACTTCGCTTTCCTTTTTCTCCAGCACATAATAATACGGCACCCATTGAGGCTGCCATACCTGTACAAATAGTAGCAACATCTGGTTTAATAAATTGCATCGTATCATAGATACCAAGTCCTGCATATACACTACCTCCTGGAGAGTTAATATACATTTGTATGTCTTTATTAGCGTCAACACTTTCTAAAAATAAAAGTTGAGCTTGGATTATGTTTGCGATATTATCGTTAATACCTGTTCCTAAAAATAGGATGCGGTCCATCATTAATCTTGAAAATACATCTAATTGAGATATATTTAATTGACGCTCCTCAATAATATAAGGTGTCATGTTTTGAGGATACATACTACTAATAATTTTATTGTAATAAGTACTACTTATACCCTGATCTTTTATAGCGAATTTTTCGAATTCTTTTCCGTAATCCATAGTTTGAATATATGTTGTTTTTATTGAAAAAATTAGGCGTTGTTTAGTCTTGCTAAACAACGCCTAAAGATAATGATTATTTTGTTAAACCTATCTTAATACATTTTTGTCAAATTGATAAAAATGAAAGCGATGGTTTATTATTTATCACCATAAACTTCTTTTACAAATGCATCATAAGACATTTCTTTTGTCTTAATGTTTGCTTTTTCTTTGTAAAGGTCTAGTAGTTTTTGACTTACAACTTGCTCAGAAATACGTCTTACTTCGTCTTGATTACCTAATACACGTGCAGCGATATCATCTAATTCTTTTTCTGAAGGATTTAATTGTCCAAACTGAGCCATTTGCATTTTAATCATGCTTTTAGCGTTTGCTTTAACGTCTTCAAAGTCTACTTTAAGTCCGTGATCTGCCATTAATTTACCTTCGATTAGTTGGTAACGTAGGCTTTTTTCAGACTTCTCGTATTCTTCTTTTGCAGTTGCTTCATCCATTTCTTTTTCACCTGCTACTTGCATCCACTTAGTAAGGAACTCTGCTGGTAAATCAAATTTAGTGTTGTCTACTAAATACTCTGTAACGTCGTTTAATAATTTTTGATCAGACTGTTGTACAAATTGCTTTTCAGCATCTTCTTTAATCTTCGCTTTTAATTCTGATACAGATTTAACAGTGTCTTTTCCAAATAATTTATCAAATAACTCTTGGTCTAAATCTGCAGCTTCACGACTATTAATTTCAGTAATTGTAAAAGTTACTTCAATATCTAAACCGTGTGCGTCATCGTGTTGGATTTTTAAAGCGTTCATTAACTCATGATCGTCTTCATATAATCCTTTAGTTTTTAATGTAATTACATCGCCAACTTTAGCGCCAATAAATTTCTTTTCGGTAGCTTTTCCTTTAAACTTGTCTAAAGTAATTGTAACTGTGTTATCAATTTCTTTTTCCTCGTTTTTAAAAGTTCCAGTAATTTCGCTATCCTTTTTAACTTCAGTTTCAGAAACAATTTTTCCGTACTGTTTTTGGATGCGCTCTACTTGCTCATCAATCATTTTGTCATCTGCAATGATGTTGTAATGTGTGATGGCTTTTTTGCTTTTTAAGTCTACACTAAATTCCGGTGATAGTCCTAACTCAAATTCGAAAGAAAAAGAGTCTGAGTCCCAGTTTATTTCGTCTTGTTGTTTAGGTAATGGTTGACCTAAGACATCTAATTTTTCTTCAGTTAAATACTTGTTTAATGCATCTTGAAGTAACTTGTTTACTTCATCAACTAATACTGCTTTACCGTATTGTTTTTTAACCATTCCCATTGGCACTTGACCTTTTCTAAATCCTGGGATGTTAGCTGTTTTTTTGTAGTCTACTAAGATTTTTTCAACCTTATCATTGTAGTCTTCTTTAACGATTTCTACTTTTACTACAGCATTTAATGCATCAATGTTTTCTCTTGTAATATTCATTTATAAATGATATAAAACCCTAAATGGGCATTTAACACTAGTTTTTTTTAATTAAAAAGGTGTGCAAAAGTACTACTTTTTTATAGTATTGCAAAGTTTTTAACATGTTGTGTTACAGACTATTTTTGTGTTTAAAAA
Organism: uncultured Olleya sp.; assembly: GCA_947503885.1. Classification (GTDB taxonomy): domain Bacteria; phylum Bacteroidota; class Bacteroidia; order Flavobacteriales; family Flavobacteriaceae; genus Olleya. Next base: position 273,199 of record CANNFD010000005.1, on the reverse strand, counting down.
GATTTTGAGTCTGTCTTTAAAAATGATTGTAGTAATGATTGTAAAATAGACAATAAAATACTAAACAAAATTGCTATCCAAATACTTGATACTGAAAAGCCATCTATAAATTTATCTGCTAATAAAATAATTAGCCCATTAACTACAAATAAAAATAAGCCAAGGGTTAAAATAGTGATAGGCAATGTTAAAATAACTAGGATTGGTTTTACTAGTAGGTTTAATATTGATAATACTATAGCAACTATTATAGCTGTTGTGTAGTTGTTTACTGAAACACCATTTAAGATGTTAGCTAAAAAAAATACAGCTACCGCATTTAACAGTAATCTTATAATTAAGTTCATATTATGAGTTTTAAGTTATTAAGGTTTTAATTTACAAAATTTGTTACAGCATTGTAAAAATCTTCAGGGTTTTCTGCGTGTAACCAATGACCTGCATTACTTATAGTTGTGATTTTAGCTTTAGGGAAATGTGATTTGATGATTTTTTCGTCTTGATTACCAATGTATTCGCTTTTATCACCTCTTAAAAATAAGGTGTCGCCATCAAATTTAGCATGTATTGGTAGGGCTTCTCCGACTTCGCTAACGTTTTCTGTTAGTGCTTTTAGGTTTATTCTTATACCTAATTTACCTTTTTCAATCCAGTATAAGTTTTTTAGCAAAAACTGACGTGTTCCAAAATCTGACACATAATTTGCTAGTTGTTTGTCTGCTTGACCACGACTTTTTAAGGTGTCAAAGTCTAGGCTTTTTAAGCCTTTTAAAATAGTATCGTGGTGGATAGGATAAAAACGTGGTGATATGTCTGCAACAATTAATTTGCTAACTAAATCTGGAAACTGCGTCGCAAATAGCATAGCTGTTTTACCACCCATTGAATGTCCTAAGACTATAGTGTCCTTAAGGTTGTGTGCCTCAAAATAGTGTTTTAAATCTTCTGCTAAAGCTTCGTAATAAAAATTGTCATCATGAAAACTACGTCCATGATTACGTTGGTCGACTAGATGCACTTCAAAATGTTCAGCAAATTGATTGCCTAAGGTTTTCCAATTGTCGCTCATACCTAAAAAGCCATGAAGTATTACAAATGGTTTGCCTTTTCCAATAATGTTTGAATGTAGTATCATTTAACTCTATTTCAATTTGTTTTTATACATGTTTACTACGTTTTCAATACCTAAATATAAACTTTCAGATATTAAAGCATGTCCTATTGATACTTCTAATAGGTCAGGTATATTTTGTTTAAAAAACTGGATGTTATCTAATGATAAATCGTGTCCTGCATTAACGCCAAGCCCTAAGCTGTTTGCTAATTCTGCGCATTTTGTATAAGGTTCTATAGCTTTTTTATTACCTAAACTGTATTGATGGGCAAACGCTTCGGTATATAACTCGATCCTATCTGTTCCTGTTGCTTTTGCGCCTTCAATTTGGCGTAAGTCTGGGTCTACAAATATGGAGGTACGGATGCCTTTTTTCTTAAATTCAGTAATAACTTCAACTAAAAAAGCTTTATTTTTAATAGTGTCCCATCCTGCATTACTAGTTAGTGTGTCAATACTATCGGGTACTAAGGTGACTTGTGTTGGTTGTAACTCTAAAACCATATCCATAAATTTTGGAATTGGATTGCCTTCAATATTATATTCGGTAAAAACAATAGGTTTTAGATCGTAAGCGTCTTGGTATCTTATGTGACGCTCGTCGGGTCTTGGGTGTATTGTTACGCCCTCTGCACCAAAACGTTGGACATCTTTAGCAAACTGAACTACGTTAGGGGTGTCACCACCTCTAGAATTTCTTAAAGTAGCTATTTTATTGATGTTTACACTTAATTTTGTCATACTGTCTTATAATTTAAAACACAAAAATACAAAGTATAAGAGGCTTTTTGTGCTAATTTTTAATTAATTTGCAAAACTAAAGTTTTTATAAAATGAACCTTTCAGATTACTTAATAAACGATATAAAACCTTTGTTAAATACAGGGTTGGTTAGTGATTTGCAGTTGCTATTTAATCAGTTGACTTATTCACATATTCCTATTAAAAACGAGGAAGGTGTTTATTTGGGTTGTATATCAGAAAACGACACGCATTGTTTTAAAAAAGAGGAGGTTATTTCGGATTGTAGTTATGCTACCGAAGGTTTTTTTGTTAGAGAAGATACTAATTGGTTAGATGTTTTGGAGGCGTTTGCACAAAACTCGAGTAATATAATGCCTGTTTTAAATAGTAGTAATAAGTATTTAGGGTATTATGAGTTAAATGATATAATTGGATTGTTTAATGAAACGCCTTTTTTCTCTGAAAACGGGGCGGTATTAATAATAGAAAAAGGATTGACAGATTATTCTTTTAGTGAAATAAGCCAGATTGTAGAGAGTAATGATGGTAAATTATATGGTGCATTTATCTCTAAAATAGAAAATGATGTTGCTCAAATTACTTTAAAAATTGGTAATGTTGGACTAAGTGAGATTATGCAAACTTTTAGACGTTACAGTTATAATGTTGTGTCTGGTCATGAAGAGGATAGTTATTTAGATGGTTTGAAAGAGCGATCTGATTACCTTAATAGATACTTAAATATTTAATGATGAAGGTTGCTGTATTTAGTCAATTTCAGAAAAAAAAACCATTAGCATCCTTAGAGGTGTTATTAGATGTTTTGCATAAAAAAAATATTGAGGTGGTCATTGAGACTGCTTTTTATAAAGGGGTGTCCTCAACACTTAAAACCAACCATAGTACTTTTTCAAAGTTAGACAATAGCTATGATTTTTTAGTTAGTATTGGTGGTGATGGTACAATTTTAAGAGCCATTACTTTTGTTGGAGATTTAAAAATCCCAATAGTAGGTATTAATACTGGACGATTAGGTTTTTTAGCTACCATACAACACGATGAGATTGAGTCTGCAATACATAATATTTTAGAAAAAAAATATTCAATTTCAGAACGTAGTCTTTTGGCTATTGAAAGCTCTGAAGATAATGCAGAAATCAATTCTTGTAATTTTGCATTAAATGAGATAGCTGTTAGTAGAAAAAACACAACGTCTATGATTACGGTTGAAACTGAATTGAATGGTGAGTATCTAACATCATATTGGAGTGACGGTTTAATAGTGTCAACACCAACAGGGTCTACTGGATACTCGTTAAGTTGTGGTGGTCCAGTAATTACACCTAACGCTTCTAGTTTAGTCTTAACACCTATTGCACCTCACAATTTAAGCGCAAGACCATTGGTTATTGAAGACTCTACAGTTATTACCTTAAAAGTTAGTGGAAGAGAACAAAAACATCTAGTGTCTTTAGATTCTAGAATAGCAACTTTGACTAATAAAACTACAATTACTATAAAAAAAGCACCATTTACTATTAAAATGATAGTACTAAACAACGAAACTTTTTTAGATACACTCCGTAAAAAACTACTTTGGGGTGAGGATAAACGTAACTAAACAATAATTTGCTGTTAAATCTGTTTAAATCTGTAACTATTTCAATCAAATTGTTATAGCCTAATCTTATTTATTATATTTGCAAACTTTGAATATTTATGAAGCAGTTAACAGTTTTAGTACTAACATTTTTAAGCATACAATTTAGTAGCGCACAAATCAACGAATTTGGGTTGTATTTGGGTGGTTCTAATTTTATTGGAGATGTGGGAGCTACAGACTATATTGCACCAAGCCAGTTAGCTATTGGGGCTATTTATAAATGGAATAGAAGTGCTAGACATTCTTATAGATTGTCTTTAACTTTTACAGAATTAGAAGGTATTGATAAAAACTCTGATGACCCAAGTAGACAGGTTAGAGGGTTAGAATTTAATAATCAAATTATCGAATTATCAGCAGGGTTAGAGTTTACTTTTTTTGATTTTGATTTGCATAAAGGTACTTTTGTATCTACACCATATTTATATACAGGGGTAACTGCAGCACAACATGATAACTTTTATTATGATAATTTTGGAAAGGTGCAACCAGAAGACACTAAAAGCATCGCCTGGGGGATTCCAATGGTGTTGGGCTTTAAAGCAGCAATAACATCAGAATTTGTATTGGCACTAGAAGTTGGAGCACGATACACGTTTTCTGACGAGTTAGACGGTAGTGTAGCAGATGCAGAAGAATTAGCAAGTAGAAGTTTTGGAAACTTAAATAATAACGATTGGTATACATTTACAGGAGTGACATTAACATACACTTTTGGAGAAAACCCATGTTACTGCGGATTTTAAAATGAATTTAAAAGACCAAATACAAAAGCAACATTTGCCAAAGCATATCGCCATAATAATGGACGGTAATGGTCGATGGGCAAAACAACAAGGAATGTTACGTGCTTTTGGCCATGAAAATGGGACAAAGTCAGTCCGTCAAACTGTTGAAGCCTCAGCAGAATTAGGTATTAAGCATTTAACTTTATACGCGTTTTCTACAGAAAATTGGAAACGTCCAAAATTAGAAGTGGATACGTTAATGAAGCTTTTAGTGTCCTCGCTTAAAAAGGAAATTAAAACACTTACAGATAATAATATTAAACTTAACGCTATTGGTAATTTAAAATCATTACCAAAAAAAGTATATAAAGAATTACATGAAGTTATCGAGTTGACAAAGGATAACACGCACATGGATTTAACTTTAGCATTAAGCTATGGGTCTAGAGAAGAGCTATTAAATGCTGTTAAAGAAATAAGTATTAAAGTTAAAAATAATATAATTTCTACAGAAAGTATTGACGAATCGGTATTTAATGCACATCTTTACACGCAGAATTTACCAGATGTAGATTTACTTATTAGAACAAGTGGAGAGCAACGCATCAGTAACTTTTTGTTATGGCAAATAGCTTATGCAGAATTGTACTTTACACCAGTACTTTGGCCAGACTTTACTAAGCAGCACTTATGTGAAGCTATTATAGAATATCAAAAAAGAGAACGACGATTTGGGAAAACCAGTGAACAAATTAGCTAAACAATTACCATTGAAAACAATATTAAACTACACCTTGTTAGCGCTTACGCTTATTACTGCTTTAACTGTTAAAGCACAAGATTTAAACTATCAAGACGGTAAAAAATACAACCTATCCGAAATAACCGTTAAGGGTAACACAAGCTTTAGTGAGCAAACCATTATAACTTATTCAGGGTTAAGAAAAGGAACAGAAGTAATGATTCCTGGTGAAGAAATTAGCGATGCTATTAAAAAACTATGGAAATCTAATCTTTTTAGTGACATAGAAGTCTACTTGCTTAAGGTTGAAGGAGACAACGCTTTTATAGAAATTAGACTGTCCGACCTACCAGAGCTTAAAGAAGTTAAAATCACTGGAATTAAAAAAGGTAAACACGAAAGTATTTTAAAAGAAAATAAACTTTTAAAAGGAACAAAAGTAACAGAAAACCTAGTTACAACAACTGAAAATTATTTAGAGAATAAATTCAAAAAAGAAGGGTTTTTAAACACTAACGTTAAAGTAAAAACAACACCTGTAGTAAATGATTCAATTGGTAAATCATTTGTAAATATGGTAGTGTCTGTTGATAAAGGACAAAAGGTTAAGGTTAAAAACATTGATTTTGAAGGCAATAGTGTTTTAAGCGATAAAAAGCTTAGAAAATCTATGAAAAATACTAAAAAAATCAATCCTATCAGAATTTTAAAGCGTTCTAAATTTATTGAAGCAGATTACAAAGAAGACCTTTCTAGTTTGGTAGATAAATATAAAGAGATAGGTTACAGAGATGCAAGAATATTATCAGACTCGTTAATCATTAATGATGATAAAACAGTTTCATTAAAAATAGAAGTGGAAGAAGGTGAAAAATACACCTTTGGAGATATCGTTTTTATTGGTAACACAGTTTACTCTGATCAAGTTTTAAAAAGAAAACTTCGTATAGAAAAAGGAGATACTTATAATGGCGTACAACTACAAAAACGTATAGCAGATAATACAAGACCAGATGCAGATGATTTAACAAACCTATACCAAAATAATGGATATTTATTTTCTACAGTTAACCCAGTTGAGGTAAATGCTGACGGTAATGTAATTGACATGGAAATCAGAATCTCTGAAGGTAAACCAGTGTATTTTGATAAAGTATCAGTTGTTGGTAACCAAAAAACTAATGACCATGTTATTTATAGAGAGATTAGAACAAGACCAGGAGAATTATATAGTAAAGAAAATGTTGTACGTACTATTAGAGAATTAAGTCAATTAGGATTTTTTGATGCAGAGCAACTAACACCAAACTTCAAAAACCCTAATCCAGAAGAAGGTTCAATTGACATGGAATATGCTTTAGTAGAGTCTGGGTCTAGTCAAATCGAGCTTCAAGGAGGTTACGGTGGTGGTGGTTTTATTGGTACTTTAGGATTGTCTTTTAACAACTTTTCTATTAAAGATATTTTCAAAAAAGATGCTTATAAGCCAATTCCTATGGGAGATGGGCAAAAATTATCATTACGTTTACAAGCTAGTAGATTTTTCCAAACGTATAGCTTTTCATTCTCAGAACCATGGTTAGGAGGTAAAAAGCCAGTGCAGTTTTCAACATCTATTTCTCATACAAAACAGTTTTTATATGATGCATCAACAGGTAATGCAGATAAGGACAAACGTTTTAATATTACAGGTATAACTTTTGGATTAGCTAAACGTTTATCTATTCCAGATGATTTCTTTACTTTATCACAAGCAGTAAGTTTTCAACATTATAATTTAAAAAATTATAATACAGGTTTATTTACATTTGGTGATGGTTACTCAAATAACTTATCTTATACATTAGGATTAAGTAGAAACAATACATTTAACGATCCAATTTTCCCAATGGGAGGGTCTAGTTTTAGTGCAACAGCTAAACTATCAATGCCTTATTCTTTATTTAGTAGTACTGATTATACAGCATTAAGTGAAGAAAGAGCAGCAAATCAAGTAGTAGTAAACGATAATAATGCTAATGTTATTTTAAGAAACAGAGCAGCAGCAAGAGTTAGTGAGATTGACCAAGAACGTTTTAAGTGGTTAGAGTTTTATAAAATTAAATTTAAAGGGGACTGGTATACAAGATTAGTAGACAAGTTAGTTTTAAGACCAAGTGTAGAATTTGGATTTTTAGGAGCTTATAATCAAGATAGAGGGGTGATTCCTTTTGAGCGTTTCTTTGTTGGAGGTGATGGTTTAGGAAGTTATAGTTTAGATGGTAGAGAAGCAGTAGCACTACGTGGTTATACAAACCAATCTTTATCTTCACAGGACGGAGGGACTATTTATAATAAGTTTTCTGTAGAGTTGCGTTACCCTATAACATTAAAACAGTCAGCAAAAATATATGCTTTAGGATTTTTAGAAGCAGGGTCGTCTTACGATAACTTTAAAGACTATAACCCATTTACACTTAAAAGGTCTGCAGGATTTGGTGTAAGAATATTTATGCCAGCATTTGGATTACTAGGTATAGATTTAGGACATGGGTTTGACCCATTACCTGGAGGATCTGTAAAACATGGTTGGGAAACACACTTCATAATTGGACAACAATTTTAATTAATTCTCTATAAAATCATTAATTAGTAACTATAGTTTTTTTATTTTTTTATTTTTGGCACGATATTTTCTAATAACATATTAAGGATTTGATAAAAGAATTAAAATTTTTAAAATTAAAATTCGTTATTTTGAAAATACTTACTCAAAAAACTAATTGCTAAAGCAATCAATTTTAATATTTTGAGTTTATAATCATTAAATTATAAAACAAATTCTAAGATGAAATTAAAAGTTCTTATTGTAATGGTGATGCTTGCAGCAGGTTTTTCTGCTAATGCACAACGTGGGGTTAGAATTGGTTACATTGATACAGAATATATTTTAGAAAATATTCCAGAATATACTGAAGCAACTAGTCAATTAGAAAGCAAAGTCCAAAAATGGAAAACTGAAATAGAAGGAAAACTAAATGAGGTTAAGCTTAAAAGAGAAGCACTTAATAATGAAAAAGCATTATTAACTAAAGAGCTAATCGAAGAGCGTGAAGAAGATATCGTATTTGAAGAAAAAGAAATACTTGATTATCAACAAAAACGCTTTGGTCCTAATGGAGATTTAATGATCCAAAAAAGACAACTAATGCAACCTGTTCAGGATCAAATTTTTCAAGCTGTTCAAGATATAGCTAAAGCTAAAAAGTACGACTTTGTATTTGATAAGTCTGCAGATGTTGTTATGCTGTATTCCGCAGAACGATTTGATATGAGCGAACAAATTATTAGAACAATATCAAGAGCTTCTAAACGTACTCAAGCAAAAAATAAAGCTGAAAGAAAAAATGCTAAAGAAGAAGATGTAATAGTTGAGGTTAATGAAGCCAAAGATGAACGTCAAAAAATATTAGATGACAAAAAAGCTGCTAGGGAAGCTGCTGTCGAGGCTAGAAAAAAAGAAATTTTAGAATCCAGAGAAGCTAAAAAACAAGAAGCAGCAGACAGACGTGCCAAAGCATTGGAAGAACGTGAAAAAGCTAGAGAAGAGAAATTAAATGAAAGAAATAACGGTGACGATGATACAGATCAACCCGTTACTTTTGATGAAGATGAAAGCGCTAAGCAGGATGAGGAAGCTCCTAAAACTAGAGCGCAAATAATTGAAGAAAGAAGACAAAAAAAGTTAGCAGATAGAGAAGCTAGAAAATTAGAACTAGCTGCTAAAAAACAAAAAATCTTAGAGGATCGTAAAAAAGCTAAAGAAGAAAACCAGAGCAAAGAAGACGAAGATAACTAAGACAAATATTAATAATTTATAACACACAAATACTATTTTAAAAATGAAACAAATTAAAACACTTTTATTTGCTACAGCATTATTTATTGGAGCAACAAGTTTTACAAATGCTCAAACAAAAGTAGCTCATATTGATACAGGAGTACTTGTAGAGTCTATGCCAGAAACAAAGCTTGCACAAGCAGAAATGGAGAAGATGGGTAAAACTTTTCAAGCTGATATCGAAGAGATGGTAAAAGAATACCAAACTAAAGCTAAAAGATACGAAACTGAAGCTGCAACAAAAACTAACGAAGTAAACCAACAACGTGGTGAAGAGTTAGCTCAAATGCAACAAAGTATCCGTCAATACCAAGCTGATATCCAAAACCAAATTCAGAAAAAAGAATTGGATTTGTTAAAGCCTATTACTGATAGAGCTAAAGCAGCTATATTAAAAGTTGGTAAAGCACAAGGTTTTAATTACGTACTAGATTCTTCTCAAGGTTCTGGAGTAATTATGGCTGAGGGTAAAGACTTACTTAAAGATGTACAAAAAGAATTAGGATTTTAATCAAAATCCTTTCAAATTAAAATTAAGCTGTCTAACTTTAGGCAGCTTTTTTTATTAAAAAAAATATGAGTAAACAACCCATTGGTATATTTGATTCTGGCGTAGGTGGTACCTCCATTTGGAAGGCTATTCATGCATTACTACCTTACGAGAATACTATTTATTTGGCAGATAGTATTAATGCACCATATGGTCCAAAAGGAAAAGAGGCTATTATAGCGCTTTCTGAGAAAAATACAGAGTATTTGCTTAATCAAAACAGTAAGCTAATTGTAGTGGCTTGTAATACAGCCACGACTAATGCTATTAAACACCTTAGACAAAAATATAAGACACCTATTATTGGTATAGAACCTGCTATAAAACCAGCAGCTTTAAATACAAAAACTAAATCCATAGGTATTTTGGCTACTAGAGGTACTTTAAGTAGTGAGTTGTTTCATAACACCTATTTGTTGTATAGTGATGGTATTACTATTATTGAGCAAGAAGGCGAAGGTATTGTACAATTAATAGAAAGCGGTAATATCGTATCTAGTCAAATGACAGATTTGCTTAAAACGTATCTTAAACCTATGATACAAGCAAATATTGATTATCTAGTTTTAGGGTGTACACATTACCCATATTTAGTTCCTCAGCTTTTAAAACTTCTACCTAGTCATGTTAAGATTATAGATTCTGGTGCTGCAGTTGCTAGACAAACAAAATCTGTTTTAGAACAACACGGTTTATTAAATCAAGTTATTAATAAACCTACTTTAAAGTTTTATTCTAACAATAATCCAGTAATTATGAAAGATTTGTTAGATGGTGATTTTGAAGTTGAATTTTTAAGCTTTTGACCCAAAAAAGTCCCAAGTGTGGTTTTAACCACAGCAATATTTTGAAAAAAATGGCTTTTTCGATGAAATGCATTGTTTTTTGAAAAATAAATTAGTTTAGAAGTTTTTTTTTTTTATTGATTTGAGAATAATTTATTAATTTTTAAACTAAACAACCATGAGAAAAATCAAAACCAATTTACTATTCTTAAAATTTATAGTCTTGTTAGGACTTGCCTTTTTAGTTTTTGCTTGCCAAAAAGATGAGCTTTTAACAGAGCAGGAAAATAACTTTGAACAACCTAAATTTGAAATAAAAACCCTTAACAGAACAGAGATAAAAGAAAACCAAAAAATTTCAAAAAAAATTTCCAACCTATATATAAAAAACAAAGCGATTAAGGGACAATCTGACAACCAAAGAGTCATTAATAATACTGATTTTGGTTTTTCTATAGACACAGATTATGTAAAGTATTTAGAAGATGCATAAACAGGATATCATTCTTATAATTTCCCATTAACTAGAGATAGTTTACAGGTAGATAATGTCGAAAATTTATTGCTTTCTTTAAATGAAGATGGTGAATATGATGCATTTATAGTAACTTACGGTTTTACAAAACAAGAATATCTAAACATGGATACTAATACATTGACTTCAAGAATAACTAAATATGTGCCTATTAATTTTGATACTTCTGTGTTTAACTCTAATGAATTATCAAAAATGGTTGCTGAGTATTCTTGTTTAGAATTGTGGTCTTATGAATATGGATGGAGTGAAGGACATGGTGATTTACATGGTGCAGGATGTAATAGTAGTTGTGGAGATTGGGTTTTGTCTTCTTCAGAGTGTGGGTGGATAGCTTATGACGATGGTAGTAATAATGATGGACCAAGTGGAGGAGGAGATGTTTCAAATGGTGACGTTACTTCTGGAGGAGGAGATAGTAGTAATCCAACTGGTGGATCAGATTCGAATTACGATCCAACGGACTCTAATATTCATGGAAATGGGTCTAATGGATCTTTAAGTTCTGTTCCAACAGTACCTGAAGACGTTGAAGAAGAAGCGGAAGATGAAGAAGATTGTACTTCGTCTGTACCTGACAATGTTATATCAGAACTTGATAATGCTTTTGGAGCTGGTAATTATGAGATTGATTGTGATTTAAGTTTAGATAGTTTACCATATTTTTCCTCTGCTATGGAAGCAAATAATTATTTTGAAAACTTAATAGATAATACCTCTAGTGAAGAAATGGCTTCTATTTCCAACTTAGGTTCAATAAGAAGGGACTTTCTTGATTTTAAAATCTCCAATTTTCCAGAAGCAAGTATAATTGCGAATGTCAAACTTATGATCCCAGAAGCAAACAATGCACTTGAATGCTTGCAAGTAATTAGTGTAAATAGTTATTTAGATGGAAATAGTACCCTTTTTCAATGGAAACAATTAGATGATTCAGATCCAAATGATATTGATGGTGTAGTTGTGGATATTAATGAGTCAAATGACACAATTACAATAACTGTCTTAGGAAGGTTGAATATAGGTGTGAACGTAGGAGGTTATCCAGTTAATGGTGGTAAATTGTGTAAAATAGTTATTAAATATCAATATTCAACAAGTACTTACATGCCAACGCAAAGTTATTTTTATAAAGTAATCTAAATTATGAATTATAAATTATTCTTTTCCATATTGTTGCTGTCCTTGTTTTTTAATTGTACTGCTTTTGAACCATTTAAATCTCAAAAAGACAAAAGACATAATATTAAAATTATTAAAAATAAATTAGATTTAAGTAACCAGCAATTTAGACAAATTAAAAGTATAGATTCTGTATTGTTTTTAGTATCTAAGGGTTTAAATAATAACGTTAAACCAGCACGAATAAGACGAAGACTTGACTCTTTCTATTTAAATAGTTATACCAAAGGTGAGTTAAAAGCGATGTTACTTGGAGAATATATTTTTAGAAATGATAAAAATCTAAATTTTGAATTAGATAGGACAATGAAACCTGGTGAAGGTTTTAATATGGATGGTGTGGATGATGGTAAAAAGTTTTTGGATAGTGTTATTGCCAAAAATTTTAATGTCAAAACAATAGTTCAAGATTCATTAAAATAATAACGTAAAAACCACAAGCCTAAAAACCTTGTGGTTTTTACATTTTCAGTAATTCTTATTATGCGTCGTAATACGGATGATAAAAATTTTAATTATAGCCTGTACACAATATATAAATCTGAATCTAGATAAGTGCAAGTAGATACTTTGAGGTGATTTTAAGGTTATGTTTCACGATTTGATATAGTTGATACACTATAATAGATATGACTTAAACACGTTAAAATAAGTGCTATTCTTTTTTAAAGATAAAAGGTATAGCAAGGTAAAAGACAACAAAAAAACCACGACATTTAAAAATGCGTGGTTTTTTATATAAATAAAGTAGTTAATTATATATTCTCTGCGTCTCTAAGACCTTGAATATAACTAGCTTTTTGTATTTGTCTTCTGTTTTTTACAGATGGCTTTGTAAAGTACTGCTTCTCTCTTAAGTTTTGCATAACTTTTACGTTTCTGTGCTTACGTTTGTAACGCTTTAGAGCACGTTCTATATTTTCGCCTTCTTTTATTTCAATTCTTAACATATCTTAATTTTAAATCTTGTGCAAATATCTATTAAATTAAAATATAATTCAAATTAATAATGCATTTTTTTTTATTATTTAATATCTATAAAAACGTATAGGATTATCCTAAATACGTTTTTAATATTTTGCTTTTAGAAGTTTGACGTAAACGTCTAATTCCTTTTTCTCTAATTTGTCTTACACGCTCACGTGTTAAGTCAAAAGTACGACCTATTTCGTCTAGAGTCATTGCAGGTTGATCGCTTAATCCAAAGTTAAGTCTAATCACATCACTTTCTCTAGGTGTTAATGTTTCTAACGCTCTGTCAATCTCTGTGTTTAATGATTCTCTCATTAAATTAGTGTCAGGGTTAGGGGAGTCGTTAGAGCTAACTAAATCATATAAGCTATAATCTTCACCTTCTTTTAAAGGCGCATCCATAGATACATGTCTGCTAGAAATCTTCATAGATTGCTTAACATCACTAATAGTTAAGTCTAGTTCTTTTGCAATTTCGGACGCACTTGGTGGTCTTTGATTGATTTGCTCTAAGTGAGATGTTACTTTTCTAATTTTGTTTATAGAACCAATTTTGTTTAATGGTAATCTAACAATTCTAGATTGTTCTGCTAATGCAGATAAAATAGCTTGTCTAATCCACCAAACCGCATAGGATATAAACTTAAATCCTCTTGTTTCATCAAAACGCTTTGCAGCTTTTACTAAACCAGCATTACCTTCATTAATTAGGTCAGGTAAAGTTAATCCTTGGTTTTGATATTGTTTTGCAACAGAAACTACAAATCGTAAGTTAGCAGTAGTTAATAAATCTAAAGATTTTTGACAGCCTTCTCTAATTTTTTGAGCCAACTCAACTTCCTCCTCTGCAGTAATCATGGGAAGTTTGCTAATGTCTTGTAAGTATTTATCTAGTGATTTAGATTCGCGGTTGGTAACTTGCTTGGTAATTTTTAATTGCCTCATTCAGTCCAAATTGTTTTAAAGTTATAGATACAATCTAACATTATATTTGATATATCCTAATAATTAACAAAAAATTTTAATAAATAGCCCTAATCTATAAATTTCAACAAAAAAAGAGTTACAAACTATTATTTATTGTTAAAATTTTAAACTATCCCTTTTTATTCTTTTTTCCAAACAATCCTTTAATAGCATCTTTAACGGGATCTTTTGGTTTTATAGTATCTGTCTTAGTAGTGTCTTTAGGCGTGTTGTTACCATTTATGATGCCTCCTAAAACATCCTTAATACCACCATTATTATTTGTAGTAGAGTCTTTTGGCTTATTACCTCCTAAAATATCGCCAACAACATCAGTTAACTTGTCTTTTCCTTTATTTATAAGCTTTTGTTTTTCAATTTCAATTAATTGTGTGGTTAAGTTTTTTACTCCACTTGTTAGATCGGTTTTGACTTGAGGTTTTAACGAGTTTCCAGAAATAGTAGCTGTAACAGGTATGGTTATATTGTTTACTGCAGCATCATTAATTTTATTAATTAAATTATTAATCTCGCTACCTAAATATTTTGCTGGTACATCTAAAACGACTTGGTAATTCATAATGTTGCTAAATGTATGCGATCCACCCACAGTCATTTTAATGTCTTTATAATTAATGTCAAATGGGTTGACAGTAACCTGTCCGTTACTAAAAGATAGTTTAGTTTTTAATTCTTTTAAATCTAATTTGCTAAAATCCAAAAAGCTAAGCTTGTTTTCTAGTAATGCAAATAATTGTTCGTTTTTAGGTTGAATCTGAGTTGTTATTAATTCCGCTAAAGCATCACCAGAGATACTGTTTAAAAGCGGTGTAAAGTCCTCACCTAAACTCCCAGATAGATTGATTGAGCTATTTAATTTTCCTTGTAGTGCTTTTGTTATTGGGGCTAAGGCTTGAAGTAAATTTAAATCGTTAAACGATTGTGCGATATCAAAGTTTTCAGCACCTATATTCATATTAAAAGTTGGCGTTGATGTTTTGGTGTCAACTAAACCTTCTAAGGTTAAATTACCGTCAAAAATACTAGAGGTAACTTTGCTAAGTTGTGCTTTCTCATCAGCAATTTTTAGGTTTCCTTTTACGTTTTTTAAAATTAAATTGTCATAATATACTGTTTTAGCATCTGCTGTAATTGTGCAGTCTAAAAATGCAGGAATTTTTAATGCAGTCGCTGGCTCTGCGCTTTGATTAATTGGTGCTTTACTACCACCTTCAATCATAAAATCACTTACCTTAAAAACATTTGATTTAACATTAAAATCACCTTTAAGCTTTTTGTCGCTTAATAAAAAACCAAGTAAATTATTAATTGTTCCTGTAGCATTAAGGTCTGTTTGACCTGTTGTTGCATCAAACCTGTCTAACGTAATTGTACCAGGATTAAAATTTATCGAGGCATTTGAGATGTTTAATGGATTAATAATGTCAGCCGAAGAAAACACAAAACCGGTAACACTCATGTTTCCGTTATTTTTAATACGGTCGTATGCATTAGTCTCGATAGCATTCATGTCAAAACTAGTATTTAGTTTTGCTTTTAAAATTCCTTTTAATTCGTTGTCAAGCTCTATTGGATATGCTTTTGTTAAATTAGCTAAGTTTAAAACCCCATCTAAATTAGCGTTAACCAACATGTTTTTAGTTATGTTTTTAAGGGTAGCAGAGCTTTTAAATTCGTCTTGGTCTATTTTAAAGTTAAGTGTATTTATATTAACGTAAGTATCGTCAGTAATTCCAGAGTCATTTTTTATTTCGACATTGATACTAATGTTTTCTACCCGTTTAGGTAGGTCTGCAAATTTAAAAGAAGCATTGTTAGATAAAATATTGATATCTAAAGTTGGTATTTTAGTATCGGTAACCTCACCTTTTATTAGTCCGTTAACTTTAAAGTTCCCGGTTGTATCAACATTATCTAGGTTTTTAGCGTAAGTTTTGGGTATAACAGCTAAAAAATCTTTAAATGTTGATCCAGGGTTTTCAAAAGAAATATCAATATATTGACCTTCATCAATTAATTTTACAAAGCCTTTAAACTCTAAAGGTAAATCATTTACTAACGCATTATTTTCTTTAAAACTATAAGTATTATTAGGGATATCTAAGTCTATTAAAGCATCTAAGGTGATGCTATTGTTACTTAAATATTCTGTGCCTTCCATGCTAAAAGTGACATTGGCTTTTGTTTTAGTGTCTAATTCGGATAGATCTCCAGAGAAGGACCCTTTACCAGTATGGTTTATGTTAGCAATATTGAAAATTATATTTGAAGATTCATCCAAATAATTAAATGCGCTATTATTAATACTGTAGTTTTCAATATCAAAAACAAACCCTTTATTGTTATTTGGGGTGTCAACAATTAGTGTGTCTGTTATTTTAGTAATATCCCAATTGACAGCGCCATTTGTATTAGTTTTTAAATTTACTAATGCATCATCTATAGCTATTGTGTTTACTATAATTGGGTCTTCATCCGCATTTTTAAACAACTCTTTAATAGACATGTCTAAGGATAATAATTTTACTTTTGCTAATGTGTCATTTTCAAAAGGAGCAAAATTTGTTATCACTAAATTATCTAAGGTAACATTGGCTTGCGGAAAACTGCTTATAAAACTTAAATTGACATCATCAAAAGTGACTTTAGCATTAACACTTTCGTTAATATAATTACGGACTATATTTTTTACTTGTTTTTGAAATATAAAAGGACTTGCAATTAATAATGCGACTAGAATTAGTAATGATATTCCAATAATTTTAAGTTTTTTTTTCATCAAATATGTTTGTTTTAGCAATAGTCTATTTACGTTTAATCTAACTAAATAGTTGTCTTAACAAAAGTATTTAATAAAAGTTTAGCATTTGTTAAAGTGATTGTAAAAAGCACATTTTGTGGTAGATAGTTTTTGTAACCTACTATTTTGTTGCTTTAAGGTATAAAAACTTATTAACAGATTTGATATTGATAAGAACTAAGTGAAATTCTTTTAGTTATTTTGTCGAAGATATTATGACTGACCAAAAAACTGTTTACATAGCATTAGGAAGCAATAAAGGCGATAAGTTTAAAAACTTACAAAACGCTATAGATGCTGTGTTTGCCCATATTGGTAATATAGTTAGCATAGCCAAAGTCTACCAAAGTAAAGCTTTAGGATTTGATGGCGACGATTTTTTAAACACGTGTATAGCAGTAAAAACAACACTTAAGCCAAAAAAAGTGTTGAGTAATTTATTGCAAATCGAAAAAAAATTAGGACGCACACCAAAGGAAGGTGAAGGGTATGAGTCTAGGATAATAGACCTAGATATTATCTTTTTTGAAGATGAAATTATTGAAGACAAAAATTTAATAATTCCACATCCCGAAGCTCATAAACGTCGTTTTGTATTAGAACCTTTACAGTTAATTGCAGGTAATATAATCCATCCTATGCTACAACAATCTGTTGATGATTTGTTGTCTATTTGTGAGGATAATAGTCGATTAGAGCCAATTAAAATTTGGTTAAAAAACCCAAATAAACAGTTTAGCTTTTCTAAGCATAATTATATTGCAATTGAAGGTAATATTGGTGCAGGAAAAACAAGTTTAGCAACACAAATCTCTGACGATTTTAATGCTAAATTAGTTTTAGAGCGTTTTGCAGATAATCCTTTTTTGCCCAAGTTTTATAAAGAGCCTCAACGCTATGCTTTTACCTTAGAGATGTCTTTTCTAGCCGATCGTTATCAGCAAATCACTGACGACTTAGGGCAATTGGATTTGTTTAAAGATTTTATTGTTAGTGATTATGATGTGTTTAAATCACTGATTTTTTCTAAAATAACATTGCAGCCAGACGAGTTTAAATTATACAGAAAACTTTTCTATTTGATGTATAAAGACATTGCAAAACCGGATTTGTATATCTATTTATATCAAAACACCAAGCGTTTACAAGAAAACATTAAAAAACGGGGACGTAAATACGAAAGCGAAATAGAAGACGATTATCTTGATAAAATTAATGCAGGTTATTTAGACTTTTTAAAAAGTCAAACCGAGTTTAATGTCAAAATTATTGATGTGTCTGATAAGGATTTTGTTAAAAACAGAGCAGATTATCTATGGCTTTTAGATCAGATTTGTAATGATGAAGCCTAGAATTATTAACTCAGAAGCTATTTTAATAGTTGGTTTAAAAGCCGATTTGACTTTTTTGACAAATGCAAAAGGGACGGGTGATTTAGCTAGGCAATTTATGCCAAAACGCAATCAGATTTTAAATCGTGTGAGCACAGAAAAATTTTCAATTCAAATTTATCAGGATTTTAATTATAATAAGATGTCACCCAAAACGATCTATCAAAAATGGGTTGGAATAGAAGTGTCTAGTTTTGAAAATATCCCTAAAGGTTTAGAAGTATTAACTATAAAAGCGGGTAAATATGCAGTTTTTAATTACCAAGGAAAACCTGAAGGGTTTTTACAAGCTTGGCAATATGTACATACTAATTGGTTACCAACTTCAGAATACAAGTTAGATAATAGACCACATTTTGAAAAACTTCCAGAAGATTATCATCCATTAAATACGTTGGTAGAGGAAGAAATATGGGTGCCTATTAAATAGAGGGTGTCTATATTTAAACAATGTATAAGTGTATTGTTACAATATTTTTTACTTTAAAATTAGTATCTTTATTTAAGTGATTGCAGCTTAGCAAACAAGTCCCAAACTACAACACCACAACTAACACTAATATTTAAAGAGTGTTTAGTCCCATATTGAGGGATTTCAATCACTGCATCACTATTGTTAATAACATTTTGTGCTACTCCCTTGACTTCGTTGCCAAAAACTAAAGCATATTTTTTATTATTTTCTACATTAAAGTCATTTAGCATTGTAGCGTTTTCAGCTTGCTCGATGGAGCAAATAGTCACGTTTTCAGATTTTAATTTTTCAACTAAATCTATTGTGTTTTCAACATGCTCCCAGGCAACCGTATCTGTGCTTCCTAAAGCAGTTTTATGGATGTCTTTATGTGGAGGTGTTGCAGTAATTCCGCAGAGATAAATTTTTTCAACTAAAAAAGCATCACTAGTTCTAAATACGCTTCCAATATTATTTAGGCTTCTTATATTATCTAAAACAATAATAATAGGTGTTTTTTCAGCAGTTTTAAAATCTTCAATGCTTAATCTGTCTAATTCGCTGTTTTTTAGTTTTCTCATTAAAATAATTGTGGATAATTTTCAATAACTTAAGTTCAATAGACTTCTGTAAAAATCAATATTTGGTTACTTTAGCAAACTTACTAAAAACGTATATCCTTTGGCAACAAAAAGCAAAAAAGTCACTCCGTTAATGAAGCAATACAATGCAATCAAGGCTAAATACCCTGATGCATTATTACTATTTAGAGTCGGCGATTTTTACGAAACCTTTGGCGAAGATGCTATTAAGGCAGCAGGTATTTTGGGAATTACCCTTACTAAAAGAGGCGCAGGAAGTGAAAGCGAGATTGAGCTTGCAGGTTTTCCGCACCATTCTATAAATACATATTTGCCAAAATTAGTAAAAGCAGGAGAGCGTGTTGCAATTTGCGACCAGTTAGAAGATCCAAAACAAACCAAAAATATTGTAAAACGTGGCGTTACAGAGTTGGTGACACCAGGAGTGGCTTTAAATGATGAAGTGCTTCACTCTAAAACTAACAATTTTTTATGTTCTGTATATTTTGGTAAGGTTTATATCGGAATTTCGTTTTTAGATATTTCAACTGGAGAGTTTTTAACTTCTCAAGGTAATCAAGAGTATATTGATAAGTTACTTCAAAATTTTAGCCCAAGCGAAGTTTTAGTCGCTAAGCCAAAACGTAATAAATTTACAGAGCACTTTGGTGCCGATTTCCATACCTTTAATTTAGAAGATTGGGTGTATCAACCCGATTATGCAAACGAAACGTTATTAAAACATTTTGATACCAAGTCTTTAAAAGGATTTGGAGTAGAAGGTTTGACAGAGGGGGTTATAGCATCAGGTTCTATACTTCATTATTTAGCAGAAACACAACATAACAAGCTAGAACATATCTCTTCAATTTCTAGAATTGCAGAAGACGATTATGTGTGGATGGACCGTTTTACCATCCGAAACTTAGAGCTTTATAATTCCACTAATAACAATGCAGTAACATTATTAAATGTTATCGATAAGACTATTTCTCCAATGGGAGGGCGGCTTTTAAAACGCTGGTTGGCATTGCCTTTAAAGCAAATAGATCAAATTAAGCAACGTCATGAAGTGGTGTCGTATTTAAAGACAGATGCAGTTGTATTGCAAAAAATTCAGCATCACATTAAATTAATTGGCGATTTAGAGCGCTTAATTTCAAAAATAGCCACTCAAAAAGTAAGTCCACGAGAGGTTATTCAACTTAAAAATTCTTTAGAAGCAATAATACCAATTAAAGCTTTAGCGTCTAATTGCGACAATGACTCGCTAAAAGTAATTGGAGATAATCTACAAAGTTGTAATGTGCTTCGCGAAAAAATAAAAGCAACTCTAAATGAAGAAGCACCAGTAAATATTTTAAAAGGAAACTCGATAGCTCCTGGGTTTTCACCAGAGTTAGACGAGCTAAGAGCATTGTCTACCTCGAGTAAGGATTATTTAGATAAAATGTTACAACGTGAAAGTGAGCGTACAGGAATAACATCGCTTAAAATTGCGTCTAATAACGTTTTTGGGTATTATATTGAAGTTAGAAACACGCATAAAGATAAAGTCCCTGAAGAGTGGATACGTAAACAAACATTAGTTAGTGCAGAGCGTTATATTACTGAAGAGTTAAAAGAATACGAAGCTAAAATTTTAGGAGCTGAAGAGCGCATTATGGCTATCGAGCAAAAGTTATTTGCAGATTTAGTGCAATGGATGAATCAGTACATAAAACCAGTGCAACAAAATGCTTTTTTAATAGCTAAAATAGATTGCTTATGTGGTTTTGCCCAATTAGCATCAGATAATAATTATGTGTATCCAATCTTGGATGATTCTTTTGATTTAGATATTGTGGAAGGTCGTCATCCAGTAATAGAAAAACAACTACCAATTGGAGAGCCATATATTGCTAATAATGTGGTTTTAGATAGAGAGGCACAACAAATTATTATGATTACTGGGCCAAACATGTCTGGTAAGTCGGCTATCCTACGCCAAACAGCCTTGATTGTGTTATTAGCACAAATAGGTAGCTTTGTGCCTGCAAAAGAGGCTAGAATAGGTGTAGTCGATAAAATCTTCACTCGTGTAGGCGCAAGTGATAACATATCTATGGGAGAATCGACTTTTATGGTTGAGATGAATGAAACAGCCTCTATCTTAAATAATATTTCAGATCGTAGTTTAGTTTTGTTAGATGAAATAGGAAGAGGAACAAGTACTTACGACGGAATCTCTATTGCTTGGGCTATTAGTGAGTATTTACATGAGCATCCTGCAAAACCTAAAACGCTATTTGCAACGCACTACCATGAGTTAAATGAAATGACTGAAACGTTTGAGCGTATCAAAAACTTTAACGTATCCGTCAAAGAGTTAAAAGATAATGTTTTGTTTTTGCGTAAACTAGTTGAAGGCGGTAGCGAGCATAGTTTTGGTATACATGTAGCTAAAATGGCAGGGATGCCACAACAAGTATTACACAGGGCAAATCAAATATTAAAAAAGCTAGAAAAAAGCCACTCTAGCGAAGAATTGACCAATAAAGTAAAATCGATGCAAGATGAGATGCAATTAAGCTTCTTTAATTTAGACGATCCATTACTAGAAAACATCAAAGAAGAGATTTTACACATCGATATTGACACCTTAACACCAGTTGAAGCCTTAATGAAGCTAAATGAAATCAAACGTATGTTAGTGAAAAAGAAGCAAGTATAAATTATTTTAAATTTTTTTCAAAAAAAGCTTTGCACTTTGTATAAAAGTACTAAATTTGCAACCGCAATCATAACATTGCACGTTCATATTAAAGACTGCGAAAGTAGCTCAGGGGTAGAGCATCACCTTGCCAAGGTGGGGGTCGCGGGTTCAAATCCCGTCTTTCGCTCTGAGACTTTCTTAAAAATATACCAAGCTCGGGTGGTGGAATTGGTAGACACGTTGGACTTAAAATCCAATGTCCATTAGGACGTACGGGTTCAAGTCCCGTCCCGAGTACTAGACCTCTTGTTAATCAATAGATTTTCAAGAGGTTTTTTATTTAATTTAATTTTAGATTACAGTAAGACTAGTTTAATTAATAACATAAAAAAAAACCTTATCAAATTTGATAAGGTTTTTTTATTTAGATAATTTTATAAAAATTAGTCTTTTTTCAGGTCGTCAGAAACTTCGTTTACAGCATCTTTTACAGATTCTCCAGCTTCCTTAGTTTCGTTAACTGCATTATCTATAGCTTTACCAGTTGCTTCAAATCCACCTTCAACAGCTTCCTCAGTTTCTTGAGCAGCTTCGTTAATAGCGTCTCCAGTTTCTTGAACTGCATTTTCAACTGAGTCTCCAGCTTTGTCTGCATTTTCTTTAACTTCTCTACAAGATGTAAAAGCGATAGCTGATACAAGTACAGCACTTAATAATAGTTTTTTCATTGGTTTGTAAATTTTAGTGTTATTATAGTTTTCAAAATTAGTAACTTATCTGTCAAAAAAAGATTTAAATAAGAATTATTTTAACGTTTAAGCTATTAAATACATATTTTATAGACTAAATACGTAAATAGTTTATGATTTGGACTACAGCTCCTTTGTTTTTTTTAATAAATTTTAAATTTTGTTGTCCTGTAACTTCTCTAAAACCTTCATTTGCAATTAATTTGTTAAGGTTGGTTGTCAATTCTGATATGTTTTTAACCGATATCAATCCATTATTTTTAATCATCAGGCTAGCTTCAGGGAATTTGGAGTAATTGTTACCAATAATAATAGGTATACCAAAAACAGCGGGTTCTAAAATGTTGTGTAAGCCGGTAGTGCCCATTGCACCACCAACATAAGCAATGTCTGCATAGCTATAAACTTTACTTAATAGACCAATTGTGTCTAAAATAAAAACGTCATACTTTTTTAAGTCTAGATTTCCTTTTTCAGTAAATAGAATAGTTGGTTTGGTTAAGCTGGATTGTAAACTCTTAATCTGTTTAGATTTAATATTATGTGGTGCTATTATAAATTTAATAGGTTGACCTTTATAGTTGTTTATAAAATCTATTAAAAGTGTTTCGTCTTCAGGCCAAGAACTGCCAATTACAACACATAATTTATTATCTATAAACTTTTCAATAAACGCTAAATTATTATTAATTTTTAATTGGTTTAATACACGATCAAATCTAGTGTCGCCTGATACAGTTACATTGTTATAGCCAATAGTTTCAATAAGCTGTTTTGAAGTTTCGTCTTGTGTAAAAATATGTTTAAAAGCAAATAAAGCTTTTTTTGTTTGTCTTCCATACCATTTAAAAAAAGTTTGGTCTTTTCTAAAAACTGCCGAAATTAAAATAGCTTTCAAACCATTGGCTTTGATTTGGTTCAAGTAATTTGGCCAAATTTCATACTTAACAAAAACTGTTAACTCCGGATTGATAAGTTTAACAAACTGTTTAGCATTGCTTTTTGTGTCTAAAGGTAAATAGACAATAACATCTGCTATAGGTGCATTTTTTCTAATTTCATAACCGGAGGGCGAGAAAAAAGAAAGTACAATTTTATGGTTAGGATAGTCTTTTCTTAATTCTGTAAAAATAGGTAAACCTTGTTCGTATTCTCCTAAAGACGCACAATGAAACCATAAAGTTTTATCTCCTTTTTTTAAAGATTGCTTTAATTTGTTAAAAGTTTCGGCACGACCAATGACGCCCAATTTAAGCTTGTTGTTAAATAAGCTTAAAATTTTTAAAACCCAAGAGGCTAATTGTATGGTTATGTTATATAATAAGTTCACTAATACTATTTTTGCTAAAATAAACAATTCATTGCTTAGCATTTGGTATTTTTGTAAATTCGGTAATTATAAATTTAAAATTTAAAGCTAATTCTTTAAATAGCATATTATACTATTATACATGAAAGATATACAAATGGTCGACCTTAAAGGTCAATACGCAGCAATAAAAAATGAAGTAGATGCTTCAATTCAAGAAATTATTGACAATACTACTTTTATTAATGGACCAAAGGTTAAAGAGTTTCAGAAAAACCTAGAAGACTATTTGGGTGTAAAACACGTCATACCTTGTGCAAATGGTACAGATGCATTGCAAATAGCAATGATGGGATTAGGATTAGAACAAGGCGACGAGGTTATTACTGCAGACTTTACTTTTGCTGCAACTGTAGAGGTTATTGCATTATTAAAATTGACACCAGTTTTAGTAGATGTAAATCCAGATGATTTTAATATTAGTATAGAAGCTATAAAAAAAGCGATCACACCAAAAACAAAAGCAATAGTACCCGTACATTTATTTGGTCAATGTGCAAATATGGAGGCGATTATGCAAATTGCAAAAGAACATAATCTATATGTTATAGAAGATAATGCCCAAGGTATAGGTGCAAATTATACTTATTCTGACGGTACAAAAGCAAAATCAGGAACCATTGGTCACGTGGCTTCCACTTCATTTTTTCCATCTAAAAACTTAGGATGTTATGGTGATGGAGGCGCAATTTTTACAAACGACGACGACCTAGCACATACCTTAAGAGGTATAGTTAATCATGGTATGTACCAACGTTATCATCACGATGTAGTAGGTGTAAACTCTCGTTTAGACTCAATTCAAGCAGCAGTTTTAGACGCAAAACTACCAAAATTAGATAGCTATAATAATGCAAGACGTGATGCAGCAAGACAATATAACGCAGCATTCAAAGATGTTAATAATGTAATAACACCAAAAACAGTTAATGGATGTGATGGTATTTGCGATACTTGTGACTGTCACGTGTTTCATCAATACACTTTAAAAGTTAAAAACGTAGACAGAGACGCATTAGTAAAACATTTAAACGATAACGGAATCCCATGCGGAGTCTATTATCCAATCCCTTTACACTCTCAAAAAGCATATAAAGACGACCGTTATAACGAAGCAGATTTTCCTGTCACAAATCAATTAATAAAAGAGGTTATATCCTTACCAATGCATACCGAGCTTGAAGCAGATCAAATCAAATTTATAACAGATACTGTAATAAAATTTGTAAACAATAATTAGGGCGTTACCATAAAGGTCGGGCTATCCGCTAGAATCTTTTTTTGCCATATATGGCAGCAAAAAAAGGATAACGCTACTATCCCTAACGCACATCTTAGCCAATGAAAATATTAGTAACCGGAGGTTTAGGCTTTATAGGCTCACACACAGTTGTAGAGCTTCAAAATAAAGGATACCAAGTAGTGATAATAGATAACCTTTCAAATGCCTCGTTAGAGGTTTTGAAAGGTATTGTTGCTATAACAGGTAAAAGTCCAATTTTTGAAAAGTTAGATTTAAAAAATAAATCAGCAGTTCAAGCTTTTTTCAAGGCGCATCAAGACATTCAAGGCGTAATACATTTTGCTGCAAGTAAAGCAGTTGGAGAAAGCGTAGATAATCCTTTGATGTACTACGAAAATAATATTAACACCCTAGTGTATGTATTGCAGGAATTAATAAAATTAAAAGTTTCTAATTTTATATTTAGTTCCTCATGTACTGTATATGGTCAGGCAGACACAATGCCAATTGCAGAAACAGCACCTATTAAACCAGCAGAATCACCATACGGAAATACAAAACAAATAGGAGAGGAGATTATTAAAGACACCTGTAAAGTAAATGCACAACTAAATAGTATCGCTTTAAGATATTTTAATCCAATTGGTGCGCATCAATCCGCTAAAATAGGAGAGTTGCCAATAGGCGTTCCACAAAATTTAATACCATACATAACCCAAACAGCAATAGGTAAAAGAGAACAATTGTCTGTATTTGGAGACGATTATCCAACCTCAGATGGTACTTGTGTAAGGGATTATATTCATGTTGTAGATTTGGCTAAAGCCCATGTAATAGCATTACAACGCTTATTAGAAAGTAAAAATGCGACAAATTTTGAAGTCTTTAATTTAGGGACAGGTAAAGGAAGTACAGTTCTTGAAGTTATTAAAGCGTTTGAAAAAGTGTCTAACACAAAACTAAATTATAAAATAGTGGATAGGCGTCCTGGTGACGTAATATCCGCTTATGCAGATACTACTAAAGCTAATACTGTATTAGGTTGGAAAGCACAGTCCACTTTAGAGCAGGCTATGTTGTCAGCTTGGAAGTGGCAAAAGGTTATAAATTAACATTATTATATCTTGACTTGTACTACCTTATAATTAACAATCTCATAATTATTATAACAACTTATTATTGTATTTGTATTAATATGTTGATTAACAATATTTTAGTTAATTAAATTCGTTATTATATCAAATTTTTGTTTACTTTGTAGCTAATGCAAATGATAAAACAATGAAATTGATTACAGTAAAACGTCAGACAAGACAAGAAAACAGATTTGCTCCCAAGATGGGGAGGTTAAATGCCAAAGTAACTTATATTAAAAAACAAGTTCTAGGTATACCGGTTAAAACGCTTCATAAATATCGTGAAACATACTACGGAGAAGTAAAAGATTGCAGTGATTGTAACTTAGCTAGATAAATAAAAAAAGCCTCGAATTATTCGAGGCTTTTTTTATGCTTTCTTCTTTTTAAAACTGCCAACAATTAAGCTCCCCATTCCAACCATAACAGAAACATCTGCTATGTTAAATATTCCTGTCCTAAAGACACCGCCTAAGTCAATATGTAAAAAGTCAGTAACGGACCCATAAACAACCCTGTCATATACATTTGCTATACCTCCACCAATAATACAACAAAACCCAACAAGGCTCATGGTATCTATTGTTTTGTCTTTAATAATATGTCTTAGCACTAAGGCTAAAACAATTATAGGTAAAACTAATAGTAACGCAATTCTTAATGTAGGGCTAAAATCACTTCCCATTCCTAAAAAAGCGCCTTTATTTTCTACATTATGAAGTGTAAAATATTGACCAAATATTTCGGTTTCAGTTCTAGCAACTACGTCTGCTCTTACTATAAATTTTGAGACTTGATCTATAATTATATTAAATACAATTAGACCTATTATAAAAATGTTTCTGCTACTCATCAGCTTTTGTTTCAAGTATTGCAGATTCAGTCTGAGCTTCTCTATTTATTTTCTTAACTAAACCTTGAAGTACTTTTCCTGGTCCAACTTCAGTAAATAAAGTAGCACCATCTTCAATCATTTGTTGTACAGATTGTGTCCAACGTACAGGAGCAGTTAATTGCGATATTAAATTTGCTTTTATTTCATTTTCATCTGTAATCGCAGTAGCAGTTACATTTTGATAAATTGGGCAATTAGGTTTGCTAAAGGTTGTGTTTTCAATAGCTGCTGCTAACTCTTCTCTTGCAGGCTCCATCATTGGCGAGTGAAAAGCGCCTCCAACAGGTAACATTAATGCACGTCTTGCACCAGCTTCTTTCATAGCTTCACAAGCACGTTCAACTGCTTCAACCTCTCCTGATATT
Organism: uncultured Olleya sp.; assembly: GCA_947503885.1. GTDB lineage: Bacteria > Bacteroidota > Bacteroidia > Flavobacteriales > Flavobacteriaceae > Olleya. The sequence goes on along the minus strand of CANNFD010000005.1, from coordinate 245,639 downwards.
ACTAGCTGTCCGGGACAATTGTAGTTTGCTGCTACAACAACACCATCTATTTTAGCACAGATATCTTCAACAACTTGATCTTCTAAGCCTAATACTGCTGCCATAGTACTTGGATGCATTTCGCATGCTTTTTGCATAGCTTGGGCACGTTGTGATACTAATTTTAGACCATCTTTAAAGCTTAAAGCTCCTGCTGCTACTAATGCCGAAAATTCGCCTAAACTATGTCCTGCAACCATTTCTGGTTTAAAACTATCACCTAAAGTTTTTGCTAAAATAACAGAGTGTAAAAAGATAGCAGGTTGTGTAACCTTTGTTTCTTTTAATTGTTCCGCAGTACCTTCAAACATAATATCTGTGATGTTAAAGCCTAATATGGCATTAGCATCTTCAAATAAATGTTGTGCTTCTGGTGAGTTTTCGTATAAATCAAGACCCATTCCTGTAAATTGGGCACCTTGACCAGGGAATATATATGCTTTCATTGTTTTCTTATTTAAGTGACAAAAATAGGAATAAAATCTTAAAAGGAATCAAGACTGTTATTATCAAAATATAAAATGCTTTAAGATTGTAAAGGTTATCCAATTGAAGCTTTAAAGTGTGGCTGTAGCAGCTTCTGCACAACGTTCGCCATCCATTGCAGCACTTATAATTCCACCAGCATAACCACCGCCTTCACCACAAGGAAATAAATTTGTAATTTCTGGATGTGCTAAATTTTCATTTCTTGGAATACTTACAGGTGATGAGGTTCTGGATTCTACCCCAATAATATTAGCTTCTTCAGTATAATAACCTTTCATTTTATCGCCAAAAGCCTTAAAACCTTTTCTTAAAGAACTGCCAATTAATTTAGGGAATAAACTATGTAAAGGTGCGCTGTTTAAACCTGGTTGATAAGAGGTTTCGTTTAAGCTATTTGATAACTTTCCTTCTACAAAATCCGTCATTCGCTGTGCAGGTGCAACTTGACTACGACCACCAGCTGTAAAGGCTAACTTTTCTAAATCTTTCTGAAATTCTAAAGCTTTTAAAGCACCAAAATGTTCGTATTTTTTTAAATCACGTTCAGCATTAATTTCTACAACTATCCCTGAATTAGCAAATTTATTATTTCGCCTTGAAGGTGACATTCCGTTTACAACAACTTCTCCATTGGCAGTAGCTGCAGGGACTATAAAACCTCCTGGACACATACAAAAACTATACACGCCACGTCCATTAACTTGTTGTACTAAACTGTAAGATGCTGCAGGTAATAACTCAGGTCTTGGACCTTCGCAATGGTATTGGATAGAATCTATAATGTGTTGTGGATGCTCTGCTCTAACACCCATTGCAAAGGATTTAGCTTCTATTGCAATGTTTTTGTCATGTAATAATTGAAAAATATCTCTAGCAGAATGACCTGTTGCTAATATTACTTTTTCAGTAATTAGCTCTTCACCATTTTGAAGTTGGATTGCTTGTATTTTATTATTCTTAATTACAAAATCTGTAACGCGAGTATTAAAATGTACTTCGCCCCCATATTTTATAATGTTTTCACGAATGTTTTGGACTACTTTTGGAAGTTTGTTGGTTCCAATGTGTGGATGTGCGTCGACCAAAATTTGATCTGTTGCACCATGATATACTAAGTTTTCAAAAATTCGACGGACATCACCACGCTTTAAACTACGTGTGTATAATTTTCCGTCACTATAAGTTCCAGCACCACCTTCTCCAAAACAATAGTTAGAATCTTCATTAACAAAATGATCTTGGTTTATGGCTTTTAAATCACGACGTCTGTCTTTTACATTCGCACCGCGTTCTATAACTATAGGTTTAAATCCAAGTTCTATACATCGTAAAGCAGCCCACATACCTGCAGGTCCAAATCCTATAATATGGATAGGTTTTGCTTTTGAGACGTCTTTATAATCAAAAGTATAATCTGAGGTTTCCGGAACCGGCTCTTTTATATAAACGGATACTTTATAATTTAATATAATCTTTGGCTTTCTAGCGTCAATTGACTTGCGTAGTACTTTAATGCCAGTTATATCATTTCTAGACATAGATAAAAACTCCGCAGATTTTTTTATTAAAATATCTGGAATTTCTTCTTCTTTTAAAGAAACACGAAGTTGAATATCTTTTACCATACTGCGAAATTAGACAAAATTGTTTATTTACTTTCTTTCGAAGGTTAAAAACGAAAATTCAAATTCATGATTGGCATCTTTTGTATGAAATATATTTGCAGTTTCTTTCCAAAGGGTCTTATCAATTTCAGGAAAGAAAGTATCTGCGTCAAAATTAGAATGTACACGAGTTAGCTCGATTTTTGATGCAAAAGGTAATGCTTGTTTGTAAATTTCGCCTCCACCAATAATAAAAGGTTGCGTGTCTTTTTTTGCTTTTAAAATAGCATCTTCTAAGCTGTTTACAACAATAACACCCTCTGGAGCTTTGTAGTTAGCTTGTCTAGATATAACAATATGTGTGCGATTAGGTAACGGTTTTGGGAAGCTTTCAAATGTTTTACGACCCATAATAATATGGTGGCCAGAAGTTAATGCTTTAAAACGTTTTAAGTCATCGCTTAAATGCCAAATTAGACCATTGTCTTTTCCAATTTCGTTGTTTTCTCCAGCAGCTACAATAATGGTTAAATTGTTAACTACTTTACTGTTTTGTTGTTTAAAAACTTCACTTTTAGCAATTGGTAGATCTTCTTTTTCTATTTGTTGTTTAAGCTTTTCAATTCTTATTTTTTGTTGGTTAACTAGTTTGGCTAATTGTTGTTCTTCCCACGCTTTACCCATAAATTTAGAGGTGATAAATACATTTACAAAGTGGTATAAAAATAAAAATAACCATGCTAATATCGCGTATACAAACCAATTGATGCCAAAAAACATAGTGTTTTTTCCGATGCCTAAAACCGTGTTGGCAATAATTAAAAAGACTGCACCAATTAAAAATATTACAAAGTGTATGTATAAACGCTTTTTTTGTTTGATTCTGCGTTGTGCATTTTTAATTAATTCTAGTTGCTCTTTATCTATTTGAGGCTTGTCTTTTTTCTTTAATCCAAACATATGTGTAGTATTTATATTGCAAAGTTAGCGTTTTTATAAGTGTTATTTTTCACTTTTTATTTTAATAAAAAGTGACTGTGATAAAGTATAAAATTAGCTGTTTGTTTAAATTGATGAATAAATAAAACGTATCAATTAATTCTAAACTTAATAGGTAAGGTATACGCTACTTTGACAGGCTTCCCTAGATGTAAACCTGGTCTCATTTTAGGTATTAGATTAATAACTCTTGCGGTTTCCTTTTCTATTTTTGGATGAGGAGCCTTTATTTTTATGTCATCGACAATTCCGTTTTCGTCAATTTTAAATGAGACAAATATTTTTATTAGTCCTTTATCAAGAGTGATACCTCTGGTGGCTTTTTTTAAGTTAAAATTTCTTTTTATTATTTCATTAATACCAATATTCATACAATCCTTTTTTCCAATCGCATCTAGTTTTTCGCAGCCAGGAAATATGGGTACATCTTCAATTATATTAAAGGGTACTGTTTCTTGAGCAAAGCTAAACTTAACTGTTATTAGAACTATAAAAAGTAATTTTTTCATGCTATAAGTATTAAACTGCTACAGCGCCTTTTATATGTGGGTGAGGATTGTAGTTTTCTAATGTGAAATCTTCAAATTTAAAATCAAATATATCTTTAACTTCAGGATTAATCTTCATCGTTGGTAACGGTCTGATGTCTCTAGAAAGTTGTAATTCTAATTGCTCGATATGATTACTGTAAATGTGAGCATCTCCAAAAGTATGGATAAAATCTCCAGCTTCGTAACCGCAAACTTGAGCCATCATCATTGTAAATAAAGCATAAGATGCAATATTAAATGGTACACCTAAAAATGTGTCTGCGCTACGTTGGTATAGTTGACATGATAATTTACCATCAGCCACATAAAACTGAAAAAAGGCATGACAAGGGGGTAATGCTGCTTTGCCATTAGCGACATTTTCTGAAAAACTTTTTGAATTATCTGGTAATACTGAAGGGTTCCAAGCAGAGACTAACATACGTCTACTGTCAGGATTGTTTTTTAAGCTATGAATAACGTCTTTAATTTGGTCAATTTCATCACTATTCCAATTTCTCCATTGGTGTCCGTAGACAGGTCCTAAATCACCATTTTCGTCAGCCCAGTCGTTCCATATTCTAACTCCGTTTTCTGTTAGGTATTTGATGTTAGTATCCCCATTTAAAAACCAAAGTAGCTCGTAAATTATAGATTTTAAGTGTAATTTTTTAGTTGTCACCATCGGGAAACCTTTACTTAAATCAAAACGCATTTGGTAACCAAAAACACTTTTAGTTCCTGTTCCTGTTCTGTCTTGCTTTGTGTTTCCGTGTTCTAATATATGTTTAACTAAGTCGTGATATTGTTTCATGATTCTATTTCTGATAAGGAAAAATCTTTAAGATTTTTGATTACTTTAAACCAATTAATGGACGTATTTATGACAACGAATTTAATTAAAAGCAGCCTTTTTTATTAATAATGTTTCTTTTATATATTAAAAGTTATTAACGGTTATGTAATTAGTAGTGTTGTACTTAAAAAGCTCATTTCAATTGTAGAAATGAGCTTTTATAGTGTAAGTATATTTTGTAGGTAATAGTTTTACATCTTACTTATTTTAACCAATAATCATACCTGCAATAGTAGCAGATATTAATGAGGCAATTGTACCTCCAAGTAAGGCTTTCATCCCAAACTTTGATAATGTTTTACGTTGTCCTGGTGCTAAAGATCCGATACCGCCTATTTGTATACCTATTGATGCAAAGTTTGCAAACCCGCAAAGCATATAAGTTGCCATTATTATAGATTTTTCGTAAGTTAAGTGTGTAACGTTAGCAACATTTTTTAGCTCTGCTAGTTGTATATATCCAACAAACTCACTTGCTACTAATTTTATACCTAATAATTGACCCATTAGTGCCATGTCTGATTGCGCAACACCAATTAGCCACATTAAAGGAGCAAAGATATATCCTAAGATTAATTCTAATGATAATGCAGTATAACTAGTATTTAATCCAATCCAATCGTTAAGATTGGTAACATCTCCAACCCATCCTAGTATACCATTTACCATTGCGATAAAAGCTACAAATACTAAAAGCATAGCACCAACATTAACTGCTAATTTTAATCCTTCAGTCGTACCATTTGCAATAGCATCTAAAATGTTAGATCCTATTTTATCCTGAGAGACTTCAACGTCTGTATTAACTTTTTCCGTTTGAGGAAACAATATTTTTGAAATTACAATTGCACCTGGAGCTGCCATTACTGAAGCTGCTAATAAATGTTTTGCATAAAATAAGCGTAACACTTCGTCATCACCACCTAAAAACCCAATATAAGCTGCTAAAACAGCACCTGCAACAGTAGCCATACCACCAATCATAACTAAAAGCATTTCTGACTTAGTCATTTTTTCTAAGTAAGCTTTAATTAGTAATGGTGCCTCTGTTTGACCAAGAAAAATATTTCCTGCAACACTTAAACTTTCCGCTCCAGATATTTTAAGAGCTTTAGATAGTAGCCAAGCCATAGCTTTAACTACTCTTTGAATAATACCTAAGTAAAATAATACCGATGTTAATGCAGAGAAGAATATAATAGTTGGTAATACCTGAAAAGCAAATATAAAACCAAAAGTATCCATGTCTACAACTAGCCCTTCAAATAAAAATTTGCTTCCTGCTCTTGTATAATCAAGTACACTAATAAATAGTCCACCAACAAACTCGAATGCAGTTTTTATAAATTCTACTTTTAGTACACCAATTGCTATTAAAAGTTGAAAGACTAAACCAATACCTACAATTTTCCAATCAATTGCTTTTCTGTTACTACTAAAAAGGAATGAGATAAAAATTAGTGCAAGCATACCTACAGCGCCTCTCCATAAACTAGTTATAGAAAATCCTTCACTTGGTATGATTTTATTAGCTTCTGATACTGCAATTTGGGCAGCAGTTTTTTCTTTAATTTTAAATGAATAAATATTTTGTTTTTCTTTAAACACTAAAGTGGAATCTGTAAGTGATTCTACTTTTAAACGCTTAGATAAATCTGAAGGGGAGTTGTAATAAAAAAATAAAACATTATTTTGAAACAGGTAGTCTCCAGTTAAATCATTGTGAGAAAATGAACCGTCTTTAAGACTTAAAATATCTTTGTGTGATAGGTTTAGACTGGTAGAATCTAATTTAGTTTGACTTGCATCAAGTTGCCATTCTTTTTCAATATCTTGAGCAAAACTAGATGTCAAACTCATTAATGTAGCTACAATAGCAAGTGTAAAGTATTTCATTGTAAGGGGGTTATCGTTTTGAGATTTCGTCTCTGATCTTTGCTGCTTTTTCATAATCTTCATTGGTAACAGCTTCGTCTAGTAGGTTGTGAAGTTCTTCTAATGTCTTAGAAGCATAATTATCTTGAACAGGTTCTAATTCTAGCTCTTCATTAATAATATCTTCAATAAGTATATTATCTGGGTCTTCCTCCTTAGTTGGGTCAACTTTAAGATAGATACCTGCTTTATCTAATATGTTTTTGTATGTAAAAATTGGAGCTTGAAAACGAAGGGCTAAAGCAATAGCATCGCTAGTTCTAGCATCAATGATTTCTTCTATTTTATCACGCTCGCAGATTAAAGAAGAGTAAAAAACGCCATCTACTAACTTGTGTATAATTACTTGTTTGACCACAATATCAAAACGGTCTGCAAAGTTTTTAAATAAATCGTGTGTTAATGGTCTTGGAGGTCTAATTTCCTTTTCTAATGCTATAGCAATAGATTGTGCTTCAAAAGCACCAATGACAATTGGTAATTTGCGATCGCCGTCTAACTCGTTTAAAATTAGTGCATAAGCACCATTTTGGGTTTGGCTGTAAGAAATACCTTTTATATTTAATCGGACTAAACTCATAGTATTTAAAAAACAAAGAACTGCTTAAATTAGGACTTTACCAAACTACAATAAGTAGTTTTTGTACATAATTTAAACAGTCCCTTGTTATTAGAACTTAAATTTATAAAAAATTAAGCGTTTGAAGCCTTAAACGCTTTTAATTTTTCTATTAATTGTGGTACAACTTCAAAAGCATCACCAACAACACCATAATCAGCAGCTTTAAAGAAAGGTGCTTCTGGATCTGTGTTAATTACAACTTTTACTTTAGAGGCGTTAATACCTGCTAAATGTTGGATTGCTCCAGAGATACCAATTGCAATGTACAAGTTAGACGCTACAGGTTTTCCAGTTTGCCCTACGTGTTCACTGTGTGGTCTCCATCCTAAGTCAGAAACAGGTTTAGAACATGCTGTAGCAGCACCTAAAACTTCTGCTAACTCTTCAATCATCCCCCAGTTTTCTGGTCCTTTCATACCGCGACCAGCAGATACTACTATTTCTGCATCTGCAATAGTTACTTTGTCTGTTACTCTATCAACCGACTCTACAGTTACACCCTTAGCAGGTAAGCTAGGAGAAAAATCTTCTGCTGTAGCACTACCATTAGCTTCTACTAATCCAAATGAGTTATTTGATACACCTACAATTTTGATATCTGTATCTATAGTTGTTAAATTAAAAGCTTTGTTTGTAAAAGCAGTACGTTTAACTGTAAATGGCGAAGTCGATGTTGGTGCCTCCATAACATTAGATGCGTATCCTGCTTCTAAACCAACAGATAAAATTGGTGCTAGATATTTACTGTCTGCACTTTGGCTAACAATAACCACTTTAGCATCTTCATTTTTTGTTGCTTGTGCAATTGCAGAAGCGTATGATTTTGCATTAAAGTTTTTTAAGGAGTCGTCTGATATTTTTAATACCTTGTCTACTCCATATTTTCCTAATTCTGAAACATCATTTGCATTTACTGCAAAAGCAGTAACTGTTGTTCCCATTTGGGTTGCAACTGCTTTTGCATAAGATGCTACTTCAAAAGCTGTTTTTTTGAAGGTTCCGTTTTCTGATTCTGTATATACTAAAACTGACATATTTTTTGTTTTTGTTTGTCATTCCCACCTAGGCAGGAATCTATTTTTAATTAATTTATGGATTCCTACTTACGCAGGAATGACAGGTTTATATCACCTTAGCTTCGTTATGAAGTAAGTTTACTAATTCGTCTAAATTATCAGGAGATACTAATGTAACTGCACCTTTTGGAGCAGGTTTTTCAAACTTAACAGTAGTTGTTTCTACAGAAGCGCCAATAGGTTCTACAACAGTTAAAGGTTTTTTACGTGCCATCATAATTCCTCTCATGTTTGGAATACGTAAATCACTCTCTTCAACTAATCCTTTTTGACCACCAATTACTAAAGGTAATGATGTGGATACTGTTTCTTTACCACCGTCAATTTCTCTAACTGCTTTAGCATTAGTACCATCTAATTCTAAATTAATACAGTTAGTTACAAAATTAGCGTCAATCATTTCTGCAATCATACCTGGTACCATTCCTCCATTATAATCAATAGATTCTCTTCCAGCAATAACTAAATCATAACCACCATCTTTAACCACATTAGCTATTTCTTTAGCAACTTGATAGCCATCTTTAGCTTCTGTATTAACTCTAATAGCATTGTCTGCTCCTATAGCTAAGGCTTTACGTAAAGTAGGTTCTGTTTCAGGACCACCAACATTAACAACATCAACAGATGCACCTTGCTTTTCTTTAAACCACATAGCACGGGTTAAACCAAATTCGTCATTTGGATTAATTACAAATTGTACACCGGTTGTGTCAAATTTTGAATCTCCATCTGTAAAATTAATTTTTGATGTCGTATCTGGCACATGACTAATACACACTAAAATTTTCATATTATTTTGTTTTTATGAGTTCTATTACGTTAGATACAATCAACAAATACTATATAATTGGTCTAACTTTATATTATTTTTTTTGATCAAATTTAAGTTTTATAATTCTGCTTAAATCTTACGGAGACGAAGATAAATATTTTATTTTGAAAAATACTATGCATGCATAGTAAATTTTAAATAATTCTTTAGTCTAAAGTTTTTCTTTTATTGTTATTTTTGCTTTTCAAATTATAATTTAGATGAAGACGATTCAATTTAGAGAAGCTATATGTGAAGCCATGAGTGAAGAAATGCGCAGAGATGAGAGCGTTTACTTAATGGGTGAGGAAGTAGCAGAATATAATGGTGCTTATAAAGCATCTAAAGGGATGTTAGACGAGTTTGGTGCTAAACGTGTAATTGACACACCAATTGCTGAGCTTGGTTTTGCAGGAATAGCTATTGGCTCAACAATGACTGGTAATAGACCAATTGTAGAGTATATGACTTTTAACTTCTCGTTAGTTGGAATTGACCAAATTATAAATAATGCAGCTAAAATTAGACAAATGTCTGGTGGACAATTTAATTGCCCAATAGTGTTTAGAGGTCCTACCGGAAGTGCAGGACAATTAGCAGCAACACACTCGCAAGCTTTTGAAAACTGGTTTGCAAACACACCAGGTCTTAAAGTGGTGGTGCCTTCAAACCCATACGATGCTAAAGGATTATTAAAATCTGCTATTCGTGATAACGATCCTGTGATTTTTATGGAAAGCGAGCAAATGTATGGTGATAAAGGAGAAGTGCCTGAAGGTGAGTATACAATTCCATTAGGAGTTGCAGAGATTAAAAGAGAAGGTACAGATGTAACAATCGTATCTTTTGGTAAGATTATTAAAGAAGCTTATATCGCTGCAGAAGAATTAGCAAAAGAAAACATCTCTTGCGAAATTATAGATTTACGTACTGTACGACCAATGGACAGAAAAGCAATTTTGCAATCTGTTAAAAAAACCAACCGTCTAATTATTTTAGAAGAAGCTTGGCCATTTGGTAACGTAGCGACGGAAATAACTTATTTAGTACAAAGTGAAGCATTTGATTATTTAGATGCTCCAATCATAAAAATAAATACTGCAGATACACCTGCACCTTACTCTCCAGTGTTATTAGCAGAGTGGTTACCAGACCATAAAGATGTAATAGCAGCTGTTAAAAAAGTAATGTATAAATAAAAAATTAGTACTTTAGATTTATCTAAAGCTTCATTAGCATGATTGTTGATGAAGCTTTTTGTTTTAAATACCCAAATATGAATAGTAAACTTTTTTGTCTTCTTTTTTTCTTCGGTAGTCTTTATACAATAGCACAAACTAAAGTTAGTGGTTATGTGTTTGACCAGTATGAGCAACCTATATCATTTGCAAGTGTTATTTTTAAAGGATCGTCAGTTGGAGTAATTACTAATGAAGAAGGGCGTTTTTACCTAGAGGATGATAATACCTGGGATATACTTTCAATATCATTTATGAGTTTTGAAACACAGGATATTAAGCTAACCAAAAAAGTAAACTACGACCTTAAAATTGTTTTAAAAGAAGAAATAGCAACCCTTGATGAGGTGGTAATTGTCTCTGGTAAACAACCAAAAAAGAATAATCCAGCAATTGATATTCTTAGAAAAATTTGGGCAAATAAACGCAGCAACGGACTTAAACAGTATAAACAATACCAATACGATAAGTACGAAAAAGTAGAATTTGACCTTAATACTATTGACAGTTCTTTAATGCAAAGCAAGTTATTTAAAGGGATGGAATTTGTTTTTGAGCAAGTAGATACTTCAAGAGTGACAGGTAAAACCTATTTACCTATTTTTATTAATGAATCTTCAAGCGAAGTTTACGGGGATAATATTATTAAAGAAAAACGAGAAATACTTAAAGGTAACAAAAACTCAGGATTTAGTAATAACCAGATTATTATCGATTTTGTGGATGACTTATATTCAGACTATGACGTCTATGAAAACTATCTAAAGTTTTTTGATAAAAGTTTTACCAGTCCATTATCCAGAACCGGAATCCAAACTTATAACTATGTATTAGCGGACAGTAGTTTTATAGATAATAAATGGTGTTACAATATTATATACTACCCAAGACGAAAAAACGAGTTGACATTTAAAGGTGATTTTTGGGTGGCTGATACTACTTTTGCAATTAAAGATATTAATCTGCAAGCCTCAAAAAGTGCAAATATTAACTGGGTAAAAGAAATCTACATAGAGCAAGAATTTGAAGTACTTAACGACTCTGTATTTTTAATAAAGCGGGATTATTTTATGAGTGATTTTGCTTTAAATAAAAAAGAAAAATCAAAAGGTATTTACGGAAAACGTACCACTTTATATGACAACTATCAGTTTGATAAAGAAAAAGATCCAAAATTTTATAAAGAAAAAGTCTATAGTTTTGACCAAGACATCTATAATCAAGATGATAGTTTTTGGGACCAAAACCGTATGGAAACCCTAAGTAAAGATGAAAAAGGCGTGTATGTCATGCTGGACTCTTTAAAAAACACCCAAAAATTTAAACGCTTATATAACTTAGGAAGTATTTTGGCTTCAGGTTATATCGAGTTTTCAGAGCTTAATCTAGATTACGGTCCAATCTTTTCAACTTTTGGATATAACGAAGTTGAAGGTGTCCGACTTAGGGCAGGTGGACGTACCTATTTTGGCCAAAATGATTTATGGCGTATCGAAGGGTTTACAGCCTATGGTTTTAACGACGATAAATTTAAATACGGGCTTTCAGGAAAATGGTTATTAGACAAGCGTAGTAGGTTGATTATTTCCGGTGGTAATCGACGTGATGTCGAGCAAATAGGTGCTAGTTTAACCACAAGTACAGATGTTTTAGGTCGAAGTTTAGCCAGTAGCGCAGTAATTGGAACAGGCACAAATGATAAGCTAACAAACATTAATTTAAGTACATTATCAATCGAGGCTGAGCCATTCCGTAACCTAGTAACACGCTTAAGCGGAAGTTACAGAACGTTAGAGTCTGCATCTCCAACCTTTAGCTTAGATTATTATACAGACGCGACACAAACCGCTACAAAATCAGAAATTAAACAATACGAAACAGCTTTTTCATTTTCATTTTTTCCTAATAGAGAAATGACAGGTTATGGGGTAGAGCGCCGAACAAAAAATGATGATTTTGCAAGGCTATTTGCACAAATTACTGTTGGAGATAAAAGTGTATTAAATAGTGATTTTGATTACACAAAATTACAGTTTTCTTATACTCAACCATGGGCTTTAGGTGCTTTTGGACGTTTATATACTACTGTAGAAACTGGTAAAACCTTTGGAGAAGTACCATTAGGGTTACTAAGTGTCGTGCCAGGAAACCAAAGTTATTTTTCTATCTATAATACCTTTTCAAACTTAGATTATTACGAGTTTGTGACGGATGAGTATGCTGCATTACATATTGAGCATAACTTTAATGGACGTTTATTTTCTCGTATCCCATTTCTTAAAAAATACAATTTAAGAACTATCGTTGGGGCAAGAGGTATTGTTGGAAATGTATCTCAAGACAATAAAGATATTAATGCATCAGGGTTACTATATAAAGCGCCAAGTAAAGAAGCGTATTACGAGTATAGTGTTGGTGTTGGAAATATCTTTAAAGTGTTTAGAATAGACTTTAATTTTAGAGGTAATTATTTAAACCCAATAACAAATCCAGACGCTAGAAAATTTGGTGTAACCGGAAGTTTTGGTTTTCATTTTTAAAACTTAAATAACATAATAACAATTAGCTACTCCTATTGTTTAAATGAGTAGCAAAGTCTTTTTTATAAAGCCTTTATCTTTTTGATTAATGAAACACTAGCAGTCAACTTAATGCCTGAGTGCTGGAATATGATTACTAACTAGTGATTTTAATCCTACGCCTTGCGCAACTCATTACTCTGCAAATCGTTTCAATACAAAATGTATGGCTTTACCTAAAGCAGAAGATAGTAGTACTCCAAACTTAAAATTAAATAGACCAGAAATAATAGTTTCTGATAAGCAATTAATGTTGTTTAGCGTTGCTACAGATATTAAACTAACAATAAAAACGCTAGAGGCAGGTCATCCTGTTTTAATTACAGCATTTTATAGTAATGGTTTAAACTTGTTAAAAGCATTAAAAACTCATCTTCAAAAAAAGTTGCCAAACAAAACTTTTAAAGAGCAACGCGAGTATAGATCTCAATATAATAAGCTTTCAAAATTAATTTTAATAGAAGTTATAGATCATAAATTAGCAGTTAAAAAAGCACCATTTATTGGATGGCTTGAAAAATTATATCCAGAAACTAGCGACTTTTTATTGCCATTTGTTAAAATACAAGGACTTAATAGTGCTTGGCAATGGTATGAAAACGGAATTTCTATTCCTGTATTACGTAATAAAATACACCCTTATTATGGGACTTATTTTCCAACACGATTTGATCATTTAATACTTTTTGATAATTGGTTAAACCGTTATGAAGGAGCAAAAAAATCGGCAATCGATGTAGGTATTGGTAGTGGTGTATTGTCTTTTCAGATGGTTAAACATGGCTTTCAAACAGTATATGGTACAGATACTAACCCAAATGCTATTGTAGGATTGACTGATTATATGAAGGACACTAAATTGTCTAGAAAAATAACTTTAGATTTTGGACATCTATTTGCTAATGCTTCAAAAGCAACCGAGTTGATTGTATTTAATCCACCTTGGTTACCAAAATCTCATGATTTAGACAGACTAGACGAAGCTATCTATTATAACAAAAACTTGTTTCCTCAATTTTTTGAATCTGCTAAACAATTACTATTGCCAGAAGGTAAGTTGGTAGTCGTGTTTTCTAATCTAGCACAAATTACAGAAGTTACAAAACAGCATCCTATTGAAGCAGAACTTGCAGAAGGTGGACGTTTTGTATTAGAAAAATGTTTAAAAAGAAAAGTAAAAATCGCTTCTGATAAAACCAAAAGAGATCAACATTGGCGTGATAAGGAAGAAGTAGAATTATGGGTGTTGACACATGCTTAAGACAAAATAAATGTGGTTGTTTAATATTAAATTAAACGATATTGTTTTATTGATTTAGACTTGAAGACTAATAAAGTTTGAGGTTTATATTATAATGTCAAGTCCGATATTTCGAAAGTAGTAAAAATCAACATGTTTCTCTTGCCAAAACCTAAATAATCTCGTACTTTTGCAAGCCGAAAAAGTAAAGCAAAATTTAAATTCCGCTTGACGGAAACTAAAAATAAAATTATGAGCCCATCAGGAAAAAAAACATTTGACGTTTTAATTGAGATCCCTAAAGGAAGTAGAAACAAGTACGAATATGATTTTGAATTAAACAAAATCCGTTTTGACCGTATGTTGTTTTCTTCAATGATGTATCCTGGAGATTACGGTTTTATTCCAGAAACTTTAGCATTAGATGGTGATCCATTAGATGTTTTAGTAATGGGTACAGAGCCAACATTTCCAATGTGTGTAATGGAAGTTAAACCAATTGGTGTTTTCCATATGGCTGATGAAAAAGGTCCAGATGAAAAAATAATTTGTGTTCCAGTTACAGATCCAATTTGGAATAGTTGTAATGATATTGAAGATTTAAACCCACACAGAATAAAAGAAATTACTCACTTTTTTCAAGTATATAAAGACTTAGAGAAAAAGAAAGTAGATGTTGGTGGATGGGGAGATGCTACAGAAGCATATGACATTTTAAACAAATGTGTAGAACGTTACGAAAACAGTGAGCATAAAACTAAAGGTGATTTTACTATCTAATTAGTAGCTCTTTTATAATATTAAAAGCCCTTTCATTTTTAAATGAAAGGGCTTTTTGATTTTAATCATTACAATAACATATGTTGCACCTTTTTAGTTTGTTTGCTATTATTAATAATAAGTAATAAAATCTTTTTTACAAGCTCAATAAATTAAAATTTATTCGGTTTAATTGTTAAAAAATTGCAAATTTAATATTTTATCTTCTGTTTGATTTTGTTACTTTAGCGATTAATAAAAACTAATCAAATAAACTTTTATGGAATCAATGATGATTTATATGCCTATTGCTATGGCAATTTTAGGCTTAATTTACATGGCTATTAAACAATCTTGGGTAATGAAACAAGATGCTGGAGATGGTAAAATGAAAGAAATTTCAGACCACATCTACGAAGGTGCTCTTGCTTTTTTAAATGCAGAATATAGACTACTATCCATTTTTGTAGTAATAGTAAGTGTTTTACTTACTATAGTCGCCTATTTTGTACCAACTACTAGTTATTTAATTGTAATCGCATTTATATGTGGTGCTATATTTTCTGCTTTTGCTGGAAACATAGGTATGAAAATAGCAACAAAAACTAACGTTAGAACAACTCAAGCTGCAAAATCTAGCTTACCAAATGCTTTAAAAATATCTTTTGGAGGTGGTACTGTAATGGGGCTGGGTGTTGCTGGTTTAGCGGTATTAGGTTTAACAATGTTTTTTATAATATTCTTCCAAATGTTTATGGGTGGAGAATGGACCAATACAATGGATATGACAATTGTCTTAGAAACCCTAGCAGGGTTTTCTTTAGGAGCAGAGTCTATTGCTTTATTTGCAAGAGTTGGTGGTGGTATTTATACTAAAGCTGCCGATGTAGGTGCAGATTTAGTAGGTAAAGTAGAAGCGGGTATCCCAGAAGACGACCCACGTAACCCTGCTACAATTGCAGACAACGTTGGGGATAATGTAGGTGATGTTGCTGGTATGGGAGCCGATTTATTTGGGTCTTACGTAGCAACAGTATTAGCTGCAATGGTTTTAGGTAACTATGTGATTAAAGATATGGGTGGCGCAATTAATGACGCTTTTGGTGGTATTGGACCAATCTTATTACCAATGTCAATTGCAGGTGTAGGAATAATAATTTCTATTATCGGAACCATGTTAGTTAAAATAAAAAGTAACGATGCTAAAGAGGATCAAGTTATGGGAGCTTTAAACTTGGGTAACTGGGTGTCTATAGGTCTAGTAGCTGCTGCTTGTTATGGTTTAGTAACTTGGATGTTGCCAGAAACAATGCAAATGAATTTTTTCGGAGAAGGTTTACAGGATATTTCTAGTATGCGTGTATTCTATGCTACTTTAGTTGGATTATTTGTAGGTGCTGTGATATCTTCAGTAACCGAATATTATACTGGATTAGGTAAAAAACCAATCTTAAAAATTGTACAACAATCAAGTACAGGTGCAGGAACAAACATTATTGCAGGTTTAGCGACAGGTATGATATCCACATTTCCTTCTGTATTATTGTTTGCTGGAGCCATTTGGGCATCTTATGCATTAGCAGGTTTTTATGGTGTGTCTTTAGCAGCTTCTGCTATGATGGCAACAACAGCAATGCAATTAGCAATTGATGCTTTTGGACCTATATCGGATAATGCAGGTGGTATTGCCGAAATGAGTGAGCAAGAGCCAATTGTAAGAGAACGTACAGACATATTAGACTCGGTTGGTAACACAACTGCAGCAACAGGTAAAGGTTTTGCAATTGCGTCTGCAGCATTAACATCTTTAGCTTTATTTGCAGCATATGTAACCTTTACAGGTATTGACGGAATTAACATCTTTAAAGCTCCTGTTTTAGCGATGCTATTTGTTGGAGGGATGGTGCCAGTTGTGTTTTCTGCTTTAGCAATGAATGCAGTAGGTAAAGCAGCTATGGAAATGGTTGAAGAAGTTAGACGACAGTTTAGAGATATTCCTGGAATTATGGAAGGTACTGGTAAGCCAGAATACGATAAATGTGTGGCTATTTCTACTAAAGCTTCTTTAAAAGAAATGATGTTACCAGGTTTATTAACTATCGGATTTCCTTTAGTAATTGCTTTTGTACCTATGATTTTTGGAATGGATAATTTAGCTATTGCTGAAATGTTAGGAGGTTATATGGCAGGGGTTACAGTAAGTGGAGTGCTTTGGGCAATCTTCCAAAATAATGCTGGTGGTGCTTGGGATAATGCTAAAAAATCTTTTGAAGCGGGGGTAGAAATAAATGGAGAAATGACTTATAAAGGTAGTGATGCGCACAAAGCTGCGGTTACCGGAGATACCGTTGGAGATCCATTTAAAGATACATCTGGACCATCAATGAATATTTTAATTAAATTAACATGTCTTATTGGTTTAGTAATAGCACCTATTTTAGGTGGTCATGCAGAAACTGATGTAGCAAATGTTGAAGAAGTTACTATTGAAAAAGAAATGGTTGTTGAAGACAATATTGCTGTAGCTACAATTACTTACACAATGATTGTTGACGGGGAAGAGGTTGTAAAAGAAGAAACGTTTAAAGGAAACAAAGAAGACGTTGATACTAAACTTAGAGAATTTGAAGCTGCAAATAAAATGGCAACTGAAGGCAATAAAAAGATTATAAAAAAAATAGATGTTAAAAAAGGTTAGACATTTATTAATGTTATAAATTTAAACCTGCTAATCACTTTTAGCAGGTTTTTTTTATATTATATTTGAAGTAATGAGTTGGTTTAAAAAAGATCCTTTACAAATAATTTCGTTTTTAAGTTATGGTACGTCTAGTCACTTTTATCATCGTGGACGTGCGTTAGAGGATGAAACTATTGATTTAGACCAAAAAAGTCTGTTTAATCTTATTCTAAACACGTGGAAACGTTTTGAAACAGATGAAATAAAACATACCAAGCTAAAAATTACATTACCTAACAATAAGGTTTTTTATACCGAAACGGATAAAGATGGATACTATAAGTTAGAAAAAAACATAACAGGTTTGGATCATTTAATAAACCCTGAAGGATGGTTAAATTTTGAAGTGGCTTATGATGACCCTACTTTAAAAAGAACGATTCAAAATGAAAACAGGTTTCCTGCCGAAATGCTGATACCTAGTAAGGCTTCAGATTTTGGCGTAATTAGCGATATTGACGATACTATTTTGCATACAGGGGTTGTGTCAATCCTAAAATGGCGAGTACTTTATAATACCTTTTTAAAGCATGCGCAAAATAGGATTCCATTAGAGGGAGCTGCAGATTTTTACCACCAATTACACAAAGGACCAACCGGAACAAAAGCTAATCCAATTTTTTATGTTAGTCATAGTCCATGGAACCTGTATCGCTACTTAGAGTTTTTTTTAAGAACTAATAATTTTCCTAAAGGCCCTATTTTATTAAGAAGTTTTAGAGCTATTTTTAAAAAGAAAAGTGCTACCAGTAAACCAGCAAAACAAAAGGAAATTGAAAATATTTTAAAAACTTATCCTGATTTACCTTTTATATTAATTGGTGATAGTGCAGAGCATGATCCAGATATTTATCTAGAATTAGTAAATACGTATCCTAATAGGATTAAAGCAGTTTACTTAAGAACTGTAAATGATAATAAGAAAATAAAACGAGTAAAAAACTTACTTAAAGATTATAACGAGACGCCTGTTTTACTAATTAACTCTAGTAAAGAAGCTATTGTTCATGCTAAAAAAAATGACCTTATAAAGTAGCAAAATTATATAATGTGTAAGAAAAGCTATTATGTAGATTTTATTAATAATATAGGTTAGCAAAACAAAAGTAACAACACTTGTTCAACAAGATGTATCAGATATATAATTAAATAAAAACAGCGCCTAACTTGGTTTAAGTAAGGCGCTGTTTTTTTTGTATTGCGTTAGTTAAAGTAACGCTTAATGATGGAGTTAAAATAATCCGTTTATCTCTGCATCAATTTTATTAATAATTGTACCTAAATCCTCTGGGTTAGCAACAAAATCCATGTTATCTACGTCAATAATTAGTAAGTTACCTTTAGTGTATCCGCTTATCCAAGCTTCGTAACGCTCATTAAGTCTGCTTAAGTAATCAATACTAATAGAGTTTTCGTAATCACGTCCACGCTTGTGTATTTGTGACACCAAATTTGGGATAGAGCTACGTAAATAAATTAGTAAATCGGGACCAGCAACAAAGCTTTCCATTAAGTCAAAAAGAGATTTGTAGTTTTCAAAATCACGATTAGTCATTAAGCCCATTGCATGTAAATTAGGTGCAAAAATGTGTGCATCCTCATAAATTGTTCTGTCCTGAATAATATCTTTTCCGCTTTCGCGAATTTGTGACACTTGTCTAAAACGACTATTTAAAAAGTAAACTTGTAAGTTAAAACTCCAACGTTCCATTTGATTATAAAAATCGTCTAG
Source organism: uncultured Olleya sp. (assembly GCA_947503885.1). GTDB lineage: Bacteria > Bacteroidota > Bacteroidia > Flavobacteriales > Flavobacteriaceae > Olleya. The sequence goes on along the minus strand of CANNFD010000005.1, from coordinate 226,387 downwards.
GTAAGGGTTGTCTACAACGTCTTCTAATTGAGCCTCCCAATTAAAATGTTTAGCTAATAATTTAGTAAGCGTCGTTTTTCCTGCGCCTATATTTCCTGCTATGGCAACATGCATAGTTAGTCTGTTTTAAGTTGGTATTGATAAAGTAATTTGTGAGTGTAAATATACAGGATTTGATTGGTTACAAAAAACTGACTTATTAACATCTTTGGTAAATTAATGGTAGATATTTTTTTTAATTTATTATCATAAAAAAGTAAAGTGTTTTCTTTATTAATAATTAAATTTTGGTCAATAGCTTTAATGTTTGAATAGCCTTCGTTTTTTAGCTTATAAACCATGCTTCCAAAATAATTATAGCAATACAAATTGTTTTCGGTTAATAACCAGCAATAGTTGTAGTTACTAGTCATGTCTAATACTTTTGAAACTACAGGGATTGTTTTATTTCTAGTAGTTTGCGTTTTGTAATCGTACAACTCTAAATACTGGAAATCTTGATTAAACAACCATAGGGTGTTGTCAAAACCAGTAGTTACATGAGAAACATTTTTGTATGGTTGCAAAGTGTTAAAGTCTATTTTTGAGACTTCTGACAACCTGTTATCTAATATAATTACAGTGTTTAAATCGGCATAAAACACATTTATTTTTAATGGGTTAAAGGTGTGTATACTAGTAATTTTTCCCAACTGTATATTACTGTAGTTGGCTGTTTGTTTGTCGGTTTTTTTAAATAAAGTATTGTCCTTTAAAAAATATAAATTTTCAAAATTGTTTTTAGCTATAAATACATCTGCATTAAGGCTATCTTTTTTAATTAAAGTAGTCATGATTTCGTCTTGAGCTAATAACGAAAAAGAGAATAGGAAAAAGAAAATTTGTATAAGTCTCATTGCTCAACAATGTACAAAAACAAAACTAAATGTGTAACATAATAAATATTAAGTAGACTAATATTTTTATTAGATAACTTTTATCAGTTTTTAAATTAAACTTTTGTCTAATACAACAGTCTTAACTAAGTATTAAAGAATTAAACAAAAAATAAAATGAAATTAAAATCTACTTTTAAAAATCTAGCTATTGTTTTAGTGATGATTGTGTCCTCAAATGTTTTTGCTCAAGCTAACTTCCAAGGTCAAGCAGTATATATGTCTAAAACTACTCTAGATATGGATAATTTTGGTGGTCGAGAACTGAGTCCTGAACGTAAAAAAATGATTATGCAACGTATGAAATCTATGCTTGAAAAAACATTTATTTTAGATTTTAATAAAACAGAGTCTATGTATAAAGAAGACGAGGCTCTAGATGCTCCAGGTAGTCGTGGTGGTTTTGGAATGGGGTCTATGTCTGCAGGTACAATTTATAAAAATGTAAAAGACAATCAATTATTACAAGACCAAGAGTTTTTTGGAAAGCAGTTTTTAATTAAAGACAGTTTAACAAAATTAGATTGGAAAATGAGTGGTGAGTCTAAGCAAATTGGTAAATACACTTGTTTTAAAGCAACTGCAACTAAAAAAGTAGATGCTGCAGATTGGACTAATATGCGAAGAAAAAATAGAGATAAAGATAATAAAGAGGACGATAAAAAGGAAACTGCTGAAGTAGAAAAGGACAGTACAACTACTGATGCACCTAAAGATCCTTTTGAAGATATTGAAATCCCAGAAGAAGTAGAAGTTACTGCTTGGTATACAATGGATATACCAGTAAATAGTGGTCCAGGTGAATATTGGGGGTTACCGGGTTTAATCCTTGAAGTTAACTCTGGAAGAACAACCATTTTATGTACTAAAATAGTTATGAATCCTTCTGATAAAAATGAAATTAAAAAACCTAGTAAAGGTAAAGAAGTCACTATGGAAGAATACCAAGAGACTGTAAAGAAAAAAATGGAAGAGATGCGTGAAATGTTTAGATCACGTGGTGGAAGAGGCGGAGGTCGTCGTTAATTTTATTAAAAAACCAACCAAAAAAACAGATGAAACATATATTTACAGGACTATTATTATTAGTAGTTAGCACCTCTTTTGCGCAAGTTAAATTTGAAGGTGTAGTTAAAGATAGCACAGGTTTAGGCTTAGAATTAGCAAATGTGGTTGCTATAAATCAAGACACTAAACTTTTAGAAGCTTATGCAATAACCAATGACAAAGGTCGCTATAAACTAAGTTTAGAGGTTAACTCGACTTACAGTATTCAAGTAAGTTATATTGGGATGAAGCAAATCTCTGAAATGGTAGAAACTAAAGAAGCTACTATTAATAAGGACTTTATAATGTCCTTAGATAATAGTTTAGACGAAATTGAACTAACTTATGAAATGCCAGTAACAATAAGTGGTGACACAATTACTTATAACGCAGATTCTTTTAAAAATGGTACCGAAAGAAAACTAGGTGATGTCCTAGAAAAACTACCGGGTGTTGAGGTTAATGATGATGGAGAAGTTGAAGTAGAAGGTAAGAAGGTTGGTAAAGTGATGATTGATGGTAAAGAGTTTTTTGATGGCGACACCAAATTAGCCACAAAAAACATCCCTGCAAATGCTATCGATAAAGTACAAGTCTTAAAAAACTACTCTGAAGTTGGACAATTAAGTGGTGTTACAAATAACCAAGATAATATTGCTATTAATATTAAACTTAAAGAAGGTAAGAAAAACTTCTGGTTTGGTACCATTACTGCAGGAGCAGGAGACTCTAAGACTGGCGAGTTATATTTAGCTCAGCCTAAATTGTTTTACTATAGCCCTAAAAAAAGTATCAACTTTATTGGTGACCTTAATAATATAGGAGAGTTAGCTTTATCACGTCGTGATATTTTTAATTTTTCTGGAGGTTTCCAATCACCAAGCCAACAAAGTGGTACAAATATTAGTTTAGGAAGTAATGACTTAGGGTTTAGACAACTTCAAAACAATCAAGCCAAAAGTTTAAATACAAAGTTTGGAGCAGCTAACTTTAGCTTTTCTCCAAAAAGCACTTTAGACCTTAGTGGGTTTGCCATTTTTGCAAGTAGTAGGATAGAGTTGCAAGAAAACAGTAAAGTATTTTATACTGATCAAACCTTAGGTATTCCTGATGAGAGCACATCAAGTAACACGCGTCAAAAAAGTGACCTTGGATTAGTTAAGTTTAGTGCAAAATATAAACCAAATGCTAATAATCAATTAGATTATGATATACTTGGTCGTACGTCAAAAGACCAACAATTAAATGGGACTTTCTCAAATGTCGTTGGACCAATTGATCAATTTGAAGACACTAATCCGTATAAAATAAATCAAAACTTGAATTATTATTATACTATGGATGAGGATAACATTTTTGCTTTATCGGTTCAACATTTATTACAAGATGAAGATCCATTTTATAATGCCTTATTGCAAAATGACCCAACAAATAATACAGATTCTGATCCTAATAACAGAGATCCATTTGATGATACTGCACAAGGTTTAGGTTTAGATGGTACACAAGTTACATATGATGTAAACCAGCAAAAACGTGTTAAAACAAATCAATTAGATGCTAAGGTTGACTATTGGAATATTTTAAATAAAAAAAGTGATATCAATTTTACTGTTGGTACAATATATAGTAACCAACAGTTTGACTCTAATATATTCCAAACCTTAGATGATGGTAGCGACTTAGAGACTAATACAACAATACCAGGTGTGTCAGATGTTAATGATATTAAATATACGTTTAGCGATATTTATTTAGGTATGCATTACCGTTTTAAGACTGGTAAGTTTACAATTAGCCCAGGGGTTTCTGCACATGCTTATAGTGCAGTTAATGATCAGTTTAATACAGAGACTAAAGACAACTTTTTTAGACTATTGCCAGATTTAAATGTACGTGTACAATTAAAAGGTACTGAAACTTTAAACCTGTCCTACAAAATGCAAACCCAATTTACAGATGTAAATCAGTTTGCTCAAGGTTTAGTATTAAACAACTATAACTCAACATTTATTGGTAATCCAGACTTAGAAAGTGCTTTGTCACATAATGTTAATTTAAGTTATTTTAGTTTTAATATGTTTAACTACACTAATGTATTTGCATTTATTAACTATTCTAAAAATATTGACAATATTAGAAACGTCTCTCTGTTTCAACCTGGTTCTGTAATTAGAAGTAGTACACCATATAATTCTGGTTTAGAAGATGAAAGTTTAAGTGCTAGTGGTCGTTTTCAAAGACGTTTTGGAAAACTACAAGCTAGCGTTAGAGGGACATTTAACTACTCTAAATTTAATCAATTTATTAATACTCAAATTTCTGTTAACCAAAATTATAGTCAAAGCTATACAACAGAATTAAGATCTAACTTTAGAGAAGCACCTAACTTTGAATTAAGATATACTTATGGGATAAATGATAATGACCAAGGTACTAGAAGGACTAAAATCTACACTAACGCACCAGCAGTAGAGTTTGATGCCTTAATATTTAAAGCATTTACATTTAAAACAGATTACACCTATAGTCGTCAAACTATTGACGGAAACAGTAATAGTTTTGGATTATGGAATGCTAATTTAGCTTACAGAAAATCTAGTGATAGTAAATGGGAGTATGAATTAAAAGCAACTAATTTACTAGATACAGCTTCTAGAGTTCAAAATAGTAATAGTGCTTTTTCAGTAAGTACAAGCGAGTATTATATACAACCAAGATTTTTAACTGCAAGATTTATTTATAATCTTTAAGATGAAATAATTAAAATTTAAAAACCCTTTTAACGACAAGCTAAAAGGGTTTTTTATTTTAATATAGTTATACCGAAACTTTGGTTTTATATAAAATGTAATGAAGCATCATGTTTCAATTAATCTCTATTTTAGTTTTGCTAGCAGCAAACTATTACCACTGATTAATTCGGTTAGAATCTAATTTAATAAAGATAAATACTAGTATAGTAAAACCCCATAATCCAGAGCCACCATAACTAAAAAAGGGTAGTGGTATACCAATGGTTGGAATTAATCCCATTACCATACCTATGTTTATTAAAAAATGTAAAAATAGTATCGATCCTACTGCGTAGCCATACATTCTGCTAAATTGGTTTTTTTGTCGTTCAGCAAGTATTAATATTCTTATAATTAAAAGTAAAAACACAAGAACAGTTAAAAAACTACCTACAAACCCCCATTCTTCGCCAACGGTACTAAAAATATAATCTGTGTGCTGTTCTGGCACAAAGTTTCCTGTGGTACGTGTGCCTTCTAAAAAGCCTTTACCTTTAAAGCCACCACTGCTAATTGCTTTTTCAGACTCGTTAAGATTATAGGCAACGGTCTTTTTCATTCGTTCTAATTTCTCAGGATCTTTTTCTAAGCTTAACCAAACTGTAATTCTGTCTTTTTGGTGGGCAGGTAATATATTTTCGTAAAAAAAACGAACACTAAAAGCTAAAGAAGTACATAAAATTATTACTGTAATTGGTTGTACTATTGAAGGTCTTTTTTTTCTTGTAAAATAATAAGTAAGGACTACTATTGCTGTAATTAATAATGTGCTTATAACTCCAAACTTTAAAGCAAAAACAGAAAGTAATATTAATAATACCCCAACAATTAAATAAATGTGAGGCAAGCCCTCTCTATACAAAACAAAGAAAAAGGCACCATATACAATTGCACTTCCTGCATCAGGTTGTAATAGGACTAATAAAGCAGGAACAACTATAATTGCAAAAGTTTTTAATTGGTCGCTAAATTTTCTGATATCAGTATTTAAATCACTTACATATTTAGCTACAGCTAAAGCAGTTGCTACTTTAGCAAACTCTCCGGGTTGAAAAGTAAAAGAGCCAATTGGATACCACGAAGTAGCTCCGTTTATGTTTTTTCCGAAAACAAATAAACCTGCTAAAGATAGTAAGGCTACAAGATAAATGACGCTTGAAAACCGCTCGTAAAACTTTGACTCTATCGATAATACTAGTATAATTAAGATTATTGAAAGTCCGATAAAGACTAGTTGTTTACTGTAATAATGAGAAAAGTCGGTAAAGTTTAATGTTTCTCCAGAATGTGAAGCAGATATAATATTAACCCAACCAAACATCACTAAAATAAAAAATAGGATTATGGTTAACCAATCAAATTTATAATGTCTATCAGTTTGCCTCATAATTAGGTTTAGGTACGACTTGTAATTGTGTTTCTCGGTTTATTTTAAAAGGCTCCCCAGAGTGTGGTTTGGCATATTCGTTTTCTAAACTATGGGTTAAAATCCAGTTTTCTAAATCTGTGCGACTAATGGTTCCTTTTAAGTATTTTTCAATCATAAGACTTGCTATTCTTCCAGCAAATCGGCTTCCCCAATATCCGTTTTCTACAAATACAGCAATAGCTATTTTAGGATTGTCTTTTGGTGCAAAAGCAACAAAAATGGAATGATCTGTTAGTTGTGTTTTAACACCATCAATTTTTGCAAAATTTTCTGCAGTACCAGTCTTTCCGCAAATTTCAATTCCTTTTACTTGTAGGTTTTTTGCAGTACCTTTTTCATAAACATCAAACATTCCTTCTACAATAGGCTCAAAATGTTGCCTGTCTATTGTTGTGTATCTAGGTGTTGTGTATTTTTCGTCAATTGCTTCTCCTTCAATTTCTTTTATAATATGTGGAGTTATAAAATACCCTCTGTTAGCAATAGCTGCAACCATATTTGCTAGCTGTATTGGCGTAGTTTCTACTTCTCCTTGTCCAATAGCATTAGATGTCATAAAAGTAGAGCTCCAACGGTTTTTACCATACCATTTATCGTAAAATTTACTATCTGGAATACGTCCTTTTCTACCAACCACTAAATCATAGCCTAGATAATCACCTAAGCCAAAACTTTTAACATGTTTACTCCAATTATCCATCCCTTCTGCAGAGGTTGGATATTTTTCTAAAATTCGTCTATAGACATTTACAAAATAGGCATTACAAGATTCGTAAATACCTAAATTCATGTTTACAGGACTTCTGTGGCTATGACAGCCATGTAATTTTCTACCGTTATAATAATACCCTAATCTACAAGTAAACTGTTCGGTTGTGTTTACTACGCCTTCTTGCAATCCAATTAATGCATTTAAAACTTTAAATGGAGATCCAGGAGGATATTGTGCTTGTAAACTTCTGTCAAAAGTTGGGTTAGCGATAGAGTCGTTATATAGTTTGGTAAAGTTTTTAGACCGATCTCTACCTACCAAAATATTAGGGTCGTAACTAGGGGCAGATACTAGCGCTAAGATTTCTCCTGTTTTAGGGTCTATAGCTATAATTCCGCCTCGTTTATTAGTCATTAATAATTCGCCATAACCTTGAAGCGTCGCATCAATAGTTATTTTTATATCTTTTCCTGCTTCTGGTAATGTGTCATTAATTCCGTTTTGATATGGGCCTAGATTTCTGTTAAATCTATCTTTTTGAATAAACTTAATCCCTTTTTGACCACGTAAAGTTTTCTCGTAAGAAGCTTCAACACCTTGCTTTCCAATTAAATCTCCCGATTGATAATAACTGTCATTTTGGATGTTTCTGTTATTTACTTCTCCAATATCTCCTAAAACATTCGCCCCAATGGTTGTTTCGTATTTTCTTAAACTACGTTTTTGGATATAAAACCCTTCGTATTTACGCATTTTTTCTTGTAAAACTGCGTAGTCTTCTTTGGACAAGTGCGATACAAATACATAAGGTAGTCTTGGAGAGTACCTGTATGCTTTTTCATATTTGTCTTTAAAGGTTTGTTTTGTGATTTTTAATAAGCTACAAAACTCTAATGTGTCTAATGGTTTTACTTCTCTAGGTATAACCATGACGTCGTAAGACGGTTGGTTAGATACCAAAAGTTTACCGTTTCTGTCATAGACAAATCCACGTTTTGGGTAATCAAATACTTTTCTAATAGCATTGTCCGCGTATAAATCTGTTGAGGTTGCTTTGTATACTTGAAGATAAAATAAACGTCCTGTAAAAACAATCCCTACAATTATAACCGATAAGAGGAGTAAAAGTTTTCTCATTTAGATTTTGTGCTAAATATTGTCATTATCAATATACAAAGTGTAATGGTAAATAAGCTTGAAAATAACGTATTTTGTAGTACAAAAATTATTTTTGAAATGTTAAATATTTCAAATAGGAAATATGTAAAATGATGTATAATAGTTAATATAGTTATATAAATTAATTTTTGACCAAAATCTATATTACTAAACTTAAGGGCTTGGTGCTCATAAACTGCACCAAAACTAAATTTTAAAACTGCAGGTCTAATAAATGCTGTAACTAAAGCTGCAGTTGCATTTATTCCGCCAGAATCCATAAAAACATCTATAATTAAGCCTAGTAAAAAACTTACAAACATAAATGATATCCTATTGTTTTTAACGGGATATAATACAATAAATAGGATATAGATATAAGGATTAATATAGCCTAAAAAATTAATCTTACTAAACAATAATACTTGTAGTAAAATAAGGAAGATAAACCTTACTGTATGTATGGAAATAAGGTTATTCATTTGTTTTTAATAAGTTGTCAATTAGTTTTTTGTCCTTATTTTCTATAATAGTTATATGTTCTAGATTAGTCATGTCATTAAATAACTTAACCTCTATCTCGTAATAATTTTTAGTAAAATCTAATTTATAACCTTCGATTTGTCCAACCAAAATACCTTTAGGGAAAATAGCAGATCGACCAGATGTTATAATTGTATCACCCTTAGTAAGCTTTGCATTTTTTTGGATATCTGTTAGTTGTATAAATCGTGGTGATTTACCATTCCAACTTAATGTTCCAAAATGATTAGTCTTTTTTAATTGTCCACTAATTTTATTAGTAGTGTTTAAAACAGAAATAACTGTTGCATACTTGCTATTTGTGTTGTCAATAATCCCTATTATTCCTTTAGAAGAAATGACACCTAAGTCTTGTTTTACACTATCTCTGCGACCTTTATTGATTGTTAAATAGTTATTTTGAAGCGAGTAGCTGTTTTTAATAATTTTACCAGTAGTGAATTTATATTTTGCACCAAACGTAGTAGTGTCAATATAAGTATTAGTGGTACTAGGTTGATTGTTAAGTATTGCTCTTAACCGCGCGTTTTCTTCGTGTAGCTTATCATTTTCTTCTTTTAAATTAAAATAACTGCTTACGGAATTACTAAGGTTGTAGACGCCACCAGTAACTGAGTTAGCCGAGTTAATAAATTTACTTTTATGATAAGAATGGGATTGTATAGTTAGCCCAACAGAAACACTAAGCAACAACAAGAAAAACAAAAACGATTTGTTTCTAATTATAAAATTTACAATTTGTTGCATTTAGTTGTTGTTACTACTTTATCAATACACTTTTGTATTTCGCTATATTTTTAAGTGTGATACCTGTCCCTCTAACTACAGCACGTAATGGATCCTCTGCAATGTAAACTGGTAAATCTGTTTTTTGCGACAGACGCTTGTCAAGACCACGTAACATAGATCCACCACCAGCTAGATAAATACCAGTGTTGTATATATCTGCAGCTAATTCTGGAGGGGTTTGCGATAAAGTTTCCATAACAGCATCTTCAATACGTAATATAGATTTGTCTAAAGCTTTAGCAATCTCTCTATAACTAATTTGTACTTGTTTAGGTTTTCCGGTAAGTAAATCACGTCCTTGAACGCTCATATCTTCTGGCGGAAGGTCTAAATCCTCAGTAGCAGCACCAATTTGTATCTTAATTTTTTCAGCAGTACGCTCTCCAACATATAAGTTATGTTGAGTACGCATGTAATAAATAATATCATTTGTAAACACATCACCTGCAATTTTAACAGACTTGTCACAAACAATACCACCAAGTGCGATAACTGCAATTTCAGTAGTACCACCACCTATATCCACAATCATGTTTCCTTTAGGTTGCATAATATCCACACCAATACCAATAGCAGCTGCCATAGGCTCATGTATTAAGTACACTTCTTTACCGTTTACACGCTCAGCACTTTCTTTTACAGCTCGCATCTCCACTTCTGTAATACCAGACGGAATACAAATAACCATACGTAAAGCAGGTGTAAATAATTTCTTTTTTAACGCTGGAATATTTTTGATAAACAGACTAATCATTTGCTCAGAAGCATCAAAATCTGCAATTACACCATCTTTTAAAGGTCTAATAGTTTTAATGTTTTCATGAGTTTTCCCTTGCATCATATTGGCTTCTTGTCCAACAGCAATGATTTTACCGCTAATACGGTCACGTGCAACTATCGAAGGTGCATCTACAACGACCTTGTCGTTATGAATAATTAAAGTGTTGGCAGTACCTAAATCTATAGCGATTTCTTCTGTCAGGAAATCAAAAAATCCCATGTTTGTGTGTAATTATTTGGAGTTGTTAACAATATCTCGTAAAAGTAATAAAAGTATGGTAATATAAGGATTTAAAATCTTACAAATTTATTTAATCACCATACAAATAATAGATACGAAAAAAAATGAGTTTTAGATGTTTTCGCTATTGCGGAAATAAAGCCATTTTATAATAAAAAAGCTTCGGTTTAATTACCGAAGCTTTTAGCTTTAAATTTTATGTTTTCTTTTAGTAAGAAATTTTTATTTAATGTTTAAAATGACGTGTTCCCGTCATAACCATTGAGATGTTATTATCATTACAATAGTCTATACTTAATTGGTCTTTTATAGATCCTCCTGGTTGGATTACACTAGTTATACCAGCATTTCCTGCGATTTCTACACAGTCAGGAAAAGGAAAAAAAGCATCACTTGCCATTACGCTTCCTTTTAAATCAAATTTAAAAGATTGTGCTTTATGTATTGCTTGGTTTAAAGCATCAACGCGACTTGTTTGTCCAGTACCACTTGCACAAAGCTGTTTGTTTTTAACTAAAACAATAGTATTAGATTTAGTATGCTTACATATTTTTGAAGCAAAAATTAAATCTTCTATTTCGTTATCTGTTGGTTTTGTATTAGTGGCGTATGTTAAATCTTCAATGCTATCTGTTTTGTTATTTTTATCCTGAACTAAAATACCGTTTAAACAAGTTCTAACTGTTGTAGGAGCAAAGTCTGTATCTTTTAATACAAGTAATATTCTGTTTTTCTTACCCTTTAAAATTGTTTCAGCTTCAGCAGAAAAAGAAGGTGCAATTACCACTTCACAAAATAAATTATGAATTTCTTTAGCACTTGCTTCATCAATTTCCGTATTACTAATTAAAACTCCTCCAAAAGCAGATACTGGATCACCTGCTAATGCGTCTAAATATGCCTGAAGTACAGTGTCGCGTTGTGCGAAACCGCAAGCATTGTTGTGTTTTAAGATAGCAAATGTTGGTTTTTCGCCTTTAAACTCTTGAATTAAATTAACTGCAGCGTCAACATCAAGTAAATTGTTGTAACTTAGTTCTTTACCATGTAATTTAGTAAACAGTGCATCAAAGTTGCCGAAGAAAAAACCTTTTTGGTGTGGGTTTTCTCCGTATCGTAATACCTTACCATTGGTTTCGCTAATTTTTAATGCAGCGATATCATGATTTGCATTAAAGTAATTAAATATTGCCGAATCATAATGCGATGATACATTAAAAGCTTTGGCAGCAAAACGTTTACGATCATCTTCAGATAAATCTCCTTTTTTGTCGGTGATTAATTCTAAAAACTCAGCATAATCATCAACAGAAGAAACACAAATAACGTCTGCATAGTTTTTAGCAGCAGCACGTATTAAAGAAATCCCTCCAATGTCAATCTTTTCGATAATATCTTGGTTTGAAGCACCAGAAGCTACTGTTTTTTCAAAAGGATATAAATCTACAATTACCACGTCAATTTGTGGGATGTCAAAGTCTTTCATCTCTTTAACGTCGCCCTCATGGTTTTGTCTATTTAAAATACCTCCAAAAACTTTTGGGTGTAACGTTTTTACACGACCGCCTAAAATAGAAGGATAGGAAGTGACATCCTCTACAGGAACCACGTTTATACCTAAGTTTTTAATAAATGTTTCGGTTCCACCAGTAGAGTAAATGGTAACACCCTGATTGTTTAGCTCTTTAACGATAGGCTCTAAGCCATCTTTGCTAAATACAGAAATTAATGCAGATTTAATTGTTTTGTTGCTCATTATAGTTGTGTTAATAAGCATGCAAATTTAAACAAAACTAATTTGTTTTAGTTGAAAAATTTTATTGGTTTTTCAACTAAAACAAGTAGTTATTAACATCTATAGCAATTCTGAAACCTTATTACATACAAACTCTAAAAAGCGCTCGTCTGCTTGAGTAAAAGGGTCGGGAGTGTTAGAATCGATGTCTATTTGTCCAATATTTTCACCATTAACAAAAATTGGGATTACAATTTCTGCTTTAACAGTAATACTACACGCTATATAATTGTCTTGTGCTGCCACATCAGGCACTACAAAATTTTGATTACTAACTGCAACTTGTCCACAAATCCCTTTTCCAAAAGGTATAATTGTATGATCTGTAGGAGCACCAACGTAAGGTCCTAGTTTAAGTTCGTCTTTATCTCCGTTTTTAAAATAAAAACCAACCCAATTATAATGTGCTATATTTTTTTCTAGTAATTGACAAATTTGTAATAGTTTTTCATCTCTAGTTATGATTGTGCTAGAAATTATAGTTTCAACTTGTGGTTTTAAAGCTTCGAAAGTCATTTGTTTAAAAATTTTGGTAAAAGTATTTAAAAAGACGTAATTTGATCCCTTTAAAAATCTTAAAATTTATTCTTTTTTTATTGAAATCATTAATAATAAAATACAAACCAGTTATAAAATTTATCCTTACCTTTTTAATAGTCTATGGATTATTAACCCTTGCATATAATTTTTATTTAGAGGCTTCAAAAGGCGGAAAATATTACCCAGATTATATAACAAACATAGTCGCTAATCAATCTAAAAACTTACTTGAAAACTTTGGATATACTGCAAGTGTCGTACCGCATCCTGATGAGCCTTCCATGAAGTTAATAGTAAACGGTAAATATCTAGCAAGAGTTATTGAGGGGTGTAATAGTGCTAGTATAATTATTTTATTTATATCTTTTATAGTCGCCTTTTCTGGAAAGTTTAAAACTACATTGTTTTACATGTTGTCCGGTAGTGTCTTAATTTATAGTGTAAACCTTATAAGGATTGTTGTTTTGGCAATAGGGCTATATCATTACCCATGGAGAAAAGAAGAATTGCACACCGTTATTTTTCCCGCTTTAATTTACGGAATGGTATTTTTATTATGGATGATTTGGGTGAATCGCTTTTCAAAAATTAATAAGTAAATGGAACAGTTTTCAAAATATATTTGGATTAGTTTTTTGTTTGTTTTATTAGCCTTAGTAAGGTGGTTTGAAAACGAGTTGTTTTATGATCCTTACTTATTGTTTTTTCAGAATGACTATTTATATATGGATTCTCCTAGGCAAGAAGTCTTAAAATTAGTTGCTTTTACTAGCTTAAGATTTTTAATAAATACAATTCTGTCATTAAGTATCTTATATCTCTTTTTTAAAGATATTAGTGTGGTTAAATTTTCTGTTATAATTTATATTCTTTCATTTTTTGTTTTAATCCTCTGCTTTTTATATTTTGTTTTAGATCCTAATCAAGAAAATTATTACCTCTTTTTTAATATTCGTAGATTTTTGATTCAGCCTATTTTACTACTTCTTTTGTTACCTGCTTTTTACTATAATCGATTAAATAAATAGTAAAAAACAAATAAATAGTTTTTATAAAATATTGTTATTTAGTGTATTACAGCTGATTTATAAGCGATTTCTTACCTTTAAACTGATTAAATTACCTTTTGTCGGAAAAATTATTATAAAGTATTGTTAAAAGTTACTTTTGGCTCATAGTTGTTTTCTTTGCCCAAGGAGACTAATTTATCCCTCTATTTAAAATCTTAACCTATGAAGAAAACTACTTTGTTTTTCAGTGTGCTTTTTAGCGCGATGTTATGTTTGTCTTTTACAATACAAGCACAAGAATCAGATTTTGATAATGATGGTGTTATCGATAGACTTGATGTCGATGATGATAACGATGGAATTATTGATACTATTGAGTGTCCAGCTATTTCTGGTGCAGCTGTTGCTAAATCAGACAAGATTACATGGGAGCTTGGTCAATTTAAAGTTTTTACAATTGGTGCTAATACCAATGGACTTGGATATCAAGAGTCTGGTTTTCAGAAAGAAGTATATGATAGAGGTCAACCTTTAACAGTACTTAATGGAGCATTAGATTACTCTTTCACTCAAGTTACACCAGGAACAGCAACAACTACTTTAGGTACATTTGCTAATGGGACTTTGGATTTTGAACATAACTATATTTATAGAGCTACCCCTATACATCAATTTAGAACAACTACTTCTGGTGGATTTACTTCAGGAAGCGGACCATCAAATGGATTGTATGTTTATCCAGAAGTAGGTAATCAAGCAGGAGATTATTATACAGTAAATATTAATTTTACTGAGTCAGTCGCTTCGTTTAGTTTTGATTTTGTAGATATTTATGATACAAATTCTAATTCTGCAGTAATGAATTATGAAGTGTATGCTGATGGTAATTTGGTTGCGTATTTTAGTAATAACTATATTGGTAATGATGTTGTAGGAAATATTAATTTATATGATGCAAATGGAGTTTTTAAAGGAACTGTACAAGCAGGTCAGAATAGAGAAAATACTATAGGTTTTGTAACAAGTGACCCTGTTAGTCATGTAGCGATTAGACATATTTTAATTTCTGGTGCATTAGGGGCGTCAACACATGATCCTCATGGTTTAGATAGTTTGTCTTATAGTTTTTTGTGTCAACCACAATTAGATATTGATGTTGATAATGATGGAATCCCAGATAATGTAGAAGCACAAACTACAGCAGGTTATTTAGCGCCAAGTGGAGTTGTAGTAACATCAGGAATTAATAGTGGTTTATATACTAATTATGGAGGAGGTTTTTTACCTGTCAACACAGATGGGACTGACTTACCTGATTATTTAGATACAGATACTGACAATGATGGTATTTTAGATATTGATGAAAATGGTCATGCTGGAACAGTTTCTAACAATGATATTGACAAAGATGGATTAGATAATAATTTTGATAGTCAAACTTCAATATATGATTGTAATGATGAGGTTACTACGGGAAATGTTGCAGACTTAACTACTTCTTTTGGAGATTTTGATGCAGATGCTTCAACCGGTGGAGACTTAGATTATAGAGATGATTATACTGCTGTAATAGGCTCTAATACCATCGATTTTGATGGGACTGATGATTACCTTGATACTCCTAATTTTATAGCAGATTGGACTGAGGCAACAATTATGGGATGGGTGAAAATTGACGGTAATAATACAACATTACCTAACCTATATAGTATTGCAGGTCAAGAAAACTTAAGATTATATATAAGCACAGGTAGAGTTCCAAACTTTGTGGTGTATACACAGGATCAAGTTACAATTTCGAGTGATTATCCAAGTGCTAGTTTTACAGTTGCTCCAGATACGTCTTTAAATTTAACTATAGAAAGTGACCTATGGTATCACATTGCAGGTGTATTTGATGCTTCAACGTCTTCTATTAAGTTATATGTTAATGGAGAACTGGTTGGTACTAAAACAGATCCTTTATTAAATTCTGATTTACTTACTAAAAACTTTTGGGGGACACCTCATGTCTATTCTACTAGAGAGTTTACTATTGGTAGATATCCTACAAACACAAGTACTGCTGGTTTTGGACATTTAAATGGAAATATTGACGAGGTTAGGGTTTTTAAAAAGGCTTTAACTTCTAATCAGCTTCAAAGTATTGTTTATCAAGAAATCGATAACAATGCAGGGTTTGTAAATGGAGCTATTATAAATAAAGATATTATTGATTTTACTTCTACAAATCGTGTGCAATGGTCAGCTTTAGAGGCTTATTACCCTATGACAAATGTTGTTAATGGTATTACATATGACCAATCAAATTCTACACATAATTTAAGGTTGAATAACATTTCAACTATTCAAGATCAAACAGCGCCTATGCCATATCAGACAGCTAATGACGGAGTTTGGACAGCAGAAAGCACATGGTTACATGGAGATGTTTGGGATATCGAAAACTTACCAAATAAAGATTGGTCAATAGTGCATGTCAAAAACAATGTAACTACTAATGACAGCCATACCAACCTAGGATTGATAATTGACGCTAACAAAACATTAATAGTTAATGGTGATAATAAAGTAGAAAATAGTTGGTATTTAGAACTTGACGGAACTTTAGATTTAAAAGGCGAATCGCAATTATTACAAACAAATTGGAGTGAATTAGAAGTGACTAGCTCTGGTAAAATTTTAAGACGTCAACAAGGGACAAATAATGTTTACAGGTATAATTATTGGAGTTCTCCAGTAGGGGGGCAAAGCACAACAGCTAACAATACAGACTTTTCTTTAAATATGCTTAATGATGTAAATGGTGATATTCAATTTACTTCTAGTTATACACCGCCAACAACTACACCAGCAACTTTAAGTTCAAGTTGGTTATATACCTTTAAAAATGGTGTAAATTACTACCAATGGGCTCCATTAAATGAAAACTCTGCGATAGAAGCAGGAGTAGGTTATACTCAAAAAGGGACAGGAGTGGGTGCTACTGATTTTGAATATATATATGAAGGAAAGCCTAATAATGGTCAAATTTTAATTAGTGTTAATGATGTTGGAGGACCAGGTTCTACAGGGGGATCTACAAAGACGGAATATTTATTAGGAAATCCTTACCCTTCTGCTTTAGATATTAACGAGTTTATTGTAGATAACTCTGGCTTAATTAACGGAGCAGTTTATTTATGGGAGCAATGGGGTGGAGATAGTCATGTTTTAAACCAATATCAAGGTGGTTATGCGACATTAAATTTATCGGGAGGTGTAAAAGCTTATCAATTTTCAGGATTAAATGGTGCTGATAATGGATCTCAGGATGGGACAAAAACACCTGAAAGATTTATACCGGTAGGGCAAGGGTTTATGACAGAAATAGTTGGAACTGGAAATATTAAATTTGAAAATGATCAAAGAGCTTTTAAAACAGAAGCATCCGGTTCTTCAATTTTTATAAGAACTTCTGCAAGTAATAGCACTGAAACTAATAACTCTGATTTAGAAAAAATAAGATTAGAATTTACAACATCTAATAATTTACAAAGAGAGCTATTATTAGTTTTTGGTAATAATACTTCGGATGAAGGATTTGATTATGGATACGATGCTAAAGTAAAAGAAGCATTTGCTAATGATTTACTTTCAACTTTAAATAACGAAAATTATGCAATCCAAGCTTATTCTCCTATTCAACCAAATAAAGAAATAGCTTTAAAATTAATAAGTGATGCAACTGTTACATTTTCTATTGCAATGATTGAAACAGAGAACATTGATATTGCACAAGATATTTATTTATATGATGCTTTAACTGGTGTTTATCACGATTTAAAATCGGGGGATTATAATTTTAGTGCTGTAGCTGGTGAAGATGCAGACCGTTTTAAAATTGTGTTTACTTCTGGAGAGTCTTTAACTAATGAAGAGTTTGAGTCCAATAATGATGTCTCAATTTTTGTAAACAATAATCAAAATCAATTATTTATTAAAGGGTTAAATCAAGATGTTAAGACTTTAAATTTAGTTAATATGTTAGGTCAAAATGTTATGCGTTTATCAAGTGTAACTTCAGGTCAAGTTAGTTCTGGGGTTAATCTTAATAACCTAAGCACAGGCGTATATGTAGTAGATGTTACTTTAAAAAATGGTAGAGTATTATCTAAAAAGGTAACTATTAATTAAGTCTTACTTTTATAAGTATAAAAAAAGCCTCAACATTTGTTGAGGCTTTTTTATTATGTAATTGTGAAATGTATTTTACATCATTCCTGGCATACCGCCTCCCATTGGCATACCTCCTCCAGCTGGTGCATCTTCTTTAATATCTATTAAAGCACACTCAGTTGTTAAAATCATACCTGCAACAGAAGCTGCATTTTCTAAAGCAATTCTAGTTACTTTTTTAGGATCAATAATACCAGCTTTTAACATGTCAACATAAGTTTCAGTCTTAGCGTCATATCCAAAGTCTTTTTTACCTTCCATTACTTTAGCTACAACAACGCTACCTTCACCACCTGCATTTTCTACAATAGTGCGTAATGGGGCTTCAATAGCACGAGCTACGATTTGTATTCCTGTAGTTTCGTCTAAATTTTCTGTTGTAATCTTTTCAAGTACAGATTTTGCTCTAACTAAAGCAACACCACCACCAGCAACAATACCTTCTTCTACAGCTGCACGAGTAGCGTGTAATGCATCATCAACACGGTCTTTTTTCTCTTTCATTTCAACTTCACTAGCAGCTCCAACATAAAGTACTGCAACACCACCTGCTAATTTAGCAAGACGCTCTTGTAGTTTTTCTTTATCGTAGTCGCTTGTAGTTGTTTCAATTTGAGCTTTAATTTGATTAACTCTGTTTTTTATTAAGCTCTTATCTCCAGCTCCATTTACAACAGTAGTATTGTCTTTGTCAATAGTGACACGTTCTGCTGTTCCTAGCATATCTAAGGTTGTGTTTTCAAGTGTAAAACCTCTTTCTTCAGATACTACTGTTCCACCAGTTAAGATAGCAATGTCTTCTAACATAGCTTTTCTACGGTCTCCAAAGCCTGGTGCTTTAACAGCTGCTATTTTAAGAGAACCACGTAATTTGTTTACAACAAGTGTTGCTAATGCTTCTCCATCAACATCTTCTGCAATAATTAATAAAGGTTTTCCAGATTGAGCAACTGGTTCTAAAACAGGTAGTAAATCCTTCATTGTAGATACTTTTTTATCGTACAATAAAATGTAAGGATTCTCTAAATCTGTAATCATTTTGTCACTGTTAGTAACAAAATAAGGTGATAAATAACCTCTGTCAAATTGCATTCCTTCTACAATATCAACATATGTTTCAGTTCCTTTAGCTTCTTCAACAGTGATTACTCCTTCTTTTCCAACTTTACCAAAAGCTTTTGCAATTAAATCTCCAATAACATCATCGTTATTTGCAGATATTGATGCAATTTGCTTTATTTTTTCTGAAGAATTTCCTACTTCTTTAGACTGCTTACTTAAATCAGTAACAATAGCTTCTACAGCCTTATCTATACCGCGTTTTAAATCCATAGGGTTAGCACCTGCAGCTACGTTTTTTAAACCTTCTTTAACTATAGCTTGAGCTAATACAGTTGCAGTCGTTGTTCCGTCACCAGCTAAATCGTTAGTTTTTGAAGCAACTTCTTTTACCATTTGAGCACCCATGTTTTCTAGTGCGTCCTCTAATTCAATTTCTTTTGCAACACTAACACCATCTTTAGTTACAACTGGTGCTCCAAATGAACGCCCAATAATAACGTTTCTTCCTTTAGGTCCTAATGTTACTTTAACTGCATTTGCTAATGCATCTACACCACGCTTTAAACCGTCACGTGCGTCTACATCAAATTTTATATCTTTTGCCATTTTAATAATTTTTTACTTTTAGCTATTACTCTGTGAGTAGCTAAAAAATATTAGTTGAATTTTAAATTTGGAATCCAGCTAAAGGCAAGATGCCAATAGCTAATAACTATTTAGATTATAGCCATTATGTCTTCTTCACGCATCATTAAATACGCTTTACCTTCTAATTTGATTTCAGAACCTGAATACTTTCCGTAAAGTACAGTGTCACCAACTTTAACAGTTAAAGGTTCGTCCTTTTTACCATTACCTACAGCAACGATAGTACCTTTATGTTGTTTTTCTTGAGCTGTGTCTGGTATGTATAAACCAGAAGCTGTTTGTGTTTCAGCAGGAAGTGCCTCAACAAGTACACGATCTGCAAGTGGCTTGATGTTTAATTTACTCATTGTATATATGTTTTATTAATTTTAATAATAGTGCTTAATGATAAGCTAAAAATGTGCCAATAGAAGTCAACTGACAAACTTGCAGAAACAAAAAATGCCAACTGATTAAGTTGGCATTTTTATTATGTTTTATAACGGGATTATTCTCCTGTTTCCGGCTCTATTACTTTAGTTGCTTCATCTGTAGAAGGTGTAGTAGTCTCTACTGGTGTAGGAAGCTCTATATTATCACTTTCTAAAATTTTAGATTCTCCAGTTGTACCGTTTCTTTCAATACCTAAGCTAGAAGCTAAAATTAATGCTAATAGGATAGTAGCTAACGTCCAAGTACTTTTATCTAAAAAGTCTGTAGTTTTTTTAACACCACCTAATTGTTGTGTACCACCTCCTCCAAAAGAAGAAGATAATCCTCCGCCTTTAGGGTTTTGTACCATGATAACTACTACTAGTAGAAATGCTACTATTACGATTAGGACTAAAAAGATTGCAAATGTGCTCATTATAATATGTTATTTATTCTTGTAATTTTTTTATTGCTTTAATTTGGTCTGCAAAGAAACCACTTTTTTCTGGATATTTCAAAATTAAAATTTTATAAGATTGAATTGCTTTTTTGTAGTTCTTTTGTTCGACATAAATACGTGCTAAAGTTTCAGTCATTAATGATTCTGGCTGTATCATTTGTTGCTTAGCAATATTATGGGTAGTAACATTTGCTTTTTTAGCTTCTAGCTTCGGATTTTTTGTGATAAATTGATCTATTAATTCAAACTTTTTAGCGCGTTCAATAGTGTCTTGATTGTTCTCATCAATGGTTTTGTCATTTTTGTCTTGATTAGTAGCCTCTTTTTTTTCTACAACAATATCTTCTTCTTTATTGTTCTCTTGTCTGCTTATAGGCTTAAACTTAGCAATGTTTAACCATTCATTAAAACTATGGGTTTCAGTTTTATCAAAGTCTAAAGGTGTGCCAACTTTTAAAATATCTTTTGCTTTTTCTGCTTCGGAGTCTATTGCGTCTTCTTCGCTGTTTTTAGTTGATTTATTTGTGTCTGTAGTTTGTTTTACTATTTCTTTTTCTTCAACTTTAGGCTGAAACAGTTCAGGGTCTAATATATCATTAACTTCCTGAATTTGCTTTTTTAAACGTTCTTCATAATTTAAATTAGGACTTAGTGATATGTCTTCTACAAAAACATCTAAATCATTTATATAATCAGAGTTGTGTTTTATGTATTCTGAAACTTCATTTTGATTAAAACTATCTGAGGTTATAAAGTCAAACAATATACTTCTGTCAGTAGTATAGGCTGCATTTGTTTTTAAAGCTTGGTTGTATTTAAAACTATCTTTGTTTTTTAATCCTTTAAGATGTATAGCTCTAGCGGATTGAAAATACGGAAACTCCTTTAATATACCATCTAGCAAATCTGTTTGATCAGCATTGATTAATTCTGGTTTTTGGAGTAAGGTTGATAATTCTAGGCTAGTCATTTGTTTACCAATTTGCTAGTGATGCGTTAAAAATATCTTGAGTTAAACGTTCAAATATTTCTTCAAAAGCAGTTGCTTTAATTGCTCCTGATAATAGTTGACTTCCAGTATAATCATAATAAAAAGAGAACTTTCTATCAAAATCATTCTCGTCATCTTTTTTATTGTAAAATCTAACATTAACACCTATTGTTAATCTGTTTTGTGCAGCTGTACTATTGGCAGTTGCAGTAGTAGGAGAGATTCTATATTCTGTTATTTCGCCTTCATATACTAAATCCCCGTTTGAGTTTACTAGGCTTAAACTGGTTTGATTTTGAATTAAATCTTGTAATGCTATTGTAAAATCTCTCTCTAATCCAGGCTCTATTAATGGCGCATTATTCTGGAAATAATTAACTTGAAAAGTTTTAGCGTCCCCAAGATCTTGTACACCTGTAAATGAATACGCACCACATCCTAAAAGGATTGTTGAAGTAACTAAAAGTAAAATGTATTTAATATGTTTCATTTAATTTTATTTGGCTTTACAACGTTGATTTATAAATCAAATTGTTTAATTTTTCTGTAAAGTGTACGCTCACTAATACCTAATTCTTCAGCAGCAAGCTTACGTTTTCCATTGTGGCGCTCTAAAGATTTTTTTATTAATTCTAATTCTTTATCGTGTAAAGATAATGTCTCTTCTTCCTCAATCTCTTCTGCAAAATGGTATTTGTCTTGTTCTGTTTCAGTGACTACTGGTTTTGAGTTCTCAGAGTTTTGAGAGATTGACAATACTTGCATGTCTTCTATATGTTCATCAAACTCTGCTTCACTTTCGTTTTCGCCATAGATTTTCTGAATCAAATTTTCATTATTTTTCTTGACATCCTTTGCATTTCCAGTTTTCATTAATTCCATGGTTAGCTTTTTTAAGTCGTTTAAATCGGCTTTCATGTCAAATAATACTTTGTAAAGTATTTCGCGCTCATTTCCAAAATCACTTTCGGATTTAGAGTTGTTTACTACTACAGGTAGGTTGTTTCCTGTTGGTAAATAGCTATGTAAAACTTGGGCTGTTATGGTTCTGTTTTGTTCTAAAACAGAGACCTGCTCGGCAACATTACGTAATTGTCTTATGTTTCCGCTCCAGCGATATTTAAGTAATAAACTAACTGCGTCATCAGTCAATTTAATGGTTGGCATTTTATATTTTAAAGCGAAGTCGCTTGCAAATTTTCTGAATAAAATATGGATGTCTTCTTGACGCTCTCTTAAAGGAGGAAGATTAATATCTACGGTGCTTAAACGGTAAAAAAGGTCTTCTCTAAATTTTCCTTTTTTAATTGCGTCAAACATATTTACGTTTGTAGCTGCAACAATACGGACATTAGTTTTTTGTACTTTACTAGAACCTACTTTAATAAACTCTCCATTTTCTAGTACACGTAATAAGCGTACTTGTGTTGTTAATGGAAGTTCTCCAACTTCATCTAAAAATATTGTTCCACCATCTGCGACTTCAAAATAGCCACTTCTGGTTGCGGTTGCTCCAGTAAATGCCCCTTTTTCGTGACCAAAAAGTTCGCTGTCTATTGTTCCTTCAGGGATTGCACCACAGTTTACTGCAATATATTTACCATGTTTTCTATGAGAAAGTTGATGGATTATTTTAGGCATACTCTCTTTTCCAACTCCACTTTCTCCAGTAACCAAAACAGATATGTCTGTTGGTGCTACTTGAATTGCCTTTTCTATAGCACGATTTAATGTCGGGCTATTTCCAATAATTCCAAACCGTTGTTTTATAGATTGTATTGACTCCATTTAAGCTTTTTAGTTAGTGTAATTAAAAGTTTCTTCTTGCACTAAATCGACTCCGTCTAAAGAAAATGTTCCGCTTCTACTAGTTATTCTATTAGCAGAATTATAGTTCATCATAAAAGTAACAGTGCTTCCGTCTGCTGTAACCGAATTCCAGTTATTTGTACTATGAAATTGTACGATTGCAGGACCAGCTTCAGCATCATAATCATCATCTAAAATTGTTAACCAATATTGGTCACTAAACCCATTTTTTAAAGGATTGGTAAAGGTGTCAAAACCATAGGTTGTATTGTTGTCATTTTCTCCAGAGGAAATTACAGATATACAATTACCGTTAGCATCGTAAGTTAAAAACTCTTGTTGTATACTAATACCGTTTTCGTAAGAAGACTTTTCAATTAATCTACCTGATGCATCTGTTGTGTATAGCGTTTCTATTGGGTTGCCTACTTCAGTTTTAGTTATAGTGTTACCAGTTGATGTAAAACTATAAGTGTAATCTTCTGTGTCGTCTTGGAAGTCATCAAATGAAATTTGAGAAATGTTATTATCCGAAGTGTAGCTAATATCTGTTTGGTTGATCTGTGTAGCGCCTTCAAAGTTTTTTACAGTTGTTATTTTACCACTAGCATCTCTAGTTAACGTACCGCTTGCAACAACAGGAAATCCAAAAGCAACAGTCTCTACATCTAAGTTTGATACTTTATTATTGGTGTTAAACGTAAAATCTGTGTTAATGGTTAATGGGCCTAAAAACGGAACTTCAGTATCTACATCAAATGTGTAGTTTGATAATTGTAAGTCACTGTTTTCAGTACCTGGATCTGTTCCATTATCTGTGCCGGTTTCTGGGTCAAATGTAAAACCTTCTAAAGGTTCATTTTGACATGCAGAGAATAAACCTAAGGATACTAATAAAACTACTATTTTTTTCATGTTTTTTTTGTTTTGCTTTAAAGCATTTATTTGTAAATCTTTTTTTTTCTAAATCGCTTCACCAATAAGTGTTGCTTTAGTACAGTCTGTTATTTTAACATTTACTAAATCTCCTACTTTATGATTTCCTTTTGGAAATACTACAACAATGTTGTGTTGGGTACGCCCAGACCATTCTTGGTTAGATTTTTTAGATTCTCTTTCTATCAAGACTTCAACAGTAGTGTTTAAAAATTGTTTAGTTCTAAACTCACTATGTTTAAGTTGTAGCGCAATAATTTCGCTTAATCTTCTGCTTTTAGTTTCTTCCGGAACATCGTCTTCAAACTTGCGTTCTGCTAAAGTACCAGGACGTTCAGAATAAGTAAACATATAACCAAAATTATATTTTACATACTCCATTAAACTTAATGTGTCTTGATGGTCTTGTTCAGTTTCGGTTGGAAAACCAGCAATCATATCTTGACTAATCGCACAACCAGGTATTATTTTTTTTATATTATCGATAAGTGTAAAATACTCTTCACGAGTATGTAAACGATTCATCGCTTTTAATATTTTGTTACTACCACTTTGTACAGGTAAATGGATGTGATTACAAATGTTATCATATTTAGCCATAGTTTTTATCACCTCAAGATGCATGTCTTGTGGGTTTGATGTGCTAAAACGAATACGCATTACAGGCTGTGCTTTTGCGCATAACTCTAATAATTTAGCAAAATCAACAGCTGTAGCCTTTTCAATATCTGATGCTTTATCAAAATCCTTTTTCAAACCGCCACCATACCAAAGGTAGCTGTCTACGTTTTGTCCTAAAAGGGTAATTTCTTTATAACCTCTGTTCCAAAGGTCATTAACTTCTTCTATAATACTTTGTGGATCACGACTGCGTTCTCTACCTCTTGTAAAAGGGACCACACAAAATGTACACATATTATCACAACCTCTTGTTATAGATACATAAGCAGTAACTCCATTAGTGTTTAAACGGACAGGGCTAATGTCCCCGTAAGTTTCTTCTTTAGATAAAATAACGTTAATAGCATCACGACCTTCGTCAACTTCTGCAATTAGATTTGGTAAATCCTTATACGCGTCAGGACCAACTACTAGGTCTACAATTTTTTCTTCTTCTAAAAATTTACTTTTTAAACGCTCAGCCATACAGCCTAAAACGCCAACTTTCATTTTAGGGTTGATATCTCTTTTAACAGCATTATACTTTTGTAAACGTTTGCGTACAGTTTGCTCAGCCTTATCACGGATAGAGCAGGTGTTTACTAAAACTAAGTCGGCATCTTCAAGTTTTTGAGTTGTGTTAAACCCTTCGTTTTGAAGTATTGACGCTACAATTTCGCTGTCACTAAAGTTCATGGCGCAGCCATAACTTTCAATAAAAAGTTTTTTTGTGTTTTCTTTTTTTTCAGAAATCACTAAAGTTTCACCTTGTTTATTTTCGTCTATTGTTTTATCCATAATATATTGAAATCACTACTATCCAGTCAGCACGCAAAGATAGGGTTATTTTAAATTTATGACAATATGACAGACCTTAAATTTTAGCTAAAACTTATAAAATTAGGATGATAAATTTTTTTTGATATACCTTTGCACTCACAAAAATCGAAGAATGGCGAAGAATTTAGTAATAGTAGAGTCACCAGCAAAAGCAAAAACAATTGAAAAATTTTTAGGTAAAGACTTTAAAGTCGAATCCAGTTTTGGGCATATTGCTGACTTACCATCTAAGGAATTGGGAGTAGATGTTGAAGGAGATTTTGATCCAAAATACGAGGTGTCTTCAGATAAAAAGGCAGTCGTTAAAAAATTAAAGGATTTAGCTAAAAAAGCCGAAATGGTTTGGTTAGCAAGTGATGAAGATAGAGAGGGTGAGGCTATAGCCTGGCACTTAGCAGAATCTTTAAATTTAGATAAAGACAAAACTAAACGTATCGTTTTTCATGAGATTACTAAATCTGCAATTCAAAAAGCAGTTGAAAACCCAAGACAAATAGATTACGATTTGGTGGATGCACAACAAGCACGTCGTGTATTAGATAGAATAGTAGGGTACGAGTTGTCTCCTGTTTTATGGAGAAAAGTTAAAGGAGGGTTGTCTGCAGGTCGTGTGCAATCTGTTTCGGTTAGATTAATTGTAGAGCGTGAACGCGAAATACAAAATTTTAAACCAGAAGCATCTTATAGGATTGATGCAGAATTTTCAAACGAAGCTGGACAGTCCTTTAAGGCGAAGCTTCCAAAGACATTTTCAACTAAAAAAGAAGCATTTGACTTTTTAGAAAGCAATGCAAGCGCAGATTTTAAAGTAGCAGATTTAACTAAAAAACCAGCTAAAAAATCTCCAGCAGCACCATTTACTACTTCAACCTTGCAACAAGAAGCGTCACGTAAGTTATATTTCTCTGTTAGTAAAACAATGACCATGGCACAACGTTTATACGAAGCCGGTTTGATTACTTACATGAGAACAGATAGTGTTAATTTATCTGATGAAGCTAGAAAAGGAGCAGAAAAAGAAATTATTGATGCCTACGGTAAAGAATATAGTAAGGAGCGTAATTTTAAAGGAAAATCTAAAGGGGCTCAAGAAGCTCACGAAGCGATTAGACCTACAGATTTTAAAACACATAGTGTAGATATAGATTACGACCAAGCACGTTTGTATGATTTAATTTGGAAGCGTGCAATTGCATCTCAAATGAGTGACGCACAATTAGAGCGTACTAATGTTAAAATAGAAGCAAATACACACAATCAAACCTTTACAGCTAATGGAGAGGTGATAAAATTTGATGGCTTTTTAAAAGTTTATTTAGAAGGTACAGATGATGAAGATTTAGAGCAAGAAGGAATGCTTCCTGCAATGAAGAAAAACGAAACGTTACTTAATAAGTATATAACAGCAACCGAACGTTATAGTCGTGCACCATATAGATATACTGAAGCTTCTTTAGTTAAGAAGTTAGAAGAGTTAGGTATTGGGCGTCCGTCAACTTATGCCCCAACAATTTCTACTATTCAAAACAGAAACTATGTAGAAAAAGGGACTATTGAAGGTGTAGAAAGAGAATATACACAATTAGTATTAGAAGAAGGTAATGTAAAAGACAATACGCTTTCAGAAAAAGTAGGGTCTGATAAAGGTAAGTTAGTACCAACTGATATTGGTATGATTGTAACAGACTTTTTGGTAAATCATTTTGAAAGTATTCTGGATTATAACTTTACAGCAAAGGTTGAAAGTCAATTTGATGATATTGCAGAAGGTAAAGAAGATTGGAAAAAGATGATGAAAGCTTTTTATAAAAAGTTTCATCCAGTAGTCGTTGATGTTCAGGAAAATGCAGACAGAGAGTCAGGAGAGCGTATATTAGGTAAAGACCCAAAAACAGGAAAACAAGTTAGTGTACGTCTAGGTAAATTTGGACCAATGGTACAAATGGGAACTGTTGATGACGAAGAAAAACCAACATTTGCAAGTTTAAGTCCAGACCAACAACTAGGAAGTATTACCTATGAAGAGGCAATGGATTTATTTAAATTACCTAGAACTTTAGGTAAATATGAGGACGAAACCGTAGAAGTTAATAACGGACGTTTTGGACCTTATGTTAAATATGGTAAAAAGTTTGTCTCTTTAGCGCCAGGTCAAGATCCATTAAATATTGAGATTGAAGACGCAATTGAGTTGATTAAAGAAAAAGAAATAGCAGATGCACCTATTTACACCTATAAAGGAGAAGGAGTAACAAAAGGTAAAGGACGTTTTGGACCATTCATTAAATGGAATGGTTTGTTTATTAACGTTAATAAAAAATACGATTGGGATAATTTATCAAATGCTGATTTAGAAGAATTGATTGATGCTAAAATTCAGAAAGAAATAGATAAAGTTGTCCATAATTGGGAAGAAGAAGGTATACGTGTAGAAAAAGCACGTTGGGGAAGACATAATATTCTAAAAGGTAAAATAAAGATAGAATTACCTAAAACTGTAGATGCAGCAGCTTTAACTTTAGAAGAAGTTAAGGATATGATAGAGAAGAAAGCGCCTAAGAAAAAGGCTGCAGCTAAAAAGAAAGCACCTGCCAAAAAGAAAACAGCAACTAAAAAAACAGCTGCTAAGAAAAAAACTACAGCAAAAAAGAAATAGTATTATAAATGAATTTTAATTTTCTTACCCCAGTTTCAGATGCTGTTTTAGCGCATAATCAATTATTATCGCCATTAAGTCTAGGTCAAAAAATTAAGATTCACTCTGCACAAAATGGGCTTCCAGACCTAAGCGATGTTAAAATCGTTATTCTTGGAGTTCTAGAAAACAGAAACGATGTTAATTATATAGGTGAAGATTTTAATTTAAATGAAATTAGAAAATCTTTGTACACTTTATACCCCGGAAGTTGGAGTACGTCGATTGCAGATATTGGCGATATTGAAAAAGGAGAACGTGTTGAAGATACCTATTTTGCATTAAAAGAAACCCTTACTACTTTAATTAAAAATAAGATTATCCCAGTAATAATAGGAGGTAGTCAGGATTTGTCTTATGCTAATTATAGGGCTTATGACAATTTGATGCCAATGGTAAATATTGTCAACGTTGATAAATCTTTTGATTTAGGAGATTCTTCTAAGCCTATTAAAAACACAAGCTTTGTAGGTAAAATAATTTTAGACGAACCGTACAATTTGTTTAATTACGCAATTATTGGTTATCAAACTTATTTTAATAGTCAGGAAGAAATTGATCTAATGGAACGATTATATTTTGAGCCATATCGACTAGGAGAAATATCTAATGACCTTACTTTGGTAGAACCTGTAATGAGGGATGCAAACATTGTAAGTGTTGACTTAGGAGCATTAAAAGCTTCAGAGGTTGGTCTAAAACAAAAGGTGTCACCTAACGGGTTGGACGGAAAAGAAATTTGTACAGTAGCAAGATATGCAGGTATTAGCAATAAAGTATCTTCATTTGGTATTTATGAGTATAAACCATCTCAATATGATGATATTACATCAATGTTAATTTCACAAATGATATGGTATTTTATAGAAGGAGTTAACTGTAGAGTTCAAGATGATGACTTTTCTAATGGTGAGAATCATCAAAAATTCATTACTTTAGCAGAATCTCATGAATTAATTTTCTATAAGAGTATAAAAACTGGACGCTGGTGGATAGAAATACCATTTTTAGCAAATGTTAATAATAAATTAAAAAAACATACGTTATTACCATGCACGCATCAAGACTATCTAGATGCTTGCAATGATAAAATACCAGAGAGATGGTATAAGGCTTATCATAAAAATAGCGTATAAACGAAATAGATGAACAGATAAACGACATTTTATATCGTTTAAATGTTAAATTTTTACGATGAAATGTATTTTTTTTTGTAAAAAAAGTTGTTTTTTAAGAAATATATAAATATGTTTACGCTCTTAAAAAAATTAAGAGTTTTAAATTAACCTCGAGTTTTCAATGAATATGAAGAAGTTTGTATTATTAACAGCGGTTTTCGCACTATTAGTAAGTTGTGGATCAAAAGATAAAGGTCAGCTTGTAGGTGCCAAAGGAAAAAAATGGCACCCAGAAAAACCTTACGGTATGACATTAGTTCCTGGTGGAGCTTTTATTATGGGTAAAGCAGATGATGATTTAGCTGGAATCCAAGACGCACCTGCTAAAACAGTAACTGTTGCATCTTTCTATATGGATGAAACGGAAATCACAAATAGTGAGTACCGTCAATTCGTAGAATGGGTAAGAGATTCTACAATCCGTACTAAATTAGCAATTTTAGCTGATGAGGTTGGAATGACTGGATCTGACGAGGGGATTGGCCAATTTGCATTTAAAGATGCAGAAGAAGGTGATTTGACGCCATATGAGCAATACATGATTGATAACTATAGCGGTTTAGGAGAAACAGGTTATGAAGGTAGAAAGCTTAATTATGATGTTGATTTAATATTCGATACTTCAGAGTATCCAGACGAGTATTATGTAGAGGTTATGGATACTATGTATTTACCTTTAGAAGAATCTTATAACGGACAACGTACTTGGGACGTAACTAAATTTAAGTTCCAATACACGTATATGGACATAGCTAAAGCAGCAAAAAACAAAAACTTACGTCGTAAAGACGTAATTGTTAGAGAAGAAGTAGAAATTTATCCAGATACTACATCTTGGATTAGAGACTTTGCTTACTCTTATAACGAGCCTATGCACAATGACTATTTTTGGCATGATGCTTACAGTGACTATCCTGTAGTAGGTGTCTCTTGGCAACAAGCTAAAGCATTTTGTGAGTGGAGAACAAAATATCATAATGACGCAAGAAGAGCTAGAAAGCTACACAATGTAGCACGTTACAGATTACCATCGGAAGCACAATGGGAATACGCTGCAAGAGGTGGGTTGCAAGCTGCTACTTTTCCATGGGGAGGACCTTATGCTAAAAACGACAGAGGTTGTTTTATGGCAAACTTTAAGCCATTACGTGGTGATTATGCTGCAGATCAATCTTTATATACTGTAGAAGCTGATGCTTACGAGCCGAATGATTTTAACTTGTATAACATGGCTGGAAATGTTTCAGAATGGGTAGACTCATCTTACGATCCAGCTTCATATGAATATGCTTCGACAATTAATCCAAGTGTTAATGACCCTAGAAACAAACGTAAAGTTGTTCGTGGTGGATCATGGAAGGACGTTGCTTACTACTTACAAGTAAGTTCAAGAGATTATGAGTATGCAGATTCTGCAAGAAGTTATATCGGTTTCAGAACTGTTCAAGATTATATGGGAACAGACATAACAGCTAATGCAAGACAATAATTAATAAATATTAACCAACATAAGTAATTAAACTAAACTAAAACTTAACAACTAAAACTTAGAAATTATGGCACAAAAGAAACTTTCAACAATGAATATGGTTTATGGAATTGGAGCAGCAATTGTAATTATTGGAGCTTTATTTAAAATCCAACACTGGCCTTATGGATCACTTATTTTAACAATAGGTATGATTGTTGAAGCTATCGTATTTACATTATCTGCTTTTGAAAAGCAAGGTGGTGATTTAGATTGGTCACTTGTTTATCCAGAATTAGCAGGAGGTCAAGCATCAAACAAAAAAGGTGCAAAGAAAGAAGATCCTAAAGATGCAGAAGGTTTATTATCTAAAAAATTAGACAGCTTATTAAAAGAAGCTAAAATTGATGCAGAATTAATGGCAAGCTTAGGTACAAGCATTAAAAACTTTGAAGGAGCTGCAAAAGGAATCTCACCAACTGTAGATTCTATCGCTGCTACTAAAAAATATGGTGAAGAAATGTCATTAGCTGCTGCACAAATGGAGTCTTTAAATAGTCTTTACAAAGTACAAATGGATAGCGCTAGTCGTCAAGCATCAATTAATGAAGAAGCAGTAGAAAATGCAACTAAATTAAAAGAGCAAATGCAATCTTTAGCATCTAACTTATCTTCTTTAAACGGAGTATATGGAGGTATGTTATCTGCAATGAACAAAAACTAATTAGTGATTAATATCAACTAATATTAACAATTCAAAAACTAATTAGAAATGGCAGGAGGAAAACAGTCCGCAAGACAAAAAATGATTAACTTGATGTACTTAGTATTCATCGCGATGATCGCAATGAATATGTCTAAAGAAGTATTATCAGCATTCGGATTAATGAATGCAAAGTTAATAGACAATAACCAATCAGCAGATGTACGTAATGCACAGTTTATGCAAGGTTTAGCAGATAAGGTGTCTGAGCAACCAGCAAAATACGCACCATTAAAGGCAGAAGCTGATAATATTACTAATTTAGGTAGCACTTTAAGTAACTACTTAGAAGATTTAAAAGGTAAGATGACTGCTACGGTAGATGATCCAACTAACTACCAGTCTATGGATGGTACAGATTGGTTAGATCAATACTTCTTTAGTGGAGATAAAATCACTAAAAATGGTCAAGAATTTTTAGATCAAATTGCTACTTATAGAAATGGTGTAAAAGCAGAACTTGCTAATAACCCTGATCTTAAAGATATTGTTGCAGATGTAGAAAAGAAATTTGCTACAGATAAAGTAACAAACAATGAAGGTAAAAAACTAGAGTGGTTAGATTATAACTTTAAAGGATACCCATTAGTTGCTTCATTAACTAAAATGACTCAATTACAATCTGATATTAAAACAACTGAAGCAGAGATGTTATCTTCTATGTTAGCTGGAAAGTTAAAAGTAGAAGCATCTTTAACAAATTTTGATGCTATTGTTGTTCCGGATAAAACAGCTTTTTTCAACGGAGAGCAATTTACAGGAAGAATTATTTTAGGAAAGAAAGATGCTACATTAAAACCATTTAAGGTAATTATTAATGGTCAAGAATTAGATGAAGATGCTATGCAAGCTGGTGAAACTATGTTAAAGTTTCCTGCTGGTAGAGTTGGAGAACAAAAAATTAGTGGAGAGTTCCAATTTAAAGAAGGAGATTCACTTATTACAATTCCAGTTGAAAGTTCTTATGCTGTAATTCCTAAACCTAATGCTGCAACTATTTCTGCAGATAAAATGAATGTAGTTTATAGAGGGGTATCTAACCCAATGACTATTTCATTTGCAGGTGTACCTGATAATAAAGTAAATGCTTCTGCAGCAGGATTATCTTCTAAAGGCGGTGGTAAATACATTATGACTCCTGGATCAGGAAAAGAAGTAACTATTAATGTTACTGGTACTTTACCTGATGGATCTAAAGTGTCTGATAATGCTAAGTTTAGAATTAAAGATATTCCTAAGCCTTCTGGTACAATTGCTGGAAAGTCTGAAGGAGGTTTACCAAGAAATAATGTTGAGATTGGAACAATTAAAGCAGTATTAGAAGATTTTGACTTTGATTTACCTTTAACAGTAACATCATTTAAATTTAAAGTGCCTGGTCAAGCTACAGTTAATGTTAACGGAAGTAAACTTAACGGTCAAGCTAAAGCAGCATTAAGAAAAGCTAGAAGAGGTGATGCAGTTCAAATATTTGATATTAAGTCTAAATCTAATACAGGTGTTAGAATTAAGCCAGCAAGCCCAATAGCTATTGAGTTATCAAACTAATCAAACTATTTGATTAATAAATATTAAAAAACAATTTTCAGATGAATTACAAATCTTTATTAGCAGTCGTATTTAGTGTAGCGTTTATAGCACAAATCAATGCGCAATCTAATATTCTTAATGCTAAATCTCCAAAAGAGATTGGTTTTAGAACAGATGAACAAAAAGCATTAGATAACGATAAGCCTCTAGAGTACGGTTATGTTGATGATAGAGATGTTATGTTTGCTAAGATGACTTGGGAAAAAGTTGTTTTAGACGAGCGTGTAAATTTTCCATTATACTATCCTGTGGATACTAACAATATTGGAAGTGACAGACGTTCATTATTTGATGTGTTAACTAAAGCAATTGATGAAGGTGCAATAGAAAACGTTTATAACGATTCTTACTTTACCGGAAAACGTACTAAAAAAGAATTAGCACAAATTAGAACAGCTGTAGATACTATGGATATTGGATATGATCAGCTAAATGCTGATGGTTATGTAGATCCAGAGTATATTACTACAACTACTATTTCTTCTTATGATGTTTCAGCATACCTAATTAAAGGAATGTGGTATTTTGATAAGCGTCAAGGCGAATTAAAATATAGACTTTTAGGTTTAGCTCCAGCTGCACCAGATGTTAACTACGTTAACTCTAATGATGAAGCTAATAAAGAGCCTATTCCTTTATTCTGGATTTTTTATCCAGATGCAAGAGATATCTTACATGAAGCTAAAGCGTTTAATGCTAAAAACAGTGCAATGCCATTTACTTTTGACCATATTTTAAACGCTAGACGTTTTAATGGTATCATTTTTAAAGAAGAAAATGTATTTGGTGACCGTAAGGTTGAAGAGTATATTGCTGAAAATGCATTAATGCAATTATTAGAATCTGAAAGAATTAAAGAAAAAATTAGAAACTTCGAGTTAGACATGTGGTCTTACTAAAAGATTTTTTAATACATATTTTAAAAACGCTCACTGTAAAGTGAGCGTTTTTTTTGTTATTAGTACTTCCTAATATATTCATATACTTATCCTATTTTTGCATAATGAAAGTAGATTATATAATTGTAGGATGTGGACTTGCTGGTATTTCTTTTTGTGAAAAACTTAAAGCGCATAATAAGTCATTTATAGTATTTGATGATAATTCTCAACAATCATCAATTGTTGCAGGCGGATTATATAATCCTGTTACATTAAAACGTTTTACACCTGTTTGGAAAAGTGAAGAGCAATTAGCAATTGCATTGCCTACTTATAATAATATTGCAAATAACTTGGGAGTTAATTTAGATTTTAAAATCCCTGTTAAAAGACGTTTTACTTCTTTAGAAGAACAAAATAATTGGTTTGAGGCATCTGACAAAGAAGGGTTAAAGCCTTTTATTAACACAGAGCTTATTGAAAACAATAATTCTAAAATTGATGCACCTTTTAAATTAGGAGAAGTCTTTAGTACGGGTAGACTTGATACTAAGTTGCTTGTAAAAAGTTATAAAAATTATCTAATTAAAAATGATTGGCTAATTAATGAAGCGTTTAACTACTCTGCTTTAAACTTTCAACAAGATCAGATTAACTACAAACATATTAACGCTAATCAAATTGTTTTTGCTGAAGGTTTTGGAATTAAACAAAATCCATTTTTTAACCAATTACCTTTAGGAGGCACTAAAGGGCAACTATTAACCATTCATGCTCCAGATTTAAAATTGGATTATGTATTAAAGTCTAGTGTATTTGTAATTCCTTTAGGAAACGATATGTACAGAGTAGGCTCTACGTATGAACAAAAGGATAAAACCAATACAATTACACAAGAAGCAAGACAAATGCTGTTAGACAAGCTTAAAAGCTTTGTAAATTGTGATTTTGAAGTAATAACACAAGTCGCAGGTATAAGACCAACAGTAAAAGATAGAAAGCCATTAGTTGGCAGGCATCAGACACAACAAAATGTGTACTTGTTTAATGGTTTAGGTTCTAGAGGAGTTATGATTGCACCCTATGTTGCTAATCAACTTTTTAATTTTATCGAAAGTGGATATCCTCTTGATAAAGAAATTGATTGCAGTAGGTTTTATTAAGGTTTAAAGTGTTGATTATTTTTTTGAAGCTAAATTTTTATCATAACTCATAAAAAGGTTAATCCATATATTTCTAGATAACCGCGCAATTACAGGGTAAAAAACAATTAATGTTATTACAATTGCAATAAAAGCTTCGGTTAACGTGCTATTTAAAAACAAATAGCTAACTATAAAGGCAGCAACAGCAAATGCGACACCAACACCATAACTAACATACATTGAGCCGTAAAAAAAAGAGGGCTCTATCTTGTATTTTGTATTACAATGACTACATTTTTCATTCATACTAAAAAGATTATTTAGTATATATGGGTTTGGATTAGTGTACATAGATTCTTCATGACACTTAGGGCAAACACCTGTAAAAATTGAGTATAGTTTTGAGCCTTTTTTAAACATAATAATTGTGTACTTTTGCAATTCAAAAAAAAATGAGATTGAAGCTTTAAAACTTCAATTACAAAATTAAGTTTTATTCTTTCAACAAACGTAACATAAGTCACAATTCAATGCTAAATATTCATAATTTATCTATTTCATTTCAAGGAGAATATCTTTTTGAAGATATCACATTCAAATTAGGAAATGGGGATAGAGTCGGTCTTATTGGTAAGAATGGTGCAGGAAAATCGACGATGCTTAAAATTTTGTCGAAAGAGTTAGAACCAGATTCTGGGCAAATAGCAGCAGATAAAACCCTTAAAATTGGATTTTTAAAACAAGATATAGATTTTGTTTTAGGAAGAACGGTTTTGGAAGAATCTTATCAGGCCTTTACTGAAATTAAAGAAATAGAAGCAAAAATAGAACATATTAACACACAATTAGCAGAGCGTACTGATTATGAAAGTGAAGCATATCATGATTTTATGGTAGAGCTTAGCGATATTCAGCATCAATATGAAATATTGGGCGGTTATAATTATCAAGGAGAAACTGAAAAAATATTACAAGGTTTAGGTTTTAAGCGTGAAGATTTTAATAAGCTGACAGATACTTTTTCTGGAGGTTGGCGTATGCGTATAGAGTTAGCAAAATTATTATTACAAAATAATGATGTGTTACTTCTTGATGAGCCAACAAACCACTTGGATATAGAATCTATTATCTGGTTAGAAGGATTCTTAAAAAATTATCCAGGTGCAGTTGCAATTGTATCGCATGATAAAATGTTTTTGGATAATGTAACAAACCGTACAATCGAGATCTCTTTGGGACGTATTTA
The DNA here is from genome assembly GCA_947503885.1 of uncultured Olleya sp. Lineage (GTDB taxonomy): Bacteria > Bacteroidota > Bacteroidia > Flavobacteriales > Flavobacteriaceae > Olleya. The sequence goes on along the minus strand of CANNFD010000005.1, from coordinate 189,612 downwards.
CGACTATCCAAAACCATACACGCAATATTTAGTTTTAAGAGAAGAAATTAGAGTACAGCAATTAGCCTCTCAAAAAAATCAACAAAAACAAATTGAGCAAACTGAAAAGTTAATCGAGAAGTTTAGAGCCAAAGCTAGTAAAGCAACTATGGCGCAGTCTTTAATGAAAAAATTAGATAAGATTGACCGTATAGAAGTTGATGAAGATGATAATAGTGTAATGACTTTAAATTTTCCGGTATCCATTACACCAGGTAAAGTGGTTATAGAAGCTAATAATGTTTCAAAAAATTATGGAGATAACCAAGTCCTGTCAGGTGTTGATTTATTAATAGAGCGTGATGTTAAAACTGCTTTTGTTGGTCAAAACGGTCAAGGAAAATCAACTTTAGCTAAAATATTAGTTGGAGACTTAAAGCATGACGGAAATCTTAAATTAGGACACAATGTACAAATAGGCTACTTTGCTCAAAATCAAGCAGAATATTTAGATGGTAGTAAAACTGTTTTAGATACAATGATTGATGCAGCTAACGAAACTAATAGAAGCAAAGTCCGTGATATTTTAGGATCATTTTTATTTAGAGGTGAAGAGGCAGAAAAATATGTTAGAGTATTATCTGGAGGAGAGCGTAACCGATTGGCATTAGCAAAATTAATGCTTCAACCATTTAATGTCCTAATAATGGATGAGCCTACAAACCACTTAGACATTAAATCTAAAAATGTATTAAAAGACGCACTACAACGTTTTGAAGGGACATTAATTTTAGTTTCTCACGATAGGGACTTTTTAAAAGGGTTAACAGATACTGTTTTCGAGTTTAAAGACGGAAATATTAAAAAATATCTAGGGGATGTAGATTATTATTTAGAACAGCGTAATGTTGAAAATTTACGTGAAGTAGAAAAACGTACAGTTATAAAAAATCAACCTAAAGAAACACCTAAACAAACCTACGAAGATCAGAAAAAACAGAAGTCTTTAAATAATAAATTAAGTAACTGCGAGTCTAAGATAAGTCAGTTAGAAAAAGAAATTAAAGAGATAGATGTTGCAATGGCGGTTAACTATGATGAGACGGTTTCTAAACCTAATTTTTTCGAAAACTACCAAGCTAAAAAAGAGCAATTAACAAAATTAATGCAAGATTGGGAAGATATTACGCTTCAATTAGAGCAATTCTAAAAGGTATTTTAAGTTTTATTTAACGTTTGACAAATTAACAATAGGCTAATTTTGTAGTCATACTACAAAACCAATTTTATGCGTAAAATTATAGCCTCTCTTATAGGTATATTATTTATTGTTGCCTCTTTTTTGTTTGCTAAAAAATTAATTGCCGACAAAAACAAACCCAAACCTATTGCAGCCAAAGTTGTAAAAACGGTGTTTATTGATACTGTTCAAAACAGTACAATTCCAATTATTATTCCTGCTAATGGCAGTCTAAAAGCTAAGCAGCGTGTCGAGTTGTATTCAGAGGTGCAAGGTGTGTTTCGTAACGGAAGTTATTTGTTTAAACCAGGTCAATCCTACCGTAAAGGTCAAACTTTAATCCGTGTTGACGCAGCAGAGTATTATGCAAGTGTGCAATCTGCAAAAAGCAACTTATATAATTCTATAGCTGCAATAATGCCAGATTTACGTTTAGATTTTCCAGATGTATTTCAAAAGTGGCAAACCTATTTAAGTGGTTTCGATTTAAATAAAACAACTCCAAAGTTGCCAGAAATGACTTCGGATAAAGAAAACTATTTTATTACAGGTCGTGGTATTGTTACAAACTATTATAATGTAAAAAACTTAGAGCAACGCTTATCAAAATACAATATATCTGCACCTTTTTCAGGGATTTTAACCCAAGCTTTAGTTACAGAAGGTTCTTTAATTAGAAATGGACAAAAATTAGGAGAGTTTATAAATCCTTCGATTTATGAAATGGAAGTAGCAATTAGCGAAAGCTTTGCCGATATTTTAAAAGCAGGAGAAACCGTTAGCTTAACTAATTTAGATAAAACCGAAACTTACAATGGTGTGATATCTAGAGTTAACGGAAGCATTGATGCAGCAACACAAACTATAACTGCATTTATTGAAGTTAAAGATGATAACCTTAAAGAAGGAATGTTTTTAGAGGCTAACTTAAACGCAAAAAGCATTGATAATGCTATAGAGATTGATAGAAACTTGTTAACTGATAATCAAGAGATTTATGTAGTTAAAGACAGTTTACTAGATGTTTTACCAGTAAAAGCAGTACATTTTTCTGATACTAAAGTGGTTATAAAAGATGTGCCAAATGGTACTATTATTTTAAAACGTGCAGTACCGGGCGCTTATGCAGGTTTACTTATTAAGCCTTATGTTGAAGAGGCGATTGAGGCTAAAACCAGTAACTAATGAGAAAGATAATTAGTTATTTTATTAAGTATCATGTAGCGGTTAATGTCGTTATCATTGCATTTTTTTTATTGGGTATAGTTGGGGTTAGATCACTTAAATCTTCCTTTTTTCCTCTAACAGAATCTAAAATAATCAATGTAAGCGTTGTTTACCCTGGAGCATCTCCGCAAGAAATAGAGGAAGGTATCGTGCTTCAAATAGAAGATAATTTAAAAGGTTTAAAAGGGATAGACCGTGTGACTTCTGTTTCTAGAGAAAATAGTGGTACAATTACAGTAGAGATCGAAAAAGGTGAAAACCTAGATTTTATGCTGCTTGAAGTTAAAAATGCAGTAGATAGGGTGCCCAGTTTTCCAACAGGAATGGAACCTCTAGTGGTTTCTAAAAGAGAAGTTGTACGAGAAACTATTTCTTTCGCTTTAAGCGGAAAAAACATTCCGTTAGCAACATTAAAACAATTAGGAAGACAAGTTGAAAACGATTTACGTGCAATTGAAGGTATTTCGCAAATACAAATTTCTGGTTATCCAGAAGAAGAGATAGAAATTGCTATTGACGAAGTAGATTTATTAGCTTATAATTTGACTTTTAACGATGTTGCTAATGCTGTAAACACATCAAACATATTAGTTACTGGAGGAAACATTAAAACAAATGCAGAAGAGTATCTAATTAGGGCTAATAACAGAGAGTATTATGCAGATGACTTATCTAATATTATTATAAAAGCATCCACGGATGGTAAAGTAGTTAGATTAAAAGACGTCGCAACAGTAAAGGATCGTTTTTCTGAAACACCAAATGCAACTTATTTTAATCAAGATTTATCTTTAGATATTAGTATTACAAGTACTAATAATGAAGACTTAATTACTTCTGCAGATAATGTAAAAGCATACATAGAAACTTACAATCAAAAAAACACTAATGTTAGACTAGATGTGGTGCGTGATCTTTCTATTACACTTAATCAGCGTACACAGTTATTGTTAGAAAATGCAGCTGCAGGGATTTTATTAGTACTACTTTTTTTATCTCTGTTTTTAAACACAAGATTAGCGTTCTGGGTGGCTTTTGGTTTACCAATTTCTTTTTTAGGGATGTTTATTTTTGCAGGACAGTTTGATGTCACTATAAATGTTTTATCTCTTTTCGGGATGATTATTGTAATTGGTATTCTAGTAGATGATGGTATTGTTATTGCAGAAAATATTTACCAACATTACGAAAAAGGAAAAACACCAAAACAGGCAGCCATAGATGGAACGATGGAAGTAATACCTCCTGTTGTTTCTGCTATTATTACAACAATTTTAGCCTTCTCATTATTTTTCTTTTTAGATAGTAGAATAGGTGAGTTTTTTGGTGAAGTTTCTGTAATTGTAATTTTAACACTTTTAGTTTCTTTAATTGAAGCACTTATAATATTGCCTGCCCATTTAGCGCACTCTAAAGCGTTAAGACCACAAAAACAAGAAGAAAATCCTTCAAAACTTAAACGCTTTTTTCATCTTATGCGAGGTGTAAATAGAGCAGGAGATAAATTTATGAAGTTTTTAAGGGATACTGTTTATGCTCCAACACTAGACTTTGTACTTAAATATAAATTATTTTCCTTCGGATTTTTTGTAGCATTATTTGTTTTAACATTTGGATCTTTAAGAGGAGGAATAATCAACACAGCTTTTTTTCCAAGAATAGCAAGTGATGCAGCTAATATAGAGCTGGTCATGCCTGCAGGGACAAATGTTAAAATAACAGACTCTATTATATCCATGATAGAAGAAAAATCTTTTATTGTTAATAAAGAGCTTACCGAAAAATATTTAAAAGGTACAGGAAAACAATTATTTGAAAACACAATAATTAACATTAATAGCAGCTCTAGTGCAACATTAAGAATAAACTTATTACCAGGAGAAGAACGTCCGGACGCTATACAAGCTTTTTTAGTAACTAATAGATTGCAAGAGTTAGTTGGTCCAGTAATAGGAACAGAGCGGTTAATTTATGGTTCAGGTGGTAATTTTGGTGGTAGTCCAGTATCGGTTTCTTTATTAAGTAATAATATTGACGAATTAAAAGCCTCTAAAAAAGAGCTTAAAAGTTATTTAGAATCTAACCCATTGCTTAAAGATATTGCAGATAACGATCCTGTCGGAATTAAAGAAATTAGATTAGAGCTAAAAGAAAGTGCTTATTTATTGGGCTTAGATTTAAGAACAGTAATGAGTCAAGTTAGAGCCGGTTTTTTTGGTGCGCAAGCACAACGTTTTCAGCGAGGACAAGACGAAATCAGAGTTTGGGTACGATACGATAGAGAAAACAGAAACTCTATTAACGACTTAGATGATATGCGTATCATCACACCAACAGGAAACCGCGTAACTTTAAAAGATATAGCAAGCTATAGCATTGTTAGAGGGGAAGTTGCTATCAATCACTTAGAAGGTCAAAGAGAAATCCAAGTATTTGCAGATTTAAAAGACCCAAGCACAAGTGCGACAGATATTACAGAGGATATCCGTACTAGCTTTATTCCGCAATTACAATCTAAATACCCAACAATTACAGCATCATTCGAAGGTCAAAATCGTGAAGCTGGAAAACTAATAGGGTCATTACAATTAGCAGGAGGTATTATTTTATTACTAATTTATATCACTATTGCATTTACTTTTAGAAGTTACTCTCAACCGTTATTATTAATGTTGTTAATTCCTTTTAGTTTAACAGCAATTGCTTGGGGACACTGGTTATTAGGATTTCCGGTAAATATTTTGTCACTATTAGGAATTATTGCTTTAATAGGTATTATGGTTAATGATGGATTAGTGTTAATAGGTAGATTTAATAATAATTTAAAAGAAGGAATGACATTTGATCTGGCTTTATCTGAAGCAGGAAAATCTCGTTTTAGAGCCATATTCCTTACCTCATTAACAACAGTAGCAGGTTTAGCACCACTACTTTTAGAAAAAAGTAGACAAGCTCAGTTTTTAAAACCTATGGCTATTTCAATATCATTTGGTATTGCTTATGCGACAATCTTAACCTTACTGGTATTACCTTTATTTTTATCGTTTAGTAATAGTTTTAAGAAAAACACAAAGTGGTTAATTACCGGTAGCCAAATAACTAAAGAAGAAGTAGAACGCGCTATTAAAGAACAAAAAGAAGAAAATGAACATTAAATTTAAACTTATAGTAGTAACAATTTTATGTTGTGTTTCAAGCTTAAAAGCACAAGATCTTTTAAGTCAAGAGCAAGCGGTAAAATTAGCTCTAGAAAATAACTACGGAATTAAAATAGCTAAAAATGCAGTACAAATTGCCGAAAACAATACTAGCGTTTTAAACTCTGGATATTTACCTACACTAACCGGTAATGCTGGTGCAACTTATAATTTAGATAATAATGAGTCTGAATATTCAGACGGTAGACCTGACGCAGTGTTAAACGGAGCAGAAAGCTCGCGTTATAATGCATCTTTAAGTTTAAATTATACCATTTTTGATGGTTTAGGACGACAGTATAATTATAAAAGCCTAAAAGAAAAACACCAATTATCCGAGTTACAAGCTAGAGAAACCATAGAAAACACAATTATTCAGCTATTTTCTGTGTATTATAATGTTGCACAACTTACTGAAAATGTTTCGGCTTTAAAACAAACTTTAGATGTATCAAAAGACCGGTTGATACGTGCCCAATATCAATTTGATTATGGCCAAAACACAAAACTAGGTGTTTTAAATGCAGAAGTGGATATTAATAACGATAGTATTAATATAATTTCAACAACGCAACAATTAAAAAATGCAAAACGAGACTTAAATGTGGTTTTAGGTAATGCATTAAATTCCGATTTTATTGTAGATACAGACGTCGATTTTACTTTACAATTAAAAAAAGACAGTTTATTTGAAAAGGCTAAAACTAGAAATATAGCTTTACTTCAAACTGAAAAAAATATTGCAATTAGCTTATTGGATATTAAATCAAACAAATCTGGATATCTTCCAACTGTTGGATTAAATGGTACGTATGGTTGGAATAAAAACAACAACAATGCTGCGTCATTTGTCGCGGTTAGTACCAATACAGGCTTGACAGGAGGTTTAAATTTAAGTTGGAATTTGTTTGATGGAGGGAGCACAATGACACGTGTTAAAAATGCAAAAGTTAATCTTGAAACCCAAAAACTACAAAAAGAAAACATTTTAATTGGTATAACACGAGACTTTGAAAATGCATGGGAAGATTTTAATAACAAATTAAATATTTATAATATTCAAGAACAGAATATTATTACATCGCAAAGCAATTTTGAACGTACCCAAGAAAAATTTAAAATAGGTCAAGTAAATTCAATCGAATTTAGACAAGCACAACTTAATTTGTTAAACGCAGAGCTTAGCAGAAATCAAGCTAAATATCAAGCTAAATTAGCCGAGTTACAATTGTTGCAACTAAGTGGAGAATTATTAAATGTCAACTTTTAATTGCTGAAAACCAGTCCAGTAGTTAATCGGTTTCAATAGAATGATTAAATTATAATGTAAAATTATTCGGTTAAAGCGCATGAAAAACACACTAAATGTTAATTTTTAATGCAGTTTATCGAAACATTTTGTTTTTAAACCTCTTTTAACTTAGTTTTGATGTAGTTAAACCTAAATAGCTAACATGAAAACGATAAAGTCAACATTCTTATTATTACTTTTTACGTTTATTTCATTTGCAAATGTTTCTAATTTTGAAAAAGAAGCATTAGTAGCGCTATACAATACGACAAATGGTGAGGAGTGGACAAACACTTGGGATCTTGATGCGTCTATTGATACTTGGTATGGTGTAACTGTAGTTGATTCTAAGGTGGTAAGTTTAGATTTATCTTTTAATAACTTACAAGGTGTAATTCCATCTCAAATAGGTCAATTAGCTAATTTAGAAGTTTTAAACCTTAGCTTTAATAAGCTTAAGGGTAATTTGCCAGAGTCTATATCAAATATGCAAGATTTGCATTCTCTTCAATTATTTTTAAATCAATTTGAAGGACAAATACCAAATTGGATTGGAAACCTAACTAACCTAGAAGTTTTAGCATTATATAGCAACAAATTTTCAGGTCAGATTCCAGAATCAATTACTAAATTAAAAAACTTAAAAGATCTTGAGTTAGGTAGTAATTTTTTAACAGGAACAATTCCTTTTGATATTCATAACCTAAAACAACTTAGAAAACTTAGTCTTTTAGATAACCAATTAGAAGGAGAGATTCCATTAAGTATTGTTGAGTTATCAAGTTTAGAAGAGTTAGTTTTATCAAGTAATAACTTAACAGGGACTTTACCTTTTGAGTTATCTCAATTAACCAAACTTAAGCTAGTTATGGTTAGCGATAACCAAATGAATAACGACTACATAACAGTAGTAGATGATTCACCAAATAAAATAGCATTATTTTTAGAAGACACAGAAGTGGTAGTTAATGAAGAATAAACTTTTGTTAAATATATATATTAAATAGTCAGCCTTAGGTTGACTATTTTTATTTTTGGTAAAAAGTATCTTATGTTCGAGCATCATTTTCAATGTCCTTATTGTTGGGAAACAGTATCCATGTTATTAGATCCAAGTGTCACTAAACAAACTTATGTTGAAGATTGTGAGGTGTGTTGTAACCCAATTCAAGTAACTCCGCATTTTGATCAATCAGAACTGATTGGTTTTGAAGTTGTTAATATTGAACAGTAAAAAAATATAAAATTATACTTGTAATATCTAAAAAGGATTGTATATTTGCAGTCCCAAATGATTTGGTCGACATTATGAATCGAGAGTTAAAAGCTAAGTAAATCATTAAGGTTATAAATCGCGGGATAGAGCAGTAGGTAGCTCGTCGGGCTCATAACCCGAAGGTCACTGGTTCGAGTCCAGTTCCCGCTACTAAGCAAAGCTTCACAGAAATGTGAAGCTTTTTTTGTGCAGTAAATTCAAGGGTTTACACGCTATCTTCTATTTCTGTAAAAACCTTCATTAGCTTAATATCTTCATTTAAAGGTGCACTTTTCGGTATCAATTTTTAATGTCGAGGTATCACTTTTCTAATATACCCGCAAAACACAGTAAACAATGAACACCCATAAATTAAGAATCCTCTTTGTCATAGCATTGAATAGGATTAAGAAAAATAATCAAGCTCCTATATTTTGTAGAATTACTTACAACCAAAAAAGGAAGCAGTTTGCAACTGGAATTTCTGTAGACCCTAAAGATTGGGATAGGAAAAAACAGATTGTAAATGCTAGTGATAGCAATTCTAAAGAGATTAACACTAAACTAAGTCTGATTAAGCAAAAAATTAATCAGGCTTTTTTGTTGCTACAAGTTAACAATGAGAGTTTTGATGTAGAGGATATTTACTTACAGTATGCAGGAAAGAATGTAAAGGCTAATAAAACGCTTTTAGAGGTGTTTGAATTACACAACAATAAAATGAAGAAGCTAGTAGATGTTGAGTATTCAAAGTCTACTTATAACAAGTTTACAGAGGCTAGAAACCATGTTTCAAACTTTATAAGGTTTCAATACAAGAAAGGAGATATACTACTGGAATCTATCAATCAAGACTTTTTAGATGATTTTGATTTCTATTTAAAATCTGAAAAGAAACAAAAGCAGATTACTATTAATAAGAGTATTCAACGTGTTAGAAAGATTATTAAACTAGCACTAGCAAAAGGTTATTTGAAGAAAGACCCATTCATTCTTTACAAACCTAAAAAATATGAAAGTAAAGTAGTTTACCTAAATCAAAAAGAACTAGGTAAACTCGAAAATCATACTTTTAGACAGGCTAGATTGAATCAAGTAAAAGATATGTTCATTTTCTGTTGTTATACAGGATTGGCATATCAAGAAATGTCAACTTTAAAGGAAGAGCATTTAATAAAAGGGTTTGATGGTGGAATCTGGATTGAAATGATGAGACAAAAAACTAAATCTAGAGTTTCAATCCCTTTGTTACCTACTGCATCAAAAATTCTAGATAAGTATAGACCTGAAGGAAGATTACTTCCTGTGATTAGCAATCAAAAGTTTAATTCTTATTTAAAAGAAATAGCTGAGTTGGTTGAGATTGATAAAAGATTAACTCATCACATAGCTAGAAAGACTTTTGCGACTACAGTTTTGCTTTATAATGATATTCCTATTGAAACAGTTTCTGAGCTTCTAGGTCATTCAAGCATCTCTATTACGCAAAAGCACTATGCTAAAGTAGTTCAACATAAAGTGAGCAGTCAAATGAAAAGTTTAATAAAAAAATTAAAAATGTAAACTTTTTTATTACCTTTGCAGGAAATCAGTCAGAGGTTTTTAATAAATAATCTCATACTACAACTGATTAACACCGAGTTTTCTACATTTTAAAGGAGCATTAAGCTCTTATACCGAGTTTTCTTTATGTCAAATGAAAGAGTTCATTTGATTTTTAATCATTTAACATTATAATGATGAAAGAACAAAGAAATGTTGCTGGAGAGCTATTCCAAGCAATAAAAAATGAGAAGACTGCTTATACACCAGAGCAGAGTGAGTATTTAAATCAATTTCCAGTAGCTACATTGGACAGAGAGGACTTTGATATTGATACTGTTTTAGAAACAGTTAAAAGTCCTAAAATTAATTCAGAGTCTGATACTAATAATAAAGAGGATGATTTTGATGAAAATGAAGGTTGGTTTGGAAATACCAATAGGGATGTAGGGATTAAAGAAATCTCGCTATATGACCATACCTTAACAAAAGAAGAGAATTTTACTAATAGTGATGATAAATTTGTGCTTTTTAAAGTTACTAAAGATGGCGAGTTTGGCGTGTCTGATAAAGTGAATGTCATACCTTGTCCACAAACTAAATGCGTTATTAATACTTCTACATTGGAATTAGCTGAGGAATTCAATGTGATGCCAGTCTCTTATAGTAGCTTTATGGGGGTAGATGTGCTAAATTTCATGAAGTATAATTCAAACTTTTTCACCTGTGATGAAAGAGTGTTTTTTATTACGTTGTTAGTTAAATTTAAGTGCTTTGATTTTAAACCTTTCTATTGGTCTAAAGAAAAAATTTTTCATGAAGTCGGAATTAAAAAAGACAGAGCCAATAAGATTATTAAAAAATTTGTTGAGCTAGGGTTTCTCTCTATGGAGTTAGTGAAAACTAAAATTGATGGAAGACCAATGCAAATAAACTACTTTGATATTGATGGAGGGAAATTAATAGATTTACTGCCTCAGATTCTGCATAGCAACGAAGATGAAGATGGGTATGTTTATACTCAGCCTGATATTGAAAAATATCTAAAGCCATCAATAAATAAAGAAAGTAAATCAATTTCATCTATTATGCAATAACAAATTCTTTAATATTTATTAAAAGGCTACTGAATAAGTAGCCTTTTTCAATTAGCGGAATTCTTTCAATAAAAGAGTATTTCATTATTTAATATTGAACTTAAGTATATTAGAAGCTTTATAAAAATTTACACTCTTTCATAAAACTTCATATTTATTACTAAAAGAAGTGTAAGAGTGTACTCTTTTATTAGAAGTTTTCCGCCAATGACTTTTAGCATCTCAAAAATTGAGATGCTTTTTTATGCAATTAATATTAACCTTCAAAAACATAAGATTATGCAATTAAGAAAATCCGAAAGACAACAAGCAAAAATTAAAATGGCTCTACAAGGTTCATCAGGTTCAGGCAAGAGTTTAAGCTCTCTTTTACTTGCTAAAGGACTAACTAATGACCAACTAGATAAAGTGGCTGTAATAGATACAGAGAATGGTTCAGCAGACCTTTATGCACATCTAGGTAACTACAATGTGCTGCCACTGCAACCACCTTATACACCAGAGAAATTCATAGAGGCTATAACTGTTTGTGAAGAAGCAGGAATGGAAGTTATAATTTTAGATTCAATATCCCAAGTGTGGGATGAACTCTTGGATTTTCATTCTAAACTACCAGGGAATTCTTTTGCTAATTGGAATAAAGTTACACCTAGACAAAAAGCATTTATAAATAAGATTTTACAATGTGATGCTCATGTTATAGCTACAATGAGAACTAAACAAGATTATGTACTACAGCAAAAAGATGGAAAGTATGTTCCTGAAAAAGTTGGACTTAAAGCTGTACAAAGAGATGATGTATCTTATGAATTTACCATAGTATTTGATATAGATATAAAACACTTTGCAATAGCGAGTAAAGACAGAACTAATCTATTTTCTGGCAGACCAGAATTTATGATAAATACTTCTACAGGAAAACGCATTTTAGAATGGTGTACTTCCCCTGTAAAAGAGGAAGATGTAAAACAAAGGATAGAAGATTGCTTATCTGTTAGTCAGTTAATGGAGCTATACAAAGAGCATCCTAGTTTTCAGTTGCCATTAAAAGCTTTGTATCAAGCTAAAAAAGATTTATTAGAAAAATTAGTTAACCCACAAAATTTTAGTCAAAATGGAAATAGTATCAGTAACAGAGCTTAACAAGCAACGTAATGGAGTATTTAATTATCCTGAAGGTATTCCTGAAATTGTGCATCCTTTGCAAATACCTTCAAAAAATAAAGTATATCAACATAACCCATTTATAGAGGCTAACACAAAAGAGGTTAGCCTTTCTACTTTAAAACAGGATTGTATCATTCCTGTGTTCAGTAAAGATAATGAAAAGACTTTAGCGCATCAAGAGTTTATAGAGATAGCTCAAGACTGTGTTGGTAAGGTGTTTTCTCATCATACAATAGAAGTTCCAGAGGTTAGAGTTTCTCATCAAATTAAAGGCAGAACTGCTGATGCTATTTACAAGCCAGTAAAAGAGCTTTTAGAGCATGAGAAAACCCAGTATTTTGAAAGAATGGCATTTATCATTAGAATTCCATCTATAACAGAAACCATTAATGGTAATGAAGTTTCATTAACTGTTGGAGGTGTTAGGGCTTACAACCAAGAAAACCTGTATAACAGAAAAACTTATGAGAAATTTAAGTTCTTTATAGGTTTTCAAAATATGGTGTGTTGTAATCTATGTATTTCTACAGATGGTTATCAAGATGAAATGCGAGTAGGTAACTATTCTGAATTACAGTCTAAAATTATGGACTTAATAGAGAATTATAATGCACAATCTCATTTACAGGAAATGAAGCAACTATCTCAACAGAGTATTACTGAAAAACAATTTGCTCAGCTTATAGGTAGAGCAAGATTATATAACTTTATACCTAAAGAGGAAAAGACTCTAATTCCAGAATTAATGCTTAATGATGGGCAGATTTCTACAGTAGCTAAAGACTATTATTTAGATGATAGCTTTTGTAGAAACGATAATGGAGATATTAACCTTTGGAATGTATATAATCTCTTTACAGGAGCTAATAAGAGCTCTTATATAGACTCTTTTTTATCAAGAAATGTCAATGCCTTTGATTTTACTCAAGGTCTGGCAAATGCTATCAATGGTGATTCTAAACATCGTTGGTTTTTGAGTTGAGTAGAACCCAATCTCTATTTATTTAGAGGTTGGGTTATTTTAAATTTATTCCAATAAAAAACCCAGAGCAAGTCTGGGTTTTATGTTTTATTCTTTTTAAGTGCAGAGACTAAAGCATTAGATGAATAGTAGTGCACTGGTGCAAAGGTACAAAAAGTTATTTATAATTAATCTTATCGTTAATAATTTCTTTTATAGTCTCATTGTTGAAGTTCTTTGTAAACAGGTCGTCTATTTCCTTTAGAAAATCATTTTTCCTGTTCTCTGATATGTGTTCTAGCAAATATGCAATGACTTTAATACAAGCATTTAAAGAGCTCCTATCACTACCTTCAAAATTTATGCCAGGAACAACTGATAGCCCTCTAGGTGTTTTAAAGTCATAAAGAACATCTCCATGAGAACAAATATTTCTTATTAAAACTACAGTACTCATTAAATTCTCAAACTTGTTAGGGTTTAAAATACCCAAACTTTCTGTCACTCTTTTTTTTATATTCTCATCTCTAATGTTTTTAAATAGGTTTAGTAAAACCCCAAAAGTGAAAAACTCTAAAGCTTTCCATGCAGGTGCATAGGTGTCTTCAGGGTTATTTAGATGATGTTTCTTTAATGTTTTATTGTTGCTTATAAAATCTGGGGTGTAAACTCTATGAAGCATACTTGTCTTGTATGGTGTATTATGAATAAAACTGTTATTCACTATTTTGTCATCAGCAAACCAAGCAGGTGAAGTCTTAAACTTATTAGAAACATAGTAAACGACCTTAGTTCTAAAATGTATTTCTATACGATTTAAGTATCTTAGTAAGATCGTTCTTAAGTCTACATCTAAGTAGTAAAGAGCAATAACATCAGATAATTTACTGTCTTTAGCAAAATTATGGTCATTATCTATTTCAAAATGATGCCAATAAAACCCTAATCTATAGTACCCAATATCTAGTAGAAATTCTTTAATTTTTGCTTCTTCATAGTCAAGGTTTAAACCTCTTTCTTTTAAGGTTTCAATTTGAACACTTGTGTTAGTTGCTTTGTTTCCCATTATGATACTCTCTCAAATTTATTAACCAAATTTTGAAAACTTGAGGTCTTATCAACTTGGTCATGAGGGATTAATAAATAGCGCCATGTCTTACCTTCATTTTTACTAGTAAATTCATTAGCATAGTGGCAGTATTTTAGAGCTGCTTTCATTTTTAATTGTACTTCTTCAGTATCTACTTCTTTTGCCTTTTTAGGTTCGCACATAAAAATAGAATCCTCAGTTTCAACTATAAAATCTGGTTCATATTTACTAGAGTTTTTACCCCAATATATTCTAAATTGATTGGTGGCAGGTCTTAACCATTTTAACACAGAAGCGTCATTTTCTATTACAAATGAAAAATCTTTTTCTGTATTAGAGTCAAACTTATACTCTGGGTGACAAGATTTCTCAAAACCTCGATACACATATTTTGTGACTAGACTTAAGGGTGTGATTACATCTGTATAATGTTTATAACCGTTCTCTTTAGGTACTGTAAAATTCCAATCCTCAATTTTCACAAAAGGTAAAATAGTTGGAGGTACATAATCAGGATTGCTCATCTTAAAATGAATTTTTAACTGGTCATATATTTTACCTGCAATCACTTTTCTGTACTGTCTAATCAGTACAGGAAGCTGTTTTTTATCTGATAAGTTTTCTGAAAGTTTTTCTAAAGCTTGAGTTACTAACTTATGTAATAAATCTGCACTTTCATCATAGTCAATTTCTGGAAAGTTAATGAGTTCTGCTATAACTTGGTTTACTGGAGTTTCATTAACAAATGCTCCTTGTTTAACACCAAGAGAATCTATTTTAGTTTGGTCTTTTAAGTCCATTCTTAAAATCTCTTCTTGCATGACGTTTAAATCAAAACCTTTATCTGTATCTAAGTCAAAATCTTCAAACCAAGTTTCCACCTCTTCTAAAACTAAATCCATTCTAGGTATTTCAATAATCTGACTTTTAAAATTAGCCACTACAGCATCATATTGGGCTTCTGCTTCTGCTACTATTTGAGGCATAAAAATATTTTGCTGACCTCTAGAAAGCGTATCCTTTATTTTTTGAAGTGCCTTTTGCTTTACTTCAGGCTTAGATAAATCATTTACACTATTTACACCTTCACTAGATGAAAACGTAGGTATGGCATTTACAATAGCCTTTTTAGCTTCTAAAGCATGTGTTAATTCTAGTTTCTTTTCAGGATTAACTACTGCATTTAATTTAGCTTGCTCTCTTCTTATTTCTGCATTTATCTTGGTTTCAGAAGTAACAACTGTAGAATCTGTTTTTAAA
Source organism: uncultured Olleya sp. (assembly GCA_947503885.1). GTDB lineage: Bacteria > Bacteroidota > Bacteroidia > Flavobacteriales > Flavobacteriaceae > Olleya. The sequence continues at coordinate 174,306 of CANNFD010000005.1, read as the reverse complement.
TCTTCAACATCTAATTCTATGTAGGTTAATTTGTTTAATACTGAATCTGGATTTTTAGCTTCTTGTATAACTCTATTGAAGTTATCATGAGCCAAAACTGTTAATTTATCTACTTTATCAACTCCAGTTCTTTTACCATTATAAGGTAGTCTTAAACCTCTTCCAATAGTTTGTTCAATTAATACAGAAGCATTTGCTGCTCTTAATGGAACTATAGTGTAAAGATTAGTAACATCCCAACCTTCCTTTAACATGTTTACATGTATTACAATTTCAATAGCATTGTCTGGACTCTCTAATGATAAAAATTGTCTTTCAATTTCTTCTACTTTTTTTGTAGATGAATCTATCTGTAAAACTCTACCTTCATATTTTCCATTGTAAAAAGCATTAGAGCTTATATAATCATACACTTCTGAGGCATGATTAATGTCTTTACAAACAACAAGTATAAATGGTTTTACTAGTTGAACATTATTATTTCTAGCATAGAGCTCTAACTCATTTTTAGTGTCTTCATGTACAGAAATTGCATCTTCTAGCTTGAACTGTTCCACCTCTTTTGGTGTTAGGTTTTTCTTGTCAAAATCTTTACGAGTAGCAATTGCAGGAGCTTTTACATACTTACCATCTTCTAAAGCTTGTGCTAAGTTGTACTCATAGACTACATTTTTAAAGGCTTTTCCTTTTTCATCTAATGGCGTAGCTGTTAATTCTAAACCTAGAATAGGCTTTAGTTCATTAATTGCTTTTTTAGAAGCATCTGCATGGTACCTGTGGGCTTCATCCATTAATATGACTAAATCATCTAGTCCTGCTAAGTAGTCCCAATAGGACTGACCTAAATACTCTGATAGCCTTTTCATTTTTGGCGGTTTGCCTGCTTCTGCTTTTCCTCTTCCTACTTTGTTGTCTGAATTGAATTTTGCAATGTTAAAAATGTTGATTCTAACTTCTTGGTCTCCAAAAAGATTTCCTTTTTCGGCATAATTGTCTCCATTAATAATTACAGGTCTGTTGGTTACAAATTCACTAATCCCTTTGAATACATATTTTTTGTAATTAGGATTTCCAAAGTCCTCAATTAATTTATCATAGATAGTTAAGTTAGGTGCTAAAATGAAAAAATTGCGAATTCCTTTTTTTAGATATAAATAGGTGATAAAAGCACCCATTAATCTGGTTTTACCAACTCCTGTAGCAATAGAAAAACAAAGGGAAACAAAATCTCTTTCAAAGTCTTTACAACTTGGGTAATGTTGTTTAACTTTTTCTAATTCTGCTTTTAAGTCAACTTCTTTATTTAGTTCTAATTCTTCAGTTAAATAAGCTACTAACTGAAGTGAATCTCTTAAAGGGTCTCTTAGTGATAATCTATTATTAATTCTGTTTATAATAGTATCTACACTAGGGTTGGCTTGCTCTATAATATAATCTCTAGTACTATTATTCATTGCCTAATTCTTCTTCGGTTAATACTGGTGGGTTGATGATGTTTAAGCTATAATCATCTTTACCAAACTCACATTTGCCTAACAACATTTTAGGGATCTTTTTAAGTACAATGTTCTTGAACTTGTTATGACACTCTGGTTGAAACTTTTTAGCACAAATAAGTAAACTTTCTCCATCTTGTAATTGGTCTTGTAGTTGGTCTAACAGCTCTACAGGTACAAATTGTGTAGTAGTAAAAATAAAATCTTGCTCTGCACTATAGCCTTGTTTCCAATAGTTGTCCTTATCTGGTGCATAAGTAAAGCCTTCTTGTTTAGCCATTGCAGCAGCTAACATATCAGCATTATACTCTTTACTAATTACCCAATTGTCATATTTGTCTTTATTTAGTAGGCTAGGTGCTAGCTCATAAAACTTAAAACCACCACCGCCTTGCCAGTTTACTGCTTTGGTAATACCTCCTTCATCTTCACCATCTGTTACCATTTTTTGTCTTGGATAGCAATGCGTGTAAGCTTGGTCTCCCATTTCTATACCTATATATTTTCTGCCCATTTTTTGAGCTACAGCACTAGTCGTACCTGAGCCTAAAAATGAATCTAATACTATATCACCTTTTTTAGTAGTTAAATCAATAATTCTTTTAATTAAGGATTCTGGTTTTGGGTAGTCAAATGATTTTGTTGACCCAAATAAAGCTTTTATCTCATCTCCAGCAGTTTTATTGGTTCCTGAATCGTCTAATATAGTTCTTAATGCTTTTCCTGCTTGTGGAACATAAACTCTGTGATGTAAAGTCCATTTATCTTTTTTGTTTTTTATCAATCTTATTTGACCTGTTTTTAAGCCGTCAAGAACAGATTCTTGTGATTTTTGAGAGTTTATACTTAATATTTCACCATCAGGACAATTGATTTTCACAGGTATTGGATTTTGTAATCCATCTCGAGCTAATGTATCCCAATAGTATCTATCTCCATTTTCATCGACTTCTTTATATCTTTTTAAATAATCTCCCTCATATGGAATTCTCCACTTTTCATAATGGATTTTTTTATCATTATTTTTTGCGTAAACCAAAATATAATCATGGTCTATTGCAAAATACCTTGAATCATTACCACCACCTTTTCTTTTTTTCCAGATTAGGTCACCTAAGTAATTTTTTCGACCAAAGACTTCATCACAAAGAACCTTTAAATAAGCATGTTCTATTTCATCTATATTAATAAATAAGCTACCATTTTCAGTGAGGAGATTTCTTAATATTTCAATTCTCGGCTTCATAAGACTAAGCCAAATAGAATGCTCTAAATTATCATCATAATGTTCAAAGGCTTTACCTGTATTATAAGGTGGGTCTATATAAATACATTTTACTTTACCTGTATAGTCTTGTTCAAGTGCTTTTAAAGCTAAAAGGTTGTCTCCATGAATCAGTATGTTTTCTGTATTTGGGTCTCCATAACTGTATTCAGGATTTTCTATTAATATTCTAGGTTCTAGAGTAGGTTCTTCTCCTTTTCCTATCCAAGTTAATTCTAGTTTTTGTTGTTTTTTGCTTGCCATAATTTTATATCAATTCCCACTCAATGGTAAATAATTCTTTTTCTTCTAAGCGTTGTGCTAAACGCTGTTCTATGTTACTTAAAACATCATCTTTTTTATCATCAATTTGGTCTTGTGCTTCAAAGAGATGTTTTCTTTTTTCATTACGCTTTTTTTCTAGTTCTTTAATAGCGCGTTGCTCCTTCACTTTAGTTTGTAAATCTAACTTTTTTCTAGCTTCTGCTTTACGGAGTTTAATTTCTGCATCAATATCTTGTATTTCCCTTTCAAGGCTAATCTTCATATCATCTGCCCACTTATCTAGCTTATCATATTCTTGGTCAAAAAACTCTGCATTACGCTTTAAGTTATCTTCTAGCACCTCTTGTTTCTGTGCTTTAAACACCTCTTTAAGTAGTTGGTCTGTTTCATTAGAAATAGAAACTACATTACTTGTTTTAGCAGGTAAGCTAAACATTTTTTGAGCTATTTCGCTATCTATTTTGTTTGCTTGGTTATCTAAAACTTGAGTTAGTAGATAATCTTCTTCTTCAAAAGACAAAATACTTAATTGGCTTACTCTTACTGTACCTTTACAACCTACATAATCCTCTAAAATAGCCATGTTTTTAGGATGGTTAGAGTAATCGAAAATTACTTTTTGTACTTCTAGTTCTTTTGTTTTACAAGCTTCTACTATTTGTTTTGCTAGAGGATGTCCAATCCTATATAAATTGGCATTAGTATCTAATTCTTGTTGCGATTTTTTAATAACATCTCCACTTTTCAACAATTGATAAGGACCTTCATTAATTTTAAATTGAGGAAATGGATTCTTTTTTAACCTAAATACATCTCTTTTAAAATCAAACTCGGCATAACCATTTAAGTAATGTTTAGTAACAGCCCATAACCAGTTTTCGTATTGATTTAAGTAGCTTTTACCTTTCTCTAGGTTTACCTTTAGTTTTTGGTGTACTTCATCATCAAAATGCTCTAGTAGTTGCTCTCTAGTTTCATCAATTCTAGTATTAATGCTTTCATCCATTTCTTGTTGAAGTGCATCAAAAGCATTTTTTATTTCTGAAGGTTGTCTACATTCTTGGTAAATTTGAGCAATACGTTTTTCAAAATCTACACCAGAACTGATACTTCCTAAAACTTCATCAGAAGCACCAAAAACACCATTAAAGAGTTGGAACTTTTGGTCTAACAACTCATAAACTCTTTGGTCTGCTTCATTAGATTGGTTTAAGAAATTGATAACTACTACATCATGTTTTTGTCCATATCTATGCACTCTACCAATACGCTGTTCTATTCTTTGAGGATTCCAAGGCATGTCGTAATTTACCAACAAAGAGCAGAATTGTAGATTGATACCTTCAGCAGCAGCTTCGGTAGCAATTAATATGGTTGCTGTGTTTTTAAAATAATCTACAATAGCTTGACGCATATCAGCAGCTCTTGCACCACTAACTCTATCTGTACCTTTATGTTCTTCTATCCAATTTTTGTATACCTGTTTAGATTTAGCATCTGTATTTGTACCATTAAACAGTGCTATTTTATCTTTGTAACCATTACTAGATAAATGGTCTAATAAATATTGTTGTGTTCTTCTAGATTCTGTAAATATGATAGCTTTTTGGTTAGCTCCAAGTTCCTCTAGCTTTTCGAAACCTTTAGTTAATGCAGTGAGCAGCTTTTCTCCTTTAGCATTTTTTTCAATTGAAATAGCCAGTTCTCTAAATGTAGAAACATTGTCTAGTTCAGCTTGTACTTCATCTAACTCTTCATCAGTTAGTAACTCAAAAGAATTTAACTCTTCATCTCCCCATTCATCTTCAAGTTCATTGATAGTTTCAAATTCAGTTCCTAATTCAACCTTTTCATTTAAAAACTTTTGGTCTGCTAAAATAGCTTTTAACTTGTTTTCTAAAGCTTCTAAAGTACCTGAAATAGCATAAGTGGAAGAGGCTAATAACTTTCTTAAAATTAAAGTCATTAACTGTCTTTGGCTATTAGGCAAAGCATATAATTTTGGAGTTTGTAGGTATTCTGAAACAAGGTCATACAAGGTTTCTTCATCCTTAAATGGGTAGAACTCTTCTACAATAGCTATTCTATTGGTGTAATTAATATACTCTAAAACTTGTCTTCTTAGGGTTCTTTTACAAACTGGTTTTAAGCGTTCTTTTAAGTCTAAAAAAGCATCCTCAGTTGTTATTTTTCCAAACTGAGTTTTAAAGCTTTTTAAGTCTCCAAATGCATATTCATCTATAAAGCTAACTAGTCCATACAGTTCTAAAATAGAGTTTTGTAATGGAGTAGCGGTAAGTAGTATTTTAGGTGCATGTTGTATAGCAGATTTTATTGCATTCGCTATTTTGTTTTTAGGCTTGTATACATTTCTTAATCTATGGGCTTCATCTATAATGACTAAATCCCAATCTATCATTCTAACAAATTCCTCTTTAGACCTTATAAATTGGAATGATGCTAAAATTATTTGTTCTTGGTCAAAAGGGTTTCTTTTACCTTGCTTTTTTAATTTATTGAAAGACTGTGATTCTAGTACAGTAGAAGGAATGAAAAACTTATCTGATAATTCTTGATTCCATTGTTTTCTTAGGTTAGCAGGACAAATAATAAGTAATTTTCTTTTTCTTTCTGCCCACTTTTGAGAGATGATTATACCAGCTTCAATTGTTTTTCCTAGACCAACTTCATCAGCTAAAAGAGCACCTTTAGATAATGGTGATTGAAAAGCAAACAAAGCAGCCTCTACTTGATGAGGGTTCATGTCTACTTGGGCATCTTGTAAGGATGCTGTAAACTTGCCTATATCATTTGCAGGGAGTCTTCTAGTTAATTCGTGAGCGAAGTATTTAGCTTGGTAATCTGTAATCATTTATTTCTCCGTTTTCAATCTTTTTAAAGTCAGTTTAATAGCTTCAATAGCTAAATCTTCTCCTTTTACATCTTCATATACTTTCTCGCTAAGCCATAACTTTAAAAGTTTACTATGCTCAATATCTAAAGCAATTGCTAATTTATCTATTTGCTCTCTAGTAGGTTTTCTATCTCCTTTTTCAATTTTACTTATTAAAGCAGTATCTGTGTCTATCATAGAAGCTACCTCACGTAGTAATAGATTTTTAGTTTCCCTTTTAGATTTTAGTAATTCTGAGAGTATCATTTGGTAGTCAAATTAGTTCTTGTCAAAGATTGTCTAAATCTAATTAGAAATTTTGTTATAAAAAATTTTTGAAAAATATATTTTTTGAATGCTTTGTGAGAGAGCCAGATACCTTGTGCAAAACCCCCACTAAGTTCTGGGGATAAAGATGCCCCTACCACTTTATATAGTAAAGAAGATTTTCTGGCAGAGTTAATAAATTCAAGGTGATAGTTGAGATTTATATGCTGTTGGTAATTGATTTTCTGTGTGTGGTATACTACAACTCAAAAACTTTTAGAAAAATGGTTAGAATCGTAAATTACAAAGAGAGACAGAAAGAGGATGGTACTTCATTCTTCGTTCTGGAACTACAAGGAGGAATTGAAATGGTATTAAGCAAAGTTACAGGAAACTTTTATGCTACTGCTAAGAAAGCTTATATACCTTCAACATTTGATGAGCAGGTGTGTATTGGGCTTATTGGTACAGAAATGCCAGGGAGCATCATTAAAGAAGACTGTGAGCCTTTTGAATATGTTGTAAAGGAAACAGGAGAGGAAATTACATTATCCCACAGATGGGTTTATGTTACAGAAGATGCTGTAAAGCCAAAGCAAGAAACTTTTGTGCCTAAACATAATATTATAGTTAATTCTGATGTGTTTTCACAGAATGGTATTCTTGAGCATGCAGAGTAAAAATATAAGCCTAGTCTATGTAAATAGATTGGGCTTTGTTTTTTGAGTTTTAAAATACCCTTACAATTTTGTGCTTGATTGCTTATACCTTCATAAATAAAAGATAGTACAACTGTAGCGAGTTTACTTTATTACTATAAGGATATATTATTAATCTTGAAGGTGGGTGTAAGTAGATTTAAATGAATTTTGTAAGGTGTTGAGGTTTCTAATAACAAATATATTCATTATGAAAATTTCCGAAATAAGTGTATCATACTCAAACAATAATGGGGATAGACTAAAAATAAGTAATAGTAAACAGTCTTATAATATTATAAGAGCTTGTTGGAGTGATTCTACAATAGAATTACAAGAAGAGTTTAAGGTACTAATGATGAATAGGAGTAACCAGATTTTAGGTGTTTATCCGCTTTCTAAAGGAGGTGTTTCTGCTACTGTGGTAGATGCAAAATTAGTGTTTAGTGTTGCTCTTAAATGCAATGCTTCAAACATTATAATAGCACATAATCATCCTTCAGGTAATCTTCAGCCAAGTGAAGCAGATAAGAATTTAACACAAAAGCTAAAACAAGCAGGGCAGTATCTAGATATAGTGCTGTTAGACCACTTAATAGTAACTAAAGATGACTTTTATAGTTTTAGTGATAATGGATTGATAAAATAGTCCTCTTTTTTCCATTTCTGTATGTAGTGAATTGGAAAAAGTGAGACTTTTTGTCTTTTGTATGTGTATGAATGAGTGTGTGAGTAGGCTTTTTAAGTAAAAAATTACTGTTTATAAGCCCTATAGATTAACATTAATAGCTAAATCTTACTTTTTATCTTCAAGGTTTACAATATCACATAAAGTGATACCTAAATTATCAGCAATCCTTTTTAAAGTGTATAAAGTAGGGTTGGTTCCACCAGCTTCTAAACGACTAAAGTTAGATTTTTCAATATTACATTTGGCAGCAAGGTCTTGTTGAGCAATACCTTGCTCTTCTCTTAACATTTTAACTCGCTTTCCAATTGCTATTTGAAGTTGGTCTTTATCGTCCATTTTAAAACATACATTATCTAGTTGTCAAAAATGATAATTAAGTAAGCTGTTATGGTTATCATAAATGATAAAAAAAGTATGTTTGTTAAATCTATTATCTATAAGTTTTTATGGCAATTTCAAAGTTTATAAATAAAATATAATGAAAGTAAAAATTTCAAAATTTCAAAATACAGGAATAACAGAAGCTGATTTTCATTTCAGTTTAGAACATAAATTGAGTAGTATTAAAGAGCAGATAAATTTAGAGTCAGATAGTTTTTGTTCTTATGAACTAGATAGAGGTAAGAGTTCTAAAGATAAGCTAGTTTTTAGAAATGTAAATCACTTGAAGATGTTGCACAAATATCTTGTATCTAGTTATTTCTATGTCGCCTTGATTGCATTTCCAGTTTTAGTAGTTTTACATGAGAGTTCCAAGGGTATAGATAGTGATGGTAATCTAACAAGTAATTTTATATACATATTAATCAGTTTAGCATTCCTTTTCGGAACATTTAAAGGGCTCAAAGTTCCGTATAGGATAGTTATTGACAACTTAACCATTTCTGAACAGAACCTTTTTACTAGAAAGGTAGATGTTTTGTTTCCCAAAAGTATACTAACTACAAATGTTAATGAAATAGACTTCGTTGTTATTTCATCAGAAGAACAATCATTATTTATAATGGAGAATGAACAGTTTGAAGTTGTTGAATTCCTAAAAAACTATCTCAAAAAATTTCGTTTTGAAAGTCACTTATAAATAAAAGTATAGAAGAGAATGGATGAAATTAGTAAAGATGAAAACAAAGAAAGCATTTCAGAATATAGGAAACATCTAAATGATTCCAATCCGATTTGTGAATACAATACATTCAGCACTAAAAGTGTTTGTAAAATGAAGACTATAGTGTTATGGTTAGAAATGTACAGAGGTTTCTATGATGATGTGGTTACAATACTAGAAGATAAGAGATATGCTTCTAAACTGAATTCGATAGAGGTATTAGTGAAAAAGGATTTTGAGGTCTTATATGGTAAGTTAGATATTTTATTAAGGCTGTATAAGAAGGAAGCTTACTTTAGGCAACAACTAGATAACTATAACGGAGTTAAAGACAGTGTATTGAAACTTGAAAATTGGTTTTCATATCAAGCAGAAAACAAAAATGAATATCAATTATTTTCTTCTGTATTTTATGATAGTAGAGAGCTTACTAATTATCGTTTAGAATTAGATGAACTAACATTAAACCCTGAAGATTTTAAGTACACACTTAAATACATGAGTATTATCGAGGAAGCTAAAGCTATCCACTTTGAAGGAAAAATCAAATCAATAGATGATTTAGAAGTTTATAAAAAAACTGAAAATACAAGAGCATGCACAAGACGTAAAATAGTACTGTCAATTGATGATTTCTGCTGTAGTGAACTTCAAGTGGTTTTTACAGATGGAAGGGTAAAACACTTAGATAATTTAAGTGTAGGTCAGTTTGTAAAAGTATTTGCAAGACTCACAGGTGGAGAGCTGCAAAATTCTGAAGGCACTAAAGAGTATAAACATCATTTATATGGTTGGAGTGTAGAGATATTAGATGCTAAACCAAAAGTAAAGAAAAACACAAAGGAAATGGATTTGTATTATAAATACATTTTACCATTACCTTTTTAAATAAAAAACTATGGAATTAACAGGGAAAATAAAGGTCTTAAATGATGTTCAAAATATAGGGAGCAATGGCTTTAGAAAAAGAGAAGTAGTTATCACTACAGAAGAACAATACCCACAACATATTTTAGTAGAATTCATTCAAGATAAATGTGATTTGCTAGATAGTTTTGATGTAGGTCAAGAAGTGAAAATAGCTCTTAATTTAAGAGGTAGAGAGTGGATTAACCCTGATGGAGTAGCTAAATACTTTAATGCTATTCAAGGTTGGAGAATAGAGCTTGTAAATAGTGAACAACCTACACCTCAAATACAAACACAGCAAGAACCTGTTAGCTTTTTAGATGAAGCAGATAATGACTTGCCATTTTAAAAAAAAAATCAATTAACCAATAAATAATAAATTATGAAGAATATCTTTTTAACATTAATAGCGATTTTGTCATTAGTTGCTTGTTCAAGTGATGATGATAGTAGTAGCAATTCAAGTGAACTAGAAACACAATTACTAGGGAAATGGCTATTTGAAAATCCTAATAATAACCCAACAATTAATAACTCGTTTACATTTAGCTCTAGTGGTAATGTAACATATTCTTATTGGGATGGTGGTCAAGGAAATAATTATGATAGTGAAACAGGTGTTTTTAGTTTTAGTGGAGATACTATGACTATGACATTTCCAGAAGATGTGAGTTTAACTTTTGTTCAAAAAGTAGTATTTATAAATGAAAATGTGGTAGAGTTTCAAGAAACAGGAGTGACAGGAGAAAATGCTTATGATGGAGACTATTTTAGAGAAGGAGCAACAAATTATAATAGTAATAATGGTATGATGAAAATTATTTTTGATACTGGTAATGTGTTAAACTCAGCATGGGGTTCTTCTTGTTATGGCTTATCATCAGAGACAGAAAATATCAACACTAAATTAGTCTTTCTTTCAGATGGAGAAGAAATCAATTCTTATGACTATTCAATGCTTCCAGGTTATCAGGTAGATAAGGAGGAAGCTGTCATTGGTAACATTTTATCAGCTAAATTAACTTTAGAAGATTTTAATGCTAATGTTCTCGATAAGGATATACACATTTATGATATGAGTGTTAGTATAGAGAATGAAGAAGGAGAGATTGTTTTAAATGAATCTTTAGGTGAGTTGTATTACTGTACAGATTCAAGGTATGAAGTTACTTTTACATACAATGTAGATAATGATACTTTTAGTATTGAAGAGCAAACACATTCATTTTAATTAAGATATGTGTAATTCCTTATTAAAAGAACTACCATTTAAGATTGGAGAACAGTATGAGTTAAATGAGTTTAATCTTAAGATTTTAGAATCAACTTTTAATAATGGATTAGAGTATGAAAATTACGAGTATATAAAAGGAGATTTTAAAACTCTATTTGGAATTGCTTTTTGTAGTAATCCAATTTTGCAATATAATGGAGATATACTCTATAGTGTAATTTGCGAATTTGAGCTATCTCATTACAGTTATCTAAAATCTAAAGTTAATCAGTGTACATTTAAAGAAGTAGCTATTGAAGTTCTAATCAAAGATAAATACCATTGCCAAGTAGTATTGCAGAGTAAATAAGGCACACTTTTCGGCATCACTTTATAAATGTATATTAATATTTATGAAGGTCTATGATAAATATAGAGTATTAAAGTGTTGATATTTATGAGGATAGAGCAGTAGGTAGCTCGTCGGGCTCATAACCCGAAGGTCACTGGTTCGAGTCCAGTTCCCGCTACTAAGTATTAAAAAAGCTTCTGAGAAATCAGAAGCTTTTTTTTATTTAAAGTTATTGATAGTGCTGTTGTTTAAGCTTTAATCTGCCTTAAATTTGGATGTTAATTTTAGCATTTTCTCACTTAACGAAAACAACCAATATAATTGTTCCCAAATCAAATGTGCTTCTTTATGTGCGCGCAAGTCATTAGTTTGAGAAATAGCATCGTTTGTAAGTTGGTCTATTGAGAATTTTAATTTTTCAGGTTTATATTCTAATTCAGATGTTTTTGGTTTTGTTGTTTCAAAATTAATTGTTTTTAATTGTTCACAAACCGTATCAAGATTCTCTTTAATTTTATCTGAAATCAATTTAAACTCTTCTGAAGCTTCAGTTGTTTTATGATTTTGAATATAGGCGCTTAAAGAAGCTAATGAGGACAAAAAGCTATGGTTAATTACAACAAGCTCGTAAATATCATCAATATGGTTTTGTTTTGATTTTGGTTCTTGCGCCATTCGTTGAAACGCAGCACTTAAATTAGAGGTTTGTAGGAAGGCTTCTTTTCGATTAACTTTTAGACTTGTTGGGATATTACCTTTTTGTTGGTAATAATTGCTTAGCGACTTAAAAAAAGCTGTATTTGCTTTTAAACTGTCTTTAATATTATCGCCTATCTCCATAAAAGACCATGCGGGCCAAAACCAACGCATAGTTAAATACGATAGTACGGATCCAATAACGGTATCAATAACTCTATACTGAATTACTTTTATAACATTTGGTTCTAAAATAGCGTAAATAAAAATAACACTTAGTGTTATAAAAGTTGCTGAGGCTTTATAGTTTTTCTGAACCATTGAAAAAGCCAATACTAATGATAGTACACCTAATCCACCGTAAACGTAAGGGTGATTGATTAAAAGCACTAATCCACTTGCTAATACAGCACCAATAAGGGTCCCGATAATACGGTCTTTTGATCGTGTTTTGGTTAGCCCGTAACTAGGTCTCATTATAACAATTACTGTCAAAATAATCCAATACGGATTTTGTAAATCAAAAAACAAACCTACACCATACCCTAGCATAACTGTTACAGCCAATCGTAATGAATGTTTAAAAATTGTAGACCTAAAACTAAGGTTTCTTAAAATTAATTTTGGGTTGTAATCTTGCGACTGTATAAAACGAGATAAGTTGTCTTTTTTTATAAATTCGTCTGAATTTAATTCAGGATTACTTAATAGCCATTTTATTTTTTTAAGCTTTTCAAATTGCTTTTTTTGATAATCCAATAAATTTTGAAGCATTAAATAACGCTCATAATCTTCGGTATTATTCTCATCCTTAAACTTTAAAATATCGGCGTCTAGCGTGTTAAAAACATCATTTAAAACTTTGTGTGAAGGAAATTTTTTAGACTGATTAATCGTATTCGCAATAGCTCTTAATTGAGAAGAGAACTCAAAAATTAACTTTTGAAAATCGGTTTTAAATTCTGGATGGGTTTTAAATAACGCATCCATCTTTTCATAATTAACAGGGTTTGCAATAGCTGTTTCTAGCATTTCAATTAACTGTACAAATACTAATAAGCGCTTACCTTGATAGGTTGATTTACCTGAAGATTTCCTGTATGATATTAAAATTTCTCGTAGCGTTTCATGATTTTCTGTCAACTCTGTTTGCAATGTCATTAGTTGTTTTTGCAAACTAGCTCTGTCAGGTTGTTCTCCAATAAGTTGTCTTCTAGTGTCTAAAAAATCTGCTGTTAGTAAAAAAATATCGACTAATGTCTCTTCAGTCTGCGCTTTGGGGTTTAAATAAAACCAAATAGTAGATAATATTAAATACCATAAACCACCAGCGCCAATTAATAAAGCATATTGATAAACCTCTAAATTTTCTGAGGTGTGAGCAAAGCTTAATACCAATGCTAATAACCCGGAAAAACTTATTAATGAAGCTCTAAATCCATAAATAGATATAAAAGCTATAGAAAATGTAAGTAAACCTAAAATAGGAAATAGCAAGTAGTTGGCAATTTTAAGATAGCCTCCAATAAAACTTATTACTACAACCAAAAACGAAGAAAATAAAATTCCGATTTGTTTGTGTTTTAAACTTCCACTTACATCACTTGGAGAGCACCAAAAGGCGCCAAAACATATGGCAAGACCAATTTCAAAATTATCAGTAACTATACCTAAAATAATTGGTACTGTAATAGCAATACCAATAAGTACAGCTTTTGAAAAGCTTGTGCTTTTAAAGTATTCTATTAATTCAATCCAATGATTTGATATAAATTTTATAATGGTAATTTGTTTTTGAGATTATAGTAAAGATACAATTTGAATACTAAAAGTAAACGTAATGTTTTTTTGAATTTTGATAAGAATAAAAAAAACGATGCTTTTAATTTTAAAGGCATCGTTTTTAAAAGTTTATAATAAAATTTAATTATTTCATGATGCGTGTTAATTGGAAAAACTTCATGTAGTCTGCAGGTATTGTATCAATATTAAGCAAACAACCTTCTTCCATTTCCGGGTATAAATCAGCATATGTTTGTACGTCATAAAGACCAACACGTTTACTTATATGACCTCTTTCCAATTCGTCTGGGCTATTTAATCCAGCAGCTGCAACAAGCTCTAAAAAGCTATGTATTGTTGCTTCTTGATAACGTTGTGCTCGTGGAGCTTTGTCGTCAACAACTAAACCTTTAACTAATGAAGGGTTTTGGGTTGCTACACCAACAGGACATGTGTTAGAGTTACATTGTAATGCTTGGATACAACCAATAGATAACATCATAGCACGTGCACTATTACAACCATCTGCACCTAATGCAAGTGCTCTAGCCATATGGAAACCTGTAATAATTTTTCCAGCTACAATAACTTTAATATCTTTTCTTAAGTTAAAACCAACTAATGTGTCATGTACAAAAATTAGTCCTTCGCGTAATGGCATTCCCATAGAGTTTGAAAACTCAACAGGTGCGGCACCAGTACCTCCTTCACCACCATCTACAGTAATAAAATCAGGAAGGATCCCTGTGTAAATCATTGCTTCGCAAAAGTCCATAAACTCTTGTTTTCTTCCTAAACATAATTTAAAACCAACAGGTTTACCATCAGATAAATCTCTAAGTTTTTTTATAAAGTCCATAAACTGAATTGGATCTGCAAAAGCAGAATGTGAAGGTGGCGAGTGTACAGCAACTCCAGGTTTTACGTGTCTAATTCTAGCAATTTCTTCAGTGTTTTTTGAAGCTGGTAAGATACCACCATGTCCTGGTTTTGCACCTTGTGATAATTTTATTTCAATCATCTTAACTTCAGGCTTCAAAGCGTTTTCACGGAAAGTAACTTCGTTAAAAGTACCATCGTCATGTCTACACCCAAAATAACCAGTTCCTATTTGCCAAATTAAATCTCCACCATGTTTTAAATGATGATCACTAATTGCTCCTTCTCCTGTATTATGGGCAAAATTACCCATTTTTGCTCCTTTATTTAAGGCTAGAATAGCGTTGTTACTTAACGACCCAAAACTCATTGCCGAAATGTTTAATAGACTAGAAGAGTAAGGTTGTTTACAATCTTTACCACCGATTATTAATCTAGGGAATTCTCCAATATTTTTTGGATTATGTTTAGCATACATCGAGTGTTCTAGCCACTCATATCCTGAATGATAAAGGTCCATTTGCGTCCCAAAAGGTTCGGTGTCATTTAGTCCTTTTGCTCTTCGGTATATTAATGATCTTAAAATTCTGTTTAACGGACGTCCTTCTGTATCTGTTTCAACAAAATATTGCATTATTTCTGGTCTAATAGACTCTAAAACATATCTAAATCTTCCTAATAAAGGGAAGTTACGTCTAATAGTGTGGGACTTTTGAAAAATATCAAAAACACCCATTGTAATTAACGGTCCAACAATTACAAACACCCATAGTATTGGTGTCCAAAAAAATGCTATACCTATTATAGCCGAAACTAAAATTATAGAAATTATAACAAAATACTCACGAACTCTCATAATGCGATATTTAAATTAAGCGACAAAGATAAGATTACCTATTCAATTAATAAATTAAAAAGGTAGTGTTTGTTATCTTTTAACTAATTATTTAGATTAATAATATTTTCTGTTTTAACCTTTGAAAGTTCTTTTAATTTTCCTGCTTCATAAAGTGAAGGCAAGTCTTTTAAAGGGGTGTCAATATCGGCTTTGTAATTTATATAATCCTGAAATGTTATTCCGTCAATAACTCTAGTATTATAAGCGCTTCTAAATCTAACACCACCATTATTTACTTTATAGCTATAAGCTAAATAGTCTATTTTTTTAGTGTCCTTGTTTATCCAATAGTAAAACACATCGTCATGGTCTTCTCCACCACCTTCTTCATCAAAAGTGATTTCAATAACATCATAATTTTTATTATTTATTGTAGTACTTTCAATGTATTTAGAGTTTACTGCTGCATCATTTAACTTATGTGGTAGCATAGCAAAATAAAATACAGAGTTTATGGCACCTGACCCAATAGCTATTTCTTTTTCAGTTAATGTTACTGGTTTACCATTTATAACTCTATAAAAGGTGCTGTTTTTTAAAATATCCTTAATAGTATCTTTACCCTTTGTTGTAGTTTTTGTGTATTTGTAATTAGCGCCATCATTTTTAAACTGATACTTATTGTCTCTAAATACAAATGCGTAATGTGCTGTTTTATATAAGTCACCACCATGCTCAGCAATGGTTTGGTTAATAATTTCTTCGGCTTTATTAAGCTTTATGTAGTTTGAAGCTGCTTTTTTATTAATTGTAGTTTTAGTGTCACTTTTATCATTTTTATTACAAGAGATAAACAAAGTAATTGATAAGAATAATACAATGGTTTTTAAAGTTGTCATCAGTTAATTAATTATGTAAAAATTTATAAATTCTGTTGTTTTTCAAATTTAAAAATTGATTAAATTAGAATCAAATAAGGTATGGAAACTTCTACAGACATATATTAACTAATTAACTAAAATTTAGTTAAAAAAATTATTTTTGTAAAATGATTGATAATTTTGAAAACGAATATTTTGGTATAGGTATTCAAAACGGTAAAACACCAGAAAACTTAGGTGTGCTTTGGCGAACAGCACAAAATTTAGGGGCTAGTTATATTTTTACTATTGGTAATCGCTATGCTAAACAAGCTTGCGACACACATAATGCTGTAAAGTCAATGCCCTATTTTCATTATAATACTTTTGACGATTTTTATAATAACATTCCAAAAGGTGCAAGGTTAGTTGGTGTAGAGTTAGATGATAGTGCAGTAGATTTAGAAACCTTTAATCATCCAAGACGTTGCGTTTATTTATTAGGTGCAGAGGATCATGGATTATCAAAGCAAGCTATAGAGAAAAGCCATTTTTTGGTTAAATTTAAGTCAGAATTAAGTTTAAATGTATCGGTTGCTGGAAGTATTGTGATGTACGATAGAGGAATAAACAAACCAAGGTCGTAACTTTGCGGTCTATTAAATAAGATTAAAATGGCACATAAAGCAGGTTTTGTAAATATTATTGGTAATCCAAACGTTGGAAAATCAACATTAATGAATGCGTTTGTAGGCGAAAAACTGTCTATAATTACCTCTAAAGCACAGACAACAAGACACAGGATTTTAGGTATTGTAAATGGTGAAGATTTTCAGGTTATTTTAAGTGATACGCCTGGTATTATCAAACCTGCATACGAGTTGCAAGCCTCTATGATGGATTTTGTAAAGTCGGCTTTTGATGATGCGGATATCTTGATTTATATGGTAGAGATTGGTGAAAGAGAATTAAAAGACGAAGCGTTTTTTAATAAAATCACCAATGCTAAAATTCCAGTATTATTATTACTTAATAAAATTGATAAATCCAATCAAGAACAGTTAGAAGAACAAGTGCAATCTTGGGCTGCTAAAGTTCCAAATGCAGAGATTATTGCAATTTCTGCTTTAGAAGGGTTTAATGTAAAAGAGGTTTTTGATAGAATTATTGAATTATTGCCAGAATCTCCAGCTTTTTATCCAAAAGACCAATTAACAGATAAGCCAGAACGGTTTTTTATAAACGAAACTATTCGTGAAAAAATCTTAATGCATTACAAAAAGGAAATTCCTTATGCAGTAGAGATTGATACCGAAGAGTTTTTTGAAGAAGAAGAAATTATCCGTGTACGTTCTGTAATTATGGTGGAGCGCGAAACACAAAAAGGAATTATAATAGGGCACAAAGGAAGCGCCTTAAAAAGAGTAGGTGTTGAGGCTAGAAAAGATTTAGAGAAATTTTTTGGTAAGCAAATACACTTGGAGCTTTACGTTAAAGTAAATAAAAACTGGAGAAGCAACCAACGTCAGTTAAAACGTTTTGGTTATAATCAATAGTTGTTAAAACATAAATTATTAAAAAAAGAGACTTTAGTATTAACTAAAGTCTCTTTTTTTATTCGTCTAAAACACTACTCATAAAAGTATATAAGTCTGTCATTTCTTTTTGGTTAGAAGTTTTACTTAAACGCCCAGAAAAATAAAGAACAAACCATATAATAACCATGCCTATCATACCCCAAATTTGTAATTGATAATCTGTTTTTAATGCATAATTTGAGTAAGCCCATATAGAACATGCAATAAAAAGGGCAGCAACAATAAAATGTAAAAACATAAACAAGGTCCATACAGTAGGATTTGGACCAAAAAGCCCATACAATTGACTTTTATTGTTTTCTAAATCATTAATCTCTAAATGTAGTTGTGGTGACCAAAACTGTTGCTGTGCTTTAGGTAATTTAATAAACACATGGTCATCAATTCTAGAGACAATAAACTGTTTTTGGTTGTGTCTTTTGGCTTCAAACGCCTCTAAAACAGAGGTGTGGTTTTTGTTTAATTCGATTTTAAATCGTGGACGCAGTACGACTTCGTTTAAATTTTCGTTCATAATTATCTCATAATGAAAGTAAAATACTATTTTTTATCCAACTAAACACTACCTTTGCACTCGCTTACAGGATATGTAATGCATAAAAAACAAATATATGGGAAATATAGTAGCAATTGTAGGAAGACCTAATGTAGGTAAATCAACTTTTTTTAATCGTTTAATTCAACGTCGAGAGGCAATTGTAGACGCTGTTAGTGGTGTTACAAGAGATAGACATTATGGTAAAAGTGATTGGAACGGAAAAGAATTTTCGTTAATCGATACAGGAGGATATGTAAAAGGTAGTGATGATGTTTTTGAAGCAGAAATCGATAAACAAGTAGTATTAGCTATTGAAGAAGCAGATGCTATTATTTTTATGGTTAATGTAGAAGATGGTATTACAGGAATGGACGAGGATGTTGCTAGACTACTTCGTAAAGTTACAAAACCAGTATTTTTAGTAGTCAATAAAGTAGATAACGGTAAGCGTGAAGAAGACGCTGTAGAGTTTTATAACTTAGGTTTAGGAGAATATCATACGATTGCAAGTATTAATGGTAGTGGAACTGGAGATTTATTAGATGCTTTAGTTGAAGCTTTGCCAGAAGTTGAAGAGGTTGAAGAAGAGGAAGAAGATGCAATACCACGTTTTGCAGTTGTTGGTCGTCCTAACGCTGGAAAATCATCTTTTATCAATGCACTAATTGGTGAAGATAGATATATAGTAACAGACATTGCTGGTACAACTAGAGACTCGATTGATACAAAATATAACCGTTTTGGATTTGAGTTTAACTTAGTTGATACAGCTGGTATCCGTAAAAAATCTAAAGTAAAAGAAGATTTGGAGTTTTATTCGGTAATGCGAAGTGTACGTGCTATCGAGCATTCTGATGTATGTTTGTTAGTTGTAGATGCTACAAGAGGTTTTGATGGTCAAGTACAAAACATTTTTTGGTTAGCACAGCGTAACAGAAAAGGTATTGTAGTTTTAGTAAATAAATGGGATTTAGTAGAAAAAGACCATAAGTCGACAATTGAGTTTGAAAAACATATCAAAAAACAATTAGAGCCTTTTACAGATGTGCCAATTATATTTATGTCTGTATTAACTAAACAACGTATTTTTAAAGCTATTGAAACAGCAGTAGAGGTTTATAAAAACCGTTCTAAGCGTATCAAAACTAGCGAGCTAAATGAAACCTTACTTCCAATTATAGATAATTACCCACCACCAGCTTACAAAGGTAAGTTTGTGAAAATTAAATATATAATGCAGTTGCCAACTCCGCAACCGCAATTTGCTTTTTTCTGTAATTTACCACAATATGTACGTGAAGGTTATAAGCGTTATTTAGAAAATAAATTACGCGAGTTGTATGACTTTAAAGGCGTGCCAATTAGCGTTTACATGCGTAAAAAGTAATTTTAAGTAAATTTTAGGTTTCTTTTAAGACTATAGATAAGATTACAAGGTTATTTTCGTTTTTGTAAAGTAATAAGCTATTAAAAAAGCTTTCTAACATCAACTAAAAAACCAATGCGTAATCTTATCATTATTTGTACACTCCTGTGTACTGTCTTTTCTTATAGTCAATCTAAACAATTTAATATAAAAGGTAAGGTGTTTGATAGCTTAGATCAAACACCTCTTGAAGCTGCTACAGTGTATCTAGAACGTGCAAAGGACAGTAGTTTAGTTACTTATACAATTACAGAAAAAGACGGTAATTTTAACTTAGAGGACCAAACCTCCTTAGACAGTTTAAACTTATTAGTATCTTATGTTGGTTATAAATCTTACAAACAAAAAATAGCTATTAAATCTGGGGTTATTGATTTAGGAAACTTAAGCCTTCAAATTAGTAACTCATTAGATGAGGTGTTAATTAAATCTTCTGCTCCCGTAACTATTAAAAAAGATACATTAGAGTTTAATGTAAGTTCCTTTAAATCAAAAAAAGACGCTACAGTCGAGGATTTATTAAAGCAGTTACCAGGAGTCGAAATTGACGAAGAAGGTAAAATAAAAGTAAATGGTAAGGAGGTAAACAAAATATTAGTAAACGGAAAACCCTTTTTTGGTAACGATCCGTCTATTACAATTAAAAACCTAACTAAAGAGATTATTGAAAAAATCCAAGTTGTAGATACTAAAACTAAAAGTGAAGCTTTTACCGGCGAGGAAGGAGATAAGGAAAATAAAACCATAAACTTAACCATTAAAGAAGAAAACAATAAAGGTGTTTTTGGGCGTGTAGCAGCAGGAGTGGGGACAGACGATCGATATGAATTTGCTGGAATGTTTAATAGGTTTGACAATGACCAACGTATAAGTGTTTTGGTTGGTGGTAATAATATAAACTCGCCAGGGTTTAGTTTTGGTGAAATAGAAAAAATGTTTGGTAGCGGAGGAAGCAGAAGCTATAATAGCAATGGGTCTTTTAGTATTAATGGTAGACAATTTGGAGGTGGACAAGGGATAACAACTTCTAAATTAGCTGGTGCCAATTATGCTGATGCTATCGGAAAAAAAACAGAGGTAGCTGCAGATTACTTTTTCTCTAATAGTAATTCTGAAAACCAATCAGCTTTGCAACGTGAAACAATATTATCAGATTCTAGATATTTCTCAAATTCAAATTCGCGCTCCAATAATGACACACAAAGTCATACAATTAATTCTGATTTTGAAATAAAAATAGATACGACGTTCTTTATTAATGTAAAACCGTCTTTTGCATTTTCAAATAGTACGACAGATTATACAAGTCAAGACCAAACTTTAGACCAGGATTTAACGTTAACTAACCAGTCTTCTTTAAGCTCTTATGTGGATAATACAGCAAAGAGTTTTTCTAATGAAATTAGTGCAACCAAAAAGTTTGGAACAAAAGGAGCTTTTTTAAGATTTGGAATTGATAATAGTATTAATAAAAGTGAAAGTGAAGACTTTATAAGCTCCAATACTGAGGTTTTTGGTGATGCTCCAGAAACTATAATTCGAAATCAAATTACAGATGGCGATAACAATAGTAACAATCTGCAAACAGATATAAGTTACAGATTGCCAATTAAAGAGAAAGAGGTTTTTGTTAATTTTAGTTATGAATACCAACGTAATAAAGACCAAAACAAGCAAAGTACTTATGATTATAATACCACATCTAATCAATATACTACTTTTAATGAAGCCTTGAGTACTGACTTTGAGTATACAGATGTTAAAAACTCACCTGGAGTAAGTTTAAGTATTAGAAAAGAAAAATGGTCAGCCCGATTTGGCGCAGATTATGTCCTTAGAACATTAAAAAATCAAGACGGTTTAAGAGCGCAGTTTAATGTTGAAAGAGATTTTAAAGCATTGGAGTTAAACTCTAATTTTAATTATAGATTTAGTAAAAAGGCTTCTATCTATGCTAGTTACAGGTTGTCAAACAGACCACCTTCTTTAAGACAATTACAAGCTTTTGAGGATGTGTCTAATCCATTAAATACAGTAATAGGTAACCCAAATTTAGAGCCTACAAACCAGCATAGTTTGTACATGGGGTTTAATGCTTATAACTGGCAAGAGCGTACGGGGTTTTATATGTATGCCAATGTTTCTAAAAATGAAAACGCTGTAGTATCCAAAACGACTATAGATCCACAAACTTTAAAACGTATTACTACTTATGATAATGTTAACGGAAATCATAGCGGGTATTTTGGTGTTGATTATAGTAAGCGATTTAAGATCGACTCATTACAAACATTAAGACTTAAGATAGGAAATTGGTCTAATTTTTCTAAAAATATTAACTTTAATAACGATGTTAAATACGCTAGTAAAGTACTTGTGTTTAATCCAAACTTCGGGATAGATTATGTGTATAATACTGTTTTCGAGTTTAAGCCACGTTACCGTATTTCGTTTACTAATAACAAGTATGATATTGATGCTTTTGAGGATAGAAACTTTACGTCACATAACCTAGATTTAAACACAGCATTTTTCTTGCCAAAAGGGTTAGAATGGCGTAATGATATTACTTATAATTATAATCCTAATATTGCAGACGGATTTCAAAAAGACGCATGGTTTTGGAACGCTAGTTTAGCATATTCAGTTTTAAAAGATAAAGGGTTGGTAACTTTAAAGGTTTATGACTTGCTTAATCAAAACACCAACGCAAGGCGTACAGCAACACAAGACTATATTCAAGATACCCAAAGTACTGTTTTACGTCAGTATTTTATGCTTAACTTTAGTTGGAAATTTAATAGTTTAGGTGCAAAAGGAGAAGCTAGTCCAGGTGGGATGTATCATATGGACTAATAACTCCATTTTAATTTAACCGAGTCTAATACTTGTAAAACACCTTCAAAATAGTGTTCCTTTTTAAATGAAGGCACAAGTGTGTATTCAATTAAGTTATTACAAACCAGATCTGTTAAGACTTTTTCGGTACTAATTCCTGTAGCAAAAGCTATCTTTCTATCGTTTTTAGCAATAAGTAGTAGTAGTCCATTTTGTGTTTCGGCTTGACCGACACCTAGTTGATTGGCCAATTTTGTTGCATAAACTACAGCATTGTCTTTGGTTGGAATTGTGTTTATAGTGTAAATACAAATCTGATTTGTACTTGCTTTTTCGTAGTTAATAATAATTTTAGAAATAGAGTCTTTTTCAGGTTTTGTAAATAAATCTGCGTAATCCTGAACCACAGCTTGGTTTATTATGTTATGATTATGTATCTTCTCTTTACAAGAAATTATCGAAACAAAGATTATTAAAAACGAAAGTAAACGCATTAAATTGTTATAGTTTAGAGCAGTAGATGTATTACTAACTTAAGGTTTACCATCCGCCAGAAGCACCACCGCCTCCAAAACCACCTCCGCCGAAGCCACCACCAAAGCCACCTCCACCAGAAGAGCCTCCAAATCCGCCACCAAAGCCACCAGAACCACTTCTGTAGCCTCCTCGACCGGAATTACTTAGTATTATAGCTTCTAATATGTTACGAGTAGTATTGTTACCTCCGCCAAAATTATCGGTGCCATTACCGCCTCTTTGGTTTTTAGAAATTGAAATAAGTATAATTATAAAGACTATAATTAAAAAGAAAATGAAACCTACAGGAAAATCTCCTGCATCACTACTTTGTCTAGTTCCTTTGTATTCTCCAGATAGGACTTCAAAAATGGCATCAGCACCACGATTTAATCCACCATAGTAATCGTTTTGTTTAAAATAAGGTATTATTTCTCGTTCAATAATCCGACGTGACATAGCATCGGTTAATAAATGTTCTACCCCGTAACCAGTACTAATATTTATTTTTCTATCGTCCCTTGCAAGTAAAATTAATACACCATTATCTTCTTCTTTACTACCTCCAATTCCCCATTTTTCTCCCCATTGTGCTCCAAGGTAGTTAATGTATTCTCCTTCTGTAGATGCAATAATTGCAACAACTATTTGGGTTGAAGTGGTATCAGAATATTTTATTAATTTGTTTTCTAAAGTTTGTTTCTCTGTCGGGGTTAGTAGTTTATAATAATCGTAAACACTAGTTTGTCCACCATTAGCTTTATCCGGAACTTCTGGTATTTTATATTGTGAAAATGCATTACCAAAAGAGAATAGCAATGCTATAAAAAAAAGTTTTGCAACTATTTTTTTTGCGTTGTGTTTAGACTGTATACTGCTAACTAAATACTGCCAACTAATTAGATTCATCCTTTAGATATAGTATTAGGTAGTTCGTCAATATCATTATCCATTATTGGAAAGTGTACTTTTAATTGCTGTCCAGCATGCAATATGCCATCCACTAAACCCTGTTTAAAATCTCCTGTTTTAAAGTGATTTTCAATTATAGTTTTAGTAGTGTTCCAAAAGTCTTTTGGTACAACGTTATTGATGCCTTTATCGCCATAAATACCAAATTTATGATCGTTTACTGCTACGTAAATTAATACACCATTTCTATCAGCAGTATTATACATTTTTAAATTAGAAAACACTTCTAACGCCCGTTTTTCTACGTTTGCATTACAAGTGTTTTCTATATGTACACGGATTTCTCCAGACGTATGGTCTTCTGCTATTCTAATAGCTTCAACAATTTCTTGTTCTTCAATATTGGATAGAAAAGATTCTACGTCTTCAGGTATCATGTTTTTAGTCAAATTTAAATTCTACATCTGGTACGTTTTCAGATCCTGGATCTGATTTGTATCTAGCCATTTCTTTAAATCCAAACCAACCAGTTAAAAGGCTGTTTGGGAATTTAGAAGTGTAGATGTCGTATTTGTTTACTTCTTCATTATATCGGTCTCTAGCAACATTAATTCGGTTTTCAGTACCTTCCTGTTGCGATATAAATTCTTTAAATTGCTCGGTAGTTTTTAATTCAGGGTAACGCTCAAAAGATGCAATAAGTCTACTAAAAGATCCACTTAATTCGCTTTGTGCTTTTTGGAAAGCAGCCATGTTTTCTGGCGTTAAATTATTAGCATCAATATTTATTGAGGTTGCTTTAGATCTAGCTTCGATAACTTCGTTTAAAGTTTTTCTTTCAAAATCTGCAGACCCTTGCACAGTTTTAATTACGCTACTATATAAGTCGCTTCGTCTTTGGTAAGTACTTTCTACATTAGACCATGCAGTTTTTGCATTAGCCTCTAAAGTTACAGCAGTATTATTAATACCAACACCCCATTTATATAAGCCAAATGCAATTATTGCAATAATAATTACTGGCACAAGTAATTTTTTCATAATAGTTAGTTTTTAAAGTTGTTCTTTTAGTTTTATTAATTGGTTTCTTACACTTTCCAATTTAGTTATAATTTCAAAATTATCTAGTGTTTTCTTTTTTTCTTCTTTTAAATGGGTTTTTGCACCTTCTAAAGTAAAACCTCTTTCTTTTACTAAGTGATAGATTAATTGTAGGTTTTTAATGTCTTCAGGTGTAAATTTTCGATTGCCTTTAGCATTTTTTTTAGGCTTAAGTTCGTCAAATTCTTTTTCCCAAAACCTAATTAATGATGTGTTAACATCAAATGCTTTAGCAACCTCACCTATGGTGTAATACCTTTTTTCTGGAAGATCTATTATCATTAATCTAAAGATTGGTTTTCTAAAGACGCATGCTCTAATAGTTTGTTAAACTCTTCAGGAGATAAACTACCATAGTAAAAGTTTATAGGGTTAATACGTTCACCGTCTTTAAATATTTCATAGTGTAAGTGTGGTGCCTCAGAGCGACCTGTACTTCCAACAAACCCAATAATGTCACCACGTTTAACACGTTGGTTTTTTTGAACATTATATTTAAATAAATGGGCGTATAAAGAGACGTACCCATATCCGTGGTCAATCCTAATATGATTACCGTAACCTGAAGAGTTACTATCCGCGCGATCTACAATTCCGTCTCCCGATGCATAAACGGGTGTACCTCTTGGTGCGGTAAAGTCCATACCCCAGTGCATTTTTCTAAGTTTTGTAAAAGGGTCAGATCGCATACCATAGCCAGAAGCCATTCTTGTTAAATCTTGATTGCTTACCGGTTGTATAGCAGGAATTGCCATTAAAAGCTTTTCTTTATCTTCTGCTAAAACAGCAATTTCATCTAAAGATTTTGATTGTACTACAATCCGTTTTAATAGTTTGTCAATACGCTTGCTAGAACTTATAATTAATTCAGAATTATCGTAACCTTCTAATTTTTTATATCGGTTAACACCTCCAAAACCAGCAGTACGTTGTTCTTCTGGGATTGGGTTAGCTTCAAAATATAAACGATAGATAGCATTATCACGATCTTCGATATTTGCCAAGACCGTTTCGGCCTCTTTCATTTTTTTATTTAATAAATTAAATTGAAGTTCTAAGTTGGTTAACTCACGTTTTAAAGCTTTTTCTTTTGGAGATTCAAAGTAGTGACCACCAATAAAAAGAAACAAAAAACCAAACAATGCAGCAGTAATTAAGAATAAAGAAAGAAACTTAAAAGTACGTCTTTTTCTGCGCTCTATTTTTTTATAAGAGAGCGATTCAGAATCATAATAATATTTTACCTTACTCATTATCTAATTTATACTATTTTTGCAGTTATTAAAGTTGAATTTTTCAACAAATTAAAATAGTAACGAATAACAAATATATAAATTGTTTTAATAAGTGTTAAGCTTATCCAAACAAGATTTTTAACATAGTTATATGAACTCTCAAGACATACGCACAACCTTCCTTAAGTTTTTTGAAGATAAAAAACATAGTATCGTGCCTTCTGCACCAATGGTGTTAAAGGATGATCCAACATTAATGTTTGTTAATGCCGGAATGGCACCTTTTAAAGAATATTTTTTAGGGAACAGTCAGCCTAAAAATAATCGTATTGCAGACAGTCAAAAATGTTTGCGTGTCTCAGGTAAGCATAATGATTTGGAAGAAGTTGGGTATGATACCTATCACCATACTTTATTTGAAATGTTAGGTAATTGGTCTTTTGGCGATTACTTTAAAAAGGAAGCAATAGCTTGGGCTTGGGAGCTGTTAACCGAAGTTTATAAAATAGATAAAGATATTTTATATGTTACTGTTTTTGAAGGTAGTGATGATGACGATAACCTTAAAATGGATACTGAAGCGTATGATCTTTGGAAACAATATATTAGTGAAGACCGTATTTTAAAAGGAAATAAAAAAGATAACTTTTGGGAAATGGGTGAACAAGGACCATGTGGACCTTGTAGCGAAATCCATGTAGATATTCGTTCTGTTGAAGAAAAAGCTAAAGTAGATGGTAAGTCATTAGTTAATGAAGACCATCCACAAGTTGTAGAAATCTGGAATTTAGTTTTCATGCAATACAACCGTAAAGCTAATGGTAGTCTAGAACCGTTACCTAATAAGCATATTGATACCGGAATGGGATTTGAGCGTTTATGTATGGTATTACAAAACGTGCAGTCTAATTACGATACTGATGTTTTTACGCCAATTATTAGAGAAATCGAAACTATTACTGGTAAAGATTATAATAAAGACGAAAAAACGGATATTGCTATTCGTGTTATTTCTGACCATGTCCGTGCTGTGGCATTTTCAATTGCAGATGGCCAATTGCCTAGTAATACAGGTGCAGGTTATGTAATCCGTCGTATTTTACGTCGTGCTGTACGTTATGGATTTACATTTTTAGATAAAAAAGATCCATTTATATACCGTTTGGTTAATGTGTTAACCAATAAAATGGGTAAAGCATTCCCAGAATTAAAAGCACAAAAACAACTAATTGAAAATGTAATTAAAGAAGAAGAAGCTTCTTTTTTACGCACTTTAGATCAAGGTTTAGCTATTTTAGATCGTATTGTAGATAATGCAACTGATAAGCAAGTATCAGGATCAAAAGTGTTTGAGCTTAAAGATACTTATGGTTTTCCTGAAGATTTAACAGATTTAATTTTACGCGAAAAAGGATTTTCTTATAATAAAGGAGAGTTTAATAAGCGTTTAAAAGAACAACAAGGTAGAGGTCGTGAAGCTTCTGTGCTAAAATCTGATGATTGGACTGTTTTAATTGAAGACGAAGACCAAGAGTTTATTGGCTATGATCAATTAGAAGCTAAAATTAAGATAACAAAATACCGCAAAGTCGTTTCTAAAAAGGATGGCGAAATGTATCAACTAGTATTTAATTTAACACCTTTTTATGCAGAAGGTGGTGGACAAGTTGGTGATAAAGGATACATCCAAGCTAGTAATGGCGATGTATTTTATATTGTTGATACTAAAAAGGAAAACAATATTATTATACATATTACTAAAGAGCTGCCTCGTGATTTAAATCAAGTTTTTGTAGCTAAAGTAGATGAAAAACAACGTTACAGAACAGAGTGCAACCATACTGCAACACACTTATTGCATCAGGCTTTAAGAGAAGTTTTAGGCGATCATGTAGAGCAAAAAGGTAGCGCAGTGCATTCTAAATATTTGCGTTTTGATTTTTCTCACTTTTCTAAATTAACTGAAGAAGAGTTACGAGATGTAGAAAACTTTGTAAATTCAAGAATAGAAAGTAAACTACCTCTACAAGAAGGACGTAATGTGCCTATGGAAAAGGCAATTGCAGAAGGTGCTATGGCGTTGTTTGGAGAAAAATATGGAGACGCAGTACGTACAGTGCGTTTTGGGCAGTCTATAGAGTTGTGTGGTGGTACACATGTTAGTAATACTGCAGATATATGGCATTTCAAAATTGTCTCAGAAGGTGCAGTTGCATCAGGTATTAGACGTATTGAAGCTATTACAAATGATGCTGTTAAGTCTTATTATAGTGAGAATAACAGATCGTTTTTTGAGATGAAAAACTTATTGAATAATGCTAAAGAGCCTATTAAAGCGTTACAGAGTCTTCAAGATGAAAATTCAAGCTTAAAAAAACAAATAGAACAACTACTAAAGGATAAAGCTAAAAATATTAAAGGCGAACTTAAAAACGAGATTAAAGAGATTAACGGAGTCAACTTTTTAGCAAAACAACTAGATCTAAATCCATCAGGAGTTAAAGATTTGTGTTTTGAATTAGGTGGCCAATTTGATAATTTGTTTTTGGTATTTGGAGCAGAAAACGATGGTAAGGCTATTTTAACATGCTATGTGTCTAAAAGTTTAATTGAAACTAAAAACCTTAACGCAGGAACAGTGGTTAGAGAGTTAGGTAAATATATCCACGGTGGTGGTGGTGGACAACCATTTTTTGCTACTGCAGGAGGTAAAAACCCAGCAGGTATCAAAGAAGCATTAGAATTAGCTAAAGGATATATTTCATAAATTTTTATAGTAGTTTTTTCCCTTTTGGGAAATTTGAAAAGGGATGAATCTACAAACCAAAATACCATTAAAAAAGCAATCTGATAATCTTATAGATTATAACTCTAAAGTGTTTCTTTTAGGGTCTTGTTTTGCCGAAAATATTGGTGAAAAGTTTGAGTATTTTAAATTTCAGCACTATGTAAATCCATTTGGTATTTTATTTCACCCTGTAGCCATTCATAATTTAGTAGCTAATGCTTTAAATGGTAAAAAGTATACAGAAGAGGATGTGTTTGTTAATAACGAGCAGTTTCATTGTTTTGATGCACATTCAAAGTTAAGTCAGCATACAAAAAGTCTGTTATTACATCAGCTTAATGCAGCTTCGCAAAAGACCAACCATTATTTAAAGCAAAGTACACATATAATTATAACATTGGGTACCGCATGGATCTATCGCTATTTAAAGACAAATAAAATAGTTGCAAATTGCCATAAGGTTCCGCAACAGCAGTTTCAAAAACAAATTTTGAGTGTTGATGTTATTGTTGCAGCACTTCAATCTATAAAAGAGCAAGTACAGAAAGTAAATCCTAAAGCCAATTTTGTTTTTACAGTGTCTCCGGTTAGACATGTTAAGGATGGTTTTGTTGAAAACACACAGAGTAAGTCTCATTTAATTACAGCCATTCATAAGGTGTTGGGTAGCCAGTCGTATTACTTTCCGTCTTATGAAATAATGATGGACGAGTTACGTGATTACCGTTTTTATAATCAAGATTTATTACATCCAAGTCCATTAGCAGTAGATTATATATGGGAGCGTTTTAAAAATGTTTGGATTGCTGATGCCTCAGAAAAAGTAATGACAGAGGTTGATGTAATTCAAAAAGGATTACAGCACAAACCATTTAATCCAAACTCTACAGCGCATCTAAAATTTGTTCAGCAATTAATAGAAAGACAAATGGTTTTAAGTAATCAATATCCTAGCATTAAATTTGAGTAGTTGATAAAGCGTTGATTTGTAGGTTAATCTGCATAAAAGTTGCTTACAACTAATTAATAGTCATTTGGTCGAAAAAAAAACCATAAACCAATTTGTAGTTATATTTTTATAGGGCTATTAATCAATATATTTAAACACCAACTATTTAACTATCAATCTAGTTTTACGTTGGTGTTTTTTAATAACCTCTCTTCAAACACGTTTAGTCCCCTTTATCTAGTAATAATAATATATTTTACGTTTAATAAAAAGATATATTTAGTTAGGCTTTTTCTGAAAAATTTAAAATCCTTGATGTTTTTTTTATGTACATTTATAGTATGCGAAAAATAGTAATTGGTATAGTTATAGCGTTTGTACTTTCATTTATATTAAAGAAGTGTACACAAGGAAGTTCTGATAAAACAATTATCCGTGAACACTCTGCATTAATAGAAAAACAAATAAATAACGTTGGTAAATTAATAGTAACAGAAGGCTACTTTAGTGATGCTTATAGCTATAAAAATTCTAAAGCGCTTTTTGCAAATTTAACATCAGATAAGCAAGCATTAGTAATAGTTAATGCAGAGGTTACTGTAGGTTATGATTTAAGTAAAATAGAATTTGAAATAGATAGTACCAACAAAATATTAAGGATTAAATCTATCCCTGAAGAAGAATTAAAAATCTACCCTAGTTTAGAATATTATGATGTAGAAAGCGGTTATCTAAATGCTTTTAACCACGATGATTATAACAAAATAAAAGAAATCGTAACAGAGCGTCTTAGAAAAAAAATAGCAGCTTCAAACTTGCAAATTAATGCTAAAAACAGATTGGTAAGCGAGCTGTCTAAATTTTATATTTTAACCAATAGTTTAGGTTGGACGTTGCAATACAACCAGAGTGTAATCGACACTCCAGACCGACTAGAGATTTTAAAATTATAACTTATTATAAAGGCTTTGCCATCCGCCACCATTTATAACCTCTACACCATTACTGCGTAAAATTGCAGCAGCACTACCAGAGCGCATACCACTTGCACAACAAGTAATCACTGGTTTGTCCCATTTTTTAATTTCAGAAGCTTTAGCTTGAATTTGTTGTAACGGTACATGTTTTGACCCTGGAATAGCTCCAGAATTATATTCAGCTTTTGAACGCACATCTAAAATAATGGCACCTCTATCTGTAAAGTCTTTGATTTTATTGGCTTTATTTCCGAAAAGAAAACTAAAAATTCCCATAGTATAATATTTCTTGTAAAGTTAATAATTTTAGAAGTTTTAAAAGGCTTAAATTTGTGTAACTTCAATTTAAAAATTAGTAGAATTATGTCTCAAGCATACGTCAAACAAACCATAGAAAATAATATAGGATATATTGAGTTTTTTACACCAGAACACAATGCTATGCCTAGCCCTATTTTAAAACAATTGGAATTAGCAATTAAAGACGCTGGTAAAAACGATGCAATAAAAGTTATAGTTTTAAAAAGTGGTGGTGAGCGCACGTTTTGTGCAGGTGCTAGCTTTACAGAGTTGGTTGCAATTAATAACTTA
This sequence comes from uncultured Olleya sp., assembly GCA_947503885.1. Taxonomy (GTDB): domain Bacteria; phylum Bacteroidota; class Bacteroidia; order Flavobacteriales; family Flavobacteriaceae; genus Olleya. The sequence continues at coordinate 142,609 of CANNFD010000005.1, read as the reverse complement.
GAGGAAGGTAAACGGTTTTTCTCTGGATTTGCTAATGTTATTAATGCCATGCGTAAATGTCCAAAGTTAATTATTGGTCGTGTACAAGGTAAAGCAGTTGGAGGTGGAGTAGGATTAGCAAGTGCAACAGATTATTGTTTAGCCACAAAATTTGCATCTATTAAGCTTAGTGAAATTAGTATAGGTATTGGACCATTTGTTATCGAGCCATCAGTAAGCCGAAAAATGGGGCAAACAGCATTCTCTCAAATGACGATTGATGCCGAAACATTTTTTACTGCCGACTATGCCAAACAAAACGGTTTATATGCAGACGTTTTAGAAGATGTCCAGGCATTAGATCAAGCTGTAAATACTATAGCAACCAAATTAGCATCCTATAATCCAGAAGCCCTTTTAGAACTTAAAAGAACACTATGGGAAGATACTAATCATTGGTGCGTATTACTTATAGAACGTGCCGAAATTAGTGGTAAACTAGTCCTTAGCGACTTTACTAAGGAGAAGTTAAAAAGTTATAGCTAATCTAAACTGCAATCTCCTGACTAGCAATTTTTACACCATCATCAATCAGATGTCCAACTTCAGGTCGGTTTTGTTTGATGGTTTCTAAATGCTTTAAAATAGTATCACATAGTTGGTTTTCATTGCCTTTTTTAGCTAGTTCAAATAACTCGATAGGTAATAACCAATCCATCGGAAAACGATTAATTAATTGTTCCAATACTTTAGTTCTAGAAACGGTTAAATTAGTACCCTCTCTATAATCGCGTACTTGTTTATATAAATCGATAAGTTCCAGTTTTTCTGGCGATTTTTCTTCTTGTATTGTAGTACTACTAACCTTATGTGTAATTAAGTCAAAACTATGTAAGTCGGCAGGTCCAGAATATCCAGACACAACCTCTTTACCAACAGCCATATCGTATTGCCCCCATTCTGGTTGGAACAATACAGTGTCGTTATGGGTAACTGTACAGTTTTTAAAACTAATCAAGATAATCTTACCTTGTAGGTTTCGTGTACCTGTAATAATTTCACCGGTAACTTTAACATCACCTTCAAACTCAAGAGTAATCGTTTCACCTTCATAAATATCGTAAGCACGTAAATCTCTAGGAGACATGTCTTCAATAGCTAAATTAATCCCTTTTAGTTTCCCTATAGGAGATCCAAAACCGTCTGCATGCTCCAAAGTACTATGACCAACAAGTTCTTTGTCTCTGTTAGCTAAAGCAGTTTTTCCAGTAGTTTGTATATAGCTTACTTTACCATTATGTTCAATCATATTAGTAAACACACCAGAAATTTGTAAACCTGTACTAAGCTCGATAGTACCTAAAGCTTTACTATGTATTAATTTTTTAATTGCACTAGGCCCGCCGGTACGTAACGCCATAGTATTAGCAAAAGATTCTAGTACTAAGCTAAGGTGTGCAAAATCCGGAGTTACATATAGTTGAGGTTGTGGTTTTGTAATATCAAAATCCTGAAACGTAGCCTCAATAGTATAAGGTAGTTTTTTAACCTTATCCGTCATACACCAAGCACTTTCGCCAATTGACGATAGTAAGCCTGCTCCATAAATCTTAGGATCCTCTACAGTACCAATCAAACCATACTCCACAGTCCACCAGTGTAAGTTTCTAATCAAAGCCATCTCACTAGGTTCACCCATATTATGTTGTAAATCTTCTACCGCTTTTTCAGCTAAATCAATCTGATCTTGAGGAGAATTTGGTGCTTCTTTAATAATGGATAAATGTCGCACAGCCTCGTACAATTCGTAATCCTTGGCAGAGCTTATTGCTTTACAACCAATCTCACCAAAACGTCTTAAATATTCAGCATACTCTGGATTAGCAATAATAGGTGCATGACCAGCACCTTCATGGATAATATCCGGAGCAGGTGTATACTCGATATGTTCTAACTGTCTAATATCACTAGCAATAACCAAAACATTATACGCCTGAAACTCCATAAAAGCATTAGGCGGTATAAACCCATCCACAGCAACAGCAGCCCAACCAATAGCTTTTAAAATACGATTCATCCCATACATATTTGGGATAGCATCTACACTAATACCAGTTTGTTGTAATCCCTCTATATACGTGCTATGTGCCACCTGGCTAAGGTAATCCACATTTTTACGCATAGCATAACGCCAAACCGCTTGGTCAATAGCAGAGTAATCCTCGTAATTCTGAGGTTTTATAAACTGTCTTAAATGCTTAGGTAAACGGTCTAAAATAGGATTAGACTCAATATTTTTAAACTCCATGGTTTTATGTTTGACTTGATGTAAAAATACAAAAATCGTACTAAAAGACTCTTAAAAAAAAGAGGAGTTTATTCAAACAATCAAAACAACTTAGTATATTTGTACCATGATTAAATTAGCAACATTTTTATTTATAAGCGGAGGAGAAATATTTTTCATCCTACTAATTGTTGTTATGGTATTTGGTGCTAAAAACGTACCAGATATAGCAAAAGGTTTAGGTAAAGGGATGCGACAACTTAAAGATGCAACCAATGATATTAAAACCGAAATCACAAAATCTGCAGAGCGTAATGGCTTGGACACTAGCATTACAGAAGACGTAAACGAAGAGCTTAAAAAAGTTAAAGACGATCTAGAAGAGTTTACAGGATCCGTACGTCGTAAATTATAATTTATTTTTTGGGCGTTACCACAAGGGTCGCGTCATCCGTTATATCTTTTTTTAGTCTACTATTACTAGAAAACAGCAGCATCATTTTTTTTGTTTTTTTATAAAGTAATCCCATCGCTTTTTAATCAAAAAAAGGATGCCACTACTACCGCTAACGCAACTCCGGACTTCATAAAATTATGTCAATTTAATATTAATTGTTTGCTTAATTTGTTAATTCGTTATTTCCATTAGCTTTTAATTAAGAATAATTTATATCTTGAAGCATCAACCATAAACCACATAAAAATGAAAAAACATGTAATTAAGCTATCAATGCTATTGGTAGTCTTTGCTTTTTTTAACGCTTGTCAAGACGAAGCCTATCTAGACAATCCAGAAGAAACAACAATTAACGATAATCAAAAAGGACCATTAACCATCCCAGAAATAAATGCTATAATAAACAAAAATCTTACCGAAACTGGACATTTTGATTGGAAAGATGTAACTCCACACACACTTTGGAGTGCAGTAGTTAGAGGTAATAATATCTTAACCATTGGTTATGGAGAAGAAGGTCAAAGTTTTGCTGAGGTAAAAACAGAACAACTTAAAGAAACACTAACTAATATTCAACAATTAGTAGAGTTTAATGAAGGTTATAAAAAAAATGAAAAAACAATGTTTGAGCACGACATTATAAATGTTGTAGATGTAAAAGCAGAAAATTTTACTACCATCAAACAGTTATTAAACACAGACGGAGTAAGGTATTTAGAGCCTAATGGCTATAATCACTATGAGACCGTTAATAATGCACGCTCAAGTTCTGGTTGCGATAAAAACGCAGACACTATTAATGCTACGCATTATACTACTATGGCGCCAAATAATGCGCAAGTCTCGTGGCACTTTAGTCAACACAATATACCACAAGCATGGAATTATAGTACAGGAGCAGGAGTAACTATTGGATTGATTGATACTGGGGTGTCTGCCTCTCAATCTTTATTAAATTCGTCAGGAATTAACGATGGGTATTCCAATGGACGTTTTGTACAAAAGTACGGGACATTTATAGACTCTAATTGGTGGTGGTCAAGTAATTATGATGGACCACACGATAAATGTGGACATGGTACAGCTATGGCTTCAACTATGGCAGCACCACGTAATGATAACGGAATGCCAGTTGGTGTTGCTTACAATGCAAACCTAGTAGCTTACAGAGCGACAGAAGATGTGTTACTTAACGATTATCATGAACGTAAAGGTGTGTCTAAAGCATTAACGCAATTAGGAAACAGAAGTGATGTAAAAATCATCTCAATGTCTATAGGTTATGTATGGTCAATTGGTAATATTAAGGATGCAGTAAGATATGCACATAGCAAAGGAAAATTAATTTTTGCAGCAGGAGGGACGTCAACTAGTTTTACAAATGGATTTGGTGTTATTTTTCCAGCAACCATGAGCGAGACTGTTGCTGTAACAGGTGTGGATGATGGACCAAATTATGACCGATGCGAAACCTGTCATAGTGGAGATAAAATAGATTTTACTATTATTATGGAAGGTAATAATAATACTAGTAAAGCGCCACCAGTTTTAGGGTTTTATAATGGAGACAGACGTTACACAGGTGGATCATCTGTAGCAACAGCAACTACAGCTGGTATTGCAGCATTAGTTTGGTCAAGACATCCATCTTGGTCTAGAACACAAGTGTTAAATAAATTAAAGCAATCTGCCGAGTTTTATCCTAACAAGAACAGTAGTTTTGGTTATGGTAATATTGATGCTTTACAAGCTGTACAATAAATTAGATTACTCAGTTTAATAATTAATCACTTATTTTAAAAACTCCTCTTCATCACTAAAGAGGAGTTTTTTTATGTAAAAAGGTGTATTCATTTTCTAGATAATTACAAACCCTTAAAGTGTTTTTTTTAGTTTACTATTATCGCTAATTAAAAGTACAACCCCACATTTAGCATATTCTCCGTAAAGTGCAGCAGCATTTGTGTTTTTAACGGTGTATATATCTTTAATACCCACGTTAGAAAGTTGTTTTACGATAGTTAATGTGCTAGGGTATTCTACAGGGTCAAGTAAATAATAGGATTTATCATTTAAAACTAAAACAAATAGAATTTTACACTCGCAAGCTACTTTTGGTAACACCTCTTCCGTGTTTTTATTATTCATAAATATTATTCTAGAATATTTATTTGCTTGCTTAAACAAAGTGTCAGCAATTATTTTTTGTTTGACCTTTAAAATTTTATCTGATTTTAAACTTAATTTTTCAAAGTTATTCATCCATTTAATATTTTCAATTTTTGATAGGATTGTATCATCTATTATTTCTTGAGATGCTACTGTTTGACTAATTATTACTAGAAAAAATAATAGTATGTGTTTCATGTTTGTTTATTTCAATTAAAAGTAATAAATGGATGTTTGATTTTAAACTTAAATTGAGTGTATATAGTCTTTTGTTTAGGGAATGCTATTTTTTTTCTAAGATGTTAAGTTTAGTATAGCTAAAGTATAAAGCAAACTAGTGTTTCTTCCTTAAATCAATATATTGTTTTTACTTTCGCACAGAATTAAAAAAAAGGATTTAATGTTGGATTATGTTGTAATCGGAGGTGCTCAAGCAGGATTGTCTATGGCTTATCATTTAAAAAAACTAAATGTAAAGTTTTTAGTTGTTGATGGCGAAAATGAAATTGGAGCATCTTGGCTAAACCGATGGGATTCTTTAAAGTTATTTACACCAACAGAATATAACCATTTACCAGGCTTAAAATTTGATGCGCCAAAAGGGCATTACCCAACTAAGGTTGAGGTAGCTAATTATTTTAAAAATTATGTAAGCAAATTTGATATTCCTGTTCAGCTTAATACATTAGTAACTTCTGTAAGTAAAACCGAAATTGGTTTTGAAGTACAACACAAAGAAGGAGTTATTAATGCTAAAAATGTAATTGTTGCAACCGGTCCATTCCATATTCCGTATACACCACCTTGTCATACCAAATTATCAGACAACATACTTCAAATGCATAGTAATTACTATAAAGGCGTATACCAATTACAAGAGGGTGATGCATTAGTAGTTGGTGGTGGTGATTCTGGGTATCAAATATTAAACGAAATCTCTAAGGATAAGTCTAGGACAGTTTATTTTTCTGGAGACACTAAAGTAAAATCTTTGCCTCAGCAGTTTTTAGGTAAAACATTATGGTGGTGGTTTACTGTAGTTGGCTTTTTAAGTTATAATAAATATAGTTGGATTGGTAGAAAGATCAACTCGTCCACCCAGCCTGTTATTGGTACGGATGTAAAAGAAATTTTGTCTAGAAAAAACGTCATAACTGTTGGTAGAACAAATGATGCTTTAAACACACATATCTTTTTTGAAAAACAAAAAGTCACGACCATTAAAAATGTAATTTGGGCAACCGGTTACCGTCCTAACTTTAAATGGATTCAAGGTTTAGAGTTGGATACTAATGGGTATCCAAAAAACTATAGAGGCGTTAGTAATATAGAAGGGTTGTACTTTTTAGGTTTACCTTGGATGTATACTCGTGGCTCTGCAACTTTGGGAGGTGTGTCTAAAGACGCAAGTTATTTAGCAAATGTTATTAGTGCTAAAAAATAGGATTACTTATCCGTGTTATCGCACATAACATAAGCTTTAAAAATAGCTTCTAATTCTTTTTCTGGATTGTCTGTTAATCCAGAGTGTGTTTTAGAGCTTTGTATTACTGTACTTCTTGCAGCTGCAAGCCATCTAAACCTATCGGATAATTCCAATTGTCCAATAACTCCAGCAGATTTATCACCTTCGCAAATTAAAGACCATGATTTTAAATAACTGTTTAAAGCGTCAATGTCTAGATTACAATCAAAAGCATTTAATTTAGCTTCATTGATTTTATATTTTACACCAAGAAACTTTTTGCGTTTAGAAAATAATAGCACACCAATATTAAAAAACTCTTCCCGTTCTACCTTTGGGACTAATCTAATAATAGCATATTCAAAAGTAACTTTATCTTGCATCTTTAGCTTCTTTAACTAGTAAATCTATCATTTCGAGTTTAGCACATAAGTACTTAATATAGGCCTCTCGTATTTGTTTTGGTGTAAGGCTATCTTCTTCATTTATTAGCCAATCTTCAGGGATGGTATTAATAATATCTATAATAGTGTCTTTATCTAATGCTTTAATTATTTTTTCTGAAGCATATTCCAGCTCTGTTGCACGACTTAAAAGAACATGGTCTTTTATTAACGGAAATGTCCTTGTCAAATGGTTTTGCCAAGTGTCCCAATTATGATGAAAATAAAAACTTGCACCATTATCGATGACCCATAATTCTTTGTTCCAATTTAGTATGTTTGGATTTTTAGAAGTCCTATCAATATTGCTAATAATACTATCCAATAAGACCACTTTAGATGCTGTTTTAGCATCTGCTACAGACGCTAAAGGATCAAAAGTGATAGAGCCACTTAAATAGTGTAACCCTAAATTTAAGCCCACGCTAAATTTTAATAAGTCTTGGATTTCTTCGTCTGGTTCGGTTTTACTAAAAGAGTCGTCCAAATTCATAAATACCAACTCAGGGACTTTTAAGCCAATAGCTCTTGCTAATTCGCCACCAATAAATTCGGCAATTAATGCTTTTTTTCCTTGACCAGCACCTCTAAATTTTAATACGTATAAAAAATCGTCACTAGCTTTAACAATAGCAGGTAAAGAACCACCTTCTCTTAAAGGTGTGATGTATTGTGTAACATCAACGGTTCTAATGTTTAATTTGCTCATTATAGTTTTCTGCTAATAGTTAGTCCGTCCCGTATTGGTAGTAAAACGGTTTCAATACGTTTGTCGTTTTTTAATAAAGTATTAAACTCTAAAACAGCTTTAGTAGAAGTGTCTTTATCGTTAACAGGTTCGATTACTTTACCGTGCCATAAAACATTATCCGATAAAATAACACCGCCAGGATTTAGCTTATCTATTATTAAATGAAAGTAATTAACATAGTTAGGCTTGTCAGCATCAATAAAAACCAAATCAAATGTTTTGTCTAATGTTGGAAGGATGTCTATTGCGCTTCCTAGATGCTGAGTAATTTGATGACCAAATTTAGATTTATCAAAATACTTACGCTGAAAATCTATAAGCTCTTCATTTACATCAATAGTGTGTATTTCACCTTCAGGTTGTATACCTTCTGCCAAGCACAATGTAGCATAACCAGTAAATGTACCCAACTCTAATATAGATTTTGGTCTAATTAACTTTGAAATCATACTTAGTACTCGACCTTGATAAGGTCCGGATAGCATGATTGGTTGTAATATTTTTTGATACGTTTCTCTAGTTAATTGTTGTAATAATTCAGGCTCCTCTTGACTGTGGGCAACAACGTAATCGTCTAGTTTTTCTGGTAAAAAGTACATAGATTTATTATTTAACCTATAATTTTATTAAATAGAACTTTGGCTATTAGTACAATTGCTAATAGTAGTAAAATAATAGCCGGGATTATTGTCTTTATTTTTAAATAGTTAATTAAGTTGTCCCAAAAAGAATCTTTTTTCATTATCCCAATATTCTCTTCACTAACTTGTCTTTAGCTGCTTGGTCATCTCCACAAAGCCACTGGATAACATTATCTTCCCAGATTGCGTCGCGTTCTGTTTCTGTTATAATATCTCTTTCTATTGCTAGATCTAATATTTTTCCAGGGTAAGAACTTTGTTTCTCGCTTTCCATTTCTCCTAAAGGATAAGGGTCATCAAGTCCCATTAATACTTGTTTAGAGCCTTGATTTTTTAATAATAAGTCTAAACCACCAGTATCATGTACTAGGGTGTCAAAAAATATATTTTTATGTCCAACAGCTTTTCTTGGGTGACTTTTGCCTTCAAATAAATCTGGTCGTCCATCAAAACCTTGAATACGTCTTCCTAGATTTATTTGTGCTAATTGTCCACCATGAGCAAAACAGGTTCGCATATTTGGATACTTATCTTGGTAGCCATTTAAAGTTAAAAAATGGTAAGCATCTGCACATTGTGCTAACATCCAAATTAAATGAAAACGCCAAGAGGTGTTTTCTAATTTTATAAATTTTTCACCATCATAAGGGTGTATTTCAATAGCTAAATTATACTTGTTTGCTAATTCAAAAATGGGTTCATTTTCTTCATCAAAAATACAACGCCAAGTCCCAATTGTATCCATATAATGCGTTGGTAAACATAGTAATTGCATACCTAATTCTTCTACACAACGTTCAATCTCCCAACAAGCACCTCGAACAAAACCTGGGTGTACCACAAAACCACAAGTAAATTTGCTTGGATTTTCACGTTGTACTTTAGCATTAAAATCATTCTGAAATTTTAGTGCTTGCTTCATTTCTTCCACACGCAAACCGTTACCATATAGCTGTGATAGATTTAAAACAACAGCATGGTCAATTTTAAAACGTTCCATCCAAGCTAGTTTTTCGTCTAAAAAGAAACTAGAATCTGTAATTGGTCTGTTCCAATCTTTTTGAAGCATAAATTTTCGGTCTTTATCTACCCAAAAAATTTCTTTGTCTTGCATAAACTGAGGGATTTCCTCTGGATATGGTAATAAGTGTGAGTGACCGTTAATTCTAAGTTTGCGTTTTTCCATATGTTTTGTCATTGCTAGTCTTAAGACGTGGCAATCTTTGTCTTAAATTATTTATTCTATTCATTTTTTACTTGTCCAAAAAACGAACCAAAAAAAGACATCCAAGCCAAGGAATTTTTCAGTTTTAAACTGAAAATCGATAGGAAAACTTCGCGTCGAACATCGTTCTCCTGATCTCGAAGCTTTTCTTTATCTATTCTTCGCCTTGGCGTTCAATTTTACAAATTGATTGGGGACTTTCAATTAAGCTAATGTTATTTTTAATCCCGCTTTGTTTCTTTTGCTAACTAGTTTTCTAACTTTACTTTTTGTGGTGGTTGCATTATAGCTGAGCAGTTTGGGCATGTACGTTTGTCTAAATCGCCATAATATTTATCGAATATTTTTGGCATATCGGTTTCAATATTTTTTACTGTAAAATCTTCTTCATACAATTTAGTAGTACAATTTTCGCAGAACCAAAGTAAAGCATCTTGTACACCTATTTCTCTTGGGTATTCAATGACTAAACCAACCGTATTTGCACCACGTTGTGGTGAGTGCGGTACTTTTGGTGGTAATAAAAATATTTCACCTTCTTTAATATGTATGTCTTTAGGCGTTCCATTATCAATTACTTTTAAGACCATATCTCCTTCAATTTGATGGAAAAATTCTGGCGTTTCATTATAATGATAATCCTTTCTACTGTTTGGTCCACCAACAACCATGACAATAAAATCACCATCTTTCCACACCACTTTATTACCAACTGGTGGTTTTAAAAGATGTCTATTTTCTTCGATCCAAGCCTTAAAATTAATAGGTGGAAATAATTTACTCATTGGTTTTATATTTTGGGCGTTACCCTAAAAGGGTCAGGCTTTAAAGGCTCGCTCTTTAAAAGGAGCTTAAACAAACCTCTTCAAATCTTCAGGTTCACGAACTTGATAATAAAAAAACACCAAATTGTGAATAATCCTTAACGCAGATTCATCTATGCAATAAAATTAATGATAAAAAACGAAATAAAGAATTATAAAGACTTTGTTCTTCCGCCATCAACTGGAAGATTAATTCCGTTAATATAGCTTGCACGTTCGCTAGCTAAAAAGGTAATAGCATCTGCTAGCTCTTCTGGTTTTGCAAAACGTTTTGCCGGTACAGCGCTTTTCATTGCATTTGCTGACGCTTCTTCTGTGTTTCCAGATTTTGCCGATTTGTTTTTAATGATTTCTGCCAAACGATCAGTTCCGGTAGCGCCTGGTAAAACATTGTTTACTGTGATACCAAATTGACCAAGCTCGTTAGCCAAAGTTTTACTCCAATTAGCAACTGCGCCACGAATAGTATTACTTACTCCAAGTCCATCTAAAGGTTGTTTAACTGAAGTAGAAATAACATTAATTATACGTCCATAACCTTCAGTTTTCATAAAAGGAACTACTGCTTGAGCTAATACATGATTACATTTTAAATGTTGTGTAAAAGCGCTTTCAAATTCTTCAATAGCAGCAGAAAATACTGGGCCTCCTTTTGGACCGCCAGTATTGTTTACTAATACATGAAAACCATGATTGTTTTTTACATAAGCTTCTACTTTTTCTTTTAACTCCTTTGGGTTAGAAAAGTCGGCTACAATGTAATCGTGATTTCTGTGTTTTGGTAGTTCTGTTAGCGTTGCTTTTAATTTGTCTTCATTTCTAGCAATAAGTGTTACTTGCACACCCTCTTCAGCTAAAGCTAATGCGGTTGCTTTTCCTATTCCTGCTGTGCTTCCGCAAACTAATGCGTATTTATTGTTTAAGTCTAGATTCATATTTTTAAATCTTGTTGGTTTTATTATATCGTATTCTGTAAGTTCGTAATATATTTTCTAATTTACTAGGAGTTGTGTTGAAGTTGTCAATTTCAATTTTTGTGTAATTATAATTATCATCGCTAAAGGTTAAATAGTTTTTTGAAGCACTACCATAACCTTCGGTAATCACTTGTTCTTCATAAATCTCAGACCATGGTTTAAAAGCTTCTGTTTTAATTTTAATACCTGCTTTATTAATAATTATTTTAGGTTGTCTGTCTAGGATGTTTTTGTATGAATCTTTGATACCTAATACGCCAATAATTATCATTACAACACCCATATAAAATGAAACGTTTTGGTCTTTGTAAATCATAATTCCACCAACTAAAATAATAATTAGCATAAAAACACATATTAATAATGCATTAATTAATGGTTGGTATATTTTTGTTTCTTCAGGGATTTTTGGGTCTTCTTTAATAACATCATCTACCTTAAATTTTTCCAAAAGTTGTTCTAAAATTAGTAGGTCTTTTTTAGATCTGTATTCTGTTTTTTCAAATCGACTTCCTGTTTTCCAAATTAGTTTATTTCTTATGGCTTCACGTTTTAATTCGTGTACGTTCCTAACGTTAGAAAATGCCCAAATCCGCCATTTTGTAATTAAAACACTCCAAGTTATCCAAGCTATAATTATACCTAAAACGATACCGACAATTAAAGCGGTAACTTCTGAAATAAATTCTTCAGTAACAATTAGAATGCATATAGGTGTAGTGATAAGACATATAAATACAGGGACATTAACCATGAGTTGTCCTTTGAGAATTGCTTTTTTTACACTTATATTATTGTTGTTTTTCAAGAATTTAATTTTTTGAAACAAATGCCTTGTAAGAGATAATTTGATACCATCTTTTTTAACTATTTACAGAAATCATTTTAACCTATTTAAAGCGATTCTGAAATAAATTTAGAATGACGTATGGTTAATAATATCGTTTCAATTTATAAGATTTCCAATTCTAGGGAACTAATATTTAATACAAACATTTTTAGCTTCTGTAAAAAAACGAAGGGCTTCAAAACCACCTTCACGTCCAACCCCAGATGCTTTTACACCTCCAAAAGGGGTGCGTAAATCGCGCATCATCCAAGTATTTACCCAAACAATTCCTGCTTGCAGTTGGTTGCTCATACGTATTGTGCGTTTTAAGTCGTTAGTCCATAGTGTTGCAGATAACCCATATTTTACTTTGTTAGCCATTAATAATACATCGTCTTCTGTATTAAAAGGCATAATAGTAACTACAGGTCCAAAAATTTCTTCTTGGTTTACTCTGCATTCATCGCTTTGTACTTCAATAACTGTTGGTTCTAAATAGTAACCATTTTCAAAACCTTTTACAGTGACTTCATTTCCTCCACAAAGGATTGTCCCGTTTTCAGTTTTGGCAATGTCTATATATTCTTTAACCTTTTCAAGATGGGGTTTGGATACTAAAGCTCCAATATTAGTTGCTGCTTCCGATGGATGACCAACTTTTAAAGCTTTTACTTTAGCAACAAAATCCTTTTTAAACTTCTCATAAATAGAAGCCTCTACAAAAATACGGCTTCCGCATAAGCAAATTTGTCCTTGATTGGCAAATGATGAACGTACTGTGGTGTCTAACATATCATCATAATCACAATCTGAGAAAATGATGTTTGGATTTTTTCCTCCTAATTCTAAAGAGAGTTTTTTAAACATTGGAGCTGCTACTTTTGCAATATGTGCTCCTGTTGCTGTTCCTCCAGTAAAACTAATTGCTTTGATGTCTTCATGTTCTATAATGGCTTGTCCTGTAGATCCACCTAAACCGTGTACAATGTTTAAAACGCCTTTTGGTAAACCTGCTTCATTACAAATTTCGCCTAATAAATAAGCGGTCATTGGAGTGACTTCACTTGGTTTTGCAACCACACAGTTTCCAGCAGCAATCGCAGGAGCGATTTTCCATGTAAATAAATAGAGTGGAAGGTTCCAAGGACTAATACAACCTACTACACCAATGGGTTGACGAAGTGTGTAATTTATAGCTTGTCCAATACTTTCGTGGCTTTCACTTGCAAATTGTGTTATTGCGTTTCCAAAGAATCTAAAATTGCTTGCTGCTCTTGGGATATCTACTGCTTTTGCTAAGCTAATAGGTTTACCGTTGTCTTTACTTTCTGCTTCAGCAAAACGTTGTAAGTTGGATTCTAATAACTCTGAAATTTTTATTAAAATTCGACTACGTTCTTCTAAAGTTGTTTGTGACCAACTAGGGAAAGCAGATTTTGCTGCTATGTATGCATTTTCTACATCTTCTTTTGACGAGTTAGGTATTTGCCCGTAAATCTCACCATTACTTGGATTGTAGTTGTCTATCCACCCATTAGCAATGGGAGGCATAAATTGTCCGTTTATGTAGTTTTTAATGTTCATTATTTTTACAGATAAAAGAGCCAAGAATCAAGATGAGTAAATCTTATATTATGGTTCTTGGTTCTTTATACTTGTTTCTTATAAGCCATCACTTTAATTTCAACAACCAAATCGGGATGCGGTAATTGATGTACAGCAACTGTAGTTCTGGTTGGTCCTGTTTCTTTTTCAAAAAACTCGGCATACGCTTTATTGTAATCTGCAAAGTCGTTCATGTTTACTAAAAATGAAGTGACATCTACAACGTCTTTTAAACTTGCACCAACTTTTTTAAGATTAGTGTCTATATTTTTTAAAACTTCTTGCGTTTGTGTGTAAGCGTTTAGTTTTTTGGTTCCCATCTCGTCAATAATATCAACACCAGCAATGCTGTTGTCTGCTCTGCGAGAACTTGTACCTGAAACGAAAATGAAATCGCCAACTTGTTTTACGTGTGGATAGGCTCCTCTTGGTGTTACTTTAGTTCCTTCGTTCATTATTTTATTTTTTGTAATCCTTAACTTGATTCAGGATTTAATAATTTATTTTTTTTCTGTTTATTTTACCTTGTTGCAAAACCCTTGAATTGCGCTCAGGATAAACCAAACCAAAAATTATATTGAAATGAAGACGTTCCTGCGAAACATTCACATTCGAAATTATTTGCTTAAAGCTTCGTTTTGCAGTCCCATTCCTTCATTCTTTCTGCATTTCAATGTTCAATTCTGTGAATTGATTTGGGACTTTTATTTTATTGTTTTTTGTTTGTCCCAAATAGTTTCCATTTTCACTAACTACTAACTACTAACTACTAACTACTAACTACTAACTACTTAAGTCCAGCAATTTTATCGTCTTCTAAGATAGCTTCGGTTTCTTGTTTTACTTTTTTAAAGATACTATTTAAATCTTCGTTTTTATTAATTTTCTGATCTGCTATTAGGTTTAAAATAGCTTTGTCCTGTGCTCTTCCTTTGGTCATTGCTGTATAATACGGAATATCTTCTTTAAAAGTTACCATAGAGTATTTTGAAAAATAATCGTTTGGAAATTCTTTTTCCAAAGCCATTTCAATCGTACGTTTTTCTTTAAAAATAGGATTGGCAACATGATCACGCATTTCGTAATAATTATCTATTGCTAAATCTGCAATTGCATCGGTATCTGCTTTTCTGGTTTTTTCGTAGACTTTAAAAATGGTTTCCCAATCGCCTTCATGTTTATCCATAATAGCATCAAAAACTGTAACATCTTCAAAAGATGCATTCATACCTTGACCGTAAAACGGAACAATTGCATGTGCTGCATCACCTAATAGCACGTTTTTGTTTTTGTAATGCCAAGGCGAACATTTTACTGTACCTAAAGCTCCTGTTGGGTTATTAAAAAACTCTTCTGCTATATTTGGTATTAATGCTAATGCATCAGGGAATTGGGTTGAGAAAAAGTCTTTTATGCTTTCTTCTGAAGTTAGATTTTTAAAATTGTATTTGCCTTCTTCATAGCTTAAAAACAGTGTTACTGTAAAGCTTCCATCTAAATTTGGAAGCGCAATTAACATATAATCTCCTCTAGGCCAAATATGAAGATAGTCTTTACTTATAAGGTGCTTTCCTTCAGCGGAAGCGGGAATTTCTAACTCTTTATAACCATGTGTTAAATAATTTTGAGAAAAGCTAAATAAGAATTTACGTTCTAGGTAGTATGCTTTACGTAAAGACGATCCTGCTCCATCTGTACCAAAAAGGACATCACCTGTTACCTTGAGTTTGGATTTAGAGTCGTGATCATAAAGATTTCCAGTATTGTTTTCTATATCAATACTTTTACATTCTTTATTAAAATGAATGGTTAGATTGTCATATTTATCGGCTTCTGTAAGCAATAAGCCATTTAATTCTCCTCTAGAAATTGAATTGATGAATTCGCCTTCGCGCCCAGAATAATTGGAAGGAAACGTATTACCTTCTACATCATGCATTAATCTGCCATACATTGGGATGCATAATGGTTTGACTTTGTCTTCTATTCCTGCTAATCTCATGGCTTTTAAGCCTCTGTCTGATAGAGCTAAGTTGATAGATCGTCCTGCAGAAATATCTGTAGTACGTAAGTCTGGCCTGCTTTCGTAAACGTTAACTGTGTAGCCTCTTTGTGCTAAGCGTAAGGCTAGTAAGCTTCCGCATAAACCTGCGCCTATTATTAGTATGTTGTCTTTTTTACTCATTTTTATGTCATCCTGAACTTGATTCAGGCTCTCATTATTGGTTTATTGTTTTTTTGAGATACTGAATCTCTTCATAAGATAATCTTAACAGCTTCAATGATATTGTTTTTTTCTCATTTTCTTTAATTGAAATTTTTAATGTATCATTTAAAGAATTGAATGAAATTTTGTCAAAATCTTGATACTCAATATTTGTAATGATTTCATTTTTCACTATTAATAAAACTCTTTTTTCTGTTATAAAAAAGTAGTCCTTTGAGTTGTTTATTAATAAACTAAGAAGACCTAGGATTTGATATTGCCAAAATGAAATATCACTTTTCTTTTTTATTTTAACTAAGATAGTTTCGTCTCTAATTATTTTGTGAAAAAAGTTCAAAATTAATTCAATATCTCTTTCAATTTCTCTACCATTCTATATACATCTTCAAAGGTATTGTATAATGGAACAGGAGCACAGCGTATCACATCTGGTTCTCTCCAGTCTGTAATAATATGAGCATCTGTTAGTTTTTTATGCAACCCTTTATCAGCATCTTTTACTTGAATGGACAGTTGGCAACCTCTCTCTTTTGGATTGGTTGGTGTGATGATTTTTATTTTATCGTTTTTTAATTCATTAATTAAAAACTCGAAATACCCTGTAAGCTTTTCAGATTTATCTCTTAGTGCATCCATCCCGACTTGATTAAACATGTCTAAAGATGCTTTTATGGCAGCCATAGATAATATTGGCGGATTACTAAGTTGCCAACCTTCGGCTCCAGGGATAACATCTAATGGTTGTCGCATGTTAAAACGTGTTGCTTTATTATGACTCCACCAACCAGCAAATCGTTTTAGTTTTTTATTATGTGCGTGTTTTTCGTGTACAAATAGTCCACCTAAACTTCCTGGTCCAGAGTTTAAATACTTGTAAGTACACCAAGCTGCAAAGTCAACACCAGAATCGTGCAGATTTGGCTGAATGTTTCCTGCACCATGAGCTAAGTCTATACCAACCATACAGTTTTTTGAGTGACCAAGTTGGGCAATGCGCTTTAAATCTAAATATTGTCCTGTGTAATAATTTACACCACCAATGAGTAATAGCGCAATCTCGTCACCTTGTTCTTCTAGGATAGTTTCTAAATCTTCAATATTTAAAAGCTCTTCGCCTTGTCTTGGTTTCCATTCTATTACTCCTTCATTGGCATCAAAACCATGAAAATCTAATTGAGTTTGTACAGCATACCTATCACTTGGAAATGCATCACTTTCTATTACAATTTTATATTTTGTTTTTGTTGGCTGGTAAAAACTTACCATTAACAAATGTAGATTGGTAGTTAAGGTATTCATTATAACTACTTCAATTGGTTTAGCTCCGACAACTTTAGCCATAGATTCTGTTAAGAATTCATGATATGGCATCCATGGGTTTTTTGCTTCAAAATGACCTTCTACTCCTAAATTTGCCCAATCTTCAAGTTCTTGCTCAATATATTTTTGGGTAGATTTTGGTTGTAAGCCTAAGGAGTTTCCTGTAAAGTATAACCAGTTATTTCCCTGATTGTCTTTTGGGATATGAAATTGGTCTCTGTATTTTGAAAGTTGGTCGTTTTGATCTTGTTGTTTAGCAAAATCTAAACCTTGTTTGTAGTTAGTCAAAGTTGTTTGTTTTTCGGTGTTCAACAAAAATAAGAATAATTAGTTTAGAATGGAAGCAGTAATTTTAATACATAAATGGGCTCCATTATTAAATAATTAATGAAGCCCGATTGGAGGTGTTTTAAAACTAAAAATAATGTATTGTTTAGATGTGTCCCATTTAATTATTACTCTGTTTTAATTAAAATACCTGTAAAATAAAGATTCCAATTTTCATTAGGCTTTTTGTGGTCTTTAGCTATTTTAATACCATTAAAATCTTCATAGTTTTCAAATGTTGTAATCATTGTGGGTTTTTTAGTATTACCTTGTCTAAACACCCATTCTGTTATTAAATTACTGTTATTATAATAAAAATCGTAAGCATCGCCAGGTGTGTAACCACCTTGGTTACTGTATATTGTTGTTAGTTTATTAGCCTGTTTTTTGCTTATCGGTGCTGTTTTGTTAATGGAGTCTAAAGTTATAGTCTCTTTGTCCCATACTAATTGAAACGGGGCTAATAACCAAAACTTATCATTTATAAATCCTTGGTCAGCAGCTAATGATAAACTATCAATGTTTTTTCTGTTATAGCTTATGGTGTCTTTATTAGTTATTAAAGTGACATCATTAGTTTTTGGTTTCCATACCCAAGATCGTTCAAAGTGGCTACTATCTTTATCAACATTAAAAGTAAATTCTATTAGGGTTACTTTATCCCAATTAGAAACTCCGTGTGCATTTGCTATTTTTTCTGTTGTGGTTAATTGTTTTATACTTGTTTTTGTATCCTTTTTGCATGACAAACAAACTAAAGTAATACCAATAAGAAATAGTTTTTTCATTTTTTTAATTTTAGTAAAGATAAGTAAGAGATTGATTTAAATTAAAAAAGAATATTTTAGTAAAAAAAAGATGTTTTATGAAATCAAATTATTTTGAAATCAATAAGTCGACTTGGAATGAAAAGGTGAAAATCCATGCAGATAGTGCTTTTTATAATATGAATGCTTTTAAAAAAGGCGAAACAACATTAAAGCAATATGAGTTGAAAGCTTTACAAAATGTTGAAGGAAAATCTTTATTGCACTTACAATGTCATTTTGGTCAAGATACATTAAGCTGGAGTAGGTTAGGTGCAAAATGTGTTGGAGTAGATTTAAGTGATCAAGGAGTAGCTTTAGCGCAAGAGCTGAATAACGAATTGGGTTTGGACGCTAAATTTGTATGCTGTAATGTTTTAGATACCTCAAAACATATTAAAGAGACTTTTGATATTGTTTTTACAAGTTATGGTGTTATTGGTTGGTTGCCAGATTTAAAACCTTGGGGAAAAATGATTGCTGAGCGATTAAATGTAGGCGGGACATTTTATATGGCAGAGTTCCATCCCATTATTTGGATGTTTGATTATTTAAAAGGACAGCCTGTTATTAAATATGGTTATATGCAAGATGAGGTTATTTATGAAGAATATGAAGGTACTTATGCAGATACTAGTTCTAAAATGATAAGTAAAGAGTATGCTTGGAATCATGGATTAAGCGAAGTTATTAACGCGCTTACTCAAGCAGGGTTACATATTGATTATTTAAATGAATATGACGAAAGCCCATATAATATTTTGCCAGACCTAGTCGAAACTAAATCTGGCAATTTTGAACTTAAAGATAAATTATATCCTCTTATTTTTGAACTTAAAGCCACTAAGCTTTAATTTTTTATGATCATTTTGGAACCAATTTCTGATTTGTTATTATAAAATTTTATGATGTAAGTTCCAGTTTTTAATGTTTTTAAGTTAATCGTATCTTCAGTTTTATTTGAAGCTGCATTTATAACATTTTGTCCTAATAGATTAAATACTTTAATACTATTAACCTCTAAAGTTGAAATAAATGAGACTATACCATTTGTAGGATTTGGGTATATTTTAAATTCGATTTTATCAAAATTAGACACCGTTAATGTGTTGTCTGTAATAGTTATATTTTGACTAGAAGCATAATATCTATTAGGATTACTATTTAAAGATGTTGGTCCAACAGAGTATGTTACAGTGTAGTTGCCAGGTGTAGAGGATGATAAATCAATTTCGCCAGTATCTGGGTCTACAACTAATCCTGAAGCAGAGCTTAAATATAGCCCACCAGAAACCCCTGTATTAAGGGTAGGTGTAGGGTTAGAGTCTGCTAAGTCATAACTAGAATTTTGATAGCTGAAACCAGTAAAGTCGTTGTAGTGAATATTTATATAATCAAGTACTACATTAGCATAATCTACTGCAAAAGGCTCTAAAGTGCTACCAATATCTCTTACACGTCTATTTACTTCGGTCATAATACCGTCGATAGCTCCACCGCCACCAAGGCCATCACTTGCTGCAGGACCTGAACCATGTCTTTCGTTATTATAGTAAAAACCACTAAAATAATTACTGTTATTAGGTGCTGTATCATTACAATTTCCAGAACTAAAATTATAATTACTTGGTGTTGCTCTGTAACCATTAGTTCCGTTTCTGCCACAACCAGGATAATTCTGACTTGCATAATATGTGCCTGGAGCATTGTGAAATAAAGCTCCTAAACTGTTAGGACCTCTTACCAATTCCTCTTGTGTTAACCCGTTGATGTTATTACTAACAAGACTTGTAATAGATGTACCAGTTATAGCGCTTACATCTCCATTTAACAAATCTGTTCTAGAGATTCTATACCCGATTTCTATTCTTGGAGTACTATGACTTTGTCCGTGTAGGTCAATATATAAGCCTTTACCCCAATTAGCTTCAACAGATGCACTTGCTTCATCAATAAAGCCATGCCAAGCATTCCAGTAATATAATGGATTATCAATTCCGGAGGCTAAATTATTACAGGTAGCTTCCTCTTTATCTCTGTTAGGGTCTAATTTTATTCTATTTAAATTATTAATAATAACATGTGCATATCCACCAGTTTGAGAGTAAATCTCATCCTGTATTGCTCTAATTAATGTAGTAGTATTGTCATCTGGTTCTGATACACCACACGATCTGTTTGGTAACGCTCCAGATGTTATTGTACCTCCATGGGGAGCAGATATAATAATAGGTAAATTACCTTTAATATATTCTATATAATTATTACCGCTACCATCAAATATAGAATCACCAGCTGTTGGAGGTACTGGATCTCCAACTCTAAAATAAAAGGTTTCTGTAATTTCTATGTTTGAGCCACTTGCGCTAAATTGCCCGTCAAAATTAACAACAGTAGCTCCATCAACAGTAATAGTCATTGTTCCACCGTTATTCCACCCATCTCCGTAATTGTCATAGACTGTAACATAATAACCGGTGCCATTAGGGTTGTTTTCGTTATCAATTAAAAAGCCATAATTTTCTCCAGCCCCATTATCGTATGGGGTATCTGAGCTTGTTCCATAATTATTAGATATAATTGGTGTGATCAAAGTTCCCGATGGGTCATATAGCTCAACTTTGTTTTCTGTAGACCAATTAGGCCAATTAACAGAAATAATAACTTCTGATGTTTGAGCGTTAGCTATAAAGCATAACAAGATAATACTACTAAAAAGGAAACCTTTTTTCATGTGTTTAAGTTTTTTACTAAAGTAATAGCTGTACATCAAAATTGATAATTCAATTAAAAAAGTACTTTCTATATCGCTAAAATACACTTAAAATAAGATGAAAGGATAAGTCTTAGTGTTTTTGTTTCAGCACTTTAGGCATTTTTGATTGAAATTTTTTCAATCTAGGAATAGATACATTTTGGATATATGGGTTTTCAGGATGTAGTTTTTCGTAGTTTTGATGATAGTCTTCACCAATCCAAAACTTTATAAATGGGTAAACTTCTGCAGCTATTTTAGCGTTTAATTTTTTTGCTAAAGAAGCCTTTTTAGTTTCAATTATTTGTTTTTGAGAGTCGTTTTGATAAAAAATAATTGAGCGGTATTGACTACCTCTATCTGGACCTTGGCCATTAACTTGAGTTGGGTTTTGCGATGCAAAATAAACATCTACTAAAGTTTCATAGCTAACAACTTTAGGGTTGTAAATGACTTCAACAGCTTCTGCATGTCCAGTTTTTCCAGTATTACTTTTCTCGTAAGTTGGATTATCGGTAAATCCACCTGCGTATCCATTTATAACTTCATCTACACCTTTTACACTTTCGTAAATAGCCTCTACGCACCAAAAGCAACCACTAGCAAAATAGGCTTTAGCTTTTCCGTTTTCTAAAGGTATTTCAACTGGGGTTGCATTTTTAATTGCTTCTAGTTTTGGATTGGTTTGTGCTTGGTTGTTACAGCTAAATAATGCGGATAGTAATAAAAACGGAATTAATTTTTTCATAGTGCTTTTTTCTTTTTCAATTGGACGTATAAATTATGCAATCCTTAATTTAAAGAGTAATAAAGGTTTCATAATTTTTAATATTAGAGCAAAAAAAAGCCTTTACAAATTGTAAAGGCTTTTTATAATATTAAAATTGTTTACGATAATTTAGCAAACATTTTTTCCATTTTGATTTTTTGTTCGTCTGCTAAAGCAGCATCTACAAGTATACGTCCACTGTGCTCATCAGTAATAATTTTTTTACGAGCAGCAATTTCCATTTGTACTTGTGGTGGAATTGTAAAGTAAGATCCTCCAGATGCACCTCTTTCAATTGGTACTACTGCTAATCCATTCTTTACATTTGCTCTAATGCGGTTGTAAGCTTTTACTAAACGTTCTTCGATTTTATTTTTATAATCATCAGACTTAGCAATTAACGCTTTTTCCTCTTTCTCAGTTTCTTTTAAGATAGCATCTAATTCGCTTTTCTTATGTTTTAAGTGAGTTTCACGCTCTTTGTTATGCTCTTTTGTCTTAGCAATAACTTCTTTTTTCTGCTCTATTTGAGCTTTAAATTCTCTGATATGTTTTTCAGCTAATTCAATTTCTAATTCTTGGTATTCAACTTCTTTAGTTAAAGAGTTAAATTCTCTGTTATTTCTAACATTTTTTTGTTGCTCAGAGTACTTTTTGATTAAAGCTTTAGATTCTTCAATCAAATTTTTCTTAGAAGTAATTTCAGCATCTACATTGCTTAAACTGTCTTCTAATTTTTCTAATCTAGTTTTTAATCCTGCAACTTCGTCTTCTAAATCGCTAACCTCTAAAGGTAATTCTCCACGTACGCTTCTTATTTCGTCAATTCTAGAGTCTATTAATTGTAGATCATATAACGCTCTTAGGCGATCTTCTACGGTTGCTTCTTTTGTCTTTGCCATATTTTAAAAATACTTAACAGGATTGGTATTTGTGTTCGATAAAATGAATGCAAAATTAGGAATTTTTTTCGTAAGTATTGCTACTAAACCATTTTTTGTGTATTGTTCACTTTCATAATGCCCAATATCTGCTAATAAAATGTTGTTTTCTGCTTGAAAAAAGTCGTGATATTTTAAGTCGGCAGTAACAAAAACATCGGCTCCTGCTGCTTTTGCTGCATTTATAGCAAAACTTCCTGAGCCACCTAATACTGCTACTTTTTTTATGGGTTTATTTGTTAATTGTGAGTGTCTAATATTAGAAACATTCATTTTTTTCTTTAAATAGTTTAAAAATTCTGTTTCTGAAAGCTCATTTTCTAATTCTGCAATCATACCCATTCCAATATTTTGATTGGTATTTTCTAATGTACTAATCTCGTATGCTACCTCTTCATAGGAATGTGCTTCAAAAAGCGTTTTTAAAACTTTACTTTCTAAATGTTTAGCAAAGGTTATATTTATTTGTGTTTCTTCTTCAGTATGTCGTTCTCCAATTTTACCTATAGAAGGGGTAGCGTCATCATTTGGTTTAAAGGTTCCTGAGCCTTCAATATTAAAACTGCAATCAGAGTAATTACCAATTTTTCCAGCACCAATACTAAATAAAGCGTTTCTAAGTGCTTCTGCTTCAGCTTTTGGTGCGTACGTTGTTAATTTTTTTATAGTTTGCTTTTGCGGTATTAATATACGTTGTTTTTTAAGGTTTAGCTGATTGCATATCATTGCATTTACACCGTCTTTGTCGTTGTCTAATGCTGTGTGTATAGCGTAAATGGCTATATTGTTTTTGATTGCTTTTAATACAGTACGCTCTACATAGTTTTTACCTGTTATACTTTTTAACCCTTTAAAAATTATTGGATGAAAACTTAAAATAAAGTTACAATTGTTTTCTATTGCTTCATCAACAACAGCTTCTAAGGTGTCAAGTGTTACTAATACACCTGTAACAGTAGTGTTTTTATCGCCAATAAGCAATCCAACATTATCAAAATCTTCTGCATATTTTAAAGGCGCTATTTCTTCTATATGACTAATTAAGTCTTTAACTAACATACTTTTCTGTCTTTATTATTTAAAACAAATATAAAATATTTACTTTCGTTACTCTTAATGTTATATGTTTTTCATTTTTAAAAATGAAATTAGATACTAAATTATTTAAATGAAATTTTTACGTCTTTTATTATTTCCTATTGTTCCGGTTTATTATGTCATAACTTGGTTTAGAAATATCATGTATGATAAAGGGTGGAGAACGTCTAAAAGTTACGATCTACCAGTTATTTGTGTTGGTAATTTAAGTACAGGTGGGACAGGTAAAACACCAATGGTTGAATATTTAATTAGACTATTAAAAGAAGATGTAAAGTTAGCGACACTTAGTAGGGGGTATGGTAGAAAAAGCACCGGGTTTGTATTAGGAAATCCTACATCTAATGCAGAAAGTTTAGGAGATGAACCGTTTCAGTTTTATAATAAGTTTTCAGAAGATGTGCTTGTTGCAGTAGATGCTAATAGGCAAGAAGGTATATCTAAACTATTAAACACCAAGCCTAAACCTGATGTAATTG
This sequence comes from uncultured Olleya sp., assembly GCA_947503885.1. Taxonomy (GTDB): domain Bacteria; phylum Bacteroidota; class Bacteroidia; order Flavobacteriales; family Flavobacteriaceae; genus Olleya. The sequence continues at coordinate 118,235 of CANNFD010000005.1, read as the reverse complement.
TTTTAGATGATGCTTTTCAGCACAGAAAAGTTAAAGCAGGGTTAAATATTTTATTAACGACTTATAATAATATCTATACTAAAGATTTTGTGTTGCCAACTGGTAATTTACGCGAGCCAAAATCTGGTGCTAAACGTGCGGATTTAATTGTAGTAACCAAATGTCCAACTGATTTAAGTGAAAGTGATAAGCAAAACATTATTACAGAGATACAGCCATTATCTAATCAGCATGTTTTTTTTAGCTCTATTAGTTATGGTGAGTATGTTGTTACTGAAACCAATAAGGTTGCAATAAACCAATTGCCAAGTTTTAAGTTAGTTACAGGGATTGCAAATGCTAAACCTTTGGTGGCTTTTTTAGAAAAAAATAATTTAAATTTTGAGCATATCGAGTTTAAAGATCACCATTTATTTACTTCATCAGAGATTGAGTATTTATCTAAATATAAATGTATTATTACTACCGAAAAGGATTATATGCGTTTAAAAACAGAACCGTCTTTAATGGGTAAATTGTATTACTTACCTATTAAAACAGAAGTGGATAATGCTGTTTTGTTTGAAAGTCTTATAAAGACATTTGCTTTAAAGTAGTCGTGCTAGCTGGTTTTTTCTGTAAGCATTAATGCGTTAAATAGTTTTTTCTCAAAATCCTCTTGTTTAAAAGGTTTAGGGATAATGTCTGTAAAACCAGCTTCATCAAATTCTTGCATTTTATCTTCTATAGTAACTGCTGTTAACGCAAAGATAGTTAGCTTTTTATCAAAACTCCTAATAATTTTAGTAGCCTCTATACCGCTAATTCCTGGCATATGTATATCCATTAAAACAACATCGTAATTATGTGTTTTAACTCGGTCTACAGCATCCTCGCCATTATCAACAACATCGCAATATAGCTTCATTTTATTAAGGATTTTTTTGGTGATCATTTGGTTGATCTTATTATCCTCGACAACTAAAATTTTGATGTTACTTAGTTCTATCTCGTCAACTTCATTAAAGTAATTTGCTTTTTTATTAACGATAACTTCATCGCTCTTTTTTAATGGTATTTCAAAGAAAAAAGTGGTGCCTTTACCAAGCTCACTCTTCATGTATATTTTTCCTTTTAATATGTCTATTAGCCCTTTAACAATTGATAGCCCAAGACCTGTTCCTCCATATTTTCTGTTGATTTGGATAGAGCCCTGAGAGAAACTTTCAAACATGTTTTCTTGTTTTTCTTGACTTATTCCAATACCGTTATCTTCAACTTCAAAACGTAATATAAAGTCGTTATTAGATTGGTTTTGTTTAATGACTCTAACCCAAATATCACCATCTTTGGTAAACTTAATCGAGTTACCAATAAGGTTAATTAATACCTGAGAAATCTTTAATTGATCTGCTATAAAGTTGTTTGGCAAATCTCTGTCATACTCTAAATGCAACGTAATGTTGTTGTCTAAAGCAGAGTTGTTTAATGCTGAAATTACATTTTCTACTTTCTTTTTTAAATTAAATACTTCAGGTTCGATATCTACTTTGTTCGCTTCAATCTTATTAATTTGAAGGATGTCATTAATAAAAGTTAATAGGTAGTCTCCAGAAAATTTTAATGATTTTAAATGCTGTACTTGCTCTGGTTTTGGGTTTTCTTCTAATAACATATTAGTTAAACCCGTTACCGCGTAAAGTGGTGTCCTAAGCTCATGCGTAACTGTTGATAAGAAGTTAGCTTTAGTTTTTGTAGCTAATTCTGCTTTTTCCATCGCAATGGTTAATTCAGCATTTTTTTTATGTAAAATATTATTAGATTTTAATCTAATGTTATTGTTTTTATAAAGTGATAATGTAAGTAAAGACAAGATTGTTATTAAAGCGATACTTAAAATTGTGGTTAATTTTTCTAACCAAGTAGAACTAGCTTCTTTTTCTAAGTCAGCTTCTTTTTCTTTTTGATATTCAATCTGATTATTATAAAGTTTACTTAACCTTTTTTCTGGAGAAAGATAGTTACGCTTAGCTTTTAATAAAGAATCATTAAGTGCTATATGTTTTTTTAAATATTGATTTGCTTTTTTGTAATTTGCTTTTTCATTATAGATATCACTTAAAACTTGATAGGCATTGTTTAGTAGGTCTGCAAAATTATTTTGTTTGGCAATATTTAAACCTTGCATTGTAATACTTTCAGCCTCTTCTAAATCACCTAATATGATCGTATTTTTACCAAGATTAATGTAGGCACTACTTAGTATTTTATTATTTAAATATTGTTTAGATATACTAACAGCATTTTTATATTCTGTTTCAGCTTTTTTGTATTCCTCTAAATTATAATAGACGTCTCCTTTGTAAATAACAGTTTCTGCTTCAAAATCATGTAAGTCTTCATTCTCAAATAACTGTTGGGCAGAGTTAAAGTAATCTAATGCTCGCTTAAAATTATTTTTGCTCATGTAAACATTACCAATAGTCTTATAGGTTTCTGCAATGTTTATATTGTCTTCTGCAAAGCGTTGTTTTTCTATAGCTTTAATTAAAGTTTGTAAAGCTTCGGTAGGTTCTTCAGTTATAAACTGAATTTTACCAATTTTAGAATAAATTAATCCTATACTTTTATTATCATTAATCTGATTAGCTAAGGCTAGCGCCTGGTCTAAATCGTCTTGTGCTTTATAAAATTGGTTAGAGTCAATGTTTTTTTGAGCTAAACTAATATTAAAATTAATTTTAGCTTTAATGACATCCTTTTCTTTTTCTGTTAAGTTTTGTGCTTGCAGACCTATGTTTGATAAACAAAGTATTAAGCACGTAAAAAGAGTAGTAAAATGGGACTTCATTTTTTATATTTATATAAACAAATATAAATATTTATCCGATATAAGTTATTTGTTTTCAGATAAATTGGAAATCAGGTCAATAATCCTGCTAGAGTAACCGGTCTCGTTATCGTACCATCCAATAATTTTAACCATGGTCCCAATAACTGATGTCATTTGAGCATCAAATATGCAAGAGTGTGGATTTCCAACAATATCAATAGATACAATTGGGTCCTCTGTATATTCTAAAATATCTTTAAATTTTTCTTCTGAAGCTTTTTTAAAAGCTTGGTTAATTTCTTCAATAGTTACAGATTTTTTAACATTAAATGTGATATCTGTAAGTGATCCATTTGCCACCGGAACTCTGATACCACAACCACCAATAACGTCTGATAAATCAGGAAAAATTTTAGTTAATGCTTTGGCAGCTCCCGTTGTGGTTGGAACTATACTTTGACCTGCTGCTCTTGCACGACGTAAGTCTCGATGTGGCTGGTCGTGTAAACTTTGATCTGTTGTATAGGAGTGTATAGTTGTAATATAAGCTTGATTTATTCCGCAAAGGTCATTAATGATATCAATCATCGGAGCTGCATTATTTGTTGTGCATGATGCATTAGAAATAATAGTTTCTGACCCGTCTAAATCATTTTGGTTAACCCCTAAAACAATAGTTTTAATATCGTCCTCGGTTGGTGGGACACTTAAAATAACTCGCTTTGCACCATTTTTGATATGATGTTGTAGGTCTGTAGTAGTTTTAAACTTACCTGAAGACTCTATTACAAAATCTGGAGAAAAAGGACTCCAATCAATGTCTTTAGGGTGTTTTTGATTTAAAAGCGGTATGTTAGTTTGATTGACAATAATTGTGTTTTCTATAGCCGATAGGTCTGCAGGAAATACACCATGTATGCTATCATACTTTAATAAGTGACTTAATGTTTTAGCATCTGCCAAGTCATTAATAGCAACAACTTTAATTTGTGTGTTATTATGAAGTAACCTAAAGACACGTCTTCCAATACGACCAAAACCATTTATGGCGACAGTAATCATACTAATTTATGTGTTTTTGAGCTTTGTAAGATGAGCGTACTAATGCACTACTCTCTACATGTCTAAAACCTAATTTAAGTCCAATTTCTTCGTATTCTTTAAACTGATCAGGTAAAATAAAACGTTTAACAGGTAAATGTTTTTTACTTGGTTGCAGGTATTGCCCAATGGTAACAACATCCACATCGTTATCACGTAAGTCATGAAGTGTTTGTATAACTTCTTCACGTTCTTCTCCAAGACCTAACATAATACCAGATTTGGTTCTGCGCTGTCCTTGTTGTTTTAGGTATTTTAAGACACCTAAACTTCTTTCGTATTTAGCTTGTATGCGTACTTCTCTGGTTAGTCTTTTTACAGTTTCTATGTTATGAGATACTACTTCTGGAGCGACGTCTATAATTCGGTCAATATGCATTTCTATACCTTGAAAATCAGGGATTAATGTTTCAAGTGTAGTTTCAGGATTCATCCTACGGACAGCATTTACAGTTTCTGCCCACATTATACTTCCCATATCTTTTAAATCATCTCTATCAACGCTAGTTAATACAGCATGTTTAATTCCCATGATTTTTATAGATCGTGCCACTTTTTCTGGCTCGTCCCAATCTACATCTTCCGGGCGTCCAGTTTTTACACCACAAAAGCCACAAGATCTTGTGCAAACATTACCTAAAATCATGAATGTAGCAGTACCTTCTCCCCAGCATTCACCCATATTTGGGCAACTACCTGAAGCACAAATAGTGTTTAGTTTATACTTGTCAACCAGACCTCTTAATTCGGTGTATTTTTTACCAGTCGGTAATTTAACGCGAAGCCATTTGGGTTTGGGTTGTCTTTCGGGTAATATATTAGATGCAGTTTCTGTATTCATAGTTGCAGTTTTCTAATGGCAAAGATACAAAGTATTTTGTTTAAAGTTTAGGCAGAAGTGCTAAAGTAACGTTAGGATATTACTACTTTTTCTGAATAATTTCTGCTAATAATTTTTTAGCACGTAGCAATTTGACCTTTATGTTATTTATAGGTTCTTTAAGTTCTTCTGAAATTTCTTTATAACTCAATTCTTGGAAGTATCGTAGATTTATTACTTCCTGATAGTGCGGTTTTAATTTTTTTATATCTCGTAGCAGCTTAGCAAGGTTTTGCTCGGTAATTAATTTGTCTTCAACCGAAGGGGTTTCGTCTAAAACTTGATAGACTTCATTTTCATTATTACTAGATAGGGCTTGTTTTATGCTGTTTTTTTCTTTTCTTATTATATCAATATGGATATTTTTAGAAATAGTAATTAACCAAGTGTTGAAGGCATATTTACTGTCGTAAGAATCAATTTTGTCAAAAGCTTTAGAAAAAGTTTGGATGGTAATATCCTCTGCATCGTTTTCATTTTGAATTCGCTTTAGCTGAAAACCATAAACTTTATCCCAATAATTATGTAGTAGATAGTTAAACGCTTTTTGGTCGTTTTTTTTGGCTCTATTTATGGCTTCTTCTATTTCCAATAATTTGGTTTTGAAATTTGATTGGCTATAAAGATACTAAATTGCATAACAATCAATGTGACTTCTAAAAAAGGAAGTAATAATATAGTGTCTTTTTCGTCTAATTTTTTTGCTGAAAACCCTAATGATATAAACTGAATTATAAATCTTAAAATAATTAATCCTATTACAAATGGCCATAAGTAGGTAGTTATCGCTAAAAAGAAACCTAACACCCAAAACAATACTTGTGATATGTAAAAAGTAGCTAATAAAAACTTATGTTTAAACTTGTAATGTTTAGCGGTGGAAACGTGTCTGCGTTTTTGTTTTAGCCAATCGTTTAAAGTCGTTTTTGGTATTGATGTAGTAAAGCTTTCTTTTTTAAAACAAATAGCAGTATTCTTAGCATTTGCAGCTTCGTTTATAAATAGGTCGTCATCACCAGATCTAATTTTGATATGATTTATAAAACCGTTGGTTTTAAAAAATTCATCTCTGTGATAAGCTAAATTACGACCAACACCCATAAACGGAATCCCAACTTTAGCAAAAGAAAAATACTGAGTAGCAGTTAAAAGGGTTTCAAATCTAATAAGCTTATTAAGTAAAGAGTTTTTTACTTTATTATAAGCGCCATAACCCAAAACAATAGTGTCTTCTTTAGTAAAATTAGCACTCATTGTTTTTATCCATTGGTTGGATACTGGTTGGCAATCTGCATCTGTAAATAATAAATTATCATGTGTAGCAGCCTTAATACCTAAAGATAGTGCGTATTTTTTGTTCCCCCAGAAGGCTTCAATGTTTTTTACATCTACAATTTTAATGTTGTCGTGCATAGATTTAAAATCTTCGTACACGTCTAAAGTGTGGTCTTTTGAAGAGTCGTTAATTAAAACAACTTCAAAATTTTTATAATCTTGATTTAATATGCTTGGTAAGAAACGTTTAATATTATCTGCTTCGTTTTTAGCACAGATAATTACAGAAACAGGAAGGTCTTTATTGGATGATGTTTTGATGCTTTTTGAAAAAGAAAAACTACCAAACAGTACAGCATAGTATAATACTTGAATAACAACTACAGCTACAAAACTGTAGAATATAACCCCAAGTACTAGCATGTTTTAAGAATGTTGAGTGTCGGTACAGTTCTCGAATTGGTCTGGCGTTTTTCCGCAAAACCCACAAGATTCTCCTTCTTTATTTAGCATTGGGTTTTGGCTAGCACATGTACCAGCAAATTTACCGTCTTTTTTTGCCCAGATTTTAATTGCAATTCCTGCAAATCCAAGAGCTAAAAGACCTAATGTAAGTAATAAAAGTTTCAAAATAATTGCTTTTTATTGTTGGTACAAAGATACTAAATTTTAAAGAAATTGGATTTGTTTTATTAAATCAAAATTTGTTAAATATATTTTAATTTTCATTATATTTTTAATAAGACAGATGACTATTAGAAATAGAGTAAAGCCATAAAAAAAGCACCGTTTTTAAAACGGTGCTTTTTTTATAAATTATTAAGATCAAAAGTTAATCATTAATCTTTAAAGAGATTTCTGCAACAGGCGTATCGTTAGGTCTAACTTGAATAGCACCTTTAGACTCTATAGATATGCTTAGTCCTAAAGCATCCTCGGTGTAAGGGATTTCTTGCAGGCGTCTATCGGCTTCGCTTAGTACTCCTAGATTAACCATTTTACCTTGTAACTCTGCCCATATTTGGTATACTTTGTCATCTGGTAATTTAGGTAAAGACACTACATCAATCATAGATTTTTTGTCTTTAGGATTTATATAGGCTACTGTTTTTAAATTTTTAGCTCTTGTGTTTCCTTTTAAAACATACTTTTCTGTTTCAGGATTATTTAGTTGCTTAAATTGTTCTAATAATTGGTTTAATGTACTATTGTTATTAGCGATATCGCTTCTTAAATCAAAAATTTCATCTGCAATTGTTTGGTTCTCGTCAGTAAGATTTTTGTTTTGATTAAAAAGATATGTAGAGCTAGCAGCAAATAAAAGTGCAGCTACACTAGCAGCAATTGCTAGACTGTACCATTTTTTTGTACGCTTAGGCTTTAATGTAACAACAGGTTTCTGGTCTAAAGCATTTAACACATTATCTAAAACTAATTTTGGAGCTTTAACTGCGTTTAATTGTGCGGTAAACTCTAATTTGTCTTGCAGTGTTTGGTATGCTTTTTTTACTTTAGGATACTCTGATATATAATGTTCGACCTCCAAAGTTTCTGAAGCTGTAGTTTGACCTATTAAGTATTTACTTAATAAATCAGAGTTTAAAAAAGTATTTATTTTTTCATTCATCACTTTTGTACTTAGGGGTTGTAAATCTTTTTCAATTCACGTAACGCAATTTTTAATCTTGATTTTATTGTTCCTAACGGAATCTCTAATTCTTCGCTCGCTTCTTGTTGCGTCATTCCTTCAAAAAAGAGCGCGTTTATAACAATTTGATATTTTTCTTCTAGGGTGTTTAGGTGTTTTTTTATGTCTAAAACATCCTCGTTTAAACTGTTAGTTGTCAGTTTATATACGTTTGAATCTTCAATTTGGATTTCTTTTTTAGATTTATTATTTACTGATCGGATTTTGTCTATTGCTGTATTGTATGCAATACGGTACAACCAAGTAAATAATTTAGCTTTTTCAGGGTTATAACTTTTTCCTTTTTTCCATACTTTAATTAAAGTTTCTTGAAGTACATCTTGTGCTAAGTCATCATCAGATATCACTTTTTTTATAACACCAAAAAGCGCATCTGCATAGTTTTCGTATAACAAATTAATGGCTTGTTTGTCACCATTTTTAAGATGTGCGATGATATGTTTTTCTATAGAAAATTCCAAGCTATGATATTGTAGTTGTTAGGTTTGTTGTTTTAAACTTAAAAGATGTTGACTTCAGCTTCAATTGAAATATTAAAGATACGATAAATAGTATTTTGTATTAATTTTGATAGCTTTAATATGTCTTCACCTTTTGCATCGTCATAATTAACAAGGACTAACGCTTGTTTTTTGTGCACGCCATAATTGCCAAAAGTTTTGCCTTTAAAGCCTGCAGTTTCTATTAACCATCCCGCAGGTACTTTTATTTGGTCGTCTGACACGATGTAATGTGGTGCTTCTGGAAAATTTTGTTGTAATACTTTAAACTGAGATTTGGATATCACAGGGTTTTTAAAAAAGCTTCCTGAATTACCAATCTCTTTAGGGTTTGGTAATTTGCTTTCGCGAATAGCAATAACAGCTTTGGATACATCTTGTATGGTTGGCTGTTTAATTTGCATGTTTTCTAACTCTGAAGTGATTGCTCCATAATTAGTATGTAAAGTATGGTTTTTAGTACTTAGGCTAAAAACCACACTTGTTATAATATATTTGCCTTTAGCTTCCTGCTTAAATATGGAGTTGCGGTAACCAAATTTACAGTCTTTGTTAGTAAAGGTTTCAATCTTTAAAGTGTCTAAGTTTAAGGCGTTACATGAGTGAAAATTATCTTTTAACTCTACACCATAAGCCCCTATATTTTGAATAGGGCTTGTACCTACATTTCCTGGTATTAAGGATAGGTTTTCTAACCCGCCAAAATCTTGGCTAAGGGCCCATTGCACAAACTCGTGCCAATTTTCTCCCGCTTGACATTCAATCAAAACTTGATGCTCTGTTTTAGAGAGAATAGTTTTTCCTTTTAAATTTAAATGAATAACTAAAGCATCAATAGGCTTGGTCAGTAGCATATTGCTACCACCTCCAAGGATAAATTTGTCTAGGTCCTTATTAGTAGAATAAATAGTTATTAATTCTTCTATAGAAGCAACCGAAACAAATTGTTTTGCAGCAACATCAATACCAAAAGTATTGTATGGTTTTAAAGATATGTTGTTTAAAATTTGCACTAGTCTTTATATACTTTAAGTGCTTGCTTGATAATATTTACTGCTTTTTTAAGACTGTCCGTATTTAAAACATAAGCAATACGGATTTGGTTTAATCCAACTCCAGGAGTGCTGTAAAATCCTGCAGCAGGAGCAACCATAACAGTTTCACCATCTACATCAAAGTCTTCTAAAAGCCACTGTGCAAATGCATCACTGTTTTTTATAGGTAACTGTGCAATACAATAAAAAGCACCTTTTGGATTGGCAACTTGTACGCCTTCAATTTTATTTAACTCTTCAATTAAGACATTTCTTCTTTCTACATACTCTTCAATAACATCATCAAAATAGCTTTGCGGAGTATCTAAAGCTGCTTCACTTGCTATTTGTGCTAATGTTGGTGGGCTTAATCTTGCTTGAGCAAATTTTAAAGCAGTAGCAATTACATCTTTGTTTTTAGAGACTAAACACCCAATTCGAGCGCCACACATACTGTATCGTTTTGATACTGAGTCTACAACAATTGCATTGTCGTCTAACCCCTCTTCTTGTAAAATAGAGTAGTGTGTTGCACCATCATAAGCAAACTCACGATATACCTCGTCAGCTATTAAAAATAAGTCGTGCTTTTTAACAATAGCAGCTAGTTTTTTTATTTCTTCTTTAGAATATAAATATCCAGTTGGGTTACCAGGATTACATATTAATATTGCTTTAGTCTTAGGTGTAATTAATTTTTCAAATTCTTCAATTGGAGGCAGTGCAAAATTATCTTCAATTTTTGAAATTACAGGAACAACCTTAACGCCAGATGCAGTTGAAAACCCATTGTAGTTAGCATAAAAAGGTTCTGGGATAATCACTTCGTCATCCACATCCATAATACTACCAAAAGCAAAAAGTAAAGCTTCACTACCACCAGTTGTTACAATAATATCATCATGATTTACATGGATATCATTGTTTTGGTAATAGTTAGCTATTTTTTTTCTGTATTGTTCAGAGCCTTCAGATCTTGAGTATGATAATACATCAATATCTGCATCTTTAACAGCTTGCATCGCTATTTTAGGTGTTTTAATATCTGGCTGTCCAATATTTAAATAATAAATACTTTTACCATTTTTTACAGCTTCTTCAGCAAATGGTACTAATTTTCTTATTGGTGATTGAGGCATTGATTGCCCTTTTATTGAAATCTTTGGCATTACAAAATCGTTTAGAGTACAAATTTGCGAAAAATATTTGTAAAGTTTCTTTAAAAAAAGACCTTTTAAAACAGATTATAGTTAAAAGATTTGTAATTTTAAGATAGACATAATTTATAATATCATGAATGCATTTACCTAAATTAAGTATTTTCTTTATTTTAATAATTAGTTTTTTTGCTAAAGCACAAAGTAATTATACCTTAAATGAAGGTCAGAAATCAAAAAAAATAAAATTTGAGTTAATTAATAATGTTATTCTTATTCCTGTTGAAGTTAATGGTATAGAATTAAAATTTCTATTAGATACAGGAGTTAGCAAGCCTATTGTTTTTAATTTTTTAAAAGGGTCTGATTCTTTAAAGATTTTAAATGCTGAAAAAATTAAGATTAAAGGACTTGGAGATGGAGACCTTGTAGAGGTTTTAAGGTCTAGTCATAATACCTTTAAGATTGGCGAGGTTATTAATACCGATCAAACTTTTTTTGCAGTTTTTGACCCTAGAATTAACTTTGCTCCAAAGTTAGGTACTGCAATAGACGGTATTATTGGTTATGATCTTTTTAAAGATTTTGTAGTAGAAATTAATTACGTTAGTCAATATATTAGACTTCTTAACCCTAAATATTACAAGTATAAAAAATGTAATAAATGCGAAACCTTAGAATTAGAGTTTAAAAATAATAAGCCTTATTTAGATACTAAAATCATAATTAAAGAACATCCAATACCGGTTAAATTGTTAATCGACTCTGGTGCTAGTGATGCTTTGTGGCTTTTTGAAGACGATAGTAAAGGTTTAGTAATTAGCAATAATTATTTTGAAGATTTTTTAGGCTCTGGACTTAGTGGAGATGTTTTTGGTAAAAGAACAAAAATCAATGCATTAAAGTTAAAGCAATTTATTATTAGCGACCCTAAAGTTGCTTTTCCAGATTCTATAACTGTAAATTCAGTTAAAAAATTTAAAGAAAGAGATGGTACTATTGGAGGCGAAATCTTAAAACGTTTTAATATTATTATTGACTATCCAAATGCTAAAATCACTTTTAAAAAAAACAGTTATTTTAATGACGCTTTTAGTTACAATAAAAGTGGTTTACAGGTAGAGCATGATGGGGTGAGGATGGTTATGGAGATAAATTTAGAGGACAACAAAGCTTTTACGCAAAGAGGTTCAAGCTCTGACATGATTTCAGTAAATAGCATAGTAAAGCCCACAAGAAAATATACACTAAAACCCACATTTATAATTTATAATGTTGTTAAGGACTCGCCAGCCTATTGGGCAGGATTACAAAAAGGAGATGTTATACTAGAAATAAACAATAAAAACACTAGTGATTTAAGCTTAGAGAAAATTGTAAATCATTTTTATAAAAAATCAGGTACACAAATTAAATTGTTAGTAAATAGAAATGGGTATGAAAAAGAATTTAAGTTTAAATTAAAATCACCATTAGAATAAAAAAAAAGCCAAAATATAAGTTTTGGCTTTTTCAATATTATAATTTATGGGACTTATTATTGTTCCATAACACTTTTACCTTTTTTCTCTAAGACACTAGTTTTTGAAGGGTCAATAACCACACCTTTAATCTTAAGTGCTACTGTTGGTGTATCAGCATTAGATAAAACGGTGATAGTTTTTCTAATAGGCATAACTCTTTGTGTGTCATATTTTACTTCAATCTCACCAGTTTGTCCAGGCATAATTGGTTCTGTCGGCTTTTTAGGCACAGTACAACCACAACTAGAATTTACTTTAGATATAATAAGAGGTGCATCTCCAGTGTTTGTAAACTCAAAAGTTCTAACACCATTATCTCCTTTGTTTATTGTTCCATAGTCAATTGTTGTGTCCTTAAACTCAATTTTTGCTACTTTTTCCTGAGCATTTACCGATAAACTAATTACTCCGATAAATAATATTGTAAATAATTTTTTCATTGTATTTTGATTTTAAATGGTTTGTAAATTTAATTACTTTTTATTCCTCCTGCAAAATTATTAGATGTAATGTACTCCTGCAAATACTTGTGAGTTATTTAACTGTACATTAATACTCATTAAAATTTCACAAAAACAGAAATATAAGTACTTTTGTAAGATATATTTCAAAAACTATTCCAAAGTATGCAAATTCCATCAAAATATAATGCTATTGAAGCAGAAAATAAGTGGTACGACTACTGGATGAAAAATAATTACTTTCATTCAGAGCCAGACGACAGAGAGCCTTATACTATTGTAATCCCTCCACCAAACGTAACAGGAGTCTTACATATGGGGCATATGCTTAATAATACTATACAAGATGTATTAATCCGTCGTGCACGTTTGCAAGGTAAAAATGCTTGTTGGGTGCCTGGTACAGATCACGCGTCAATTGCAACAGAAGCTAAGGTTGTTGCTAAATTAAAAGAACAAGGTATTGATAAAAACGACTTGACTAGAGACGAGTTTTTAGCACATGCTTGGGAGTGGACAGAAGAATATGGAGGCGTAATCCTAGAACAACTTAAAAAATTAGGATGTTCTTGCGACTGGGACCGCACCAAGTTTACAATGGACGACGACATGTCTGAAGCTGTTATTAAAGTTTTTGTTGATTTGCATGAAAAAGGACTGATTTATAGAGGTTACCGCATGGTAAACTGGGACCCTGAAGCAAAAACAACATTGTCTGATGAAGAGGTAATCCATGAAGAGCGTCAAGGAAACTTATACTATATTAATTATAAAATAGAAGGAAGCGACGATACATTAACTATAGCAACAACGCGCCCTGAAACTATATTCGGAGATACAGCAATCTGTATTAATCCAGAAGACGAGCGTTTTGCACACTTACGTGGAAAAAAAGCCATAGTACCAATTTGTAATCGTGTTATTCCTATTATTGAAGACGACTATGTTGATGTAGAGTTTGGAACAGGTTGTTTAAAAGTAACACCTGCACATGACGAAAACGATAAAAATCTTGGAGACAAACACAATTTAGAAGTTATTGATATCTTTCATGAAGACGCTTCGTTAAATAGCTTCGGGTTGCAGTTTGAAGGTCAAGATCGTTTTGTTGCAAGAAAAAATGTTGCTAAAGAGTTAGAATCAATTGGTGTTTTAGTGAAGACTGAAACACATATGAATAAAGTAGGGACGTCAGAGCGTACAAAAGCTGTTATCGAACCAAGATTAAGTGACCAATGGTTCTTAAAAATGGAAGAGTTGGTTAAACCTGCAATTGAAGCTGTTTTAGGTGATGATGCAGAGATTAAATTGTTTCCGAAAAAATTTGAAAACACCTATCGTCATTGGATGGAAAATATCCGTGATTGGAATATCTCCCGTCAATTACTATGGGGACAACAAATCCCTGCGTATTTCTATGGTGACGGAAAAGAAGACTTTGTAGTTGCAAAGAATATAGAAGAAGCAGTTGTAAAAGCAAGAGTGGCAGCTAAAAACCAAGAGCTAACAGCTAGTAACTTGCGTCAAGATACAGATGCTTTAGACACTTGGTTCTCCTCTTGGTTATGGCCAATGTCTGTGTTTGATGGTATCCGTAACCCAGAAAACGAAGAAATAAAATATTACTATCCTACAAACGATTTAGTTACGGGACCAGATATTTTATTCTTTTGGGTAGCCCGTATGATTATTGCAGGTTACGAGTATAAAGATCAAAAACCATTTAACAATGTATACTTAACAGGTTTAGTACGTGATAAGCAACGTCGTAAAATGAGTAAATCTTTAGGGAACTCGCCAGACGCTTTAAAATTAATTGAAGAATATAGTGCAGATGGTGTTCGTGTTGGATTGCTATTAAGTAGCGCAGCAGGAAACGATTTAATGTTTGACGAAGCGCTTTGTCAACAAGGAAAAGGCTTTGGAAATAAAGTTTGGAACGCCTTTAACTTAACTAATTTATGGGAAGTTAGTGACTCTATCAAGCAGCCAAACTCAAGTAAAATAGCTTTAGATTGGTACGAAGCTAAGTTTAGCACAGCATTAGTAGAAATTGAAGACCACTTTAGTAAATATAGACTAAGTGATGCTTTAATGTCTATTTATAAATTGATTTATGATGATTTTTGTGGATGGTTATTAGAGATTGTAAAACCAGCATATCAACAACCAATTGATGCTGCAACGTATAATAAAGTGATGGCTATTTTTGAAGATAACTTAAAAATATTACATCCATTTATGCCTTTCTTAACAGAAGAAATTTGGCAATATATTGCAAAGCGTGCTCCAGAAGAAGCATTAATAGTTGCAAAATGGCCAGAAGCAAAACCTGTAAATCAAGAGTTGATTTCTCAGTTTGAATTTGCTTCAGAAGTTATTTCTGGAATAAGAACCGTTAGAAAAGAAAAAAACATAGCGTTTAAAGATGCTATTGGTTTTTCTGTTATTAATAACGAAAACGCAGAGACAACATTTGATGAAGTCATCGCAAAATTAGGAAACTTAGAAGCAATTCAATACGTTAAAGAACCTGTTGAAGGTGCATTAACCTTTAGAGTAAAATCTAACGAGTATTTTATTCCGATGGATGGTGCAATTGACGTAGAAGCAGAAATTGTTAAGTTAACTGAAGAGTTAAACTATACTGAAGGTTTCCTTAAATCTGTACAAAAGAAGTTGTCTAACGAGCGTTTTGTTGCAGGAGCACCAGAGCAAGTTGTTGCTTCAGAGAAGAAAAAAGAAGCAGATGCTTTAGCTAAAATCGAAACTTTAAAAGCTAGTTTAGATAGCTTAAAGTAGAAGCTTAATTTTATAATTCAATAAAGCCTTTCCAGTTTTTGGGAAGGCTTTTATTGTAAAATAGTAAGTATCTTGTAATCAAATATTAGTTATGTCAAAAAAAACAATCTATTCATTATTAACCGCACTTGTTATAATTGTAACTTATTTAAGTAAAGATTATATAGCAGCTACAGATAAATTAGAAGTAGTAAAAGGTGGCGCAGAAGTTAAGATAAATACTAACGAGTATTTTTTGCCTACTAGTACAACAGGACAAGTTGTACATCATGAAGGATATAGCTTAAGTTATAGCGAGCCACATGAGCAAGCGGAGTGGGTTGCTTATGAGCTTAAAAAATCACATTTAAGTAATGCTGATTTTAAACGCCCTTATTTTGAAGTGGATAACGCAGTTAAAACAGGAGCAGCACATTGGCGTAATTATAAAAAATCAGGTTATGATCGTGGTCATTTGTGTCCTGCAGGAGATAGAAAATATAGTCAATCCGCACATGACGAAACGTTTTTAACTAGTAACATATCGCCTCAAAAACATGATTTTAATGCTGGAATTTGGAATAGGTTAGAGCAAAAAACACGCTATTGGGCAAGTAAGTATGATGGGGTTTTTGTAGTTTCTGGAGGAGTGTTAAAAGGTAATATGAAGACTATTGGAGAAGAGCGTGTAGCAGTGCCTAATCAGTTTTATAAAGTATTAATAGACAATAATAACGGTAAAACTAAAGTGATTGCATTTTTAATGCCTCATCAAGAGTCGGACCAACCATTATACAAGTTTGTGACCTCTGTTGATACTATTGAAAACTTAACAGGAATTAATTTCTTTTCAGAATTAGATGATGCTTTAGAGGATAAACTTGAAGCTTCAAGCGATTATAAAGGGTGGAGTTTTTAAGTGAGCGTTTTAAAAGAAACAGGTTAAAGGTAAAAGTTAAAAAGGCAAAAGGGGCGGTAGTCTATTTATTATCTACAAACTCTTTAAAGTTTAAGTTTTTTCTTAATGCCAGTCCAGCGTAAGTTTCTAATAAATTGTCCTTCTTCAACCGTAACTAAATAATCCGGTTTGTTGCTTTTTGCTTTTAAATAACCAATAATATAATCTTTAAAATAACGGAAGCTTTTCTTTTTTAAGCCCATTTTTAAGGCAGTTATAAAAGTAAGTGTAAATCCATAGCGCATTTTGTACATCGCTTCACCTTGCAGGTATTTAGCGCCTTTATTGTAGCTTGAGCCTGTAGGTTTTAAATGTTTTACGTGTAAGGAGTTGTCAAGTACAATGTCCCAATTGTTATATTTAACTAATAGCTCATCAATGGTATCCCAACCCATAGATTTTTTAAGTTGGCCAATAGCTTCAAAACATTCTTTTTTATAAGCTTTTAGTGCACCTCGAATATGGTCTTTTCCTGTAATAGATTCTAAAATCCAATCGTTATTTTTTTCTATATAACAATAACCAGCTACCATCCCGATGGTTTTGTTTGTGTTAAAATGACCTGCTAAAGTTTCTAAATAATGTAATGGAAAAATTAAGTCGGCATCAAACTTACAAATCACATCAAAATCTTTATTTAAAACGTCATAACCTTTGTAAAAAGCATTAATAATTTTTGTCCCTGGTATGTGTTTGTTAGATGAGGTGATGTTAACTAGTTTTATAAAGTCAAATTTACTTTGAAAACCTTCAACTATAGTTTTTGTATTGTCTGTAGAATTATCATTTACTACCACAATTTCTTTTGGTGTTAAAGTTTGATCCACTAAGGACTGTAGCGTTAATCCAATAGATTTGTCTTCGTTATGTGCAGGAATGATAATTGAAAATTTCATAATACTATTTATTTTGAAACTCTTTCAGCATAAACAATATAATACCTTGGGGTAAACCAACGTAAAATTGGTCTAATTCCAAGTTTTTTTGTTGGATTGGTCCACTTTTGACGGTCTATAATTTTCCATCCTGTTTTTTCTAATAACCAATCTAATTGCCAATCTTCAAATTCGTGGTAATGTCTGTCCCATTTATCTGTTTTACTTCTATAAGCAGAAGCAAACCACAAACGAAGCGGAACACTAATAACTAGCTTATCTGCTTTTATGCTTTGTAAAACTGTAAAAGGGGAGAGTAGGTGTTCAAAAATTTCAAAAGCAGTTACCACAGTAGCATCACTATTTACGATGGTTGAGGTGTCTAAATCTAAATCTTCACCCTTTGTGTTTTTAACAGAATAACCATTAGCCTTTAAAATTTTGGTAAATGGGTTTTCTACACCTAAATCTAAAATAGTGTGAGTTTTAGAAATGTGTTTTTCTAAAAATTGATAGGTAAGCTTGTAGCGTTTATGCGGAAATGTTTGTTCGTACACAAAAATGTATTTTTGTTCTGTATTTAATATAGAGTCTTATTGTTTATAGACTATTGCATTTATATTCATTCCAGCACCAACACTAGCAAAAAGTATTATATCACCTTTGTTTATTTCTTGATTATCAAGTTGCCCATTTAGAATTAGATCATATAATGTAGGGACCGTTGCTACGCTAGAATTACCAAGTGTGTTAATGCTCATTGGCATAATTCCTTCGGGCATTTTCATGTCGTGCAGCTTGTAAAAACGTTTTACAATTGCTTCGTCCATTTTTTCGTTAGCTTGATGTATCAATATTTTTTTGACATCAGTTATAGAATGACCGCTTTTTTCTAAACAAGACTTTAAAGCTAGTGGGACGTTGGTTAAAGCAAATTCGTATATTTTACGACCATACATTTTAATGTAGCGGCGCTTGTCTGTAACTTCAGGTTTATTAGTCTCTCCAAAGAAAATAAAATGTGCTTCATCTAATGCAAAAGTTGCAGTTTCATGAGCTATAATTCCGCCTTCTTCTTCAGACTCAGATACTATAACAGCACCAGCACCATCACTATAAATCATAGAGTCACGATCATGTTTATCTACTACACGAGACAAGGTTTCTGTACCAATAACCAAACACCGTTTTGCTATACCTGCTTTAATAAAAGCATTGGCTTGTATGACACCTTCAATCCAACCTGGACATCCAAATAGTAAATCATACCCAACACATTTTGGATTTTTTATTTGTAATAGGTGTTTTACACGAGAGGCTAAACTTGGTACAGTATCACTTTGTTCCGAGTCGATTTTTACGTCTCCATAATTGTGCGCTACAATTATATAGTCTAAACTTTCTTTGTCAATTTGGGCATCAGCTATAGCTTTTTCTGCTGCATAAAAAGCAATATCAGAATTTAATAATTCTGGTTTTATGTAGCGTCTCTCTGCAATACCTGTTATAGCCTTAAACTTATCTACAATAACTTCATTTGAGCTATTAATTTTGCTACCATCAGCATTTAGAAATTCGTGATTATAAAAACCTTCGTTTTTTTCTATAACGCTTGGTATATAACTTCCTGTTCCAGTAATTTTAATATTCATAAAAAAAAGGATTGCCTTTAATTGTTTATCTGCTAAGATAAGCAGTAAAAACTAAAGGCAATTTTAAATGATTAATTATTTACGATGTCCAACATTTAGTTGGTATTACATATATGCCTCTATTGGTGCACAAGTACAGATTAAATTACGGTCTCCATAGGCGTCATCAACACGACGTACAGAAGGCCAAAACTTGTTATCCATAACGTAATCTAAAGGATAAGCTGCTTTCTCACGAGAGTACGGTAAGGTCCAATCGTCGTTAGTTAGCATTGCTAATGTGTGTGGTGCATTTTTTAAAGGATTATTATCGTCATCCTTAGATGCAGCATCAATTTCTTTTCTAATAGAAATCATAGCATCGCAAAAACGATCCATTTCAGCTTTACTTTCGCTTTCAGTTGGTTCAATCATCATAGTTCCTGCAACCGGAAACGATACTGTTGGTGCATGAAAACCATAATCCATTAAACGTTTTGCAATATCAACCACTTCAATACCATTGTCTTTAAACGGACGACAGTCGATAATCATCTCATGTGCAGCACGACCTTGTTCACCAGAGTATAACGTTTCGTAAGCACCTTGTAATCTGTGTTTAATATAGTTGGCGTTTAGAATAGCGATTTCGGTTGATTTTTTTAAACCTTCAGCACCTAACATTTTAATGTATCCATAAGAAATTAAACAAACTAATGCAGATCCAAAAGGTGCTGCAGATATTGCTGTAATTGCTTGGTCTCCTCCAGTTTTAATTATTGGATTACCTGGTAAAAATGGCACTAATTGTTTAGCCACACAAATTGGTCCAACACCTGGTCCACCACCACCATGAGGGATAGCAAACGTTTTGTGTAAATTTAAGTGACACACATCTGCACCAATATTCCCTGGATTTGTTAAGCCTACTTGAGCATTCATGTTGGCACCATCCATATAGACTTGCCCACCATTGTCATGTATTATTTTTGTGATAATTTTAATTCCAGATTCATAAACACCATGTGTTGATGGATACGTAACCATTAAGGCTGCTAA
This sequence comes from uncultured Olleya sp., assembly GCA_947503885.1. Classification (GTDB taxonomy): domain Bacteria; phylum Bacteroidota; class Bacteroidia; order Flavobacteriales; family Flavobacteriaceae; genus Olleya. Next base: position 98,480 of record CANNFD010000005.1, on the reverse strand, counting down.
ATTATCTTTATGTAATTCTGCTTTTTCACGTAAGTCGTCAATGTCAATATTACCATTTTCATCAGCTTTAGTAACAACAACTTTCATCCCAGCCATTACAGCACTTGCAGGATTTGTTCCGTGTGCTGAGCTTGGTATTAAGCAGATGTTTCTGTGGTTGTCACCTCTAGATTCGTGATACGCTCTAATAACCATTAATCCAGCATACTCACCTTGAGCGCCAGAATTAGGTTGTAATGACGTAGCAGCAAAACCAGTGATTTCTGTCAATTGGTTTTCTAAAGCTTTTAGCATTTGTTGGTAACCTTCCGCTTGATCGATTGGTACAAATGGATGGATGCTTCCCCAATTAGGATTACTTAATGGTAACATTTCTGAAGCTGCATTTAGCTTCATGGTGCAAGATCCAAGAGAAATCATAGAGTGATTTAATGCTAAATCTTTACGTTCTAATTTTTTTATGTAACGCATTAATTCGGTTTCAGAATGATGCGTATTAAACACGTCTAAAGTTAAAAACTCTGTTTGACGTTGTATGTTATTTTGAATATTGTTAGCTTCAGTAAATTTGTCTATAGATACAGCCGGCTTTGCTTCCGCTTCAGCGAAAATTGAAATAATCTGGTTTATATCTTTAACAGAAGTGGTTTCGTTTACGGAAACTGTCACAGTATTGTCATCAGGATAATAGAAGTTAACCTCGTGTTTTTCTGCAATTGCTTTTACTTTTGAAGCATTTGCTTTAAGTTGGATGGTATCAAAAAAAGCAGTGTTTAACTGTTCGACTCCCATTTTAGTCAATGCGTTTGCTAAGGTAGACGCTGCATTGTGTACTTTGTTTGCAATAAAAGTTAACCCTTTTGGTCCATGATAGACTGCGTACATACCAGCCATAACTGCTAATAATACTTGGGCAGTACAGATGTTAGAGGTTGCTTTGTCACGTTTAATGTGTTGCTCTCTAGTTTGTAAAGCCATACGTAAGGCTCTGTTACCATTAGTATCTTTTGTTACACCAATAATACGACCCGGAATATCACGTTTGTATGCTTCTTTAGTTGCAAAATATGCAGCATGTGGTCCTCCATAACCCATTGGTATCCCAAAACGTTGTGTTGTACCTACTACCACATCTGCACCAAATTTACCTGGCGCTTCTAATTTTATTAAGCTTAAAATATCTGCTGCAACTGCTACTTTTATATTGTTTGCATTTGCTTTTTCTATAAAAGTTTTGATGTCTGTAATTTGCCCATCTTTTCCTGGGTATTGTAAAAGTGCACCAAAATAGTCTGATGAAAAATCAAAGTCAGCTTCATTACCTACAACCAATTCTACACCAATTGGAGTAGTACGTGTTTTTAATAACGATAATGTTTGTGGTAAAATAGCGTCGCTAACAAAAAATTTGATGACTCCAGCTTTTTTCTGATCACGTTCTCTAACCGAAAACAATAGGCTCATCGCTTCTGCTGCAGCAGTACTTTCATCTAATAACGATGCGTTTGCTAGTTCCATTCCTGTTAGGTCAGTAATCATGGTTTGGAAGTTAAGTAATGCTTCTAAACGACCTTGAGCGATTTCTGCTTGGTAAGGTGTGTAGGCAGTATACCAGCCTGGATTTTCTAAAATGTTACGTTGTATAACTGCAGGTAAAATAGTTGGATGATACCCTAGACCAATGTAAGTTTTGTATGTTTTATTAAGTTTTGACAGGTTGTTAATATGGTTTGAATACTCATACTCTGTCATTGCTTCGTCTAAATCTAAGTCTTTTTTAAGACGAATATTAGTAGGAACGGTTTCAGATATTAATTGATCAATAGTATCTGCGTTAACTGTTTGAAGCATTAGTTTTTGATCATTTTCTCTAGGACCAATGTGACGTAATGCGAAAGCGTTTGTGTTCATTTGTGTTGTGTTGTTTAAGCCCTGATTTTAAAAGGACTGAGAAAAAAATAGTTGTTTTTTAATTTTTTACAAAATTAATGAAAACTAATAGTAATGTTTTGTTAAAAATTGAAAGTTTTCAACTAATCGACCGCTTTATTAACAGATTAATTATTTTTGTTTAATGAAGGTGTTAAAACAACTTTTTGATTTTTACATTAATAGCAGTATACACGTTGCTTTAGCGGTGTACGCTTTAAGTTTTGTAACTTTTAAAAAGTTAGATTTAAGTTTTGATCAAAATCTGTTATGGTTTAATTTTTATGCTACAATCACAGGTTACAATTTTGTAAAGTATTATGGTCTTGCTAAATGGCACCGCCGAGGTTTGGCTAGTTGGTTAAAAGTGATTCAGTTATTTTCTTTTGCCTCTTTTATAATGCTTTGCTATTATGCTTTTAAATTAGAATTTAATACGCTGCAATTAATATTAGTTTTTGGTATTATAACTTTTTTATATGCTATCCCGTTTATACCTAAAAAGTGGTACATAGATACCAAACAAAACTTAAGAGGTGTAAGTGGATTAAAAGTGTATGTTATTGCTTTGGTGTGGAGTGGTGTAACGGTGGTGTTACCAATAGTTAATAGCCACTTATTATTAAATGAAGATATGGTAATTACTATATTTCAAAATTTTATATTAGTTGTCACATTAATGTTGCCTTTTGAAATAAGGGATTTAAGTTTTGATAGTCTTAAGCTAGCTACAATACCGCAAAGAATTGGTGTTAGACGAACAAAAATATTGGGATTAATATTGTTGTTGGTCTTTTATTTGTCAGAATTTTTTAAGGATAATTTACGGTCAGACTATTTAATTATACAGATGATTGTCTGTATAGTTATTGGATTGTTTTTAATGTTTTCTAACCAAAATAGGAACAAGTATTACTCCTCTTTTTGGGTTGAAGCAATACCTATTTTATGGATGTTATTTATGCTTTTGTAATTCTTTTTTAAAAGAAGATTCTAACTCTTGTTTTTCTGTATTGGTTAAACTTTTTGATTTTAATTTATTTAATAAAGCGGTCAGTTTAATATTATTTGACGAGTGTTTTTTACAAACACCACATATAATAACATGAAATTTAAACTTCACTTTTTCCCAAAACGAAGCTTCATTGTATTGTGTTTTATCACAGATATGTCTTGTTTCCTCACAGGATAACATAATTTTTTTCTTCATTTTAAAACCAATTATTTTCTAAACAACTTGCCATAGATACTCTGGCTCTGTGTATTATGACCCATAGATTAGACGGAGTAATTTTTAATTCATTACAAATAGTTTCTGTATCGTAATTTAAAATGGTTTTCATTTCAAATATTTGAGCTTGTTTTTTTGGGAGTTTCGATAAACAGTTGTCAATTGCATCTGCTAACTCTGTATTTTCTATTTGGTCTTCTGCTGTCTTATCAAATGGATCTGCAACACGTTCTTCTAACCAATCACCTTCGGTTTCGCTATCACTATTATAAGACATTCTGACTTCAGCTTTGCCTTTAATAGAATTTGTTTTACGATAGTGGTCTATGACTTTTCTTTTTAAAATAGAAACTAACCATGTGCGCTCGCTAGCTTCTCCTTTAAAATTCTTCATGCTTTTTAAGCCTGCTAAAAAGGTCTCCGAGACAAGGTCTTGCGCTATAGCTCTGTCATTTACGCGTGTAATTGCGTAATTAAAAAGGTAGTTGCTATATAGATCTATCCATTTATTGGGATCTATTTTATGATTAGACATAAATTTTTGTTTTCTTTTTCGTTCTAAAAATAGTGAAATTAGAATTAAAGACTGTGGTATTATTTTGTTAAATAAAAATGCCATTCTAAACAAAATAAAGAATGGCACTTTTAATAATTTGATAATTAAGACTATTTAATCAGTCCTGCACGTTTTAATAAAGCTTCTGGTTTAGGTTCTTGTCCTCTAAATCGTTTATATAGTACCATTGGGTTTTCCGTTCCTCCTTTAGATAAAATATGTTCTTTAAATTTTGAAGCAACGTCTTTATTAAAGATTCCTTTTTCTTTAAAATATTCAAATGCATCAGCATCCAAAACTTCAGCCCATTTATAGCTGTAATATCCAGAAGAATAACCGCCTTGAAAAATATGGGCAAAAGCAGTGCTCATACAATTTTCTTTAACATCAGGGAAAAGATTAGTATCCTTAAACGTTTTGTTTTCTTGAGTTTTTACATCTGTTATATTTGTTGGGTCAACACCATGCCAACTCATGTCTAATAAGCCAAAACTTAGCTGTCTTAAGGTTTGCATCCCTTGTTGGAAGGTTGCGCTGTCTTTAATTTTTTCTACTAAATCCATTGGAATTACTTCTCCTGTTTCGTAATGTTTAGCAAACAACTCTAATGCTTCTTTTTCATAACACCAGTTTTCTAAAACTTGACTTGGTAATTCAACAAAATCCCAAAACACACTTGTACCAGATAAGCTAGGGTACGTTGTATTTGCTAGCATGCCATGTAGTCCATGTCCAAATTCGTGAAACAATGTTGTGACTTCGTTAAAAGTAAGTAATGATGGTTTGCTTTTGGTTGGCTTTGTAAAGTTGCATACATTAGATATATGTGGTCTTTCATTTATACCATCTTTAATATATTGTGGCTTGTAGGATGTCATCCAAGCACCATTTCGTTTTCCTGGTCTTGGAAAAAAGTCTGCATAAAATAAAGAAACCAATTGGTTGTTTTCGTCCAACACTTCGTATGTCATGACATCTTCATGATATTTATCTATGGAGTCAATTTGTTTAAACTGAAGTCCAAATAGTTTGTTAGCAACTTGAAACGCGCCATCAATAACATTTTCTAATTTAAAATAAGGTTTAAGCTGCTCGTCATCTAGATTAAATAATTTTTGTTTTAATTTTTCAGAATAATAAGCCGAGTCCCATTTTTGTAATTGATCAATCCCATCCAATGCTTTTGCAAAATTTTCAAGTTGATTAAATTCACGTTCAGCAGCTGGTTTTGCTTTAACTAGTAAATCCTGTAAAAAGGCATTAACTTTTTCTGGAGTTTGAGCCATACGCTCTTCCAATACAAAATGTGCATGCGTTTTATAGCCTAGTAAATTGGCGCGTTCAAAACGTAGTTTTGCTATTTGTAACACATGATCTTGATTGTCTAGTTTGTCATTATTAAATCCTTTAGCCCCAAAAGCTAATGCTAATTTTTTACGTAAGTCTCTACGATCTGCATAGGTCATAAAAGGGATGTAGCTTGGGTAGTCTAATGTAATTAACCAGCCCGTTTTGTTTTTGCTTTCTGCTAACTGTTTTGCAGCTTCTTTAGCACCCTCTGGTAAACCTGCAACTTCGTCTTCATTAGTTAAATGCATTTCAAAAGCATTGGTCTCTGCTAGGATATTTTCTCCAAACTTTAATTTAAGACTAGCTAATTGTTTATCTATTGCTCTTAGTTTTTGTTTTTTTGATTCATCTAGGTTTGCACCATTTCTAGAAAAGCTTTTATATTTTTTATCTAATAATGTACTTTGCTCCGTTGTTAAATTAAAAGACGCTTGGTTGTCATAAACTGATTTAACTTTTTTAAACAACTCTTGATTTAAGGTTATGTCATTACCAAACTCGGTTAAAATAGGTGAGATGTCTTGAGCTATTTTCTGAATCTCGTCATTGGTTTCGGCAGAGTTTAAATTAAAAAAAATACTAGTCACACGATCTAATTGTTGGCCTGAAAAATCTAATGCTTCTATGGTGTTTTTAAAAGATGGTGGTTCATTGTTATTAACTATAGTGTTTATTTCTTGTTTAGCTTCTTCAATAAGTTGTAAAATTGCCGGTTTAAAGTCTTCATTTTTTATTGAATTAAATGGGGCTGTATTATATTTTGTAGGAAAAAATGTTAAAAGTTTGTTCATTATAACGTTGTAGTTAAAAAATTGATGTTAAAATTAATATTTTAATTGCATTTTAATTATTTATTTACCTATTTTTGTACTGATTTTTTCCCGTGGGTTGGTTACTCACTTAAAAATTATTGATTAATAGCGATAAAAAGCCTCAGATACTTCTGAGGCTTTTTTTTTGGAAGTTTTTTAACGAGGTATTGTGCACTTAGTCTAAAAAAAAATATTTTTTTAAATTGTTTCAAGATTTTGTAAGAAAAGTAGCAATTTTGCAACTGTTTTTTTGATGTGAGTGTTAAATCTCATATTATAGAAAATAATAGCGATGGAAGCCTCAAACTTAGTTTGGGGCTTTTTTTTGTAAAGATGTTATTAGTCGGATATTATCGACTTTAAACGAATCGACCTAGTTTTTACATTCTAAATATTAGAAAGAGAAGGAAATAGGTCAACTTTGCCTCAGGTTTTTTTGATGTGAGAGTAATTTTTCATTTAAAAAGATTAATAGCGATTGAAAGCCCCAACTTTGTTGGGGTTTTCTGTTTTTAGCTATTTAATATCTTTTGCTGCTTGCTCCACTTTTAATTTTAAATTGTCTTTATAAGCAATAATTTTATCTAACACTTTTGGGTCTGCACTACCAATAATTTGAGCAGCTAAAATACCAGCATTTTTTGCTCCGTTTAAAGCTACAGTAGCTACAGGAACACCTCCTGGCATTTGAAGGATTGATAAAACAGAATCCCATCCATCAATAGAGTTGCTGCTTTTTACAGGTACACCTATAATAGGTAATGGGCTTAAAGACGCTACCATACCAGGTAAATGTGCAGCACCACCAGCGCCAGCAATTATAACTTTAATACCTCTTTTATGTGCGTTTTTACTAAAATCAAATAATTTTTCAGGGGTACGATGTGCGGATACAATATCAACTTCAGTTTCTATATCAAATTCTTTTAAAATATCTATAGCGTCTTGCATGACTGGCATATCGCTATTGCTTCCCATTATTACTGCTACTTTATTCATTTTATTGCGTTATAACTTTTATACTATTCTTAACTTTTTCTGCTATTTGTCGTGCTACATCTAAATCTTTATCGACAATTGTAACATGTCCCATTTTTCTAAACGGTCGCGTTTCTTTTTTACCATAAATATGAGGTGTCACCCCATCCATAGCCATAATAGATTCTATATTTTTATAATGTACTTGACCGGTGTATCCTTCAGCACCAACAAGATTAACCATTACGCTAGCAACTTTATTATCAGTTTTACCTAACGGTAAACCTAAAATAGCACGGATGTGTTGCTCAAATTGAGAGGTGTAGCTTGCTTCTATAGTTTGGTGTCCAGAGTTATGTGGTCTTGGAGCAACCTCATTAATTAAAATTTTATCGTCTTCAGTTTGAAATAATTCTACCGCTAATAAGCCAACATGGTTAAAAGCTTGCGATGTTTTTAAAGCAATATCTTGTGCTTTTTTTGCAACTTCTGGACTGATTCTAGCTGGACAAATAACATATTCTACTTGGTTAGCTTCTGGATGAAACTCCATTTCGACCACAGGATATGTTTTAATATCTCCATTTTCACTTCTAGCAACAATTACCGCAAGTTCATTTTTAAACGGTACTAATTGCTCAGCGATACATTCGCCTTTAGGCAAACCTTCCAAATCAGATAGTTGTCTTACAATTTTAACACCATTACCATCATAACCAAATTGTGCAGCTTTCCATACAAAAGGTAGGTTTAAACCCCCATTATCGATAGCATCTTCAATTTCCGATAAATAGGCAAATCTGCTAAAAGGAGCAGTTGGTAAATTGTGATCTTGATAAAATAATTTTTGAGTCGCTTTATTTTGAATGCGAAATAATGTTTTTGAAGAAGGATATACTTTTACACCTTCTTTTTCTAACTTTTCAAGAGCTTCAACATTTACATTTTCAATCTCGATAGTCAACACGTTAACTTGCTTTCCAAAGTTATAAACGGTATCAAAATCCATTAAATCCCCATTACTAAACTCGTTACAAGCTATCTTGCTTGGGGCTTCGTTGCTACTATCTAAAACGCAAGTGTATATGTCAAATTTACGGGTATTATAAAGTAGCATTTTACCTAATTGGCCACCACCTAAAATACCTAATTTAAAGTCTGAAGAAAAATAATTCATGAGTCATAAATCGTGTTAGCAACAAAAATACATTTTAAAACTAAAACAGCACCTAAAAATCGAATTCAAATATCTGTAAAGCGGTCACAAATACGTATATTTGCGCTTTAAAATTATATAATGCAAACTATTACGCTTCACGACAAACAGTTTAAACCTTTTATTTCTGAAAAAGAATTAGATATAGCTGTATCAAAAATGGTAGAACAAGTGGCTAATGATTTAGGCGATGAAGTCCCTGTTTTTGTTGGGATTTTAAACGGGTCATTTATGCTAGTTAGCGATTTTGTTAAAAAATACCCTACAGCTTGTGAAGTTACTTTTATCAAGCTAGCCTCTTACGAAGGTGTAAAATCTACTGAAGACATACAGCGGTTAATTGGGTTAACACAAGATTTGTCTGGTCGTACAGTAGTAATATTAGAGGATATTATTGATACTGGTAATACTCTTGAAGAAGTGCATCGTATTTTTAAATCCGAAAACGTAAAACAATTATTAATTGCAACATTGTTTTACAAACCGGAAGCATATAAAAAAGACTTTAAATTACACTACGTTGGTATTGAGATTCCTAATAAATTTATAGTAGGCTATGGTTTAGACTATGATGGATTAGGACGTGATTTACCAGCAGTATATCAACTAAAAACAACACAACACATGACTAATTTAGTGCTATTTGGACCTCCAGGTGCAGGAAAAGGAACTCAAGCCAATTTTTTAAAAGAAAAGTATGATTTAATACACATATCAACTGGAGATGTGTTTAGATACAATATTAAAAACGAAACCGCTTTAGGGACATTAGCAAAATCATATATGGACAAAGGGCATTTAGTACCTGACCAAGTAACTATTGATATGTTAGAAGCTGAAGTAGAAAGAAACACGGATGCTAAAGGTTTTATTTTTGATGGTTTTCCAAGAAACGAAACACAAGCAAAAGCATTAGATAAGATTATGTCTGATAAAGATTCTGAAGTAAGCGCAATGGTAGCTTTAGAAGTCGAAGACGAAGTATTAGTACAACGTTTATTAGAACGTGGAAAAACTAGTGGAAGAAAAGATGATTCTGACGAGTCTATTATAAGAAACAGAATTAAAGTGTACTATAAACAAACAGCTATATTAAAAGACTATTATGCCGAACAAAATAAATATTTTGGAGTAGACGGTATTGGTAGTATAGAAGATATTACTAAGCGCATAAATACTGTAATTGACAAATTATAATATTATAACTATTACTATTGAGTAAGTAAGAGAGTGACTAACTTTTAACTTAAAACTCTTAACTTATATATAAAAACAATGACTGAGGGAAATTTTGTAGACTACGTAAAAATGCATGTATCATCTGGAAACGGAGGTAAAGGGTCTGTGCATTTACATCGCGAAAAATTTATTACAAAAGGAGGACCAGACGGAGGTGATGGTGGACGTGGAGGACACGTTATATTAAGAGGAAACTCTAACCTGTGGACACTTTTGCATCTAAAATTTAAAAGACATATTAGAGCAGGACATGGTGGACACGGAAGTAAAAGTAGAAGTACCGGAGAGGATGGTCAAGATATGTACGCAGAAGTACCATTAGGTACAGTTGTAAGAGATACTGAAACTAACGAGATTTTATTCGAAATTACAGAAGACGGAGAAGAGCGTATTGTTGCTCAAGGTGGAAAAGGAGGGTTAGGTAACTGGCACTTTAAAACCTCTACAAATCAAACCCCGCGTTATGCCCAACCAGGTATGCCTTTAGAGGAGCGCTTTATTACTTTAGAACTTAAAGTATTGGCAGATGTAGGATTGGTAGGATTTCCAAATGCAGGAAAATCTACACTGTTATCTGTAGTAACTTCAGCAAAACCAAAAATTGCAGATTACGAGTTTACAACACTTAAACCAAATTTAGGGATTGTAAAATACAGAGATTTTCAAACTTTTGTAATGGCTGATATCCCTGGAATTATTGAAGGTGCAGCAGAAGGAAAAGGACTTGGGTATTACTTTTTACGTCATATAGAGCGTAACTCTATATTACTATTTTTAATCCCTGCAGATGCGCCAGATATTAACGCGCAGTACGAAATTTTGTTGGACGAATTAAGACGTTATAACCCAGAAATGTTAGATAAAGACCGCATGATTGCGATCTCTAAATCTGATATGTTGGACGACGAGCTTAAAGCCGAAATGAAAGCAGAATTAGACAAAACATTACCAATCCCTTACCAATTTATATCAAGTGTAGCACAGCAAGGACTTACCGAGCTTAAAGATACACTTTGGAAAATGCTTAACTAAACTTTTTTGGGCGTTACCCACTTTTACTGTTATTGTAAAAGTGGGTCAGGCTGTCCATTATATCTTTTTTTGCCATTTATGGCAGCAAAAAAAGGATGCCATTTCCATCCTTAACGCAATGCTAAAATTAGTAGCAGTAACTAAAAACGGTCATTAATCCAATTGACAATAATCTGTAAAACTAAAGGTGAAAAAGTTTCTTCAATTTTACCATACTCTGATGGTGCTCCTGTTGTAGCAGTCTGGAATAAATGGTTTAACCCCTCTAATTCTTTTACAGTAATATCTTTATTTTTTGCAGTTTCAAGATGTTTTTTTATTTCAGGTAAATTATACTCTGGGAGTACTTGTACATCTTTAGAACCGTTTAAAGCTAAGACAGGACAAGTTGTTTTTTCTAAATAAGGTTTTGGGTCAAACCTTATAAACTCTCTAAACCAAGGGTTGGAATACACTGATGCAAACTGTTTTTTTGCAAAATCATTAAGTATAAAATTTACCGTTTTATTATCCTTATTTTTAGCAAGATAATTATCTAAATACGTTTTAATAGTATTACTAATACTGTCATTTTCTTTTTCAATAACAATTTTATAAAAGTTAGTATTTAGTTCTAGTTGAGTGTCTATAAACGCTTTGGTATAACCTCTTTGATTTAATATTTTTTCATTTTGAGTATACATAATTTTATCGCCTCTTACTCCTGGACCAGCAAGTAGGACAATAAACGCTACGTCTTTATTTTTAGATGCTATAATCGGAGCTATCGCACCACCTTCACTATGACCAATTAACCCTATTTTATTGCTATCAATATCTTTTCTGTTTTTTAAAAATGATATTCCAGCTTCAACATCTAAAGCTAAGTCATAAGTGGTAGCAGTACTAAAATCACCTTCAGATTTAGCTGTACCACGCTCGTCAAAGCGTAAAACCGCAATTCCGTTATTAGTTAAATAATCAGCAATCACCCAAAAAGGTTTATGCCCCAAAATATTACAATCCCTATCATGTGCGCCAGAACCATTTATTAAAATAGCAACAGCTGGATTTTTAATATTTTTGGGTACTGTTAAAGTACCTGCTAATTTGATGCTGTCTGCAGCTTTATTTATAAAAGTGACATCCTCTATAGTGTAATCAAAAGGTGCTTTTGGTGTTTGTGGTTTTTCAGTTTGCGCAAAAGAAAAACTAGACACTAAAAGCAATAGTACTAAGGTTGATTTAATTATAATTTTCATACAATTATTTGTTTTTTTTATGGATTAGTTATTCTACTTTAATTCTAACACCTTCACTATAGCTACTAAATTCTGGAGCATACATACTTTGTATGGTTGTGATACCATTGCTCATATTACCCGCATTATTAACACGTAAATCATATTCAAACACAAAGACACCTTTTGGTAAGTAGTCAAAAAAGAAGTTAGTTGATGCATCTTTAGTAGCTTCGTAATAGCCTAAACCATCTTGATATTTGTATTGACTTATTACATTTATAGGTTCTAAACCTGCTGCACGCATATCTTTCATGTGTACAAATTCCATTGCACGATCACTTCGTAACTCAACACGGACTCTTATTAAATCTCCAACTTTTAGTTTAGTGTCATTTGTTATGGCAGTAATAACTTCGCCTTTATCTGTGTTAGTTTTAAGGTACAGTTGTTTTTTTAGTTTTAAAGGTGTTTCAGCTGAGGTAATCTTGTCTAAATTCTCAAAATATTGCCAATATAAAGCGCCCCAAGCAATACCATCTCCTTTTTTGGTAAGCTTAACATCAGCCATTTCTGGTTTGATTTCGTCTTTAGACCAAGATGTTTTATAATAACCAGTACCAGCTTCAACTTTAACATCTTCTAAAGTAGCAGGTGTTATTTTTTCGCCACCTAAAACTACATCTACCATATCTGTAACACTTAACCAATCATTACCTTGTAGTAATAAAGCATATACAGCATCTGTAGTTGCTTTGGTCGTTTTCCATCGGTTAGTCTGCTTATTTTTAAGTAACCAGATTTTAAGATTGTTAATAGTATCTACATTTTTGGCTTCGCTCTGTATTCCTGTTCCTGCTTCAGCAAACGCTTCAATCATTAAGGCTTGTGTTTCAATAGAGGCTTGATACCAGAAGTAAGAGTTGGTGTTTTCTTTCCAATACATACCTAATTGGTCAGACGTAATACTGTTTTCTTTAACAGACTTTAAAATCGCATTAGCGGTTGTTTTGTCCTCGTTTCTATTCATTATTAAAGCCATCATGCCTTTTGCATATAAAGGACGTTTTAACCAGTAGTTTCTAATTTGTGACAAGTAATAGTTGTGTATTTCTTGTTGTTTTTTAGACAGCTTGTATTCAGGAAAAAAGCTTCGCATGTATAAATAATGTAACTGCGTGTAACTTAAATGGTCTTTGGTATAATCCACATCATTAGTATACTTGGTTAAATCGGTATATTCTTTTTCAAACGCTTCATCTAAATAGTCTAAAGCATTTTTAACCATGTCGGTAATGTCTTCATCTTTGTCACTAAGCACATTTAATTTTTTAAGATGCCCAAAACCAGTAATAATATGTTGTGTGATGTAACGGTTAACACGATAATCTCCAAACCAAGACCAACCACCATTATTCATTTGGTTATTTTTTAGTTTCTTTTTAGCACGTGTTAATTCATTATTCATTTTGTTTAAATCAAATAACAAGGCGATACGTTTTTTCTGTTCAGTTTCTGACTGTGCATCTCGTAACCAAGGAGTTTCTTGTATTAAAATAGATTTCAAGTCTTGGTTTTTCTCTAAATTACTCAATAAAGCATCTGTATTTTTCCATTGGTTAAAGACCTCTTTAATGCGTGGATTACTATTTACAATATGACTTGCTAATGCGTTGGCGTAAAAACGACTAAAGGTTTGCTCATTACACTCGTATGGGTACTCCATTAAGTATGGTAGCGCTTGTACTGCATACCAAGCAGGATTGCTAGTCATCTCTAGCGTTAATTTGTGATGCTTTAAAGTGGTAGACGTGTTAGTTTTTAATTTATCCAAAGTAAAGGTTCTAGTCTCGTTACTTTTAATCCACATTGGTAAGGTTTCAGTCACCAACATTCGGTTTGTTAAAACCGGTAAAGCATTTTGTTCGCCATCACTAAAATTGTCAGATTTAGCTAATATTTTATATTGTACAGCACTTACGTTATCCGGAATAGATAGCGTCCATGTCACTTGCGTGTTTCCTTTTGCTTTCGCGGAAAACGATTGCTGATTTAAAGTATTGGCTAATTCTGAGTCTATAGCTTTTCCTGTTAATGCATCAAACAACTGAAGCACAGCAGTACCAGTTAAATCCTTTTTACTAAGATTAGAAATTTTTGTGCTAATCTGTATTTGGTCTCCTTGACGTAAAAATCGAGGCACATTAGGTAATACCATCAAGTCTTTTTGCGTCACGGTTTGTAATGTGCTTTTAGCGTAATTACCTTGTTTGTCATGTGCAAACAGATTAAGATTCCATTTAGTTAATGCTTCTGGTGTTGTAAAGTTAAATGATACATTACCATCTTTATCTGTTGTTAATTGCGGAAAGAAAAAGGCGGTTTCTTGTAAATTGGTTCTTGCTTTAACTTGAGAGAAACCTTCTGATGTACCTTTTGTTGTAGTGATAATAATCACACCATTGGCACCTTGAGACCCATATAAGGCAGTACCGCCTGCACCTTTTAATACTTGTGTGTTTAGTATAGAGTTTGGATCTAGGTTTTTTAATTCATCTGCAGTCATAATCACCCCATCAACAACTATTAACGCTGCATTGCTTCCTGATATAGATCTGTTGCCTCTAAGTGTGATTGTTTTTACAGTTCCATCTTCATTTAAAAGATTTTTTGTGTATCCATTTCCTCTATAATAGGCAAAATCATTTTCATCTTCAGTAGTAAGTTCATCAGCCTTTCTCTCTATTCCTAATGCAGTAATAACCACTTCATCTAGAGTGTTATCTGGGATAAGAGTTATATTAATTACATTATCGCTACCAACTGTTTTTTGGATTGTAGCATATCCAACATAGTTATATGTTAAAATATTACCACTTTTTGCATTAATAATATAATTACCATCAAAGTTGGTTGTGGTGCCTTCTGTATTCCCTTTTACTATAACATTAACACTAGGTAATGGTAACCCGTTTTCGTCACTAACAGTTCCTGTGACGTAACCTTTTTTAATTTTACTATCGTATGAGGTCACCACTCTGTTAATCCTTAATCTATTTACATATTGATTATATACCCAACGATTATTAGTAATAGTAAAGCCATACCAATTAAATTGATCAAAACTTTTTTGATTATTAAACCTTTCATATTTATAAGGTCGGTCTACCCTAAAATTAGTATTTCCAAAACTGTTACCATTACTTCTTCTGTAGGAAACGTAATAACTTCTAGGCGTAAAGCTTGAGAAGTCCCAGTTATGAGATTTAAATTGGTCTAAGGACGCATCATACATGCTTGCTATTACCTCTGAAGCTATTTTTTCTCCTTTTGTTCCTTTAACTTTAAAGCTCCAAGTCTCCTCCGTTCCTGGTTGTAACTTGTCTCTAAATGTCAAAGTTTCAATCTCTAAATCTGTTTTAGGGTAGGGCACGTTTATAGTTATGCTGCCACTTTTATAACTATTAAAAGCAGCTAAACTATAATGAATCCCAAAACCACCTAAATCGTTTTTATTAATAGGAATAGTGATGGTTTTTTTATTTTGATTTAAATCAATAACATAATGATCTTTGATTTGATACTCACGTTCTACACTTACGGTAACAGTTATATTTTTAGCAGCTGTCGCTAAAGTTAGTTTTAGTTTATCTCCAACGTTATAACTAGTTTTATCTGTAGTCACTGTAATTAATTGTTGGTCTGCAAGTGTGTTATCTTTATCAGAAAACAACATGGTTTTTGCTTTGTCTTTGACCTCTTGACCAAACTTGTCTTTAGTTTCTAGCTCTAAAATGTAAGCTCCAGATAACCAGCGTTTGGTGTTTTTTAAGTCTATAATTTTAGATTTTTCTGTATCAAAGGTTTTAGTTAAAACTAAGTCTCCTTTTTCCCAATTTTCTGGATTATCCTCATTGGTGTAAGCGTCATGCGGAAAATAGTCTTTAAAAGCATGCTCTGTAAAGCCTTCATAATCTGGAGCAGCCCAAGGACGTGCTCTTAGTACATTGTTTGGCGCTTGTAATTTATAGATTTTTAAAGTTCCTTTTGCTGGAACAAATTGACCATTTAAGTTTTGTGTGCTAATGTTAATCTGATTATCTTTTTTAGATTTGTCAATTACTGAAGCTACACCTATAGTTGCAGTTAAAGCATGATACCCAACCTTTACTCTGGTTGAGGTGCTTCTAGTTTCGCCATTAATATCTGTAACATCTGCAGTAATCTCATAATTAAAAATAGGTAAGCCAGATTTGTCTACTTTTTTGTCAGGAATAGCTTTAAAAATAATCTCATAATTACCATCAGCATCTGTAATAGTTTCGCCATGAGTAATTTCTTGTGGTTCTGTATTAAAACTTGGACGATACCATCTGTACCAATCAGGAAATTGTACGTTTCTAACCACACGATATACGACTTTAGCGTCAGTAATTTTGCTTCCTGCAAACGCAATAGCTTCTCCTTTTACGGTAATACTGTCGTTTATTTTGATAGTTTCGGTAATAGGATTAAAGTTAGTTTCAAATTTAGGACGTTTATATTCTTCAACAGAAAACGAAGTGTTTCCATAGATCTTATTGTCGTTTATCTGAATATTATAACTACCTGTCAATCCATCGTTTGGTAAAACAAACTCGCCAGAAACCGATCCAAAGTCGTTGGTTACTAGATCCAACGGGCTAACTTTTTCGCCATTAGTATTATATAAAATGACTTCTACTTTT
The DNA here is from genome assembly GCA_947503885.1 of uncultured Olleya sp. Classification (GTDB taxonomy): domain Bacteria; phylum Bacteroidota; class Bacteroidia; order Flavobacteriales; family Flavobacteriaceae; genus Olleya. The sequence goes on along the minus strand of CANNFD010000005.1, from coordinate 82,190 downwards.
CTATTTGTAATAACCTCGGTTTTATTGTCTTTGTTTTTTAAAGCAATTGCTTTAAAATAAACGGTTTGCGATGGTCTATAAATACTACGATCTGTAAACACATACGCTTTATAATTAGTATCGTTATTGTCTTTGTAACGGTAATGATTACTAATATAATAATTACCAAAATAAGCAGTGTCAGACTTGGTTTTTATAGTTAAACTAACATTATTGCGATTGTTGCTATTGTTTTTATTTAATGTAATAATCCCTTTAGAGTTAGTTGTGGTCGAAGTGGTATTAACGGTCTCGTTTCTATAAATATATTTGATATCGACTTTTACGTTAGCTAATGGTTGTCCGTTATTACGGTCAATAACTTGATAAAACTCTTGGTTTTGATCTTCAAAATTAATGATAGCAATATTGGTGACTTGGGTTAAGGTTGTAGCAAAAAAGTTATCTTCAAGATCTGTTGATTTTCCAACAATAAGGTATAAGCCATTATCAAGTTTAGGTACTAAAGTTTCGGTTGTGTGTTGTTGGTAATCGTTTTCGTTTTTTAAAGTTGAAGTCCATGTTTTTTCAACTTTAAGTGTCTTTATAAATTCTTTTTTATCGTCTTCTTTATATAATTTAGAAAAGGCATCACGCTGTTTTTTGTTTATTAAATAGCTTTCAAAAGTTAAATCCTGAATGTTTTTATAACTCACCAAAAAACGAGAATGTGTATTTATGGGTACAAATTGCTCGGCAGTAATCGATAAATTAGGTTGTAAAATATGCGATTGTAATATTTTGCATAAACTGGCTCCCTTACTATCAGGAAAATCGGCAATCACTTGTTGGCATAGCGTTAAAGCCTCTTTAATTTTAAATCTAACCTCAGGATTGGTGTCTTTATTATAACCTTGACCTTGAGTATTATAAAAGGTGGCTATTTTATAGTTATATAATCCAGAAACTTCATGCGAGCTATGTTTTTTAGCTTCGGCTTTAAGCGCATTTAAATATAAATTGTCCTTATCTTCAAAAGTAGCATTGTTAAATACGTAGTCTAAACGGTCGGTATTAACATCTGTTAAAGCGTAAGGTTTTTTATCTTTTAAATGAAATTTGATTAAGTCTTGATAAACTTTTAAGGCTTGAAGCTGAAGAGAAGACGTATCTTTAGATGTGATGTTTATTTTAGAAAACGCTTCTGAAGCTTCCAAATAAGACACATTATCAATTAAAAATTTATAAGCAGGTTGAGTAATACTGTTTTCTGATGTTTTGTAAAACTGAAGCGCATTATGGCTTAAAAAATCAAAAAGTGTAGGTCTATAAACTTCAGAGTCCTTACCTTTAGTAATAATAGCTTCAAACTGATTAGTGTTTGTCTGTTGTAGGATTAGACCATTGTTAAGTGAGCTGTCAAATAGGGTTTTAATTTTGGTAAAAAGGGTTTCTAAATCCCAAGTTCTAAAATCTATAGCATCTGCTTTCTCTTTAGTTTTTGTACGATTGTAAAATTGATATCTGTTTTGCTGAAAATATTGCCAATACATTGTTGCCAGCATATTTTCTAGTACGTTTTTTGTTGGCGCGGTGCTTTTAGCTATTTCAGCTTTAAAACTATTAATGATACTAAGTTGCGCATCTTCCTCTAATAACAAGGCAAATTTGCTTTTATACAATAAGACTTTTATATGTTGGTCTGTATTTTTTTCAGCTACAGCTTTAGTCTCGATAAGTTTAACAACCTCAAGTGCACTTTTTGGAAGTCCGTTAACCTCGTGTGTTTCAACTTTGTTCCAAAGTTTGGAATAATTGTTGGTTTGTGAGTAAGACGTTGCAAAAAGTAAAATCATTAAAAAAGTAGATAGGTGCTTCATTTTATTAATTTTTTAAGCAAGATACTTTAGTTTTTAAGTCAACTAAAACATAAATGCGTAAAGTAAACGTTTCAATGAGGGACGTGTTATAAATTTAAAGTTAAGTAATATTTAATCATTTTAATCAAAAACAATACCAAGAGAATACTATTTTTGTAAACCTTTACTATTCAATATGAAAACATTTTTATTCGTTTTATTATTTCCTGTTGCTATTCTTGCTCAGACTTCCATAGAAAAAGGGAAAACGTATTTAGATAGCAAACAATTTGCTAAAGCAGAACAAGAATTATCCGCATATGTGACTTACCATAGTGATAATTTAGAAGCTATTGAATTGCTTGGAGATGCTTATGGACACCAAAAAAAATGGGATAAAGCAGCTACAGAATATAAAAAATTAGTAGAAGCAAATCCAAACACTGCTAATTACCATTATAAATTAGGAGGTGCTTTAGGGATGAAGGCTTTGTCGGTTAGCAAAATATCGGCTTTGGGTATTATTGGAGATGTAAAAACGTCGTTTTTAAAAGCTGCCGAATTAGACCCAAACCATATCGAAACCCGTTGGGCTTTAGTAGAATTATATATGCAATTACCAGGTATAATTGGCGGAAGCAAAAGCAAGTCTTTAAAATATGCAAACCAACTTGAAAACTTGTCTAAAGTTGATGGTTACTTAGCAAAAGGCTATATCTATGAATACGATAACGAACCAGATTTAGCAGAAGAATATTATTTAAAAGCTATAAAAGTTGGAGGCTCCTTAACGTGTTATGATAAGTTAACTGCTTTATATGAAAAGGAAAACCAACCAGAAAAAGCAGTATCAAATATTGAAGCTGCACAAATCAAGCACCAACGTAATAGTTTGCATTACCAAATAGGAAAGGTGTGTGCAGATTATAATGTACAATTAGAAAAAGGAGAGCGTTGCCTAAAAGTTTACCTTTCAAATTACTCGTCTAAAGATGGTGTACCAAAAGCTTGGGCTAATTACCGACTGGCGCAAATCTATAAGCATAAAAATGACAAAACAAACGCTTTAAAATATGTTAATTTGGCTATTGCCGAATTACCTAAAATTGAAGTATTTCTAGACTTTAAAGAAGGTTTGTAGTATTAATTAAAAAGCTTTCAGTTTCTAACATCTATTATTATCTTTGAATACTCTACAAAATCAGGATAATGAACGTACATTTTATAGCTATTGGCGGAAGTGCCATGCACAACTTAGCACTAGCATTACATAATAAAGGCTACCAAGTTACAGGTAGTGATGATACTATTTTTGAACCTTCAAAATCAAGATTAGAAGCCAAAGGATTGTTACCAGAACAATTTGGATGGTTTCCAGAAAAAATCACGGACAATTTAGATGCTATTGTTTTAGGGATGCATGCCAAAGCAGATAATCCTGAGCTACTTAAAGCACAAGATTTAGGCTTAAAAATTTATAGTTATCCAGAGTTTTTATACGAGCAATCTAAACACAAAACTAGAGTTGTTATTGGTGGTAGTCATGGTAAAACAACTATTACATCAATGATATTACATGTAATGCATTACCATGATCGCGATGTAGATTATATGGTTGGTGCACAATTAGAAGGGTTTGATGTTATGGTTAAACTAACAGACAACAACGATTTTATCGTGTTAGAAGGTGACGAGTATTTAAGTAGCCCAATAGACAGACGACCTAAGTTTCATTTATACAAACCTAATATTGCGTTATTAAGCGGAATTGCTTGGGACCACATTAATGTGTTTCCTACTTATCAAAATTATGTAGAGCAATTTAGCATTTTTGTAGATAGCATAGTAAAAGGCGGAAGCATTAATTATAACGAAGAAGATGCTGAGGTAAAACGTGTTGTTGAAGCATCAGAAAATCCAATTCGAAAAATCGCTTACCAAACACCGGAATATACGGTTGATAATGGCGAAACCCTTTTAGATACTCCAGAAGGTCCAATGCCTATTGAAGTCTTTGGAAAACATAATTTAAACAATTTAGCAGGAGCAAAATGGATTTGTCAACACATGGGAATTGACGAAGACGATTTTTACGAAGCTATTGCAACCTTTAAAGGTGCAAGTAAGCGTTTAGAGAAAATTGCAGAAAGCAAAACTAGCGTGATTTATAAGGATTTTGCACACTCGCCAAGTAAAGTAGAGGCAACAACTAACGCGGTTAAAGAACAATATGTAAACCGTACCTTAGTCGCTTGTTTAGAGTTGCATACTTATAGTAGTTTAAATGCTGAGTTTTTAAAAGAATATAAAGGCGCTTTAGATGCAGCAGATGTTGCAGTAGTATTTTATAGTCCACATGCTGTAGAAATAAAAAAATTGGATACAGTATCGCATGAGCAAATTGCCAATGCTTTTGAGCGTGACGACTTAATTATTTATACCAATCCAGATGATTTTAAAAACTACTTATTCTCTCAAGACCTTGATAATAAAGCGTTGTTGTTAATGAGTAGCGGTAATTATGGTGGATTAGATTTTGATGAGGTTAAAGGGTTGTTAGGGTAATATTCTGTAATGTATTATTAAATGTCTGCTAAGTTTAATACCATTCCTAATTTAATATTACGCTCTTTTATTGCAGGGTAAGACTCTTTCATTAGTTGAAACATATAAGGAAGTGGTACGTGATTAAAAGTGCCATAATCTTCTAAATACTCCATAAATTCTACTTTTCCAGACACGTCATATGACTGAAATATTGAGTCATTCTCACCATCAAATTCTAAAGGCGAAACATTAAGTTTTTCGCATAAAGTTTTATTAAAAGCAGGAGTTGCTTTCACCCATTTTTTATTTAAATAAATCTCCACATAACCATGTGGTACAAGGACATCATTACCAAATTTTTCGACAATTTCTTCAACAGCAATATGGTTTTTAACTTTTGCTAAACCTAATCTAGCCGGAATATTTTTTGCGCGTAAAACACTAATTAATAACACCGCTTTGTCTAAACAATGTCCAGTTTTATGTGTGCAAATTTTAGAGGCTTTCCAATCGTCTTCATTTAAGCTTAAGCGATACGGGTTATATGGCCAAGTATCTCGGATATAGTAATAAGCATTTAAAGCAAAATCTAATGATGTGTTTTTATTGTTTGCATCATTAATTTTTTTAATTAAATTTTGAATTTCAATAGAGGAATAATCAAAATTATAATTCTCTTCTAAATATGTGTTTTCCATTAACTTAAGTTTTTAATTTAAAAACCACTAGTACTAAAGTTTAGTAGTTGTTTAGTTCACTTTTATTTGGTATTTGGTCCATTGCTCGCTCTGCAATTGCAGTGATTGACAACGATGGATTAACACCAGGATTTGCTGATATCATTGACCCATCAATAATATAAAGGTTTTTGTAACCAAAGACGTTATTGTTTTTATCAATTACGCCTTCCGTAGCAGATTCTCCCATTACTGCACCACCTAAAACATGAGCAGTAGAAGGGATGCCAGCTAAAGTCTCTAAAGCAAAAGAGGTGCTAACACCATTTACAGCTTTACTATACGCTTTGATTAGTTTGATAGATTCCGGTATAAAAGGGGTTGGTTTTTGACCTGTGCTAACTGTTGAGGTCATTAACCCAAAAATATTCCGTTTAAATCTAAGGGTGCTATCTAAAGTTTGCATAAAAAGTAAAACTACTGTTTTTTTAGCCCAGCTATTAACAAAATAGATTTTGAAATACTTAACGGGCGATTTTATTAAAGCTGCTATAACTTTTAATAAACGCACTAAAACGTTACGACCTGTAACATATGGAAAATGAATCAGTTTCCATGCATTAGACCCTTCAGAGTATCTACAAATTTCAAGATGACTATTCTCGTCAGTATCTAAAATGCTACCAATTGCTACACCTTTAGAGAAGTCTTTGTCTTTATCAAGGCTAGACACGCTGACTAAAGTTTCATTATTGGTTCTAATATCTTGTCCTAATCTATCAGAAATGTTTGGTAAAGAAGTTGTTTTTAACTTTAGTAAAAGTTTGACAGTACCTAATACACCACCTGAAAAAATAACAGCTTTACTCTTAATTGTTTTTCTTTTAGTAAAAAGTTTTGTGCTTGTTTTTATTGCGACTTCATAACCTTCTGTACCATCTTCTACATTTATAGGTTTTACATCATAAACCTCGTGTTCGGATAAGATTTTAGCACCATACTTTTGTGCTAAATACAAATAGTTTTTATCCAAAGTGTTTTTGGAGTTGTTTCGGCAACCAGTCATACAAGCTCCACAAAAATTACAGCCGGTTCTATCTGGACCTATTCCTTCAAAATAAGGGTCTTCTTTTGTTACATTTTCTTCACCAAAATAAACAGCAACATTTGTAGCGTCAAACTTAGCTTCCATATTAAGTTGTTGTGCTACTTTTTTTAACCCAATATCTCCATCAAATAATTTAGGGTTTTTAGTTGCGCCAAGCATTCTTAAAGCTTCGTCATAATAAGGTTTTAACTCGGTTTCCCAATCATTAAGTTTGGACCAAGTTCCTGTTTTAAAAAAAGTGGATTTTGGTATAGGTAAAGTATTAGCATATACTAACGAGCCACCACCAACACCTGTTCCAGAAAGTATAGCTACGTGTCTAAAGACGCTTAGCTTCATAATACCAAAAAAATGTAATTTTGGCATCCATAACCATTTTTTAAAATTCCAATTGGTTTTAGGGAAGTCTTTAGCCTTAAACCATTTTCCTTTTTCAACAACTAAAACCTTATAGCCTTTTTTAGATAAGCGTAATGCACTTACCGAGCCTCCAAAACCACTACCAACTATTATATAATCGTATTCCATTTTTATTTTAACAAGGCGTTTTAATAAGACATTATATGTCTAAACCACTAATATAATAGAAATAAATCACTGATAATTTAATATTTGATACTTTATCAATAGTTTAATTTATGGTTGTTTTTAATTTATAGAATAAAGGGAGAAGCTATTATGCTGAAACTCTTTTGTTTAATTTAAAAAATAAAAAAATATTGTGTAGATTTATCAAATGTCTGATAAAAGCACTTCATTTTCAATAAAAAACTGGTCTCAAGATGATCAACCTCGCGAAAAGCTATTGTATAAAGGAAAAGCAGCATTAAGTGATGCAGAGTTGGTTGCTATCCTAATAGGTTCTGGTAACAGAGAAGAAAGTGCAGTAGCATTATGTAAACGTATTTTAGCCTCTACAGATAATAATTTAAGCAAACTTGGTAAGCTTAGCATCAAGCAATTAACTGCTTTTAAAGGTATTGGTGAAGCTAAAGCCATAAGCATTATTGCAGCTTTAGAATTAGGAAGACGACGCAGGGGAGAAGAAGCATTAGATAAAAAGAAAATTACATCAAGTAAGTCTGTTTTCGAGTTGATGCAGCCTATTATTGGTGAGTTACCACATGAAGAGTTTTGGATTGTATATCTAAATAATTCTAATAAAGTCATTTATAAAAATCAATTAAGTAAAGGAGGTATTACTGGGACTTTAGTGGATACGCGTTTAGTTTTAAAAACAGCTTTAGAGGTTGGTGCAGTTGGACTAATATTATCTCATAACCATCCGTCAGGCACTTTAAAACCTAGTCAAGCAGATAAAGAAGTGACTTTAAAATTAAAAACTGCAGCGCAAAGTTTAGACATAAAAGTGTTAGACCATTTGATTATTACAGAACAAAGTTACTTTAGCTTTGCAGATGATGGGATGCTTTAAAATCTTAATTTTTCTAAAACATATATCTAAAACTGAAGATTAGATTTCAGAATTTCATATTTTTGAGATTAGTGGACTGTTTACTTAATACTAGTCACTAACTACTTAATAATGCTATTAGTATATACACATAAAATCACGCCAAGAGTTAAATATGTTTTTAAACATATTTGTACTAGAATTTTAGGGATACCTGTAAGTTTTACTACCGTAATTGAAGAGTTTATAGCACATGACAGTTTAAAAATGTCCTACGCTAGACAACCATTAAGTAGCGAGATTTTTATACGCAGTAATGACTTGCTATTTGAGCAAGGACTATCAGATATAGATATTACAGTGTTACCTTGGTTGGATACTAAATGCTTTTTTCCAACAGGAGATAAAAGCGCTTTGCCTTTTGATATTTTTGCTGCCTCTTTTTATTTAATTAGTAGATATGAGGAGTATCTACCGCATGTAAAAGACGAATTTGGTCGTTTTACAGCAGAAGAAAGTTTAGCCTTTCAGAACAACTTTTTAGACCAGCCAGTAGTTGATATTTGGGCGTATAAGTTTAAAGATGTTTTAAAAGAAAACTATCCCGATTTTAAGTTTCCGAAACAAAAATATACTGTAAAACCTGTAATTGATGTCCCGCTTGCTTACGAGTATAAGCTAAAAGGAATGATGCGTACTATAGGTGGTACAACTAAAGATTTATTTACTTTTAAATTTAAACGCTTGTACGAAAGAGTTTCAGTATTAACTGGGTTTAAACGTGATCCCTACGATACTTATAAGTATATTATCAATAAACAAAAATCTTCAAAATTTAAATTTGTCTTTTTCTTTTTAATAGGGGATTTTTCAACTTTTGATAAAAATATAAACCCACAAAAGCAAAAATTTATTTCGCTTATAAAGCACGTAGCAGATTATTGTCAAGTAGGTATTAAGACTTCTTTTTTTGCATTAACAAATTTAAACTTGCTTAAAGAGGAAAAAAACAGAATGGAAGCTATAATTAATACAGCTATTGTAGGGTCTAGGCAATCGTTTTCTAAAGTAAATTTACCGGAATCCTATCGCAATCTAGTTGAGTTAGAAATCCCAGAAGATTATACAATGGGTTATGTAAACCACCTAGGTTTTAGAGCAGGAACTTGTACACCGTTTTTATTTTACGATGTAGATTTTGAAGTTCAAACACCTCTAAAAGTAGTACCATATCAAGCCTTAGATTTTGCTTTTTTAAAATACAACTCGTTATTAGATAAGGAGCAAGCCTTAAAAAGATTAATACATAGTGTAAAAAATGTTAATGGTACTTTTGTGCCTGTTTTTCATAACTATACGTTTAGTAAACAAGAGCGTTGGAAACATTTTAAAACACTTTTTAATATAATATTAGATGCCAAAACAAAATAAAGTAGAACATGTGTTTTTTGATTTAGATCATACCCTTTGGGATTTTGATAAAAATTCAGCATTAACCTTTGATTTTATTTTTAAAAAACATAATGTTAATACAGGATTAACAGACTTTTTAAGTCATTATGAACCTATTAATCTTAAATATTGGAAACTATATAGAGACGAAAAAGTAACAAAGGATGATTTGCGCTACAACCGATTAAAAGAAACATTTGATGCTATGCAGTATACTATCAATGACGATTTAATTAATAACTTATCCAACGATTATTTAAACCATCTAACAAGTTTTAACCATGTTTTTGATGGCACAATAGAGTTGTTAGACTATCTTAAAAATAAATATAAGTTACACATAATTACCAATGGATTTAAGGAGGCACAAAACAATAAATTAAAAGGATCTAAGTTAGATAAATACTTTGTAACAGTAACAAGTGCAGAGGTAGCAGGTGTAAAAAAACCTAACCCTAAAATATTTAATTATGCATTAGATTTAGCTAATGCAGGTTTTGAAAACAGCATAATGATTGGAGATAATTATGAAGCAGATATATTAGGTGCATTAGACATTGGCTTGGATGCCATTTGTTTTAATTATCATAAAGCAGAAATTAAACCAGAAATAAAAGTAGTAAATCACTTATTAGACATTAAAAAATACCTATAATTATGAAAATTCAATATAAAATCCTTACAATATTAATAGTACTAATTAGTATATCTACTGGATTGCATGCACAAGAACAACTTAATGATTATAAGTATGTCGTTGTACCAGATCAATTTGAGTTTCAAACGGAAGCCAATCAATATAGAATCAATGGATTGACTAAGTTTTTATTAGAAAAGCAAAATTTTACAGCATTTACAAACCGTCAAGAACTACCGGAAGATGCTATTAATAATGGCTGTTTAGTATTACATGCAAGTTTAATTAATTCGTCTTCAATATTTAATACTAAAGTTGCGGTACAATTTGAAAACTGCAGAAAAGAAATTGTTTTTACATCACAAATTGGTGAATCTAGAGATAAAAAATACATTGTAGCTTATAATGAAGCTACACGTAATGCGTTTAAAACCTTTTCTAGTTTTACACATGACTACAACCCTAAAGTTGACAAAACAACAGAACAAGTCGCAGCTTTAAAGGAAGAAATCAAAACACTTAAAGCAACTCAAAATCAAGATAAGCCAATTGCAGAAAACAATAAACCAGAAACTGTAAAAGCAGTTAAAGCTAATCTTAAAGTAGAGGATACACCACAAACAGCAACTAAAATAAACACTACTTTAAAAGCCCATTTAATTGAAGGTTCAGTATTTAGTTATAATTTAAAAGACAGTAACAATAAAGTTGTTTATACTATTCTGTTTTCTGGAAAAGAAGACTATTATATTGTACAAGGGGTTGACGCATTAATTTATAAAATTAATAACCAATGGGTAATAGCACAATATTTAGATAATGCACTACAAGTAAAAAGTTTAGATATTAAATTCTAGTAGCCATATTTTTCTTTCCAACGTAATTTTAAAAAGTCACGTTGTGCATTTTCTCTAGCATTATTACCTGGTTTGTATAATTTAGTGTTGCTAATTTCTTTTGGTAAAAACTCTTGATTAGCAAAATTATTTTCAAAATCATGGCTGTATTTATAGTCCTCGCCATAACCAATGTCCTTCATTAATTTTGTTGGTGCATTTCTAATATTTAAAGGCACGCTTAAATCGCCAGTTTGTTTTACTAATTGCTGTGCTTGGTTAATTGCCATATAAGCAGCATTACTTTTTGGCGAACATGCTAAATACGTTGCACATTGGCTTAAAATAATCCTAGACTCAGGATAACCAATTGTTGTTACAGCCTGAAACGTAGTATTTGCCATAACCAATGCAGTAGGATTAGCATTACCAATATCCTCACTAGCTAAAATAAGCATGCGTCGTGCAATAAATTTTACATCCTCACCGCCTTCAACCATTCTAGCCAAATAATACACAGCAGCATTAGGATCACTACCTCTAATAGATTTTATAAAAGCCGACACAATATCATAATGCTGCTCTCCAGTTTTATCATAACGTACTGTATTATTTTGCACCTTATCCAAAACCATTGCATCAGTTATTGTGATAGGCTCTATGTCTTCGCTATTTACAACAAGTTCAAATATGTTTAATAACTTTCGGGCATCACCACCAGATAAACGCAATAAAGCGCTAGTTTCTTTAAGTTTTATATTCTTTTTAGATATGTATTCATCTTTATCAATAGCACGCTTTAAAAGGGCTTCTAAATCCTTTTTTTCAAAAGCATTTAAAATATAAACCTGACAGCGTGACAATAATGCGGATATGACTTCAAAACTTGGGTTTTCAGTCGTAGCACCAATTAAAGTCACCCAACCCTTTTCCACAGCTTGAAGTAAGCTATCTTGTTGCGATTTGCTAAACCTATGGATCTCGTCAATAAATAAAATAGGATTCTTAGCAGTAAACAAACCACCACTATTTTTAGCCTTTTCAATAACCTCGCGCACATCTTTTACCCCAGAGCTAATAGCACTTAAGGTGTAAAATGGGCGTTTAGACGTTTGTGCAATAATATTAGCCAAAGTCGTTTTTCCAATCCCAGGTGGCCCCCAAAGTATCATGCTAGGTATAATACCTTGTTGGATATGTTTGGTTAATGTACCGTTTTTACCCACTAAATGCGACTGACTAATATAGTCGTCTAAGGTTTGCGGTCTCAATCTTTCGGCTAATGGCGTGTTCATAATGTAAAATTAAATTAAATTTTGTTTTGGCGTGCCTTTTTTGCTCATTCTTCACAAAAAAGTCGGGCTGTCACTACTCAATCTTTTTGCTAAGGCAAAAAGGATTTCAAACAAACCGTTCCATCCCTCACGCAATAACCGACTGACAATTTTGCGTATCATTAATAATGGATAACTATTTGCTATATTTATAATCAATGAAACAACAAGAACCATTTAAGTTTACAGTAGATGTAATAGTCTTTCCAATAGCGTTCGTACTATTGTTATGGCTAATTTTTGCTATCGAGATAAGGTTTGGTTTCAATTTAAACAAACTAGGTGTTTATCCACAAAAAATATCAGGCTTAGTAGGCGTGTTTTTTAGCCCATTTATACATTCTGGTATTTCACACTTATGGCATAATACCATTCCTTTATTTGTGCTAAGTACCGCACTGTTTTATTTTTATAGACCAATAGCATTTAAAGTAATAATATACGGTATTTTACTTTCAGGTTTTTTAACCTGGACTTTTGGAAGACCCTCTTACCATATTGGGGCTAGCGGATTAATATATGTATTAGCCAGTTTTATTTTTTTTAAAGGTGTTTTTGCCAAATACTATAGGCTTATAGCATTATCTCTTTTAGTCGCGTTTTTATATGGTAGTATGATTTGGAATACATTACCCTTAGAAGTAGGTGTCTCTTGGGAAGGGCATTTAAGTGGGTTAATCGTAGGTTTAGTTTTTGCTTTACTATTTAGAAAACAAATAGCAAAACCAAAACGTTACGTCTGGGAAGAACCAAATTACAACGAAGCAGACGATGAGTTTTTACAGCACTTTGACGAAAACGGATATTTTATTGAAAGTAAAGTAGAGGAGGAGCTACCAGAAGCTAACCCTCCAGAAGTAACTCAACCTTTAAATATCCATTATACTTTTAAAGAAAATAAAGACTTATAAACGTTGTCTTACCGCTTCATATAAAAAAGCACCACAAGCCACACTTACGTTTAAAGATTCTATTTCACCAAGTAAAGGTAATTTAGCTTTCTCGTTTGCAATTTTTAAAATCGATGGATTAATACCACGACCTTCAGATCCCATAATTATAGCACAAGGTTCTTTAAAAGACACATCGTATAATGTGTTATCTGTTTTTTCTGTAGCAGCAATCACTTTAATATCTGATGCTTGCAAAAAGAAAACAGCATCCTTAATATGGTCAACTCTACAAATAGGCACTTTAAAAACCGCACCCGCACTTGTTTTAATAGTATCTCCATTAACAGGAGCAGCACCTTTACTTTGTATAATTATACCATCAACACCAGTACACTCTGCGGTACGTATTATGGCACCAAAGTTTCTAACATCACTTAGTTGATCAAGTAATAAAAACAAAGGAGTTTTGTTTTTATTAGATACCATTTCATATAACTCTTCAATGTCATAAAATTTGACAGGAGATATTTGCGCAACAGCACCTTGGTGATTATTTTTTGTTAATCTATTTAATTTTTCAACAGGAACATAAGATGAGTTAACCCTTTTGGTTTTTAAAACTGTTTCTAGTTCCTGAAACAAGTCTCCTTTCAGTCCTTTTTGTAAAAAGACTTTATCTACATGTTCTCCTGCATTTAAAGCTTCAATAATTGCTCTAAGTCCAAATATCTGAGTTGTTTTTTCCATGACACAAAGGTATAAAAAAAGAGCCTGCAAATTGCAGGCTCTTTAATGTGTTTCTTAAAAGAAATATAATGCTTATTCAGCAGCAACTAAGTCACCAAATCTGTCATATACTTTATACTTTCCTCCAACTACTTCAATAGTAGCTACAACAACACTTCCTTCATCACCATTAGCACCATTAGCACTAGTAGTATTAGAAGAGAAATATAGGTCAGGGAAATCTAAAGTAGCATTAAATGTTCCGATATGAGAAATTTGTACACTGAAAGGAAAAGCAATGTCAGCGCTTAATTCTTCATTATCATCAGCATCTAAACCAAAGTCATAATCCCATAAATCAATAACTACATCGTAAGTACCATCAGCTAAAACTGATGTCCCAACGCTACCACTATTTACAGTGTTATGATTTACATTTTCAGGACAGTCTCCAGTAAATGCGTAAGCATCAAAAGTGTTAAGGAAAAAGTCGTAATCAACTATTCCACATAAACTTTCAGTATGACTAATTTCTTCATCATCTAAATCTGTTTCTAAAATGTTTCTCTTTAAAGTAGAATAAGTTACTACATTATCCCAATCAACAACCACAGATAATCTATCATCGACAAAGTTAGTTACTTCTAAATCAAAGTAAATTGCTCCACCTGCAGCTAAACCATTTTTGTTATCAGCACTTGTTAACTTAAACTTTAAAGTTTCAGTAGGCTCATTTAAAACATCTTTAGTAGCTGTTACATTAAATGTGTGCGTTTCAGCATATGCAGGAAACGAAACTTTATAACCAAAAGCTCCAAAACCATCATCAACAGATGTTGCACCTACAGGTAAACCATCAGCATCACTAACAAAATAATCAGAGTTTGAACCACCAGAAACTAATTCTAGTTTAAAGTCCATTCTTTCTTTATAAGTCATGTTTGTCTCAAGAGAAACAGTGATAGTTTCTCCTTCCATTACACTAGTTGCAGATTGACCTGTTTTTGATACTATAGGCTTAACTGAAGTAGTATAGTTTACATCATCATTAACACAAGAAGTAAAAGCTACAACTGTAAATGATAATAATATATTTTTAATGTATTTCATCTTTTATATTTTTTATTGTAAAGTTAATATCCAAGTAGAACCAGAGTAGATTGGAGGACCAGATGCTCTACCAATACCAAACTCAGGGAATACTAATTGACCTGTATTTTGATCAACATAACCAGGACTTCCTTGAATAATCTCGTTAGAGAATGCCCATTCAGTAAAGATTAATTGTCCAGCACATGCATAAAAATATGACGTATAACCAGAACCTGGCCATCCAAACATAGAGTCCATTTCATAGTTACCACCACCTAAGTGTACAATCGTATGGTTAGCAGGATTACTATAGTTTACACTATAAGTTCCAGCTAAATCTGTACGACATAATTGTAACTTAACAAGTGTAGATTCTAATTGCTCAGATATTACAACGTTATCAACTGTTACTAACGTTTTAAGATTAACAACAAAAACTGTAGTTTTTGCATTATCTAAAGCGTCATTATTTACTTTAATAGGAATTAAATCAAATGTTGAGTTTGCAGGGATAGTAGTTTCTAATGTAGTATCTACCCAGTCAAAATGAGTTCCAACTTCTGCAATCGGATATTTTCTAACATCATCACTTGGATCAAGTGGTGTGTTGTTAACATCTAACATTGTCTCTAATTCAGCTAATTGATCATCAGATATTTTTAAATCTGCAAATGTTCCAATCTCGTAAGACATAGTGATTGTAGATCCTGATGGTTGACCTGATTGTCCTCCAATTAGGTGTACAGGGATATCAAAATCAAACTGTGCACCTGGCTCTTCTACAAAGTTTCCTAAGTTTTCAGCAGTTTTAAATCCTACAACTAGTGGGCTGTTATAGTATTGTTCATTTACATCTATCTCGTCATCAACGATACATGATGCTAAAAGCGAGCAGCTTAAAACTGCCAACAAATAAGTTCTTAAATTTTTCATAATTTTTCTTTTTATAGATTATTGTGCCCAGAATGGTCCCGTAGCAAATGCTTGAGCACTTGATACTGATGGTACATTAGACGCATTAGAAATTAACTCAGACGAAGGATATAATAATCTCTTAGGTCTAGTTGATGATTGAGCAGTTGTAGCTAATGGGATTCCTGAAGGATATCCAGTTCTTGTAAACTCGATATAAGATTCAATTCCATTAATTCCATTTAATGCTACCCATTTTTGTCTCATGATAGCTTCAGTTTTTTCAGCATCAGTACCAGCCCATCCAATAGTTGGAGCAGTTGGGTTATATGAAGCTGATGATAAACCAAATAAAGCAAATGATGCATCAATACCAGCTTGGAAGCTGTTTCCTGCATTACCACTTATTTTACCTAATAACTGTGCTTCAGCTTGTAATAAGTAAGATTCAGCAGCTGTCATGATGTATCCATCTTGAGCAGAGTTTATTACTAAACCTGGACCAATTGGAGAAAGTGTTTCTGGAGATTGTGTTCCATCTAAACCTTGTGTATGTCCTGTGTAGTTACCATCGTCATCTTGACCGTAAAGAGCAGTTAACCTAACATCTGGTACAGCTCCTGGGAAGTTTCCTTTTAAGAACTCAATAGCGTAGTCAGAACCTCTGTAGAAGTTATAACTAACTGATGTTGTCTCGTTATTAGAAAACATTAAAGCATAAAAAGGATTTTGTTGAGCAACTTGCCCATTTGAATATCCTGGGTTGATTTTAGCATCAGAAGAAATAAAAGTATTCCCGTCTAATAAAGCAAATTGAGTATCTAAGTAAGTTGCTAACTCAGCATCATTAGCTAAAGTATAAGCTTTAGTCGCTTGTCTTAATAGTAATCTTAACTTAACTGTGTTAGCTAAAGCTGTCCAGTTAGTCATTGCTCCATTGTAAACTACATCTTCAGATCCTACTGATTTAGAAGAACCAGAAGATTGAATTAATTGAATTGCTTCATCAATCTCAGAAACTAAATCTCTATAGATAACAGCATCATCATCGTATGCAGGTGTTAAGTTATCAATACCTTTATGAGCTTCAGTGTAAGGAATATCTCCATATAAATCAACTAAATACTGAAAGTAAAAAGCTTTCATGATTTTAGCAATTGCTTTATGGTTGTTATATTCAGTTCCTGGGTAATCTATAATAGCTTGAAAGTTAGCTGTTGATAAATACAAGTTATCGTAGATATCATCATAAAAAGCATTATCAATTGCTAAAGAGAATTCTTCAGAGAAACCTCCTGTAAAAGCATTTACGTTAGCTCCCCATCTGTTCATCATTACGTTTCCTAGAATGTTCATTCTTCTAGCTTGCGTTCTATAAGTTGATGTTAAAGCACCTGCTAATACTAAATCAGGAGTTACAACATCTGAAGACGGACTATTTGGACTGTCATTTACATCCAGATAGTTGCTACATGACATAGTAATTGTGACAATTACTAATAGTATAATATTAAATTTTGTTTTCATCTTTGATTTTTATTAAAAAGTTAAATTAACACTTAATCCGTAGCTTCTTGTAGCTGGATATTGTCCAGATACACTTAAACCTTGTGCGTTACCGGTTGTGTTAGAGAATTCTGGATCAGCATATCCTCTGTTTTCTTTAGGTAATACAACAAAAGGATTTCTTGCATTAACACCAACTCTTAAGTTAGTAAACCCTATTTGGTCTAATACTTTTTTGTCGAAGCTATAGCTTAATGAAAGCTCTCTTACT
The DNA here is from genome assembly GCA_947503885.1 of uncultured Olleya sp. Classification (GTDB taxonomy): domain Bacteria; phylum Bacteroidota; class Bacteroidia; order Flavobacteriales; family Flavobacteriaceae; genus Olleya. Next base: position 64,947 of record CANNFD010000005.1, on the reverse strand, counting down.
TTAAATGCTGTTGCATCTAATACAAAGTTTTCTGATACATCTCTATATTCGTTAGAGAAATAATCTAGGTAGTTAGCATAAGTTGTACCACCTGTTACTACGTTTGTGTTAGCTGTATAAACTCCTGGAGAAGTCTCGATTGCAGAGTTAGGGAAAATAAATCCTCTTCTTCCGTTTTCAGCAGACTCAATTAAATGTCCACTCCAAGATAACCAGTCTTTAGTACCTGCCCAAAACTGACCTCCAGTTCTGTAATCAAATACACCAGCTAATCTAAATCCTTTATATGTTAATGAAGAACTTAATCCTAATACATAATCAGGGTTAGCAACACCTAAGTTGATAAATTCTGAAGTTTTTAATGGGTTTCCTGTTGAAGGATCAATTAAAACACGACCATTAGGGTCTCTTTGGTAACCTGTACCTTTAATTAAAGGGAAAGCTTCACCTACAGTTGCAAAAACACCTATATCTGCATTTCCGTTTCCTAAAGCAACTTCATCAGTGTTGTCAGATACTTTTTTAACGATTGTTTCATCAGAAGCAATGTTGAAGTTTAAGTCCCATCTAAAGTTTTCATTTCTAAAAGGAGTAAGTCCTAAATCAATCTCATAACCTGTAGTTTCAGTTTCTCCAATGTTAATTGTAGATCTTGTTAAACCAGAAGCAGTAGAAGAAGTAACGTTAGTTACTAAGTCTGTATTGTTTGTTTTGTAGAAAGAACCTCCTAATGTTACACGGTCACCTTTAAAGAAAGCTAAGTTAAATCCTATTTCTTTATTAGTGATAAACTCATTTACTAAGTTAGGATCTGCAACACTTGTATCTAAACCAAAAGAGTTAAGTCCTCCGAATGGGAAACCACTAACTTGATTTAAAGTACTGTTAATCTCATATGTGTTTACACGGTCATTACCTACTCTTGCGTAGTTAGCAGAGAATTTAGCATAGTTTAAAACATCTCCTTTTAATTCTGGGAATGCTTTTGTTGCTATGAAAGATAAACCAGCACTTGGATAAAAGAAAGAGTTATTGTCTTTATTTAATCTTGATGTCCAGTCATTTCTTCCTGTTAATGTAGCAAATAAGAAATCTTTATAACCTAAATCTACACTTGCAAAAACTGCAAAACTTCTATTTCTACTTGAACTGTTAGAAACACTTGGTGTTCCTGTAATGTTGTCAATGTTGTAAAAACCAGGAATTGTTAAGTTACTTCCTCCTACACTAGTAAATGTAGACCAGTTATCTTGTATGTTATTACCAAGTGTTGCTTTTAAAGAAACATCTTCGTTTAACATATAGTCAAAGTTTAAGAATATATCATTATAGATATTTTTAGACTCTTGGTTGTTTGTACTAAATGTAGATACAGTAGAGTGGTCTCCACCTCCAACACCTAATTGGTCAGTGTATCCATTAGTATAACCCATAAAGTTACTGCTAAAAGTTCTTAAACTTGAAAGAGAGCTAATGTTGATGTTATCATTAATTTGATATTTTAAATTAATTATACCATTAAAACGATCGCTTTCGTTATTGTTTCTAATATTATCTCTCATCCAATATGGACTTCTGTAATATGATGTCCAGTGATATTGATTTAATGGTTGAGAAAACATTCCTACAGGTATGTTAGTTGCAGTTTGTAATAACTCTGTAAATAAAGCAGAAGTAGTTGTACCACTCTTAGAGTTTACATAGTTTACGTTTCCACCTAATTCCCATTTTCCGATAGTTTTACCTCCTTTAAAAAGGATGTTTGTTCTTCCTAACTCATCTTTATCAACAACAAAATCAGTGTTTTGTCTGTTAACAGAAAGAAGCGCATAAGATGAAGCATCACCACCAGATATAGAAACACCTGTTTGCTTAATTGTACCTGTTTTGAAGAAATCTTTAATGTTATCTTCAATAGGAGAGTAAGGTGCCATAATGTAAGAACCGTCAGCTTGAGCTAAACCTACAGGCATCATTGATCCATCAAATTCTGGACCCCATCCTCCGTTTTCGTAAGCTACGTGACCACCATTCCAACCTTGACCATACTTAGTCTGTCTTTTTGGTAAGAAAGATACTGACTCAAATTGAATAGAACTGTTTACGTCTACTCTAATTTTTTCGTCAGATGTACCTCTTTTAGTTGTTACAATAATAACTCCATTCGCACCTTGAGAACCGTATAGTGCACTACCACCAGCTCCTTTAATTACGTTTGTAGATGCAATAATCTCAGGAGAAAGGTTTGCTAATGTGTTAGCTGATGAAATTGCTCCATCAATAACAATTAACGCTTCATTACTACCTGTTAAAGATCTATTACCTCTTAATACAATACGAGTTGATTGATTAACACCGTTATTAGTTGTGTTAATTTTTAATCCTGATACTTTACCAGCTAAACTCTGTATTACGTTAGGGTTAGATGCTTGCGTAAGTACTTCTGCGTCTACTGTCTCAGTAGCTGCAGTAAGCTCATCCGCTTTTCTCTCAATACCTAAAACGGTAATTACTACTTCGTCAAGAGCATTGTCTGGCTCTAGACTTACATTAATACTGTTACTAGCACCAACTGTTACTTCTTTAGTACCATAACCAACATAACTAAATGTTAACACACCACCAGTTGTTACACCAATTGAGTAGTTACCATCAAAATCTGTTGTCGTTCCTTGAGAGGTTCCTTTAACTACAATAGTTGCCGAAGGTAAAGGCAACCCATTTTCGTCAGAAACAACTCCTGAAACTGTTTTGTCTTGTGCGAACGATAGTTGCACAACAAACGCTAGAAATAGCGTTAAAATTCCACTAAACTTTGTTTTCATTTTATAATTTATTTGAATTAGTCTACGCCAAAAATCATAATAAAAAGTTAATTAAACAATATTTATTGGTTAAAATTTCAATTTATTTTTCAAATATTCAAAAATATACTAAGTTTTACCTAGAAATTAGCAGTTAAACTTAGGTGTATCTTAGAATTCGAGAATTTGACAGTCTCTTCTTTAGTCTTTCCATTTGCGTAAATAAAGCGTAATAATCCGCTTTTAGTTAGCAGCCCAAAACCAAACCCAAAGCCATACAGATTTTCTTCTTGATATATAAGGTCGTTTTTAAATTTAGCAATGTCAATAACAGAGTTGACAAATATAGAGTTGCTTAGTTTGTATCTGTATTCTGTATTTAGTATAGCTAAGTTGTTAGCTGTTAGGCTATTTTCTGTGAAACCCCTAATGCTATTAATGCCTCCAAAACGAAATAGTTCGTTTTCATAGTAATTATTTGAAGTAATTATTTGAATAATACCTTTTATGTAAATACTGTTTTTTTTATTTAAATTAAATATATGGTTAGCATTAATGTCTACTCTAGATTGGTTGTCATCTATATATGATGTCTTCCTTTTACCAGTACCTAACTCAATATTCAAATAAGATTTTATTTGAAATAATTTTTCTTCTGATTGACGTTTAAGATATTCGTATCTTAAAGTATATAAATTACTATTGTAATCTATCACATTTGTTGTTTGATTAGAATTTGATAAATCGCTTGATATCGTATTTTCTATCCCTGCATAAAACCTACTCGTTGCGTTTGCTTGATAAAATAAGCTAGCTCTTTGTTTTGTACTGATAAAAGAAGAGTCTTTTTTTAGTAGCTGTAAATTTGCATCAATTCCGATTGGGGATCCAAATAAATAGGGTAGGGTTGTGTTTAGGTTAAAGTGTTTTTGTTCGTTTTCGTCACTTTTGTAATTTAACATTAAAGTCTCTCCGTAATTTAAATTGTTATTAAGTACTAAATTTAAGTATCCATTAAATTCAATCTTATTTGTGTTCTCATTTGTTGTAAAACCTATAAATCCATCAAAGTTATTGCTGGTTAGTTTTTCTAAGTATAAGTATAAATGGGTTGAGTCTTTTGTAAATAATGTTTCAGGACTTTTAGTTTGTCTTGCAAAACTTAAATTATTTATAGCTTTAGTTTTATTGTTGATTGACTCAATACTAAAAACTTTATTGGGATTAATTTTTAAATAACGCTTTAAATATGATTTTGGAAACTTCTCATATCCTTTAATAACAACTTTATTGATTGTTCTTTCTTCTTCAATTGTTTCAATAATCATTTTAGCTGATAAAGACTTTTGGTCTTTTTGTTTTATGTCAATTAATTTTAGACTTGAAAAAGGATAGCCAGAATTTGAAATAATTTTATTGAGTTTAATTAGTTTGTTTTCTAAATTCTCAAAAGGAATAATTATTTGATTGGCTGCAGTTTCGTTTAAATTTAATTTTTGGTAAAAACTTTTCTTCTTAATGTCATTACTTAAGTAAATGTGGATATTGTCTATTTTGTTTTTCAAATCTATTACTGCAACATAATTAGAATCGTTTTGTTTGGATAGATCTTTAAGTGAATTGTTAATGTAGCCAAGTGGCTTTATTTTTTCTTGGAAATTTCTTATTTCATCATTTAAAGATTGGATAGTTAAATGTGACTTTAAGTAATTTTGTTTAGTGATAAATGTAGTTTGTTCTTTATTATTACCAATTATACTTAGTTTTAATTCTTGACTCCAACTTATGTTAAAAGCAAAAATTAATAAAAGCGTTAGCAGATGTGATTTAAATTTCAAGGCTAATATATTAGTAGTTTAGAAGATAAAACTAACGTAAATTACTTACTATTTAATATAGTGATGTAATTTAATTTTAAATTCTATTGAAAATTAATGGATTATGGTTTGAATTATCAATTTTAATTTCTACATTTGCACCCCTCTTAAACAGAGGTAACATAAAATTATATTAAAATTATATGCCAACAATTTCACAATTAGTACGAAAAGGAAGAGCCAAATTAACCAAGAAGAGTAAATCGGCTGCTTTAGATTCGTGTCCTCAAAGACGTGGTGTGTGTACTCGTGTTTATACAACGACACCTAAAAAACCTAACTCAGCAATGCGTAAGGTAGCAAGGGTTCGTTTAACAAACGGAAACGAAGTAAATGCATACATCGGTGGAGAAGGTCACAATTTACAAGAGCACTCGATAGTATTGGTAAGAGGTGGAAGGGTAAAAGATTTACCAGGAGTTAGATATCACATCGTTCGTGGTGCTTTAGACACAGCAGGTGTTGCAGGTAGGACACAACGTAGATCTAAGTATGGTGCAAAACGCCCTAAAAGTTAATTAAAAACTTAAGAAGAAGACATGAGAAAAAGAGCAGCGAAAAAAAGACCGCTTTTACCAGATCCTCGTTTCAATGATCAGTTAGTAACTAGATTTGTAAACATGATGATGTGGGACGGAAAGAAATCTGTAGCTTTCAAAGTATTTTATGATGCAATTGACATTGTAGATACTAAAAAAACAGATGAAGAAAAAACAGCTTTAGAAATCTGGAAAGATGCGTTATCAAACGTTATGCCTCACGTAGAAGTACGTAGTCGTAGAGTTGGAGGAGCAACATTTCAAATTCCTAATCCAATACGTGCAGACCGTAAGGTTTCAACTGCAATGAAATGGTTAATCAGTTATTCTCGTAAGAGAAATGAGAAATCTATGGCATTGCGTTTAGCTTCAGAGATTTTAGCAGCAGCTAAAGAAGAAGGAGCTGCAGTTAAAAAACGTGTGGATACACATAAGATGGCTGAAGCAAATAAAGCATTCTCTCACTTTAGATTTTAATAAGAAATGGCTAGAGATTTAAAACTTACAAGAAATATAGGAATTGCTGCTCACATTGATGCTGGTAAAACAACAACAACAGAGCGTATTCTTTTTTATACGGGTGTTTCTCATAAAATTGGAGAAGTACATGATGGTGCTTCTACGATGGACTGGATGGAGCAAGAGGCAGAAAGAGGTATTACAATTACTTCTGCTGCAACTACATGTGATTGGACTTTTCCAAAAGAAAACGGTGAGGCAACTCCAGAAGCACAAGATTATCATTTTAATATTATAGACACACCTGGTCACGTAGATTTTACAGTTGAAGTAAATAGATCTTTACGTGTATTAGATGGTTTAGTTTTCTTATTTAGTGCAGTAGATGGTGTTGAGCCTCAATCTGAAACTAACTGGAGATTAGCTGATAACTATAAAGTGCCAAGAATCGGTTTCGTTAATAAAATGGACCGTCAAGGGTCAGACTTTTTAGGAGTTTGTCAACAAGTAAAAGATATGTTGAAGTCTAACGCAGTGCCAATTGTATTAAACATTGGTGACGAAGAAGACTTTAAAGGTATTGTAGATTTAGTTAAAAACAGAGCTATTGTATGGCATGATGATAATTTCGGATCTACATTTGACGTAGTGCCTATTCCTGAAGATATGAAGGAAGAGGTGCGTAGTTACAGAGCTTTATTAATTGAAGAGGTAGCTAGTTACGATGAAAACTTATTAGAAAAATTCATGGAAGATGAAGATTCTATTACTGAAGACGAAGTGCATGCTGCACTTAGAGCTGCTGTAATGGATATGGCTATAATACCTATGGTATGTGGTTCTTCATTCAAAAATAAAGGGGTTCAGTTTTTATTAGATGCTGTATGTCGTTATTTACCTTCTCCAATGGATAGAGAAAGTGTAATAGGAGTAAATCCTGATACAGATAAAGAAGAAAGACGTAAGCCGGATGTAAATGAGCCTTTCGCCGCTTTAGCATTTAAAATTGCTACAGACCCTTTTGTTGGTCGTTTAGCTTTTTTCCGTGCATACTCTGGTCGTTTAGATGCAGGTTCTTATATACTAAATAACCGTTCAGGTAAAAAAGAACGTATTTCTCGTATTTATCAAATGCATGCTAATAAGCAAAATGCAATTGATTATATTGAAGCAGGAGATATTGGAGCTGCAGTAGGATTTAAAGACATTAAGACTGGTGATACTATGTCTGATGAAAAGCACCCTATTGTTTTAGAATCAATGGATTTCCCTGATCCAGTAATTGGTATCGCAGTTGAGCCTAAGACTAAAGCGGATGTAGATAAAATGGGTATGGCTTTAGCAAAGTTAGCTGAAGAGGATCCTACTTTTACAGCCAGAACAGACGAGTCTTCAGGTCAAACTATTATATCAGGAATGGGTGAGCTTCACTTAGATATTATTGTTGATCGTTTAAGACGTGAGTTTAAAGTTGAAGTTAACCAAGGTCAACCTCAAGTAGAATATAAAGAAGCTATTACACAATCAGCTGATCACAGAGAAGTTTATAAGAAACAATCTGGAGGTCGTGGTAAATTCGCAGATATCGTATTTACTGTTGAACCAGCTGACGAAGGTGTTGTAGGTTTACAATTTGAATCTGTAATTAAAGGTGGTAACGTTCCTAAGGAATTTATACCTTCAATTGAAAAAGGTTTCAAAATGGCAATGGTAAATGGACCATTAGCAGGTTATGAAATTGATTCAATGAAAGTTACTTTAAAGGATGGATCTTACCACGATGTGGATTCTGATCAACTGTCTTTTGAGTTAGCAGCTAAATTAGGATTTAAAAACTGTGCTAAAGCAGCTAAAGCTGTAATCATGGAGCCTATTATGAAGCTAGAAGTTATTACTCCAGAAGAAAACATGGGTGATATCGTTGGAGATTTAAATAGAAGAAGAGGTCAAGTAAGTGATATGGGTGATAGAGCTGGAGCTAAAACAGTAAAAGCAACTGTACCATTATCAGAAATGTTTGGATATGTAACTACATTAAGAACATTATCTTCTGGTAGAGCAACATCTACTATGGAATTTTCACACTATGCAGAAACTCCTTCTAATATTGCAGAAGAAGTAATAAAAGCAGCTAAAGGCGTTGAATCGTAAATCTTAAAGAAAATGAGTCAAAAAATTAGAATAAAATTAAAGTCTTACGATCACAATTTAGTAGATAAGTCTGCTGAGAAGATTGTAAAAACAGTAAAAAGTACAGGTGCTGTTGTAACTGGACCAATTCCATTACCAACTCACAAAAAAATCTTTACTGTATTACGTTCACCACACGTAAATAAGAAATCTAGAGAGCAATTTCAATTAAGCTCTTATAAGAGATTATTAGATATATACTCTTCATCTTCTAAAACAATTGACGCTTTAATGAAACTTGAATTACCAAGTGGAGTAGAAGTAGAAATTAAGGTGTAAGTAATATACATCGTTTAAAAGTTTTTTAAACGAACATGTCCTAAGCTTCGAGCGAAGGAAAAACGGTAAAAATACACTTCAAGGCTGAATCGTATTTTCAGCCTTGAATATTTTAATAAATAGTAATAACAAATAAATAATAATTATGTCTGGGTTAATTGGAAAAAAAATCGGTATGACCAGCATTTTCGATGAAAATGGTAAGAATATGCCATGTACAGTAATCGAAGCTGGACCATGTATCGTTACCCAAGTCAGAACTGAAGAAGTTGACGGCTATAATGCTATTCAACTTGGTTTCGATGACGCGACAGAAAAAAGTGCTACTAAAGCGGACTTAGGTCACGCTAAAAAAGCAGGAACTTCTGTAAAACGCAAAATCGTAGAATTTAAAGGTTTTGATGCGGAGTACAAATTAGGTGATGCAATCACTGTAGATCACTTTACAGAAGGTGAATTTGTAGATGTATCAGGTACATCAAAAGGAAAAGGATTTCAAGGAGTTGTAAAACGTCATGGATTTGGTGGTGTAGGTCAAGCTACTCACGGACAACATAACCGTTTAAGAGCACCAGGATCGATTGGAGCAGCGTCTTATCCAGCTAGAGTATTCAAAGGAATGCGCATGGCAGGTAGAATGGGAACAGATTCAGTTAAAGTTGAAAATTTAAGAGTTTTAAAAGTAGTTCCAGAAAAGAACTTACTTGTTGTTAAAGGTTGTGTACCTGGACATAAAAACGCTTATGTAATTATCAGAAAATAATGAAAGTAGCAGTTTTAGATATAAACGGAAAAGAAACAGGTAGAAAGGCAGACCTTTCTGACAGTGTTTTTGCTATTGAACCTAATAATCATGCTGTATATTTGGATGTTAAGCAATACTTAGCTAACCAAAGACAGGGAACTCATAAAGCTAAAGAGCGTGCTGAGATTACTGGAAGTACACGTAAGATTAAAAAACAAAAAGGTACTGGTACAGCCAGAGCAGGTAGTATTAAGTCTGGAGTTTTTAGAGGAGGTGGACGTATGTTCGGACCAAGACCTAGAAATTATTCATTTAAATTAAACAAAAACTTAAAACGTCTAGCACGTAAGTCAGCGTTTAGTATTAAAGCAAATGAAAAATCAATTATTGTTTTAGAAGACTTTAATTTTGATGCTCCAAAGACTAAAAATTTCACTGCAGTTTTAAATGCGTTAGACCTACAAAACAAAAAATCGTTGTTTGTGTTGGGGGCGTCAAATAATAATGTATATTTGTCATCACGTAATTTAAAAGGCTCTGAAGTTATAACTAGCTCAGAATTAAGTACTTATAAAATATTAAATGCAAATCAAGTTGTCCTTTTAGAGAGTTCTTTAGAAGGAATTGAGTCGAATTTAAGTAAATAGAAACAAAATGAATATCTTAATTAAACCTATAATCACAGAAAAAGCAACTGCTAACAGTGAGTTAAACAACTGCTATAGTTTCTTTGTGAACACTAAGGCGAACAAGGTAGAAATTAAAAAAGCAGTGGAAGCTGCTTATGGAGTTTCTGTTGAAAAAGTTCGTACTATAAATGTCCGTCCAGATAGAAGTACCAAGTTTACTAAAACTGGTATTCAGCATGGTAAAACAAATGCTACTAAAAAAGCAATTGTACAACTGGCGGAAGGTGAAATGATTGATTTATACACTAACATGTAATTAAAGACAAATGTCAGTAAGAAAATTAAAACCAATCACACCAGGTCAGCGATTTAGAGTAGTTAATGGATTTGACGCCATTACTACTGATAAGCCGGAGAAGAGTTTATTAGCTCCGAAAAAACGATCAGGTGGTAGAAACAGTCAAGGACGTATGACTATGCGCTATAAAGGTGGTGGTCACAAACGTAGATATCGTATAATTGATTTTAAAAGAACTAAAGTAGGAATTCCTGCTGAAGTTGCATCAATACAATATGATCCAAACAGAACAGCGTTTATCGCATTATTGAATTATCAAGATGGCGAAAAAACTTATATCATTGCTCAAAATGGTTTACAAGTTGGACAAACAGTTGTTTCTGGTGAAGGAGCATCTCCAGAAATTGGAAATGCAATGCCATTAGCTAATATTCCATTAGGAACTATTATCTCATGTGTTGAGTTAAGACCAGGACAAGGTGCTGTAATGGCAAGAAGTGCTGGAGCATTTGCTCAATTAATGGCAAGAGATGGTAAGTTTGCAACAATTAAATTGCCTTCAGGTGAAACTAGATTAATTCTAGTTACATGTATGGCTACAATTGGAGCGGTTTCTAACTCTGATCACCAATTATTAGTTTCTGGTAAAGCAGGGCGTAGTAGATGGTTAGGTAGAAGACCAAGAACAAGACCAGTAGTAATGAATCCAGTAGATCACCCAATGGGAGGTGGAGAAGGTAAGTCATCTGGTGGACATCCACGATCTAGAAATGGTATACCAGCTAAAGGATTTAGAACACGTTCTAGAACTAAAGCGAGTAATAAATATATTTTAGAACGTAGAAAGAAATAAGAAATCATGGCAAGATCATTAAAAAAAGGACCTTACGTTCACTATAAATTAGAGAAGAAAGTAGCTGCTAATGTAGAAGCTAACAAAAAGACGGTAATCAAAACTTGGTCAAGAGCAAGTATGATAACTCCTGATTTTGTTGGACAAACAATTGCAGTACATAACGGTCGTCAGTTTGTTCCAGTATATGTTACAGAAAACATGGTTGGACATAAATTAGGAGAATTTTCACCAACAAGATCTTTTAGAGGTCATGCAGGTGCTAAAAATAAAGGTAAAAAGTAAGCTATGGGAAGTCGTAAAAAACAAATGGCAGACGCTATTAAGGAAGGTAAGAAGCAAATAGCTTTTGCTAAACTTAATAACTGTCCTACGTCACCAAGAAAAATGCGTTTAGTAGCCGATTTAGTAAGAGGTGAACGCGTAGAAAAAGCACTTAATATTTTAAAGTTTAGTCAAAAAGAAGCTTCAAATCGTTTAGAGAAATTATTACTTTCTGCGATAGCTAATTGGCAAGCTAAGAACGAAGATGCAAGTATCGAAGATGCTGAATTATTTGTTCAAGAAATAAGAGTAGATGGTGGATCTATGTTAAAAAGATTACGTCCAGCTCCACAAGGACGTGCTCACAGAATAAGAAAACGCTCAAACCACGTAACAATCGTAGTTGGAGCTAACAATAACACACAAAGCTAAGATAGATATGGGACAAAAGACAAATCCAATCGGAAATCGCTTAGGAATTATCAGAGGATGGGAATCTAACTGGTATGGAGGAAACGATTATGGTGATAAACTTGCCGAAGACGATAAGATCAGAAAATACGTTCACGCGCGTTTATCTAAAGCTAGTGTATCTCGTGTAATTATTGAGAGAACTCTTAAACTTGTAACCGTTACTATCACTACTGCAAGACCTGGTATTATCATTGGGAAAGGTGGACAAGAGGTAGACAAGTTAAAAGAAGAGCTTAAGAAAATTACAGGAAAAGAAGTTCAGATTAATATTTTTGAAATAAAAAGACCTGAACTTGACGCATTTTTAGTAGCATCTAGTATAGCTCGTCAAATTGAAAACAGAATTTCATATAGACGTGCTATAAAAATGGCTATCGCTGCAACAATGCGTATGAATGCTGAAGGAATAAAAGTACAAATTAGTGGTCGTTTAAACGGAGCTGAAATGGCACGTTCAGAACACTACAAAGAAGGACGTATTCCTTTATCAACTTTTAGAGCCGATATTGACTATGCTTTAGTTGAGTCTCACACTACTTATGGTAGATTAGGGGTCAAAGTATGGATCATGAAAGGTGAAGTATATGGTAAAAGAGAGCTTTCTCCTCTTGTTGGCTTAGCTAAGAAGCAAGGGAAAGGTGGACGTCAAGGAGGTGGGAAACCACAACAACGTCGTAGAAAGTAATTTTTTAAATAACAGAAAAAATGTTACAGCCTAAAAAAACAAAATTTAGAAAAATGCAAAAGGGTCGTATGAAAGGGAACTCTGGTAGAGGTCACTTACTTTCAAACGGAACTTTTGGAATAAAATCATTAGATTCTAACTTTTTAACATCGCGTCAAATAGAAGCAGCTCGTATTGCAGCTACACGTTACATGAAAAGAGAAGGTCAACTTTGGATTAAAATATTTCCAGATAAGCCTATTACAAAAAAGCCTCTTGAAGTACGTATGGGTAAAGGTAAAGGTGCAGTAGAATATTGGGCAGCAGTTGTTAAACCAGGAAGAATCCTTTTTGAAGTTGGAGGAGTGCCTTTAGAAGTAGCTAAAGAAGCATTAAGACTTGCAGCTCAAAAATTACCAGTAAAAACTAAGTTTGTAATCGCTAGAGATTACGAAGCATAATTTATTTGATATTATGAAACAATCAGAAATTAAAGAATTATCTGTAGCTGAGTTACAAGAGAAACTTAGTGAAACAAAGAAGAGCTATTCAGATTTAAAAATGGCTCATGCAGTTTCTCCTTTAGAGAATCCAATTCAATTACGTCAAGTAAGACGTACAGTTGCAAAAATTGCAACAGAATTAACTAAAAGAGATTTACAATAATTCTGCTTACAAGATGGAAAAAAGAAACTTAAGAAAAGAGCGTATCGGGATAGTTACTAGTAACAAGATGCAGAAATCAATTGTGGTTGCTGAAGTTAAAAAAGTAAAACACCCTATGTACGGAAAGTTCGTGTTAAAAACAAAGAAATATGTTGCACACGACGAGACAAACGATTGTAACATTGGAGATACAGTAAAGATCATGGAAACAAGACCTTTAAGTAAATCTAAATGTTGGAGATTAGTTGAAATAATTGAAAGAGCGAAGTAATTATGGTACAGCAAGAATCAAGACTAAGAGTAGCAGATAACACTGGAGCAAAAGAAGTATTAACAATACGTGTTCTAGGTGGTACTAAAAGAAGATATGCTTCTGTAGGTGACAAAATTGTAGTCACTGTAAAAGATGCAACTCCTAATGGAAACATTAAAAAAGGAGCAGTGTCTACAGCAGTAGTTGTTCGTACTAAAAAAGAAGTTAGACGTCCAGACGGATCTTATATTAGATTTGACGATAACGCATGTGTACTTTTAAACCCAACGGGTGAAATGAGAGGAACACGTGTTTTTGGACCTGTAGCTAGAGAACTTCGTGATAAACAATTCATGAAAATTGTATCATTGGCACCAGAGGTGCTTTAATTGATGAAAAAATGACAAAGCTTAAAATTAAAACAGGAGATACCGTAAAGGTTATAGCTGGAGATCACAAAGGATCTGAAGGTAAAGTACAAAAAGTATTTATTGCCAAAAATAAAGCTATAGTTGAAGGAGTAAACATGGTTAAGAAACATACTAAACCAAGTGCACAAAACCCTCAAGGTGGTATTGTAGAAAAAGAAGCATCTATCAATATTTCTAATCTATCATTGTTAACTTCTAAAGGGGAAGAAACAAGAGTAGGTTATAGAATAGAAGGTGATAAAAAAGTCAGATTTTCTAAAAAATCTAATGAAGTAATATAGTTATGGGATATTCACCGAGACTAAAAGAAGAGTATAGTAGCAAAGTAATTGCTGCGCTTACAGAAGAATTTGGATACACAAATGTTATGCAAGTTCCTAAACTTGAAAAGATAGTTTTATCTAGAGGAGTTGGAGCTGCAGTAGCAGATAAAAAGTTAGTTGACTATGCAGTTGATGAACTTACGACTATAACAGGTCAAAAAGCTGTATCTACATTATCTAAAAAAGACGTTGCGTCTTTCAAATTACGTAAAGGAATGCCAATTGGTGCTAAAGTTACGTTAAGAGGAGAAAGAATGTATGAGTTTTTAGATCGTTTAATAACAACTGCACTTCCACGTGTAAGAGATTTTAACGGAATAAAAGCAACAGGATTTGACGGAAGAGGTAACTACAATTTAGGAGTTACTGAACAAATTATCTTTCCAGAAATAAATATTGACAAAGTTAATAAAATTGATGGAATGGATATTACATTTGTAACTTCTGCTCAAACAGATAAAGAAGCTAAATCATTATTAACAGAATTAGGGTTACCTTTTCAAAAAAACTAAGTTATGGCTAAAGAATCAATGAAAGCCCGCGAGGTGAAAAGAGCTAAAACAGTAGCTAAGTATGCCGAGAAACGTAAAGCTTTAAAAGAAGCTGGAGATTACGAAGCATTACAAAAGCTTCCTAAAAACGCATCACCAATACGTCAACATAATAGATGTAAATTAACTGGTAGACCTAAAGGTTATATGCGTACATTTGGTCTTTCTCGTGTAATGTTCAGAGAAATGGCAAATCAGGGATTAATCCCAGGTGTTAAAAAAGCAAGTTGGTAAAATTTTAATTGGTCTTAGGTTCGAAATAATTCGAAAACCAAGTCCGCAAATCAATACATATGTATACAGATCCAATAGCAGATTACTTGACTAGAATTAGAAACGCAGTGCGTGCTAATCATAGAGTTGTAGAAATTCCTGCTTCAAATTTAAAAAAGAACATAACTAAAATATTATTCGATCAAGGATATATTTTAAGTTATAAGTTTGATGATTCTACTGTTCAAGGTACAATCAAAATTGCCTTAAAATACAATAAGGAAACAAAAGAACCAGTTATTAGAAAATTACAAAGAATCAGTAAGCCTGGTTTACGTAAATATTCTAGTTCTACTGAATTACCACGTATCTTAAACGGTTTAGGTATTGCAATCGTATCTACTTCTCATGGTGTTATGACTGGAAAGCAAGCGCAAAGAGAAAATGTTGGTGGTGAAGTTTTATGTTACGTTTACTAATTTTAAATCCAGAAGAAAATGTCAAGAATAGGAAATAATCCAGTTGCCATTCCAGAAGGAGTAACTGTAACAGTTGAAAACAATACAATAACGGTAAAAGGAAAATTAGGAGAATTAACTCAAAATTTTGATACTGTTGAAGTAAAAGTTGAAGATGGAAATGTATTAGTAACACGTTCTAAAGATACTAAAGATCAAAAAGCTAAACACGGTTTATATCGTTCATTAGTTTATAATATGATTGAAGGTGTATCTAAAGGGTGGACTAAAGAATTAGAATTAGTAGGAGTAGGTTATAGAGCTTCAAATCAAGGAAATGTTCTTGAATTAGCTTTAGGTTTCTCTCACAATATAGTTTTAAGCTTAGCACCTGAAGTAAAAGTAGAAACTGTTTCTGATAAAGGAAAGAATCCAATAGTTAAACTAACTTCTCATGATAAACAATTAGTAGGTCAAGTAGCTGCTAAAATCAGAGGATTTAGAAGACCTGAACCTTACAAAGGAAAAGGAATTAAGTTTGTTGGAGAAGTATTAAGAAGAAAAGCAGGTAAATCAGCATAGTAATTAGTTATGGCGTTAACAAAGAACGAAAGACGAATAAGAATTAAAAACAGAATCCGTAAGGTTGTAACTGGTACAGGTACTAGACCTAGATTAGCTGTTTTTAGAAGTAATAAAGAAATTTATGCTCAAATAGTAGATGACGTTACTGGTAAAACATTAGCTGCATCTTCTTCAAGAGATAAAGATATTACTGCAAAAGGAAATAAAGTAGAACTAGCTGCATTAGTAGGTAAGTCTATCGCAGAAAAAGCCTTAAAGGCTGGTGTTGAAACAATCGCTTTTGATAGAGGTGGTTATTTATATCATGG
Source organism: uncultured Olleya sp. (assembly GCA_947503885.1). GTDB lineage: Bacteria > Bacteroidota > Bacteroidia > Flavobacteriales > Flavobacteriaceae > Olleya. The sequence continues at coordinate 49,084 of CANNFD010000005.1, read as the reverse complement.
TAGAGTAAAATCATTAGCTGAAGGAGCTAGAGAAGGAGGACTTAAATTCTAAGAAATTATGTTTCAAAAATACAAAAGCGCAGAGTTAGTAAAGCCAAGTGGATTAGATCTTAAAGATCGTTTAATTGGTGTGCAAAGAGTTACTAAAGTAACTAAAGGAGGTAGAGCATTTGGTTTCTCGGCAATCGTAGTGGTTGGAGATGAAGCAGGTGTTGTAGGTCAAGGTTTAGGGAAATCTAAAGATGTTGCAAGTGCAATCGCAAAAGCAATTGAAGATGCTAAGAAAAACTTAGTACGTATACCAATCATGAAAGGTACATTACCGCATGAACAAAAAGGTAAATATGGTGGAGCAAGAGTAAACATTATTCCTGCGGCTCCTGGTACAGGAGTTATTGCTGGTGGAGCTGTGAGAACAGTTTTAGAAGCAGTTGGTGTACATGATGTTTTATCTAAATCTCAAGGATCATCAAACCCACATAACGTTGTTAAGGCTACTTTCGATGCTTTATTACAATTAAGAGACCCATTAACGATTGCTCGTGAAAGAGGTGTTTCTTTAGAAAAAGTTTTTAACGGATAATCCCCACAGCAATGTCGAAGATAAAAGTAACAAAAGTTAAAAGTGCAATCAATAGAACACAAAGACAAAAAAGAACTTTATTAGCTCTTGGTCTTAAAAAGATTGGACAAACTATAGAACACGAGGCTACACCTAATATATTAGGTATGGTAGCAAAAGTAAACCACTTAGTTTCTGTTGAAGAAACTAAATAATAATACTGAAAATGGATTTAAGTAATTTAAAACCTGCAGAAGGTTCAGTTAAAAGTCAAGGTAAAAGAATAGGTAGAGGACAAGGTTCTGGAAAAGGTGGTACTGCTACACGTGGTCACAAAGGAGCAAAGTCTAGATCTGGTTATTCTAAGAAAGTAGGTTTTGAAGGTGGGCAGATGCCACTTCAACGTAGAGTACCTAAATTTGGCTTTACTAACATTAATCGTAAAGAATATCAAGGTGTAAACCTTGATGTTATTCAACAATTAGTTGACGATAAGATAATTAAAGATACATTAGATTTTGATACTTTAGTAGGTTTAGGATTAGCCGGAAAAAATGAGCTAGTTAAAATCTTAGGTAGAGGTGAATTAAAATCAAAATTAAGTGTAACTGCTCATAAATTTACTGCTTCAGCAAAAGCTGCTATTGAAGCTGCAGGAGGAGAAGCTGTAACTTTATAAGAATAATCGAACGCATGAAATTTATAGAGACATTAAAAAATGTTTGGAAAATTGAAGAACTAAGAAACAGAATCCTAGTTACACTAGGTCTGTTATTAGTTTATCGTTTCGGAGCACAAGTAGTATTACCTGGTATAGATGCAACCCAATTAGAAAGTTTACAATCTGGAACTTCAGAAGGTATTTTCGGGATATTAAATGCTTTTACCGGTGGAGCGTTTGCTAATGCTTCTGTATTTGCACTTGGTATTATGCCATATATTTCTGCTTCTATTGTAGTACAATTGATGGGAATAGCTATTCCTTATTTACAAAAACTACAAAAAGAAGGCGCTAGTGGTCAGAAAAAAATCACTCAAATAACACGTTGGTTAACTATCGCTATTTGTTTAGTACAGGCTCCAGGTTATTTGGCTAGTTTACAACCTATGTTTGGTATTCCAAACTCTGCATTTTTATTAGGACAAGGTGGAGTGTTTTACTTCTCTTCTATCGTAATATTAGTAACAGGTTGTATTTTTGCAATGTGGTTAGGAGAAAAGATAACAGATAAAGGTATAGGTAATGGTATATCATTATTAATTATGGTAGGTATTATTGCTACTTTACCTAAATCTTTCTTGCAGAATGCTGCTTCTAGATTAGAAACAGGTAACAACGTAATGATGATTTTATTCGAAATCGTTATATGGTTTGTAATAATTCTATTATCTGTCTTACTTGTTATGGCAGTTAGAAAAATTGCTGTTCAATATGCAAGACGATCTGCAACTGGTGGATATGAGAAAAATGTATTTGGTTCAAGACAATATATACCATTAAAACTTAATGCTTCTGGAGTTATGCCAATCATATTTGCTCAGGCAATTATGTTTGTTCCTGGACTGATAGGAGGTTCATCTTTATTAAAAGATACTTCTACAGGTTTATGGATGCAATCAAACTTCTCAGATATCTTTGGTTTTTGGTATAATTTAGTATTTGCATTATTAATAATTATTTTCACATATTTTTATACTGCAATTACAGTTCCTACTAATAAAATGGCTGATGATTTAAAACGAAGCGGTGGATTTATTCCTGGTATTCGTCCTGGATCAGAAACCTCTGAATATTTAGACAAAATAATGTCTCAAATAACTTTACCTGGTTCTATATTTCTTGCTTTAATAGCTGTGTTCCCAGCATTTATTGTTAAGTTATTAAATGTGCAATCTGGTTGGGCTTTATTTTTTGGAGGTACATCTTTATTAATTATGGTTGGAGTTGCAATAGATACTATGCAACAAGTAAATTCTTACTTGTTAAATAGACATTATGATGGCTTGATGAAAACAGGTAAAAACAGAAAAGCAGTAGCTTAATATTTTCACTATGGCAAAACAAGCAGCAATAGAACAAGATGGAACAATCATTGAAGCATTATCAAATGCAATGTTCCGTGTTGAATTAGAAAATGGTCATATTGTGACCGCACATATTTCAGGTAAAATGCGTATGCATTATATTAAGTTGTTACCAGGAGATAAAGTAAAATTAGAAATGAGTCCTTATGATTTAACTAAGGCTCGCATAACCTATAGATACTAATACGATGAAAGTAAGAGCATCAATTAAAAAGAGAAGTGCAGATTGTAAGATCGTGCGCAGAAAAGGGAGACTTTACGTCATTAACAAAAAGAATCCTAGATTCAAACAAAGACAAGGGTAATTATGGCAAGAATCGCAGGTGTAGACATACCAAAACAAAAAAGAGGAGTAATCTCTTTAACTTATATCTACGGAGTAGGTAGAAGTAGAGCAAAAGAAATTTTAGCTGAAGCTAAAGTTGACGAAAACATCAAAGTACAAGATTGGACAGATGATCAAATCGGAGCAATCCGTGAAACTGTTGGAACTTTTACTATTGAAGGTGAATTACGTTCTGAAACACAATTAAACATTAAACGTTTAATGGATATCGGTTGTTACAGAGGTATACGTCATAGAGTTGGTTTACCTTTAAGAGGTCAACGTACTAAGAATAACTCTAGAACTAGAAAAGGTAGAAGAAAAACAGTTGCTAACAAGAAAAAGGCAACTAAATAATAAGTAGTATGGCAAAGACAAACGCTAAAAGCACAAAAAAACGTAAAGTTATTATTGACGCTGTTGGAGAAGCTCACATTACTGCTTCATTTAACAACATCATTATTTCACTTACCAACAAAAAAGGAGACGTTATTTCATGGTCATCTGCTGGTAAAATGGGATTTAGAGGATCAAAGAAAAACACACCTTATGCTGCTCAATTAGCTGCAGAAGATGCTTCAGAAGTAGCTAAAGAGGCTGGTTTAAAGAAAGTAAAAGTGTACGTTAAAGGTCCAGGAAATGGTAGAGAATCTGCTATTCGTTCTATCCATAATGCAGGGATTGAAGTAACAGAAATTATTGATGTTACTCCATTACCACACAATGGATGTCGTCCACCTAAAAGAAGAAGAGTTTAATCACGTTTAATCGTGCTTAATTCTAGCAAGTTAAAAATTAATATCATCTGTTTGTCAGATGGTATTAATTTTTTGTATAAATTTGCAAACTGAAATAAAAAAAACAAGTATCAACAAAGAGATTAACGATTATCGAAGGATAAGATTAAGACCTTAATTCATAATCACTCTTAAATCAATTTAAAAATGGCAAGATATACTGGTCCTAAAACTAAAATAGCTCGTAAATTTGGCGAGGCTATATTCGGTGATGACAAATCTTTTGAAAAAAGAAATTACCCACCAGGTCAACATGGTAACAACAGAAGACGTGGTAAAAAATCTGAATACGCAATCCAATTAATGGAGAAGCAAAAAGCTAAATACACTTACGGTGTATTAGAGCGTCAATTTAGAAACATGTTTAAAAGAGCTACTGCTGCTCAAGGTATTACAGGTGAAGTTTTATTACAATTATGTGAGTCTAGATTAGACAATGTAGTTTATAGAATGGGACTTTCTCCATCAAGAAGCGGTGCTAGACAATTAGTATCTCACAGACATATTACTGTAAATGGAGAATTAGTAAATATTCCTTCATACCAACTTAATGCTGGTGACGTAGTTGCTGTTAGAGAAAAATCTAAATCACTAGAATCTATCGAGAAATCTTTATCAAATTCTAGTAACGTATACGAGTGGATTACATGGAATAGTGAGAAAAAAGAAGGAACGTTTGTTTCAGTTCCTGCTAGAATCCAGATTCCAGAAAACATCAATGAGCAATTCATCGTAGAATTATACTCTAAATAATAAATAATCACATTGGTATTTAGCCAAAGGATTTATTAGTGATCTTCAAACTTTTAAATCGCGCAACTAAATAACAATTAAAACGAAGAAAAAAATGGCAGTATTTAATTTTCAGAAGCCTGACAAAGTAATCATGATTGATTCTACTGATTTCGAAGGTAAATTCGAATTCAGACCTTTAGAACCTGGTTATGGTCTTACGGTAGGTAATGCTTTAAGAAGAGTTTTATTATCTTCTTTAGAAGGATTTGCAATTACATCAGTTAGAATAGAGAGCGTAGATCACGAATTCTCAACAATTGCTGGAGTTGTAGAAGATGTTACAGAAATTATTTTAAACCTTAAACAAGTACGTTTTAAACGTCAAATAGAAGATGTAGACAATGAGTCTATCTCAATATCTATTTCTGGTCAAGATAAAATAGTTGCTGGTGACTTCCAAAAGTTTATTTCTGGTTTTCAAGTTTTAAATACAGATCAAGTTATCTGTAATCTTGACTCTAAAGTAAACATCAATATGGAACTTACAATTGAAAAAGGTAGAGGATATGTTCCTGCAGAAGAAAATAAAAAAGCTTCAGCTCCAATCGGAACAATCTTTACAGATTCAATTTACACACCAATAAAAAATGTTAAATATAGTATCGAGAACTATAGAGTAGAACAAAAAACAGATTACGAAAAATTAGTTTTCGAAATCCAAACAGATGGTTCTATTTCTCCTCAAGATGCTTTAACTGAAGCTGCTAAAACTTTAATCCATCACTTTATGTTATTCTCTGATGAGCGTATCACATTAGAAGCAGATGAGATTGCACAAACAGAAACTTATGATGAAGAATCACTTCACATGAGACAGTTGCTTAAAACTAAATTAGTTGATATGGACCTATCGGTTCGTGCTCTTAATTGTTTAAAAGCTGCTGAAGTAGATACTTTAGGAGACTTAGTATCTTTTAATAAAAATGATTTAATGAAGTTCCGAAACTTTGGAAAGAAATCTTTAACTGAGCTTGAAGAGCTTGTAAATGTTAAAGGGTTAAATTTCGGAATGGATCTATCAAAATATAAACTAGATAAAGACTAATACATCATATTTTGCTCCTCAAAATGAGTTGCAGCAAGATGGTGATTAAAAACAAATGTCATGAGACACGGAAAAAAAGTAAACCACTTAGGTAGAAAAACTGCTCACAGAAAATCAATGTTAGCTAATATGGCTTGTTCTTTAATAGAGCATAAACGTATTAATACTACCGTAGCTAAAGCTAAAGCTTTAAAAGGATTTATTGAGCCAATGATTACTAAGTCTAAAGACGATACAACGCATAATAGACGTATTGTATTTTCAAGACTTCGTCAAAAAGAAGCTGTAACAGAATTATTTAGAGATGTAGCTGCTAAAGTTGGTGATCGTCCAGGAGGTTATACTAGAATTATTAAACTAGGAAATCGTTTAGGAGATAATGCTGATATGGCAATGATCGAATTAGTAGATTACAACGAAATCTACAACGCCGATAAAAAGTCTAAGAAAACAACACGTAGAAGCAGAAGAGGTGGTAGCTCAAATACCGTTACTCCTCCTGTAGCTAAAACAAACAATGAAGAGGAAGAATAATCTCTTAAAGAGTTGTTAAATAACTATTAAAAAAGAGATAAACTCCTAGAGTTTATCTCTTTTTTTTTACATTTAGCCATAATATTATTATTATGAAAAAACTTCTTTTTATTCTAATAACCTTAACAAGTACAGTTACTTTTAGTCAAGTTATTAATAACGAAGTCTATACAGGTCAAGCTAAACACGCTAACTTACCTTTAGTTGATTTAAATACTAGATTACAAGACAACTCTGATGCTGTTAATTATCAAGGTTATTACTTAGCTAATACAACTTTAGAAGAAGTTAAAGGTTCGCCATTTCCGTTTGATAATGCAACAATTATTATAAATACTATTGATGGCAAATCATACAAGGTACCTAACGGTAATTACAATGCTAAGTCTAATGAGATAGTTTCTAACTTTGTTACTGATTCTTCTTTTGTTTTCCAATCTAATTCAATTAAATCAGTACAGTTTGATAAATATACAGCTAAACCTTATACAGATAAGGAAAGTAATTCCAGCTTTTATTTTCAACTTACTCCACATGCAGATATTAAGTTATTAAAAAAATATGTTGCTAAAATAGTAGATGGACAAATAAATGTATTGACTAAACAAAAAACATCTGCTGATTGGTATAATATAATTGAGTCTTATAGTTATTCTATAGATGGAGAAACAGCTCAGCCAATAAAATTAAAGAAAAAGAACATTCTTAAAGTGCTGTCTAATAAAAAGAAGCTAATTCAAAAATTTGTTGATGACAATGACTTGTCTTATAAAGATGAAAAAGATGTAATTAAAATGTTTAATTATTACTCATTTAATTAATAACAACGAGCTACAAATACAAATACAAATACAAATACAATTAAAATTACACTAAAACACACACATGAAAAACTATTTATTATTATTCACTTTATTACTATCTACATTATCTTTTGCTCAGGGTAGCAATGGATTTTCTTCTAACATGTCATCTGCAACTAATAGTAGTACTCAACAAGACATGTTTAATGCTGTAAACTTTAGAGGAGCATATTTAGCTAACGGAAAATCTAGTAAAGTTTTAGGTACTCCATTTGCTTTTGAAGATGCTGATATTGTAATAACATCAACTGATGGTAAAGTTTATAAAGTACCTAATGGTAATTATAATGCCAAATCAAATCAAATAGTTTCAAATTTTGCAAAAGACTCTTCTTTTGTATTTGATTCTAAAGCAATACAATCTGTTAAATTTGGTAAATACACAGCAAAAACATATAAAGATGAAGATGGTCAAAGAAGTTTCTTTTTTGAGTTAACTCCTCATTCAGATATCAAATTATTAAAAAAGTACGTTGCTAAGATTAAATCAGGACAAATTAATGTAATGACAAAACAAAAAACGTCTCCTGACAAATTTATTGTAAATGATTCCTATTATATAACTAAAGATGGTGATATAGCTATCGAGTTTAGAATAAAGAAAAAAACAATTTTAAAATTACTTAATGATAAGAAAAAGTTAATTGAAAAATTTGTTGATGACTATGATTTATCTTATAAAGATGAAGATGATGTTGTTAAGATTTTTAATTATTATCACATTAATTAATAATCAATAATTAAAAAAGGGTAATCTGTTTTAGATTATCCTTTTTTTTATGCAATTTTGCGAAACTTTTAGAATTATGAAATACCAAAAACTAAAAAAAGCACTGATCTTGTTAGAGGATGGCACCATTTTTCATGGTAAAGCTATTGGTAAAGAAGGTACAGCGTTTGGAGAAATTTGCTTTAATACCGGAATGACAGGATATCAAGAGATTTTTACAGATCCTTCTTATTTTGGTCAATTAATGGTTACTACTAATGCTCATATTGGTAACTATGGAGTTAACGACGACGAAAACGAATCAGATTCAATTAAAATCTCTGGATTAATTTGTAAAAATTTCAGTTATGATTTTTCTAGAGACAATTCAAATGGTTCTCTAGAGGATTTTTTAAATCAACATAATCTGTTCGGAATTTCCGATGTTGACACTAGAGCTTTAGTGAGTTACATTAGAGATAATGGAGTAATGAATGCCATAATTTCTACTGACGTTGATAATATTGATGCATTAAAAAAACAATTATCTGAAGTCCCTTCAATGCATGGATTAGAGCTAGCCTCTAAGGTTTCAACAAAAGAACCTTATTTTGTAGGTGATGAAAACGCATCAATAAAAATAGCAGCATTAGATTTAGGAATTAAAAAAAATATACTTCGTAATTTTGTTAAGCGCGATGCCTATGTTAAAATTTTTCCTTATAACTCAACTTTTGAAGATTTAAACTCTTGGAATCCAGATGGTTATTTCTTGTCAAATGGACCTGGAGATCCTGAACCCTTATTAGAAGCTCAGGCATTAGCAAAAGAAATTATTAAAAGAGACTTACCATTGTTTGGTATTTGTTTAGGACATCAAGTTATTGCATTAGCAAATGGGATATCTACATACAAAATGCACAATGGTCATAGAGGTATCAATCACCCAGTTAAAAACTTAATTACTGGTAAAGGAGAAATCACTTCTCAAAATCATGGTTTTGCAGTAAATAGAGAAGAAGCTGAAGCACATCCAGATTTAGAGATAACACATGTTCATTTAAATGACCACACGGTAGCCGGGTTAAAAATGAAATCTAAAAATGTTTTTTCTGTACAATACCACCCAGAAGCAAGTCCTGGACCACATGATTCTTCTTACTTATTTGATCAATTTATAAGTAATATTAAAAATAAATAAAACATACATATATGAGTATTATAATTAATGTTCACGCAAGACAAATTTTTGATTCTAGAGGTAACCCAACTGTAGAAGTAGATGTAGAAACTGAAAACGGTTTTTTTGGAAGAGCAGCAGTACCATCTGGAGCTTCAACAGGAGAACATGAAGCGGTAGAGTTACGTGATGGTGGAGATATGTATATGGGTAAAGGTGTATCTAAAGCAGTGGATAATGTTAATTCTATTTTAGCTGCAGAGCTTTTAGGTGTTAACGTCTTCGAACAAAATTATATAGATACTTTAATGTGCGAGATAGATGGTACATCTAATAAATCTAAATTAGGTGCCAACGCTATATTAGGTGTTTCTTTAGCGGTTGCAAAAGCAGCAGCTGCAGAATTAGGGATGCCATTATATAGATATGTTGGTGGTGTAAGTGCAAATACATTGCCTGTACCAATGATGAATATCATTAACGGAGGATCACATAGTGATGCCCCAATCGCATTTCAAGAGTTTATGGTAATGCCCGTAAAAGCTAAAAACTTTACTCATGCACTACAAATGGGAACAGAGATTTTTCATAATCTAAAAAAAGTATTACACGATAGAGGTTTAAGTACAGCTGTTGGAGATGAAGGAGGTTTTGCACCAACTTTAGAAGGCACAGAAGATGCATTAGATACCATCGCAATAGCTGTTAAAAATGCAGGATATACTTTAGGAGATGATGTTATGATTGCTTTAGATTGTGCTGCTGCAGAATTTTATGTAGATGGAAATTATGATTATTCTAAATTTGAAGGTAAATCTGGTAAAATAAGATCTAGTAAAGAACAAGCAGACTATTTAGCTGAGTTATCAAGAAACTATCCTATAATTTCTATTGAAGATGGGATGGATGAAAACGATTGGGAAGGATGGAAATACTTAACAGAGCAAATAGGTGATAAAGTACAGCTAGTAGGTGATGATTTATTTGTTACTAATGTAGAACGTTTATCAAAAGGTATTAAAGAAAATATAGCTAATTCAATTTTGATAAAAGTAAACCAAATTGGTACATTAACAGAGACTATTGCAGCTGTTAATATGGCGCATAATTCTGGTTATACATCAGTGATGTCACATAGATCAGGAGAAACTGAAGACAATACCATTGCAGATTTAGCTGTTGCACTTAATTGTGGACAGATTAAAACCGGGTCGGCATCAAGAAGTGATCGTATGGCTAAATACAATCAATTATTACGTATTGAAGAAGAGCTAGGGGAAGTAGCTTACTACCCTAAAGAAAAAGCTTTTAAAATAAAAAGTTAAACACTTTTAATTGTTTATAAAAAAGTCTTTCAGCATAAGTTGAAAGACTTTTTTTATGTAAATTTTCATCATAAATTTAGCCTATATTAAAATTGTTAAAACCATTATAAATACACTTTCTAAATCGCTATAGTTTTTGTAAATTTACATTTCGAAATAACATACAATAAATCAATATACATGTCAAATAAAGCAACACTTGAAATTAATGGAGAAAAACACGAATTTCCCTTAATTGTAGGTACTGAAAATGAAATAGGAATAGATATAAAAAATCTTAGAGCTGTTACAGGTGGTGTGACAACTATTGATCCAGGTTACAAAAATACTGGGTCATGTGAGAGTGCTATAACTTTTTTAGATGGTGAAAAAGGAATTTTAAGATATAGAGGTTATTCTATTGAAGAATTAGCTGATAAAGCCGATTTCCTTGAAGTTGCATATTTATTGATTTTTGGTGAGTTACCAACAAAAGCTCAGCTTAATAAGTTTGAAGAAGATGTTAAGGAACAATCAGTTGTTGATGATGATATTAAAAAAATAATAGACGCTTTTCCTAAGTCAGCACATCCAATGGGTGTATTGTCTTCTTTAACAAGTGCATTAACAGCATTTAACCCATCATCAGTAAATGTAGACTCAGAAGAGGATATGTATAAAACTGTTTGTAAAATAATGGGTAAATTCCCTGTTTTAGTTGCATGGACTATGCGTAAGCAAAACGGATTACCATTAGATTATGGTGATGACTCATTAGGATATGTAGAAAACATCCTGCAAATGATGTTTAAAAAACCAAATCAAGATTACACACAAAATCCAATTTTAGTTAACGCTTTAGATAAATTATTAATCTTACATGCAGATCATGAGCAAAACTGTTCTACATCTACAGTAAGAATGGTAGGATCATCACATGCAGGTTTATTTGCATCTTTATCTTCTGGTATTTCAGCTTTATGGGGACCTCTTCATGGAGGAGCAAATCAAGCAGTTTTAGAAATGCTTGAAGCGATTAAAGAAGATGGTGGTGACACTAAAAAATATATGGCTAAAGCTAAGGACAAACAAGATCCTTTCCGTTTAATGGGCTTTGGACATAGAGTTTATAAAAACTTTGACCCTAGAGCTAAAATTATTAAAAAGGCAGCAGACGAAGTATTATCAAATCTAGGTATTGAAGACCCAGTATTAGATATAGCTAAAGGTTTAGCAGATGAGGCTTTAAGCGATCCTTACTTTGTTGATCGTAAATTATATCCAAACGTAGATTTTTACTCAGGTATTATTTATAGAGGTATGGGGATTCCAACAGAAATGTTTACAGTAATGTTTGCATTAGGTCGTTTACCTGGTTGGATTGCACAATGGAAAGAAATGCGTAACCGTAAAGAGCCAATTGGTCGTCCAAGACAAATTTATATCGGAGAAAACTTAAGACCTTTCAAATCAATTACTGAAAGATAAAATTTAAATATTATAACCATTAAAAGCTTCATAAATTATTATGAAGCTTTTTTATATCTTTACTTTATGTTAAAACTAAATGTAAAAAACGAAACCTCTAGACTTAGAGCAGTCGTATTAGGAACAGCAGTTAGTAATGGTCCAACACCAAAACTAGAAGAAGCATACGACCCAAAATCTTTAATGCATATTAAAGCAGGGACTTACCCTATAGAAGCAGATATGGTTAAAGAAATGGAAGCGGTTGCTAAAGTTTTTGAGAAATACGATATTAAAGTCTATAGACCAGAATTAATTAAAGATTGTAATCAGATTTTTGCAAGAGACATTGCTTTTGTAATTGATGACGTTTTGGTTAAAGCTAATATTCTTCCAGAACGTGAAAACGAACTTGATGCTATACAATATATCATTGATACTATAGACCCAAAAAAAGTAATTCGTCCACCAGAGGAAGCACATATTGAAGGTGGAGACGTAATGCTTTGTAACGACTACGTTTTTATTGGGACTTATCGTGGCGAGGATTACTCAGATTATATTGTAGCTAGAACAAATAAAGCTGGGGTTGACTTTATCAAAGAGCAGTTTCCTAAAAAGAAGGTAAAGAGTTTTGATCTAAATAAATCACAAACTAACCCTTATGATAATGCATTGCATTTAGACTGTTGTTTTCAACCAATAGGAACTAATAAAGCAATTTTGCATAAAGAAGGTTTTAGAGATGAAACGGAGTACGAATGGTTGTTAAATTACTTTGGTAAAGACAATTGTTTTGTAATTACTAAAGACGAAATGTTTAACATGAATAGTAACATATTTAGTATTTCTGAAGATGTAATCGTTTCCGAAAAAAACTTTACACGTCTTAATACTTGGTTAAGAGAAAAAGGATTTACAGTTGAAGAAGTACCTTATGCTGAAATCGCAAAACAAGAAGGGTTATTGCGTTGTAGTACAATGCCATTAATTAGAGATTAAAAACAACTTATTTTATATTTAAAAAGCCTCTTTAATTTTAAAGAGGCTTTTTTGTAACTTATTGTGTCAATGTCACAATTTAATTATGGGTTTGTAGACCATAAGGCGGCACTTTTTAGCATTGCACGTCTTGGAAGATTCAAGCTAGCAACTATCAACTCTGCAAAATCGTCCGGTTGTAATACACTATCTTGAGAGTCTTTATCTGCAATACCTAAATTAATTGACATATCAGATGCAATAGTACTAGGGGTTAATGTACATACTCTAATATTATTTTTTCTAACTTCTTTCATTAAAGATTCTGACATACCTATAACTGCAAATTTTGAAGCAGAATAAGCAGATGTATTTGCATTACCATTTAACCCTGCAGTAGAAGACACATTAATAATATCACCTTCATTTTGACTTATTAAGTAAGGTAAAACTTCTTTAGTTACATAATACATACCCATTACATTGGTTTGAATAATTTTAGTCCATTGGTCAACTTCCATGTCGTTAAAAGCTCCAAAAGCTGCAATACCAGCATTATTAACTAAAATATCTACAGATCCCAATGTATCTATAATGTGTTTTATTCCACTTTTAACAGCTTCATAGTTTCCTACATCAAATACAGAATACACAGCGTTAACGCCAAATGTTTTTAGTTGTGCAACAGTTTTCTTTAAATCATTTTCATTTCTACCTGTAATCGCAACATCAATCCCTTCCTTTGCAAAAGCGATAGCTGTGGCTTTTCCAAGTCCTTTACTCCCTCCAGTAATGATAGCTTTTTTGTTTTTTAATTTACTCATGGTAGTTTTATTTTAAGTCGTTTTATAAAAGTTATTGTGATATGCGAAATTAGAAGAAATTATTAAGAAAGTAAAAATCTTAAATTTTAAAATTTGACTCTAAAACTAACATTTGGTGTTAATCCTAAAGACACATTTTCAACTTTAGTAACTTGATTATTTTCTATAGTATAATAAGTGTTAAGTGTGTTTTCTTTATCTAAAATATTCCAAATTGAAGCTCCAATTACAGCTTTATTTTCGCCAAGTTTAAATTGATAAGTTGCAGATAAATCTGCTCTTATATAAGCGTCTAATCTGCTGCTATTTGGTGCTTGATAATTTATTGTATTTCCAGTTGTTGGGTTTGAAGTGTCGGGTTGGGTAAACGGTTTTCCAGAATGCCAATTGACACCAAAAGCCAATTTTAATTGCTGCCAACTATAAGTACTTCCATAGTTTATTTGATGTCTTACATCAAAATTACTAGGGAAGGGGGTATTGTTATTTAAATTTTTAAAAGTGTAATTATTGGTGCTATAACTATAACTTAACCATGTGCTAAATGCTTCTATTCTCTTGTTTATTAATACGTCTATACCTTTAACATCATAATTACCTATGGCATTTATAAATTGATATTGGTTTTGTAAGCCTTGACTTCGTGTTGTAATTCCGTCTACAAATTTATAATAGCCTTCAGCACTTAGTAGAAGCTTATTCTTGTTATAGGTTAATCCTAAACTTACTTGTTTGCTTTTTTGTATTGGAATAGTATTATTGTTTGCTAATACCCACCTGCGTTTTTCGACCCCTAAAAAATCATTTTGTAAATCGATAAGTTGAGATGTACTTTGGCTTTTCAATTCTCCAGAGACTTCAATTCTAAAATCTTTTAATAACCGTTGACTTAAATGCACTCTAGGTTCTGTTGTAGTAATTTCAAAATTTTTAAAGTAGTTATGACGTAAGCCTAATTTAATAAGACTGTTTTTGTTTTTTGAGCTAAACACAGTTTCCGCGTAAGCGCTATAAGTATTTAAACTACGTTTAAGATTGCGACTAAAAAAAGGCGAATTAACTTCTTCAAGGTTGCTTACTGCAACTTCGTTAAATTGAAATCCCCCAAGTACAGATAGTGATTGATTAATACTATAATTTGCATCAATATTAAATCCATTATCAACGACATTGTTTTCTTGTATTAATCGCTGATTATTTACCATATCGTAATCAGACGATTTTAAGTCGTAATTAGAATAATAACCTTTAATAGATGTGTTTAATTTATTGTTCCAAACATGTTCGTATTGTAAAGCAGACGCTCTGTTTTGTTGCTTTAATTGATTGGTATTACTTTCAGGGTTGTTTGTGTTTGAGGACTCTTCAAAATCTAATTGATTAAACACATTTAATAAAGTGAATCTTAACTTGTCATTTTTGCCAATATCATGTAGTAGTTTTAATGAGATGTCACTAAACCTGAAAGTTTGATTGTTAGAGGTAGAGGTGTCGTTGCTAGTTACTTCAGAATCTTGAAAAACACGTTTAAAATATTGGTTGTAGGTTGGTGTATTTAAAACATCTGTTATAGCACGTCTTGTAGCAAGTTGTAACTGTGTTTTTTTTGCTAATGGGATTATAACAAAACCATCTGCAGTTATCATGTTTACACCAATTCCTGCACTAAAATCGCTATCTGTATCATCAAACAATTGCATATCAATCATACTAGAGACACCATCTCCAAATTTAGCACTTGTTCCATTTTTTATTACAGCTACCTGTTTTGTTAAATAAGGATTAAAGGCAGATATCAAACCAAAAAAATGACCGGATTGGTAGATTTTAATTCCGTCATATAGTATTAGGTTTTGATCATGTGTGCCGCCTCTAACATTAATGTTTGAAACCGTTTCGTCCACACTCAAAACACCGGGAATAGCTTGGATAGTTTGTAATATGTCAGGCTCTATCAATCCTGGAAGTATCTCAAAGGATTTTGGAGTAATTGTAATATGTCCAGATTTGTTTTTGCTAATACCTGAAGTTAAGTAGCTTGATATTGTAATTTCGTCTAACTTTTGAAATGTAAAATTACTAACGCTACCTGTTACGGTTATAAAATGGTCGTCTAATCGATTAAACTTTAAACTAGTTTGAAGCTGTAACTTTGATAAAATATTGTCTAGATTATCTTGCTGGTCAAAGTCGACCATAACCCCTTTAATAACTTTGTCTGCGTAAGAGAAACTAACTTTAAACTTATATTCTATGGTTGACAGAACATCTAAAAGTGGTAGTTTTTTATCTTGTGCATAAACAGAAAAGCTACAGGCTAGAATTATAATTAAAAACAGTGTGCTTTTTAACGATTTACTCACGCGTTAAAATAATAGTTTTGTTAACTTTTTTATATTGTAATTGTAAAGGTTGAGTTATTGATTGTAATGCAATATTAATATCATTATGTGTAAACTTACCAGAAAACAAGGTATTGGTTTTGATATTGTTTACTTCAATTTTAACATCGTACTGTCTTTCAAACTCAGCTAATACCTCCTTTAAAGGTACGCTAATAAAACTACTTACACTATTTAACCAATCTGGTTTTTTGTTATTTGTTACTTGTCTTTCAATTTTATTACCATTAATAATTACAAAAGACTGACCTGCTTTTAATTGTGTTTTATTATTTTCAAATTCAACACTAACAATACCTTCAAAACAAGTTACTTCAAAATAGTTAAGACGTTGCTTTACATTAAATTTAGTACCAATTACTGTAACAATTCCTGCTTCCGTGATAACATTAAAAGTACTTCCTTTTGTAACTTTAAAAAAAGCTTCGCCTTCCAGATTTAATTCACGTTGGTTAACTTTCCAAGCTTTTGGATTATAAGTAATTTTTGATAATGCATTAAGGTTAACTTGAGAATGATCCGGAAGTTCTATTTTTGTTTTTTCGGCATATTGCGTAGTTATACTTGTATCTAAAGTCGTGGTATAATAATAAGCACCAAAGCAAATAGCTAAAATAGCAGCTACTTTAAATAAAGGCGCTAACCAATTGTTTTTAGTAACCGTTTTGTCTTCAATTTTAGATAGCACAGCTTGTAAAGCAGCATCAGTATTAAACTCTGGTGCTTTAAATCCTGTACTATAATTAGATAATTTAACAATAGACTCATAATCTTCAAGCGCTTTAAAGGCTTCAAGCTCTTGAGGCGATAAGTTATTATCTAACCATTTTAATATTAATTTTTCTTTATTCATAACTGTAATTCAAACATATAACAAGGTAACCCACAAAAAACCTACCTTAATAATCTAAAATATATTTTAAAGCTCTTCAATATCTTGCCTTAATTTTTTTAAAGCACCATAAATTCGCTTTTCTACTGCTTTTGTACTGATACCTAAAAGATTTGCTATTTCTTTAAACCGTTTACCTTCTACACGGTTCATTAAAAAAGCGACACGTTGTGCTTCAGTTAATTTAGATATGGATTTTTCTAGTTTTTGTCGGTATTCCTCTTCTTCCATTAAAAATTCTGGAGACAAATTTGTATGATGAGAGGTTTTTGTTTTTTGATGTTTTAATACTACTTTTTGATGCGCAGCTTCGTTTAACATTAAATTGTTTGCAATGGTAAAAATGTAGCTTTTGGCTTTTTCAGGGGTGACTTTTTTACAGTTTTCCCATAATTTAATAAACGCTTCCTGTGCTTTGTCCTCAGGGTTTAATCGGTCTCCAAACTTATAATATAAAAAGTTATATAAGCTTTTTGCGTGTTGTTTAAAAAACACCTCAAACCTAGATTTATCGCAAATATCTTTATGTAATTGTTTTGACATAGCATTTTTAAGTACTACAAAATAGAACTATTTTTTTAAATTTTAAGGGTAGGAGTTTTTTAAAAGCAAATGTTATATAGTTGAAAGTCTATTATAAAAATCTTATAACCTAAAAGTCATGAATTTTAAGTCACTACTTTATTTGCCCTTATTAATTTTGATAATGTTTACATCTTGTCAAAATGAAGATTCAGATATTATTAACCAACAAGACTCAACAATTTCTGGCAATTCTACCCTTGCAAATCTAATAAGTAATACAGCTTTAAATGATGGTTCTCTAGATAATATTATAGATTACGCTAATTGTTTAGAAGTTGTTTTACCGGTTACTGTATCTGCTAATGGTATAACTATAACTATCCAAAGTGTTACAGATTATCAGGCACTTGAAACAGTTTTAGAAGCATTTACAAATGATGACGATCAAGTCGAAATTAATTTTCCAATTACAGTTATTTTTAGTGATTACACTCAAATTATAATTAATAATCAGGAAGAGTTAGAAGCACAAATTGAAAACTGTAACGGAGAAAATGAAATAGATGACGATATCGAGTGTGTTGATTTTCAATACCCAATTGCTTTTTCAATTTATAATACAGATTTTCAAGTAACAGAAGTCATTACAATTAATAATGACGAAGCTTTATATCAATTTTTAGAAACTTTAGACGGACCAGTTTTAGCAAGTTTAAATTTTCCTGTAACCTTAATTTTGTCAAACGGAGAAACTATTGAGGTTAATAGCAATCAAGAGTTGGAAGTTGCTTTAAGTCAAGCTGAAAATGACTGTGATGAAGATGATGATTACAATTATAATGATGACGATTGTACAGAAGATGCAATAGAATTAGCATTAAAAGAATGTCTTTGGGAAATAACACATTATAATACAACAGACTCGTTTAATAATTATTATTTAGAGTTTAATGCCGATTACCAATTTACAGCAACCTATAACGGAACAATAGTGCACGAAGGTAATTGGTCAGTAATTCAAAATGGAGATGGTAATTTTTTAATAGATTTTGGTACAGATTGGCAAGATATAAATGGCGCTTGGATTATCGATAATTGTGATGACGATTATGAGTATAATTTATATAATATGAGTAATCAGTCAACAATGCAAATAGAGCAAGAATGTGATGTAAACCCTTACAATCCTTTTCAATGTTTTGAGGATACCACTTATACAGTTTGTGATAACGATGACATCTTAGACTTAATCACAACGTTTGATATAAATGAAATTTACCAAGACTGTATTAATAGTGATATTTTAATAGGATATTACAATACTAATAACGATGCAATTAATAACATAAATCAATTAGCATCTCCATATACAAATGTTACAAATCCTGAAACATTTTATGTAAGAGTAGAGTTGGCTAATAATCCAAACGAGTTTGAGGTATATACTGTAACAGTAATAATTGAAGATTGCACAACAACTTGTACAGAAGGCGATGTTGACGGAACACTTCAAAACTGTGTGTGGACTATTTCAAATTTTGCGGGAGATAATGGGTTTAATATTTTTAATATCAATTTTGAAGACAATCAAAATATGACTATTTCATCTACTACAGAAACCTATACAGGTAATTGGTCAACCTCTGAAGTCAATGGACAAGTTATGGTTTCATTTTCTAATATTTCAGGTGGTAATGTCCAGGTTTTAAATGGCGACTTTATAGTTGTAGAGTGTACAGGTGATCAAATGATTTTACATGATGTTAATAATAGTTTTAACGAGTTAGTCTTAGACATAGATTGTACTTAAAAAGTTAGTTTTAGTTAAGGTGGTTAATAATCACTATTAAAAGGTTACTAATTTTAGTAGCCTTTTTTTATGGAATTATTTATAAACTAAACTTCGTAAATACGCTTCAAATTGCTATTTTTGTGCTTCTTAAAAACAGAAAAAATTATGTTTAATAATTTAAGCGAAAAGTTAGATAAAGCGTTACACGTATTAAAAGGTCATGGTAGTATTACAGAAGTAAACGTAGCCGAAACCCTAAAAGAAGTACGTAGAGCACTTTTAGATGCCGATGTTAACTTTAAAATTGCTAAAGAGTTTACTAATAAAGTAAAAGAAAAAGCACTTGGTCAAAACGTATTAACAACGTTACAACCAGGACAATTAATGGTTAAAATCGTTAAAGACGAATTAACCCAATTAATGGGTGGAGATGCAGAAGGACTTAATATGTCTGGGTCACCAACTATTATTTTAATGTCTGGTTTACAAGGATCTGGTAAAACTACTTTTTCTGGTAAATTAGCTAATTTCTTAAAAAACAAAAAAACTAAAAAACCTTTATTAGTAGCCTGTGATGTTTATCGTCCTGCTGCTGTGGACCAATTACATGTTGTAGGTGATCAAATAAATGTTGACGTTTATAGTGATAAAGGTAATACTGATCCTGTTGCAATTGCACAAGCTGGTATAGCGCACGCTAAGCAAAACGGTCACAATGTGGTTATTATTGATACAGCTGGTCGTTTAGCAGTTGATGAAGCGATGATGAAAGAAATTTCTAACATCCATAAAGCAATCCAACCACAAGAAACATTATTTGTTGTAGACTCTATGACAGGTCAAGATGCTGTAAACACAGCTAAAGCCTTTAATGATGTTTTAAATTTTGATGGTGTTATCTTAACAAAATTAGATGGTGATACACGTGGTGGAGCAGCAATCTCTATTAAATCTGTAGTAAACAAACCAATTAAGTTTATTGGTACAGGTGAAAAAATGGAAGCGATTGATGTGTTTTACCCTTCTCGTATGGCAGATCGTATCCTTGGGATGGGAGATGTTGTATCATTAGTAGAACGTGCTCAAGAGCAGTTTGACGAGGTTGAAGCTAGAAAAATACAAAAGAAAATTGCAAAAAATCAATTTGGTTTTGACGACTTCTTAAAGCAAATTCAGCAAATCAAGAAAATGGGTAACATGAAAGACCTTATTGGAATGATACCTGGAGCTGGTAAAATGATGAAAGATGTTGATATAGATGACGATGCTTTTAAAGGTATCGAAGCTATAATCCACTCAATGACAGTTAAAGAAAGAACAAATCCATCAATAATTGATGCTAGTCGTAAAAAGAGAATAGGAAAAGGATCTGGAACATCTGTGCAAGAAGTTAATCAATTACTTAAGCAATTTAACCAGATGAGCAAGATGATGAAGATGATGCAAGGTGGTAAAGGAAAAGCTATGATGCAAGCTATGAAAAACATGAAGTAAATTAGTGCGATGTAAACTGTCTTCAGTAGACCGTTTTACTTTTACGTGTTTTACTTTTATATCAATTTTAAAAGTGCAGACTGCCAACTGAAGCCTGCCAACTGATAACTAAACTATGACAATTCTAGACGGAAAAAAAGTTAGTAACGACATTAAAAACGAAATCAAGGCTGAAGTTGATAAGATGAAAGCTAATGGAGAAAAAGTTCCACATTTAGCAGCGGTTATTGTTGGTAATGATGGTGCTAGTTTAACTTATGTTGGTAGTAAAGTAAGAGCATGCGAGCGTGTTGGTTTTGAATCTACAATGGTTAGATTATCTAACACTACTAGTGAGGTCGAGTTATTAGACAAAATTGAAGAACTTAATAATAATAGTGATATTGATGGATTTATTATCCAATTACCACTACCAGACCAAATAGACACACAAAAGGTGCTAATGGCTGTACACCCAGATAAAGATGTGGACGGATTTCATCCAATGAATTTTGGTAAAATGGCATTAGATATGTCAACTTTTATTCCCGCAACTCCATTTGGTATCTTAGAGTTATTAGACAGATATAATGTAGATACTAAAGGTAAGCATACGGTTGTAATTGGTCGTTCGCATATTGTTGGTCGTCCTATGAGTATTTTAATGGGACGTAAAGGTTTTCCAGGAAACTCAACCGTTACATTAACACACAGTCACACAAAAAATATTACTCAAATTACTAGTCAAGCAGATATTATTATCTCGGCATTAGGAGTACCTAATTTCTTGAAAGCTGAAATGGTAAAAGACGATGCTGTAATTATTGACGTAGGTATTACTCGTGTTGCTGATGATACTAAAGAGCGAGGTTACCGTATAACTGGAGATGTCGATTTTGAAAACGTAAGTAAAAAAGCAAGTTATATTACACCTGTACCAGGTGGAGTAGGACCAATGACCATAGCAATGTTGTTAAAAAACACATTATTAGCTAGAGAGCGTCACAGAAGTTCTAATAAAAATTAATTACTTATTTTTAAACCTGAAATTAAATGTTTCAGGTTTTTTTATGCAATCTACTTTTCGTGTTCAATTTGGAAGCTTAGAACATCTATTGCCTATTAGTGTTGCAGTAGTGTTTTGTCTTGCCTTATTTAAATTTGTAAATAAAAAAGAAGATGCGTTAAAGCACAAGGTGTTTAATGCACTAGGACTTATAGTATCTGGTTTTATGATAGTTTTTCATTTGTATCAAATCAGTAAAGGTGGTTATAGCCTACAAACAGATTTGCCATTATACTTATGCAGTTTTATGGCATTATTTATCTTTATTTTTACTGTAACAAGGCGTTTTTGGTTATTTGAAGTTTTATTATTTTGGATAATTGTTGGTACTACTCAAGGGGTAATTACACCAGATATTGAAAAAGGCTTTCCTGCATTTGATTATTTTAGATATTGGGTAGTGCATTTAGGATTACTAATTATAATAACTTATGCTATTTTAGTCTTAAAAATGAAACCAAATATAAGAAGTGTTATTCGGTCTTTTGTTACACTACAAGTCTATTTAATAGCACTTATGCTAATTAACTTAATGCTTGATGCAAACTATTCTTATTTAAATGAAAAGCCAGTGTCAGGCTCTATATTAGATTATTTTGGTGATTGGCCAAGTTATGTAATCACAGTTCAGCTAATATTAATACCTGCTTTTCTACTTATTTATTTGCCTTTTTACTTAAATAGAAAAAGAGTTTCAAAACATTGAAACTCTTAAATTAAATTGTTAAACTGATTTTTTTTATTCTGAATCTGCGGGTTGATCCTTTCTGTATTTTATATCGAAACTCCATTAGGAAAAAATATAAATCTTAAAATGATTAATAACTAAGGGGTTAAAGATGGCAATTAATTATTTTTTAAACAATTGAGACATATCTCTAAACGTTTTAAACTCTAAAGCATTACCAGAAGGGTCTTTAAAAAACATTGTTTTTTGTTCACCAACTAAACCTTCAAATCTTACATAAGGCTCAATAATAAACTGAATATTTTTAGTTTTTAAATGCGCTTCAAATTCCGCGAAAGCGTCCCAATCTAAAACCACACCAAAATGTGGTACTGGTACGTGTTTACCATCCACTTGATTTGCAGCTTCAACGTCGTTAGTTTTTGCTTTATAATGTATTACTAACTGGTGACCAAAAAAATTGAAGTCTACCCAATGGTCGCTACTTCTTCCTTCTTCGCAGTTTAAAACATCTCTGTAAAACACGCGACAGTCCTGTAAATTATGAACAGGTATTGCTAAATGAAAAGGGGATAAAGCGCTCATAGTTTAATCGTCTTTACGTCTGTTTCTAATTGGTCGTTCTCTATTAGGTCTTTCACTTACTGAGTCTTCCTTATTAGGTTGCTCTTTATAAATGGATCTATCTCTTATTGGTTTTTCTCTTACGGCTTTTGATGCTCTACCAGTAGATGCTTTAGCAGTTTCTTCTTCATAAATTTTAGTCGAGTCCTCTAAAAGCAAATGCAATGTTTTTAGTTCTTTTTCTGTAAATTCTCTGTATTCTCCAACAGGAACATCTAGCTTAATATTCATTATTCTAACACGTCTCAACGATGTCACTTCGTAAGTCAGATACTCGCACATACGTCTAATTTGTCTATTTAAACCTTGGGTTAAAATAATCCTAAAGGTATGCGAGTCTATTTTTTTTACAGAACATTTTTTTGTGGATTTATCTAAGTCTTCAAGATATATCCCGTTAGACATTCTGTTTATAAAAGTTTGCGAAATTGGTTTGTCGACCGTTACAATATATTCTTTATCGTGATTATTACTACCACGCAAAATTTTGTTTACAATATCACCATCATCAGTCATGAAAATTAAACCATCACTTAATTTATCTAATCTACCGATTGGAAAAATTCGTTTTGGATAATTTATATAGTCAATAATATTATCTTTTTCTACGCTTGTATCTGTAGTACATACAATACCTACAGGCTTGTTAAATGCTAAATAAACGGGCTTTTCATTACTTTTTTTTATCACTTCGCCATCTACAGCAACAATATCTGTTGGACTTACTTTTGTACCCATTTCTGGGACTACCCCATTAATAGTGACACGTCCAGCATCAATTAATTTATCGCCTTCACGACGCGAGCAAAAACCTGCTTCGCTAAGGTATTTATTAAGTCTTGTTAATTTTTCTTCCAAAATGTTTACGCTTTAATAAAGTTAATAACAGCTTTGTTTACGCTATCGTCGCGCAGTCCATGACCAAAACCTTGAGTAGTAATTAATTTTGAGTTTTTAAAGTTAGACGAAATCAACTCAGCTTCGTCATGATTTATAATTTTATCCCCTCTGTCATGAATAATAAGACCTTGCACGTTAATCTCTTTTGAAAACTTTGCAACAGAAAAATGAGAGGGTTCATAATTAAAACGCTCTATAACTAGTTTGTTAAGTCCGTTTTTAATGCGTTTATTTAATCCTAACATGTTGACATAGTTTTTAAAAACTTCTGTAAACTCTGAAGGAGCACCCAACAACACCATTTTTGTTAAGTCTGGATTTTGGTATTTATGCTGATAAAAAACGGTAGACATCCCTCCAACCGAATGACCAATAATAGCACTAGGGTTGTAATGTCTTGCAACCACATTAATAAATTCAGAATACATGATAGCTGTAAATTGTGTACCACCAGATTTTCCGTGCGCTGGTCCATCTAAAGCTACAATATTATAGTCTAATTGATGTAGCGATGTTATTAGTTTTTTCCATCGAAAGGTGTTGCTTTCCCAACCGTGTACAAACAAAATAGTGTCTTTAGACCCTTTCCAATTATAAGTCTGTATATCTAAATTGTCATAGGATAGAGTATGTTGGTTTGCAGTATTTAAAAATGCTTCTTGCTTATCGTTAAACTTACTACCTTGTCTTGGTGTTGCAAAAATATTAAGTGCTTTAGCACTAGCATATTTAGGCGAGATATAACTGACCGCATTTAATCCGTTACCAATTATTTTAGGCAGTACCTTAGCAATTGTTTTTTTCATTTTTAATCCTCTCTGTTTACTAAATCCATTGAAAAAGCAGGCGTGCAAACAGCAATATATTCGCAAGCTACAGTAAACGGATTAGAGTATTGTACGCGTGTGTGTTTTTCTATTTTAATAGATTGTCCAGCTTCTAATATTATTTCTTCATCATCAATAATAAATTGTTTTTTTCCTTTTATAATATAGGTATACTCGTCAAAAGCTGGAGTTTGAAACGGTTCGCTCCAACCAGCAGGAGCAACCATATGTGCAATGCTAATAGCTTTATTGCCATCTGTTGCTAATCCAACATGTTCCTCAATTAGCTTACCATCAGTTGTTGGTACTACAAATGGACTGTTTTGAATTTTATATTTTTTTTTGTTTTCCATATTTATTAAAAATTATTAGCGTAATGTATTATCACGCCAAGAAATGTTATACCACAAGAGAAAAATAATCCTAATATTAAAAATAAAATTCTAAATTTATTGAAGCCCAGTTTGTTATTTAAATAATAAAAATCAAGGATTTCTAAAATCATTCCAGAGGAAAATAAAATATTTGCCACAATAGCATATATAATTAGACCTATAACTTCTTCAATTTTAAAATAATCAGCAAAAAGGATTAATCCTAAAATACCAATTAATCCATTTCCCAAATTAAATAGCCATCTTTTGCTTTCCCACCATTTAATAATGTGATTAGGTAAATCTTTGGTATTCATATTAGTTATTGTATTTGATTACCAGCCCAACATAAAGTGTTTAATCTTAGCAGTTTCAGGTATGTTTGCTACTTCGATGGTTTTTTGCATGTCAAATCTAAACTCGGCAGGCAACTCACTTTTATCAATTAAAAAGAAGGCTTCGCTTTCTTTTACAAAAACAGAGGCGCTTTTAAACGAATTCTGAATTTTAGTAATTGTATATTTTGCTTTAATATCTCCAAAAGTACTATTGCTAGTAATTCCTTTTTCGGTTTTAAACCTAGGGTCTTTAAATTTAATACTTGATATGGTTGCTGTAGAGTCTAACGCTTGTTTAGGGGTTAAACTTAAAAGGTGTTTACCGCCTTTCTCGTAAATTTCAATGGTGTTTAATGTTCCTGTAAACTCGTCTCCAGCAATCGGGTTAATTATCGAATCTTTTGAAAATATAGTTTTTAAATCTTTAACCTGTGTCGAGTCTGTTAATAATCCAATATTTTGATTTTTTACTAAATAAGGATCTGCTTCTTTACTGCAAGAGGTTAGGATTAACGCTATAATACTAAGTGATAATATTGTTTTTTTCATTGATGGTAATTGTATTTTATTTCCGCTTAAGCGAAATTTATTTAGGTAAACTAGGTTTGTTTAAAATTATTTCATGACACGTTTTAAAATCCCAAAAACACTTCTTATAAAAGTAGCACTTGTTAATACTTTAATTATTGGGTTTTGTGCAGTGCTTCTTCTAGTGGTTGTTGACCTTGATTTTTTTGAAGCTTTTTCTTTTTCTGCTTTAGCATCTTCTTTAATCTGTAACGCTTCTGCTTTTTCTATTTTTTTATTCAATAGTTCGTAAGCACTTTCTCTATCTATGGTGTCATTATATTTTAAAACTAATTTAGAATCGTCAAGTAGTGCTTGTAACTCATTATCCGTTAATACATCCATTCTACTCATAGGTGCGCGCATCATGGTTGCAGCTAGTGGTGTTGGTCTTCCTTTTTCATCTAAAGCAGAGACTAAAGCCTCTCCAGTTCCTAAAGATGTTAGGATGTCTGCAGTGTCATAATAATCTGTATCTGGGTAATTTTGTGCGGTTAACTTAATTGCTTTTCTGTCTTTTGCAGTAAAAGCGCGTAAGGCATGTTGGATTTTTAAACCTAACTGACTTAATACACCTTCTGGCACATCTGTAGGGTTTTGAGTAACAAAGTATAGTCCAACTCCTTTACTACGGATTAGTTTTACAATACTTTCAATTTGATTTAATAATGCTTTTGATGCTTCATTAAATATTAAGTGAGCTTCGTCAATAAATAGGATTAATTCAGGTTTCCCGGAGTCTCCTTGTTCTGGTAAAGTCTCATATATTTCAGCTAATAAGCTTAGCATAAAAGTTGAGAATAATTTAGGCCTGTCTTGTATATCTGTAAGTCTAATTATGTTAATATAACCACGACCATCTCTGGTTGTTCTTAATAAATCTTCGACTTCAAAACTTTTTTCACCAAAAAACAAGTCTCCGCCTTGTTGTTCGATTTCGATAACTTTTCTTAGGATTGCTCCTGTTGAAGCTGAAGATATGCGACCATATTCTTCCTGAAACTCTTCCTTACCTTCGTTTGTACAGTATTGTAGTATTTTTTTAAAATCTTTTAAATCTAAAAGTGGTAGTTTATTATCGTCGCAATATTTAAAAATCACAGACACAACTCCAGATTGTGTATCTGTTAGGTCCAAAATTCTAGATAATAACACAGGACCAAACTCGCTAATGGTAGCACGTAATCTAACCCCATCTTGCTCCGACAAGCTCATGATTTCTACAGGAAAGCCTTTAGCATCAAACGGTAACCCGATTTTTGCATGACGTTCGTCAATTTTTTCGTGACCAAGACTTGGTTGTGCAATACCACTTAAATCTCCTTTAATATCCATAAGTAAGACTGGGATCCCTTTATCACTAAGATTTTCTGCTAAAACCTGAAGTGTTTTAGTCTTTCCTGTTCCAGTAGCACCAGCAATTAAACCATGTCTGTTCATGGTTTTTAATGGCACGTTTATAAAAGCGTTTTTAATGGTGCTGCCATCTAACATAGCTGACCCTAAGGTTATGTAGTCGCCTTTGCAAGTGTTTCCTTCTGTGATGTGTTTGAAAAATTCGTCTTGTCTACTCATTCTTAAAATATTTGATGTAAAAATACTAATCTTAGCTTAAATCCTTGAAAACTTTCAACTTTAAATGCTTAAATTTTCCAACAGATAAGATTATCTTTGCAAGCTATGAAGCAAGAAACACAAGATTTAGTTAACAAAGGATTAATGTTGCCTTTAATGGAGGAGTTTTACACCATTCAAGGAGAAGGATACCACAAAGGGACTGCTGCTTATTTTATAAGAATTGGTGGTTGTGATGTTGGTTGTCATTGGTGTGATGTTAAAGAAAGTTGGAATGCTGATTTACATCCTCCAACAAATACAGAAGTAATTGTAGCTAATGCAAAAAAGTATAGTGATACTGTAGTTGTCACAGGAGGAGAACCATTAACTTGGGACATGACAGAGCTAACTAATCAGCTTAAAGCTGAAGGTTGTAAAATCCATATCGAAACTTCGGGTGCATATGAGTTAACTGGGCAATGGGATTGGATTTGTTTGTCACCTAAAAAAATGAAGCTTCCAACGCAAGGTGTTTATGATAAAGCACACGAGCTTAAATGTATTATATACAATAAAGATGACTTTAAGTTTGCCGAACAACAAGCTGAAAAGGTAAACGATGATTGTATTTTATACTTGCAGCCAGAATGGAGTAAACGTGATATAATGATACCGATGATTGTAGATTATGTTATGGCTAACCCAAAATGGAAAGTTTCCTTACAAACACATAAGTATTTAAATATACCATAGTTTTGAAAAGACCGGCAAATGGTTGATTTTTAAGCCATTTTTGTGGCATTTAAAACAACTTAGTTTTTTATAAACTTAACAGACTGTCGCCCACTATTATTATGAAAATCTAAAAAATAAACTCCCGAAGCTAAATCCATAACCGAAAAACTATATTGTTTTTGGATTCCAGTAGTTTTAATAGTTTCTCTAGATATTTGTTTTATAAAACGACCAATACCATCATATAATTCGATTAATAAATTATCATCACTTTTAAAATTAATAGAAAACTCTACATTGTTTTTTACAGGATTCTTTAAAAGTGTTATTTGTAAAGGAGATTTTTCTGGTTTAGATATGTCAATGGTTCCAAGTGTTTGATCCGTATATTTATAAACAGTTGTTCCAGCAGCATAAGCGGTATTTGAAGAAGTGATAAAAATTCTGTTTAAATTATTACCTATATTTAAGTTAGTCCAAGTTAAACCACCATCTGTGGTTTCATGAAAACCAGTAGTGTGACCTCCAATCCAACCATGCGTTTCAGATAAAAAGCCTACTGCTTGGATGCTAGATTCTGGAGCATTATTTGTAAACCACGTTAAGCCACCATCTGTAGATTTAATAAACTGTCCTAAAGTAGGAGCGGTAGATTCTACTGCGCCAACAATTACATTAGGATTATTTTGTAAAACTTGTATTTTCCATACATAGTCACCTGTAATGTTAGAATTGTAAATTTCTGTCCAAGTAATGCCACCATCAATAGTTTTTAATAACGTCCCACCAGCATCACTTTTTCCAGCAGCATAACCAATATTTTCAGTCAAAAAATAAATTTCGACTAAAGCATTTGCATGAGCAGACATGTCTATAAAGTTCCAGGTGTTTCCGCTATCAGTTGATTTTATTATAAAAGCTGGGCTAAAATAAGCGCCACAACCATAAATAGTTGAGGTTCCGACGGTATCTAATCCACAAATTGCAACAGGGTTTGGAGTAATATTTGTTACAGAAGTCCAAGTTACACCGCCATCTGTAGTTTTATAAAAAAGCCCATTTAAAGTACCTAAAAAGCCAATGTTTTCATCTAAAAAAGAGATGTTTCTAAAATAGTGACTGCTTCCTAAATCGGTTTCATTTACTTGCTCAGACCAATTTAAACCACCATCAGTTGTTTTATAGACTGCAGCATAATAACCGTTTGCAGCCCAACCAAGATTGTCGTCTAGAAAAAACACATCGTCAAAACGTTGGTTGTTAATATTAGAAATAATATTAGGTGCAGCTTGCCAAGTGGACTGAGCATTGATATTAAGACAGAATAAAATAATTAATAATTGGATAAATTTCATGAAATAGAGCTTAAACTTTGATTGTGTAAAGTTAGTAATACTTTTACATAGTGTAAAAATTATTATTTATAACTTAAAACAACTAATTAAAGTAAATATGTAAGCATTATTGCGTTTAGTGTTTTAATTATGAAACATAAATCTAATATTTGCTTCATCATTAAGAATAAAAGAAATTAAAATATAAGATTATGTGTGGAATTGTATGTGCTTTCGACTTAAAACAAAAAAGTGAAGATTTAAGACCTCAGGTTTTAGAAATGTCTAAAACAATTCGTCATCGCGGACCAGATTGGTCTGGTATTTATAGCGATGATAAAGCTATTTTAGCGCATGAGCGTTTAGCAATAGTAGACCCAGCTTCTGGAAAACAACCATTGTTTAGTCCTGATAAAAAATTAGTATTAGCCGCAAATGGCGAAATATACAATCACAGAGATTTACGTAAACAATTTGAAGGTAAATATGATTTTCAGACAGAAAGTGATTGCGAAGTTATTTTGGCTTTATACCAAGAAAAAGGAGTTGACTTTGTAGACGAAATGAATGGTATTTTTGGATTTGCAATTTATGATGTTGAAAAAGATGAATACTTTATTGCTCGTGACCATATGGGGATTATTCCATTATATATAGGATGGGATCAAAATGGGACATTTTATGTGGCTTCTGAGTTAAAAGCGTTGGAGGGTGTTTGTACTAAAATAGAACTGTTTCCTCCTGGGCATTATATGTCTAGTAAAGATGGCGAATTTGTAAAATGGTACAAAAGAGACTGGACAGATTATGAAGCAGTAAAGGATAACGAAACGAGTATTGCTAAAATTAAAGAAGCGCTTGAAGCAGCTGTGCGCAGACAGTTAATGAGTGATGTGCCTTATGGTGTATTATTATCAGGAGGGTTAGACAGCTCAGTAGTATCTGCAATTGCAAAAAAATATGCGCAAAAACGTGTAGAGAGTGACGATACTTCAGATGCTTGGTACCCACAGACACATTCATTTGCTGTAGGGTTAGAGGGATCTCCGGACTTAGCTGCAGCACAAAAAGTTGCAGATCATATTGGAACCGTGCACCATGAAATTAAATTTACAATACAAGAAGGGTTAGATGCTATTAAAGATGTAATTTATAATATCGAAACTTATGATATTACTACTATACGTTCATCAACTCCAATGTATTTAATGGCTAGAGTTATTAAGTCAATGGGAATTAAAATGGTATTATCTGGTGAAGGTGCAGATGAAATATTTGGTGGGTATTTATACTTTCATAAAGCACCAAATGCACAAGAGTTTCATGAAGAGACCGTTAGAAAGTTAGATAAATTACACATGTACGATTGTTTAAGAGCAAACAAAAGTTTAGCTGCTTGGGGGATTGAAGGACGTGTACCATTTTTAGATAAAGAGTTTATGGATGTAGCAATGCGCATCAACCCTCAAGACAAAATGATTAATGGAGAACGCATGGAAAAATGGGTTATTAGAAAGGCTTTTGAAGACATGTTACCAGAAAGCGTAGCCTGGAGACAAAAAGAGCAATTTAGCGATGGTGTTGGATATAGTTGGATTGATACATTAAAAGAAATTGTTAATGAAGCAGTAACCGACGAGCAAATGGCAAATGCTAAATTTAGATTTCCAATACAAACACCACAAAATAAAGAAGAGTTTTATTACCGTTCAATATTTGAAGAGCATTTTCCTAGCGATGCAGCAGCTTTAAGCGTGCCACAAGAAGCAAGTGTTGCTTGTAGTACTGCAACTGCGTTAGAGTGGGATGAGGCCTTTAAAAACATGAACGAGCCTTCTGGTCGTGCAATTGCTAATGTGCATGATAAATCATATGCAACTTCTTAATAATTGCATATTTTGATAAATTTAATATAGATTTCTAGCATCAAAACCTCGCTTCTGTGAGGTTTTGAGTTTTTTAGCTTTTTGTTAGATAAAAAAAATAATAGATTTCAATTTTAAACTGCTTTTTAAGCGTTTTAAGACACTTTTGTAATAATTAACAAATGTTAATAATTTTTAGTTCCTGTGCTTAAATATGCTTGAAAAACGCTTTTAATTTCGTATATTTGTATGTATTCAAAAGGGTGCCTAATCGCATCTTTTTTTATGCTTTAATAAAAGAAATAGATCATAAATAATATAAATATGAGCGAAAAAAAAGAAGAGTTTAACAAGCATAATTATTCTGCTGATAGCATTCAAGCGTTAGAGGGTATGGAGCATGTACGTATGCGTCCTTCCATGTATATTGGAGATGTTGGTACACGTGGTTTACACCATTTAGTTTACGAGGTTGTAGATAACTCGATTGATGAAGCTTTAGCTGGACATTGTGATAATATTACAGTAACTATTAACGAGGACAACTCGATTACCACAGAAGATGATGGTCGTGGTATTCCTGTAGACTTACACAAAAAAGAAGGTGTTTCTGCGCTAGAAGTCGTAATGACAAAAATTGGTGCAGGTGGAAAATTCGACAAAGACTCATATAAAGTTTCTGGTGGACTGCATGGTGTAGGTGTAAGTTGTGTAAATGCATTATCTGATCATTTAAAAGCAACTGTATATAGAAACGGTAAAATTTGGGAGCAAGAATATTCTAAAGGAAAACCTTTATATCCAGTAAAAGCTGTTGGTGATACAGATAAAAGAGGTACTACTGTAACATTTAGACCAGATCCTACAATTTTCACCCAAACTTTAGAATATAACTACGATACTCTAGCAAGTAGAATGCGTGAATTAGCGTATTTAAATAAAGGAATCACTGTTCATTTAGTAGATAAAAGATCTAAAAAAGAAGATGGCTCTTTTGAAGGTGAAACTTTTCATTCTGAAGAAGGTCTTAAAGAGTTTATCAAGTTTTTAGATGGTAACAGAGAGCCTTTAATGAAAGATGTAATTTCTTTTGAAGGCGAAAAAAATGGAGTGCCAGTTGAGGTTGCAATGATTTATAATACATCATATGCTGAAAACTTACACTCTTACGTAAACAATATTAATACACATGAAGGTGGTACACACCTTTCAGGTTTTAGACGTGGATTAACACATACGCTTAAAAAGTATGCTGATGAATCTGGAATGTTAGACAAATTAAAGTTTGATATTGCAGGAGATGATTTCCGTGAAGGATTGACAGCTATTATTTCTGTTAAAGTACAAGAGCCACAGTTTGAAGGACAAACAAAAACTAAATTAGGTAACCGTGAAGTTTCTGCAGCAGTTAGTCAATCTGTTTCAGAAATGTTAACCGATTATTTA
This sequence comes from uncultured Olleya sp., assembly GCA_947503885.1. Classification (GTDB taxonomy): domain Bacteria; phylum Bacteroidota; class Bacteroidia; order Flavobacteriales; family Flavobacteriaceae; genus Olleya. The sequence goes on along the minus strand of CANNFD010000005.1, from coordinate 16,208 downwards.
GAAGAGCATCCAGACGACGCTAAAATTATTGTGCAAAAAGTAATCTTAGCAGCGCAAGCACGTCACGCAGCCCAAAAAGCGCGTGAAATGGTACAGCGTAAAACAGTAATGAGTATTGGTGGTTTGCCAGGAAAATTAAGTGACTGTTCTGAGCAAGATCCTGAAAAATGTGAAATATACTTGGTCGAGGGGGACTCGGCAGGTGGAACAGCAAAAATGGGGCGTGATAGAGCATTTCAAGCCATTTTACCTTTAAGAGGTAAAATTCTTAATGTAGAAAAAGCCATGTCTCATAAGGTTTTTGAAAACGAAGAAATTAAAAATATGTTTACAGCTTTAGGAGTTACTATTGGAACCGAAGAAGACAGTAAAGCATTAAACCTTTCTAAATTAAGATACCATAAAATAGTAATCATGTGTGATGCCGATATTGATGGTTCGCACATTGAAACTTTAATCTTAACGTTCTTTTTTAGATACATGAAAGAGCTGATTGAAAACGGGCACATTTATATTGCTACTCCACCACTTTATTTAGTGAAAAAAGGAGCTAAAAAACAATATGCTTGGTCTGATGAAGAGCGTATCAAAATTATGAATGAGTTTGGAGAGTCTTCTAAGATACAACGTTATAAGGGTCTTGGAGAGATGAATGCAGAGCAACTTTGGGATACTACAATGAATCCTGAGTTTAGAACTTTGCGTCAAATCCAGATTGATAATGGTGTTGAAGCAGATCGTGTATTCTCTATGTTAATGGGAGACGAAGTGCCACCAAGACGTGAGTTTATTGAGAAAAATGCTATTTACGCAAACATCGATGCATAAATATTAAATATAATTTTATATTGCAAAGGAAACATTTATATAAATGTTTCCTTTTTTTTTGCCTCAAACTAACTTAACCTATTATAATGAAACGTTTTTTTATACTTTCTACAATTGTTTTATTAAGCCATACTGCTTATTCTCAGTTTGAAGATGTGGAAGCAGTAGCAGAGGATTTAATTTTTTTGACAGATAAATATATTACTCCAGCAGCTAACGCTTCGGTGTTTCAAGCATCTGGCGGTTGGTACACAAGTGTTAAACCTAAAACAAAATTTGACGTAGAGTTGTCACTTCAGTATAACCTATTATTAATTCCTAATAATCAAAAAACATTTTTAGTAAACGAGGCACAACTTCAAAATATAACTATTCAAGGAAGTGCAACTTCTTCATTAATACCAACCGCATTAGGTAACGATAATATTGTAGTTTTGGAAGGTACAATTAATGATGATGTTTTTGAATTTGATGCGCCTGAAGGCGTAAATTCTAATACAATACAGCATGGTCAAATACAAGCTAGTGTTGGGTTATGGAAAAAAACCACTTTAATTACACGTTTTGCACCAAATATTAAAATTAATAAAACAAAGTATAAATCTTTAGGTTTTGGAATAATGCATAACCTAAACCAATGGTTTAATTTTATTAAAAACAGTAGTTACAATTTTGCTTTTTTAGGGACGTACTCTAATTATGCGGTAGACGAAAAATTTAATGAAGCAGATTTAATTATAGGAAAAATAAACGCGATTAAAGTTGAAGGAGAATCTTATAGTTTTAATTTGTTGGCTTCAAAATCAATTAAAAGTTTCGATTTTTCATTAGGATTAGGCGTTGCTACCTCTAATTTTGATTATAAAGTTGGAGGTGATGGGGATTTGTTACTAAGAATACTTAATGATGGTTTAAAGACGTTAAGCAATAGTAAAACAAATTTTAAATCTGATATTTCAATTAATTATAACATCAATAACTTATCAATAAATACGATGTTAACTCTTGGGGATTATAACAACCTTGTTTTTGGCTTAAACTATAATTTTATATAATATTACATTACTTTATGCTAATCTGAAGCATCAGGATTTGTGTAAATAGATAAAGTTTAGTGCTAAAATGCAATTCAACGTTCTATTTAATAAAAGTCATGGCCTATAATTATTATTTTCTTAATAAAAAGTAATTTTAAAATGTTAATTTTGTACAAAACATAAAACACACACAATTAATTTTAAAATATAAAATAGGATATGAAAGTAACAGTAGTTGGAGCAGGAGCAGTAGGAGCAAGTTGTGCAGAGTATATTGCAATTAAAAACTTTGCATCAGAAGTAGTTTTATTAGACATTAAAGAAGGTTTTGCTGAGGGTAAAGCAATGGATTTAATGCAAACTGCATCATTAAATGGTTTTGATACAAAAATAACAGGTGTAACTAACGACTATAGTAAAACAGCAGGTAGTGATATTTGTGTTATCACTTCTGGTATTCCTAGAAAACCAGGTATGACTCGTGAAGAGTTAATCGGTATCAACGCAGGAATAGTAAAAACAGTTTCTTCTAGTTTAATTAAGGGGTCTCCAAATACAATTATAATTGTAGTAAGTAATCCAATGGATACTATGACTTACTTAGTACACAAAACAACAGGTTTACCAAAAGAAAGAATTATTGGAATGGGTGGAGCATTAGACTCTGCACGTTTTAAATACAGATTAGCTGAAGCTTTAGGAGCGCCTATTAGTGATGTAGACGGAATGGTAATTGGTGGACACTCTGATAAAGGGATGGTGCCATTAACAGCACACGCAACTAGAAACAGTGTAAAAGTTTCTGAGTTTTTATCTGATGACAGATTAAATCAAGTAAAAGAAGACACTAAAGTAGGTGGGGCAACATTAACTAAATTGTTAGGGACTTCTGCTTGGTATGCGCCAGGAGCTGCAGTGAGCGGATTAGTTCAAGCAATTGCTTGTGATCAGAAAAAAATGTTCCCATGTTCGGTTTTATTAAATGGAGAATATGGTTTAAATGATTTATGTATTGGTGTACCAGTAATCTTAGGTCGTAACGGAATCGAAAAAATTGTAGAAATTAACCTAAGTGATGCAGAAAAAGCACACATGCAAGAAAGTGCTAAAGGAGTATCTGCAACAAACGGATTGTTAGAGCTTTAATCTATATATAAGTTGTAAAATTTGTTATGGCAGGATATTTGCCTTTAATAAGTCAAGACAACAAAAAAAACAATTAACCTAAACAAATTTACAACATGAAAAAATTAGTATTTTTATTAATGGCAACTTTTAGTTTATCTATGGTTGCTCAAGAGCAGTTAACAGAAGGTGTAATATCTTCAAAAATGACAATGTCAAGTTCTAACGAGGACATGCAAGCGCAGTTTGCTATGATCGGTGATATTGGTATAACAACTTATTTTAAAGCAGACAAAACAAGATCAGAAACTAACAACCCAATGTCTGGAGAGTCAGTTTCTATTATTGATACAGAAGCTAAAAAGATGTTAACGTTACTTAACAATCCAATGTTAGGTAAAAAATATTCGTTATCAGATATCGCAGATTCTCCTGATACATCAGGAATTAAAATAACTAAGGGTGACGAGACTAAAACAATCTTAGGTTATAAATGTCAAGAATATAATGTAGAAATGAGTCAAGAAGGTGTAGACATGAAAATGGATATTTACACAACTGAAGATATCGTTGCTGCAAACCAACAAACAGTTGAGTTTGGTGAAGACTTTAAAGGGTTTCCATTATTAATGAGCATAACTGTTAACCAAGCTGGTATGGATATGTTAATGACTTACGAAGTAACAGAAGTTAAAAAAGAAACTGTTGCAGACGAAAAATTTAGCATGACACCTCCAGATGGGTATGAGTTAATGGAAGGAATGTAATCTTTACATTTTAACATATTGAAAAAAGAGCAGCCTATAGCTGCTCTTTTTTTTGTTTATAATAGTATTTAATTACTTAAAGGCTATAGTAGTAAAGTCTTATTTTTTATATTTGAAGCATGAAGTCTAAATGGTACTTTGGTATTGTAATCACTGCACTTGCATTTTTTGTTGTTAGTCAACAACAAATCACTGTACCTAATCAGGAAATTGTATTTCAATTTTCAGATAACCAAGTATCTGTTTCTCAGACAAAAAAGGCTATCTCTGTAATTAAAGCTCAACTTAAAAGTATTGGTGTTAAGAATACACAAGTTTTTGAGCAAAAAGGAACTTTAAAAATTACGTACTATAGTGATACAGCTATAGAGAACGTTAAAGCTGTTTTATTTAAAGAACAGCTAATTTCTAGTATTAATAAAGCAGGGCAATCCGGCATACCTTTAGATAAAAACTATAATCTAGAGATTTTTGAAATAAAAGCTGCAACAGAATCTGGTGCAGGTTTTGACGGAAAATATATAATAGAAGCAAAACCAGACTATACAAGAGCCTCTCAGGTAATTGTATCTTTTTCAGCTATAGCTGAAAATGTTTTACAATTAAATCAACCATTAATTGTAACAAAAAAAGTAAATGCTAATATCTCTATTAGTATTGATAAGGGGACTTTTAATATCCCAGAAGTTAGAGCAGGTCCTATTGCTTAATCTATTTTATTCTTAAAACCATTTTATATTAAATGCTTCAAAGTATTGACACTTGTAGCATTAAACAATTCATTTTAAACTATTAAAAATAATTGTCCAATTTACGTGTAAACTCTATATTTGCGCGATCAAAAATTTGACTAAATAAACAAAAACATGCAAAATAAAGGATTAGTAAAACTATTTGCAGTATTGTTTGGATTGGTAAGTATTTACCAACTGTCTTTCACATTTAAAAATAATGCGATTGAAAACAATGCAGCACAAGTAGCTGAAAGCAAAATTGATGCTTCAGTAGATGACCGTAAAAACAAAGTAAGCGAGTATGCAACTAATTATTTAGACTCGTTAGCGACTTCAAAAGAAACTGTTTTCTTAGGTAACACTTACGGAGAAGTTAAGCAAAATGCAATGAAGTTAGGTCTTGACCTTAGAGGAGGTTTAGAAGCAATACTTCAAATCTCTGTTAGAGATTTATTAATGGGATTATCTAACGATAGTAAAGATCCTAAATTTAGAAAAGCATTAGATGATGCAGAAGAAATGCAAAAAGATAGCCAAAATAGCTATTTAGAAGATTTCTTTATCGCATTTGATAATATAAAAGGAGATACAAAACTAGCATCTCCAGATATTTTTGCTAACAGATCGTTAGTAGGAGAGATTGATCTTAATATGTCTGATAGTGATGCTAAAGCAGTTATAGAAACTAAAATTGACGAGTCAATTGTGTCTGCTTTTGAAGTATTACGTAAGCGTATTGACGAGTTTGGTGTAACGTCTCCAAACATCCAACGTCTAGGTAACACTGGACGTGTATTATTAGAATTACCAGGAGTAAGAGATGTAGAACGTGCTACAGATTTAATTACACAAACAGCACAGTTAGAATTCTGGGAAGGCCTTAAAGCAGAACAATTTAATCAGTTTTTAGTTGATGCTAACGACTTATTAAAAGCTAAGTTAGAAGCTAACTCAACAGAAGAGGATACTGAGACTGCTGAAACTGAAATGACTGAAGAAGAGAAAGCTATTGCTGCTCTAACAGGAGAAGAAGATGAAACTGTAAACGAGGTAAACCCTTTATTAGACCTAATTGCTGGACCAGGTTTTGGAGCAACATTAGCACAATTTAATATTGCAGACAGAGAGAAAGTAGCAAGCTATTTAGCAATGCCAGAAGTAATTGCATTACTTCCGTCAGAATTAAAGTACACTAAGTTTTTATTTGGTAAGCCAGTAGAAGATAGTGAGCTAGTAGATTTATTTGTATTAAAAGGTAACAGAGACAACGAGCCTCCATTAAATGGAGCTGTAGTTACAGATGCACGTCAATCTTACAACCAAGCTAACAAAGTAGTAGTTAGCATGCAAATGAATAGTAAAGGAGCTAAGATTTGGGAAAAAATGACTGGAGACGCTTTTAAAACACAAAGCCAAATTGCAGTTGTTTTAGATAAAACAGTTTACTCTGCACCAACATCATCTTCAGGACCAATCGCAGGTGGTAGTACTGAGATTTCTGGAAGCTTTAAATTAAGCGAAGCAACAGATTTAGCAAACGTATTACGTGCAGGTAAATTACCAGCAACTGCAGAGATTATTCAAAGTAGTGTTGTTGGACCATCTTTAGGTCAAGAAGCTATCGATAGTGGTACAATGTCATTTGGTATTGCATTAGCATTAGTATTATTATGGATGTCCTTTTACTATGGTAAAGCAGGTATATTTGCAGACATTGCAATGTTATTTAACATCTTATTAATATTCGGAATATTATCAGGTATTGGAGCAGTATTAACACTACCAGGAATTGCAGGTATTGTATTAACAATTGGTATGTCTGTGGATGCAAACGTACTTATCTTTGAGCGTATTAGAGAAGAGTTATCTAAAGGTAAAGATCAAAAATCAGCTATCCAAGATGGATTTAGCAATGCATTATCATCAATTTTAGATGCTAACATTACAACAGGATTAACAGCATTAATCTTATTTGTTTTTGGTACAGGACCAATTAAAGGATTTGCAACAACCTTATTAATAGGTATTGGTACTTCTTTATTTACAGCAATCTTTATTACTAGATTATTAGTAGACTGGTATGTAAACAAAGGTGGTAAATTAGACTTCTCAACTGGGTTAACTAAAAACTTATTTAGAAACATTAATATCAAGTTCCTTCAAAAACGTAAGGTAGCTTACATAATTTCAGGGATTGCGTTAACGGTAAGCATAGCTTCATTAGTAATTAATAATTTAGACCAAGGTATTGATTTTGTCGGAGGACGTACAACGCAAGTGCGTTTTGCACAACCTGTAAGCGCAGTAGAAATTGAAGGGCTTTTAGCATCTCAAGATGTCTTTGGAAGTGCAACAGTAAAAACTGTAGGAGATGATAACAACCTAAAAATATCTACTAAATATAAAATTAACGAAACTGCTAACGAGGTAGATGAGGAAGTAAGAGTTAAAATGTACGATGCATTACAACCTTATTTAAAAGGGGTTTCATTCGAAGATTTTAAAGACCTATCTAAAGCTAATAAGCAAGTAGGTATTATGGATCAATATAAAGTAAGTCCATCAATTGCAGACGATATTAAGCAAGCTTCTTTCTGGGCGGTCTTAGGATCTTTAGTAGTTGTATTCTTATATATCTTATTCCGTTTTAAAAGATGGCAATTCTCACTTGGTGCAGTAGCAGCAGTATTCCACGATGTAATAATCGTGTTAGGAGTATTCTCTTTAACATACAAGTTTATGCCATTCTCAATGGAGATTGACCAAGCGTTTATAGCAGCAATCCTAACAGTAATTGGATACTCGTTAAATGATACGGTAGTAGTATTTGACAGAATTAGAGAATTTTTTAACGAGCACACAGAGTGGGAGTTTAACAAAGTAATCGACAGCTCATTAAGTAGTACATTAAGTCGTACATTAAATACGTCTTTAACTACTTTAGTAGTGTTATTAGCTATATTTATCTTTGGAGGAGAATCTATTAGAGGCTTCATGTTTGCCCTAATAATTGGTGTAATCGTAGGTACCTACTCATCATTATTTATCGCAACACCAATCATGTATGATTCGGTTAAAAAAGGTAATGCAGCAGACGCATTAAAAAAGAAAGAAGAAGTAATTGACGAAACAGTAGTAAAGTAGTCAACCACTAATTTATATAAAGAGCCTTTCTATTAATTTAGAAAGGCTTTTTTTATTTTAAGTAATACCTTTTGGGCGTTACCCACATTTGTTTTTAATAACAAAAGTGCGTCAGGCTTTACGCGCCAATCTTTTTGCTCGTGCCTCACAAAAAGGATTTCTGCTACAATCCTTAACGCAAACCTAGACCTAAAACAAAGCTATGAACAAATAGTACTATTTAATAATTACATAGTTTATTACATTATTAAATAAGATAAAGACGGTTAAGCTATAATTGATACAGTAAAGTCGTCAAGCTGGTTTAATATTAAACTAGTGCAATAAGACCTTTTTAAAACTAACTTAAGGACTTAAAAAAAAAGCTAATTGTAAATATTTACAATTAGCTTTTTTTAATAAAATATAAAGTAAGTATTTTACTTTTCAATCAAATACTCAAAATAGTCCATTTTGTCACCAACATCTAAAAGTAACTTTTGCGCTGTACCAGCATTTACTTCAAGCACAAATTGTGCTGGCGTATTAGAAGGTAAACTGCGCTCATCCATAGGTTTAGCGTTTTCCTGAAAACTAACAATACGTTTGTTATGGTCAAAAAAGATAAGATCTAAAGGGATGCGTGTGTTTTTCATATAAAACGATCTAGGTTGTACATCGTTAAAAACAAATAACATACCTTGATTGTCCTTCATGCTGTCACGATACATTAAACCTGTTTGTATTTCGTAATCCGTTTTTGCGACCTCTATATTAAACACTTTTATTATAGTATCTGTGGTGCCTTTAAAAAGGGTTAATTCTCCTTCTTTTTTAAAGCTGACTTCAACCGGTTTTATTGTTTTGTCTTCCTTGCAGGAAGATAAGCTAATTACAATAATTAAACTTAATAATAATGTGGTGTATTTAGTAACGTGTATCATTATTTAACAACAGTTTTAGGCTTATAAACAAACATAAAATAAAGACCAATTATAATAAATGGTACGCTTAACCATTGTCCAGTGTTTAGACCAAACCAATTAATAAATTCTTCGCCTTGTGGTTCTTTTACGTATTCTACAAAAAATCTAACGGTCCATAATAGCACTAAAAACAATCCAAATAAAAACCCTGTTTGATCTTTTTTGTTTGTTTTAGTATAAATAAACCATAAAATTAAAAACACAAAAATGTAACTAAAAGACTCGTATAATTGTGCTGGGTGTCTAAACGGTACCGCCTCTAATAAAGGTGACATGTTTGGGTTGTCTGTAATAGACGCGTATGCTTTTTTAACATCCTTAATTCCTGTTTTTTGTACAATTTCATATTTGTTATAAAACTCTTGTATAAAACGCACACCAAAATCAGAATCGGTAACTTTTCCAATAATTTCAGAATTAATAAAATTTCCTATTCTAATAAATACAGCTCCAGAAGCTACAGGTATTACAATACGGTCTAAAATCCACATTAAAGACTTGTAATTATATTTTTTACGATATAATATCATTCCTATAATAATACCAATTGCAGCACCATGACTTGCTAAGCCTTGAAAGCCGGTAAACTCAAAACCACCAACAAACTTAAATGGTAAAATAACACTTAAGGGATCATGTGTAATTAGTTCTGGTTGGTAAAATATAACGTGACCTAAACGTGCGCCTAGCATTGTAGCTAAAACGGTGTAAATAAATAGTGGGTCTAAAAATTCGATCTTTACATTTTCGCGTTTAAAAATGCGTTTCATTATTGCATGTCCAATGACAAATGCAGCAATCCACATGACGCTATAAAAATGAATTTTAAAATTTCCTATAATATCGATTCCTGTTAATGGATTCCAATCGAATTTAAGTATGTACATAGTTTGTTTTTTGGAGTTGTAAATATAGCATTTATGCTTTATTTATTATAATTACTTGTCAAAGGTTTGGTAATTATTTAATGTTAAGACTAAATGGTTGTGCTAATGCGTTAGGGATGGAACGGTCTGTCTGAGCTCCTCGCAGAGAGCGAGTAGTGACAGCCTGTTAAAACGCCCTAATAATTATGGTACTGGGTCAAAACCACTGCCTCCCCATGGATGACAACTAAAAATACGCTTTATACTTAGTTTTAGTCCTTTTAAAAGTCCGTGTTTTTGTAGGGCTTCTTTGGTGTAGTGAGAGCAGGTGGGTTGGTATCTGCAAGTTGCAGGTGTAAAGGGTGAAATAAAGATTTGGTAAACCTTAATTAAAAATAAAAAGGGTGTGATTAATATCTTTTTCATAATAAAAAAGTCCTCTCTTTATAGATAGGACTTAGTTAGTGTTAATTTGTAGAAAAGGTGGTGCCTTCTCTACCATCGTTAAGTTGTATGCCTGCTTCTGCAAGTTCGTCTCTAATTTGGTCAGATAAAGCAAAGTCTTTGTTTGCTCTAGCTTCTTGACGTAATTTTATTAATAATTGCACTGCTCCAGATAGTTTGTCTGTTCCTGATGCGGTGTTTGTTTTATCGTTTTTTAAACCTAAAATATCAAAGACAAAAGCGTTAAAGGTTGTTTTAAAAGTTTCTAAATCTTTATCAGAAATAGTCTCAGTTCCTTCTTTTATCTGATTAATGTATTTTACACCTTCAAATAAATTTGCAATTGCTATTGGTGTGTTAAAGTCATCATTCATTGCAGCGTAGCACTTTTGTTTCCAGCTATCAATGTCTAAGGATGAGGTTTTAGATGTTTTTAAATTGTCTAATTGATTAACGCCTTCCATTAAACGGTTATAGCCTTTTTCGCTTGCTAATAACCCATCGTCTGTTAAATCTAAAATACTACGATAAGAGGATTGTGCAACAAAAAATCTAATTACACTTGGGGTGTAGGCTTTGCTGAAAAAAGCATTATTACCCGATAACAATTCGTCTGGATTTACAGTGTTACCTGTAGATTTAGACATGCGTTGTCCGTTTAACTCCAACATGTTTGCGTGCATCCAATAATTTACTGGTGTTTTGCCTTTTGCTGCTTGGTTTTGAGCAATTTCGCACTCGTGGTGCGGAAATTTTAAATCCATACCACCTCCATGGATATCAAAATGATCTCCAAGGTATTTGGTGCTCATTGCAGTACATTCAAGGTGCCATCCCGGAAAACCATCGCTCCAAGGAGAAGGCCAACGCATTATGTGTGTTGGTTCGGCTTTTTTCCATAAAGCAAAATCTTGTGGGTTTTTCTTGTCGGATTGCCCATCAAGTTCTCTGGTATTGTGGATTAGGTCTTCTAATTTACGCTTGCTTAAAATCCCGTAATTATTAGTCTTATTATATTTATGCACATCAAAATATACCGAGCCATTAACCACATATGCAAAACCATTATCTATTATGGTTTTGATAAGTTCTATTTGCTCAATAATATGGCCTGTAGCTGTAGGTTCTATGCTAGGTGGAAGAAAATTAAAAGTGTTTAATATATTATGAAAGTCAACGGTATAACGTTGTACAACCTCCATTGGTTCAATCTCTTCTAATCTTGCTTTTTTAGTTATCTTATCCTCGCCAACGTCTGCATCATTTTCTAGGTGACCAGCATCGGTAATATTTCTAACATATCTAACTTTGTACCCTAAGTGCTTTAAGTATCTAAAGATGACATCAAAGGACATAAAAGTTCTAACATTTCCTAAATGGACATTGCTATAAACTGTAGGTCCACAGACATACATGCCTATGTAGCCTTCAGTAATAGGTTTAAAGTTGTCCTTTTCGCCAGTTAGCGTATTGTATATTTTTATGTTTTGATGCTTATAAAGTTCCATCTAGATATTTACTAAAATTTTGTGTCTAATTGAATGTAATCTAAAAATTCGCGTCTTGTGGCTTTCTTTTTAAATTGTCCTCCAAACTCTGAAGTTACTGTACTACTTTCTATATCTCTGATTCCTCTAGAGTTTACGCATAGGTGTTTAGCGTCAATAACGCAGGCAACATCCTGTGTGCCTAAAACTTTTTGAAGCTCTTTAACAATTTGAATGGTTAAACGCTCTTGTACTTGTGGACGTTTAGCGTAATAGTCAACAATACGATTCATTTTTGACAAGCCAACAACAGTTCCGTTTGATATGTATGCAACATGAGCACGTCCTACAATTGGAAGCAAATGATGCTCGCAAGTAGAATATACAGTTATGTTTTTTTCTACAAGCATTTCTCCATATTGGTACTTGTTGTCAAAAGTTGATGCTTTAGGTTTTTTGTCTGGATGTAACCCACCAAAAATTTCGTTTACAAACATTTTAGCCACACGGTTAGGTGTACCTTTTAAACTGTCGTCTGTTAGGTCAAGGCCAAGAGTTTCTAGAATACTAGTAACGTCTTTTTTTATACTGTTAATTTTATCAGTATCCGATAGTAAAAAAGCATCTTCCCTTAAAGGTGTGTCATGATTAGTGCCTATGTGGTTTTCGCCAATAGCATCTTTTTCGTCTATATTGTTTTCAATCTTCATTTAAATAAAGTCTGTAAAAAGGTGTTTAAAATAGTTTGCAAAGATAAACAATAAATAAATTTGATTGAGGGTAGGTATTTGTTAATTATGATTGTTATACTATTATAAATCAAAAAAAAAGTAATTAGATAGTTATATTAACATATACTTTATTAAAATTTTCTTAATTTTCCCACTTAATTTTATCCTAAAAACAATGACTCCTAGAATTTTATTAGCCCTTTTATTTGGATTTGTGATGTTTACACAAAATGGAACAGCCCAAACTCAGAAAAAACAATCCACCCAGTTAGTTAAATTTGGTAAAAATGTCGATGCGCCTTTAACTGCTAAAGAGATGAGTATGCTTAAAGAAGTGTATCAAGATAAGTTAGATGAATATGTTATAAATCGACCACGAAAGGTTAAAAATTTAAAACATCTTTTACGAAACAGAATTGTTATTAAAGAGATACATAATATTAAGGATGATAATAAATATACTTTGTTATCTAAGGTAGAGTTGTTTGATCATTACAATAAAGACCTTAAAAGAGACGAGGTTTTTGATAAAGCAACATTTAATCCACTAAAATATAATTTAGAGTTTTTTAGAATGGGATCTATTATTTATAAAATAGATGGAACCAATTACTTTATTATAATCAAGCCTCAAACCTATAAAAAATAATAATCTCGTTTTTTTTTAACGATGTATTTTAAACACATAACAATGAAAAAATTATTACTAGCACTATTATTTTTAAATTCATTTATATCCTTTTCTCAAGATATATTAATGCAAACTACTACTGTTTCACAATGTGGTGGTGTTTTCTATGATTCAGGAGGTGCTTCTGCAAATTATGCAGATGGAGAGAGTTTTGTTTTAACAATTTGTCCGGATTCTCCTGGACAACTCGTGCAATTAGATTTTACAGCATTTAGCACACAGTTAAATGCAGACGAGATGACAATTTATGATGGTGATGATGTAACCGCTAACCCTTTTGGAAGTTATTCAGGAGGAGGAGCATCTGCTAACCCAGGAATGTTTATTGCGACTCCAACAAATGCCACAGGTTGTTTAACAATCGAGTTTGTATCTGATGGAAGTGCTAATGCTTCAGGTTGGGCAGCAGACGTATCGTGTTACGAACCATGTCAAACTATAGTGTCTCAGTTAGATACTGCTTCGCCTGCCCCTAATGGAGATGGTTACATATGGGTGTGTCCAGGTGAAGAGATTACTTTAGACGGTAGTGCAACTTTCTCTGTTGACGGTACAGGTGCTACTTACGAGTGGGATTTAGGTGACGGAAACTTTATTAATGGTCAAAGTGCTACATTTTCTTACCCTACGCCAGGTGTTTATATAGTTAATTTAAATGTTACAGATACAAATACAGATCCTGATCCAGGAGGTTGTACTAATAATAACTTAATTAATCAAGTTATTCAAGTTGGTACAGAACCAGATTTTACAGGTACCCAAGCGGTAGATAGCGTAATTTGTTTTGGAGACTCTACAACCCTTAATGGAGTAGTAACTCCAACCGAGTTTATTAATGACTGTACTCCACCAGTTAGTGGTACTACATTTTTACCTGACGGAAACGGAGCATCTTATGAAACTTCCGTGACTGTAGATTGCTATGAGTCTTCTCAGACTTTAACAGATATCAATCAAATTGTTGCTATTTGTGTCAATATGGAGCATTCATTTTTGGGAGATTTAGATATAAATATAATTAGCCCTACTGGACAGATAGCTGTATTGAAAGGCTTTCCAGGTGGTGGAGGTACTTATTTAGGAGGTGCAAATGATGATGGGTCTACAACACCAGGGACAGGAGCAGATTATTGTTTTTCTACAACCGGTACTGTAACTTTAGAAAACGGACCTACTATTACTGCAGGAAGTAATCCTGCAGGAAATTCAATTGCTCCCGGAACCTATTTACCAGAAGGTGGTTTTGGTCCATTGTTAGGAAGTCCTTTAAATGGAGACTGGACTATTCAAATAATTGATAATTGGTCAATTGATAATGGTTATATTTTTTCTTGGAGTATAGAGTTTGATCCAGCGTTACAACCACCAGAATTATCTTTTACGCCAACAACAGTAACTGAAGGTTGGGATGCAGATCCATCTATTACTAGTACAACAGGTAATGATATAACTGTACAGCCAGCAACAGCAGGGACACATTGTTATACTTACAGAACAACTGATGATTTTGGTTGTGAATATACAGAAGTTGTATGTATAGATGTTTTACCAGAAATAGATAATGGTACACCAAATGATTTATTTTTATGTAATCCAGGTGCGCCACCTTATATTTTTGATCTTACAGAAAATGATGCTGCTATAACAGGACCTTCAGCTATTCCAGGTGATTTAGTTATTACTTATCACGAAACACAAACTGATGCAGATAATGATACTGCTGCAATAGCTACACCAGCAAATTACACTTCTACAGCTATATTAGGGGTGCCTCAAACCATTTATGTAAGAGTTGAGTATTTAAGTTCAGGATGTTATGAAACAGAAACATTTACATTAAATATTACTACTCAACCTACTATAAATCCAGCACCAGATATGGTGACTTGTGATGACCCTTCTAATGATGGGTTTGAACCATTTGATTTAGAAAGTCAAAATGCAGCAATTTTAGGAACTCAATCACCAGCAAATTTTATAGTAACTTATTACTTAAGTTTTGCTGAAGCTGATGCAGGTGGAGCAGGAGCTTTAGTTAGTGATTATACTAATACAGTTAGCCCTCAACCAATATATGTAAGAGTAGAAGTGATTGGTGATGCAGCATGTTATGTAGCATCTCCTTTACCGGTTTTCGAATTAATAGTTAACCCAAATGAAGATTCTTCTTTTGTAATAGATCCAAATTGTGGCGGTGGTACAGTGACTTCTGTTGCTACTCCTGGCGGTACATTTGCATTTAATCCAGATCTTGCAGACGGTGCTACAATCGATCCTACAACAGGAGAAGTAACTAATGGAGTTGAAGGTACAAATTATACAATTCAATACACAACAACCGGAACTTGTCCAACATCTACAGATCAAAATTTAATAATTTTACCTACAGATGATCCTTCATTTACTATGCTACCTACTTGTGATGGTGGTGTTGTTGATACTGTTGCAACTCCAGGTGGAACTTTTTCTTTTGCTACAGCTCCTACAGGAACTGAAACAATAGATGCAACTACAGGTACAATAACTAATGGTACACCAGGTGCAACTTATACAGTAGAGTATGTAACTAGCGGAACTTGTTCTTCAAGCAGTACGCAGGATGTTACTGTATACCCTAGTGAAGATGCAACATTTTCAGTTATTGAAAATTGTGAAGGAGGTACAGTAAATATTGTAGGAGATACAGGAGGTACATTTGCATTTAATCCCGCTGTTACTGATGGAGCAACAATTGATGCAGTAACAGGAGAAGTAACAAACGGTGTTTCAGGTGTAACCTATACGGTACAATATACTACTTCAGGACCATGTCCAGATGATAGCTTTCAAAATATGACAGTTTTAAATGCAGATGACCCTGCGTTTACAATGGTTGCTGATTGTACAGGTGGAGTTGTTGATTTTGTAGCTACTCCAGGTGGAACATTTGCTTTTGATCCTGCTGTAACAGATGCAGCAGTTATAGATGCTTCTACAGGTACAGTTACTTCTGCAACACCAGGTGCAAGTTATACTATTTCTTATACTACAGCAGGTGCATGTGTTGCAACTAGCACACAAGTATTAAATATAACACCTGAAGACGATTCTTCTTTTACTTACATGCCAACATGTGATGGAGCAATAGCGACAATAGATGGTTTATCAGGAGGAACATTTACTTTTAATGTGCCACCAGCTGTTGGAGATGGAGCAACATTAGATGCTGCTTCGGGATTAATTTCAGGAGGAAATCCTGGAGCAACTTATAGTGTAGATTATACTACTAATGGCTCGTGTCCTACTACAACTAATCAATCTGTTACTGTTTATCCATTACCTTCAGCAGTAGACCCAACACCACTAGAAGTTTGTGATGATGGTACTCCGGACGGTTTTACTAGTATTGA
>CANNFD010000004.1 GCA_947503885.1 uncultured Olleya sp. | reverse complement strand
TATATATTATAACTGCCTTAATTAAAAAAAAAGCGAGTAGTGATAGCCCGACCCTTTAGTGGTAACGCCATTGTTATAGTAATATAAGATTTTATTTAGTTTTACTTATTAGTTGTATTGCCAGTCTATTAATATCCTATTATATTTGTAGCCAAATTTGATATTGATGATAAAAATTACTTTACCTGATGGTAGTGTGAAATCTTTTGAAAAGGATTCTACACCAATGGATGTTGCTAAGAGTATTAGTGAAGGGTTAGCTAGAAACGTTATTTCGGCTAGTTTTAATGGTACAACCGTGGAAACCACGACTAAATTAACAACTGACGGGCCACTTATATTATATACCTGGAATAATGATGAAGGTAAAAAAGCGTTTTGGCATAGTTCTGCTCACGTTTTAGCTCAAGCAATTGAGAAGCTTTACCCTAACAGTAAATTAACTATTGGTCCTGCTATTGATAATGGATTTTATTATGATGTAGATTTTGGTGAACAAACCATTAGTGATAAGGATTTTAAGTCTATTGAAAATAAAATGATTGAAATTGCTCGTGGTAAACATGAGTTTGCAATGCGATCTGTTAGTAAAGCGGATGCTTTGGCTTTATATAAGGACAATGAGTATAAGACAGAATTAATAGAAAATCTTGAAGACGGTACTATTACTTTTTGTGACCACTCCACTTTTACTGATTTATGTCGTGGTGGACATATCCCGAATACTGGTATTATAAAAGCTGTTAAGATTTTGTCTGTTGCAGGAGCTTATTGGAGAGGTGATGAAAATAATCCACAATTAACGCGTGTTTACGGTACGTCCTTTCCTAAACAGAAAGAACTAACAGAGTATTTAGAACTTTTAGAGGAGGCTAAAAAACGTGACCATAGAAAACTAGGTAAAGAATTAGAACTTTTTACTTTTTCGCAAAAAGTTGGTCAAGGCCTTCCATTATGGCTACCTAAAGGAGCTGCATTACGTGAGCGTTTAGAGAATTTTTTGAAAGAAGCCCAGAAAAAGGCAGGATATGAAATGGTTGTAACACCACATATTGGACAAAAGGAACTTTATGTTACTTCTGGACATTATGAAAAGTATGGTGCAGACAGTTTTCAGCCAATTACAACACCTAAAGAAGGAGAAGAGTTTTTATTAAAACCTATGAATTGCCCGCATCACTGTGAAATTTATAACAGTATGCAATGGTCATATAAGGATTTACCAAAACGTTTTGCCGAATTTGGTACTGTATATAGATATGAGCAAAGTGGAGAGTTACATGGTCTAACAAGAGTAAGAGGTTTTACGCAGGACGATGCGCATATTTTTTGCACGCCAGATCAGCTAGATAAAGAGTTTAAAGATGTAATTGATTTAGTTTTATATGTTTTTGGATCTTTAGGTTTTGAAAACTTTACTGCACAAGTCTCTTTACGTGATCCTGAAAAACCAGAGAAATATATTGGAAGTCTAGAAAACTGGGATAAAGCTGAGCAAGCAATTATCAATGCAGCAAAAGATAAAAATTTAAATTATGTTATAGAAACTGGTGAAGCTGCTTTTTATGGCCCAAAATTAGATTTTATGGTTAAAGATGCATTGGGTAGACAGTGGCAACTTGGTACTATTCAAGTAGATTATAACCTACCAGAGCGTTTTGAGCTTACATATAAAGGTAGTGATAATGAGACTCACAGACCGGTTATGATACACCGTGCTCCTTTTGGAAGTATGGAACGTTTTATTGCAATTTTACTGGAACACACAGGAGGAAATTTTCCTCTTTGGTTAATGCCAAATCAAGTTTCTGTACTAACTCTTAGTGAGAAATATGAGAAATACGGTGAAAAAGTTTTAACTTTGCTAGAAAATCACGAAATTCGCGCAACGGTTGACAACCGTAGTGAGACAATTGGTAAGAAAATTAGAGAGGCTGAAATGAACAAAACGCCTTATATGATTATCATTGGAGAACAAGAGGAGAATGAAAACAAGATATCTGTACGACAACATGGCGGTGAAGATTTAGGCACGATTAGTGTAGATACCTTTGCAGAAATTGTTAAAACAGAGATAAATAAGACAAAAAAGCAATTTTAAAATTAAGTTTAACTAAAATATATAAGTCATAGCAATACGTAGAAAAAGATCAAGAGGTCCGGCAAGAATCATTAAGGAAGATCAGCACAACATTAACGGTAAGATTAGAGCAGAAAAAGTGCGTCTAGTTGGAGAAAATGTTGAAGTAGGAATCTATACCACAAAAGAGGCAAGAGAATTTGCAAGAGAGCAAGAACTTGACTTGGTAGAAATTTCGCCAAAAGCAGATCCGCCTGTATGTAAAATAATGGATTACAAGAAGTTTCTTTATGAACAGAAGAAGCGGGAAAAAGCATTAAAATCCAAGGCTACAAAAGTTGTTATCAAAGAAATTCGATTTGGTCCTCAAACAGATGATCATGATTACGAGTTTAAAAAGAAACACGCCGAGAAATTCTTAAAAGAAGGTGCAAAGTTAAAAGCTTTTGTTTTCTTTAAAGGGCGATCAATTGTGTTTAAAGAGCAAGGACAAATATTATTATTACGTTTAGCTCAAGATTTGGAAGAATTTGGAAAAGTAGAACAAATGCCAAGACTTGAAGGAAAACGTATGACCATGTTTATTGCTCCTAAAAAGTAAGTATTATCCTTTATTAAGGACAACGATATTATAAGCGAAATAATTAAAACTAGGAAACAAAATGCCTAAAATGAAAACAAAATCTAGTGCTAAGAAGCGTTTCAAGCTTACTGGTACTGGTAAAATTAAAAGAAAGCACGCTTTTAAGAGTCACATCTTAACAAAGAAGTCTAAAAAGCGTAAGCTTAAGTTAACTCATGACGGTTTGGTACACAAAGCGGATGAGAACAATATTAAAGTAATGCTACGTTTAAAGTAACATTACCTTAATTGGTTAAAAATTATTTATAAACCCTGGAGTTAGGCCTATATAAAGCGTTAATTATATTTAACCGCCTACTACAAAACACATTAAAATTATGCCTAGATCAGTAAATTCTGTTGCCAAAAGAGCCAGAAGAAAAAAGGTGCTTAAACAAGCAAAAGGTTACTTTGGACGTCGTAAAAACGTTTGGACAGTAGCAAAAAACGCGGTTGATAAAGCTATGCAATATGCATACAGAGACCGTAGAAATAAAAAGAGAACTTTCCGTGCATTATGGATCACGCGTATTAACGCTGGAGCTAGATTACATGGAATGACTTACTCACAATTTATGGGGAAACTTAAAGCTAACAATATCGAATTAAACCGTAAGGTTTTAGCTGATTTAGCGATGAACAACCCAGATGCTTTTGAAGCAATTGTGAACAAAGTAAAATAAAAGGCATTTTGCCATTTGTATAACAATACTTCGCTTATAACATAGAAAATCCGATTCTTAATTGAATCGGATTTTTTTATGGTTTTTAATTAAAACTTAACAATAAATATTGTTTATACTAAATCATTACAAGTAGATTTACTCCTCTAATTACAACAAATCTTATGGCTTTAAATAGAGTAAAATTAATAGTATCCGATTTAGATGGCACCTTACTAAACTCAAACCATGACATAAGTGCAGAGTTTTTTGAGTTATTTAAAATTTTAAAATCTAATAATATTCTATTTGTTGCTGCTAGTGGACGACCTTATTATAGCATGATTGACAAACTAGCCCCTATAAAGGATGATATAATTATAGTCTCTGAGAACGGAGCGTTAGCAATTAAACAAGATAAATTGTTACTCTCTAATGCATTTGAAAAAGCAAATTTAGATAAAATATCGAATCTTGTTAGTAGCTTAAAGGAGGTCCATCCTGTTTTTTGTTCTAAAAACAAAGCTTATGTGCTTAATAAATCTGAAAAGTTGATGGGACTGTTAAGTGAATATTATTCAAATTACGAAATAGTTGAAACTATTAAAGGGGTAACGGAAAACATCTTTAAAATTGCTTTATACCACGAGAAAAATTCTGAAAAATATATTTATCCATTAGTTAAGCATTTAGAAGCCGATTTTAAGGTTAAAGTTTCTGCAAATCATTGGGTTGATATTTCAGAAAATATTGCTAATAAAGGATATGCTATACAGCATATTCAAAACTTATATAATATAAGTCCGGAAGAAACTATGGTCTTTGGAGATTACAATAATGATGTGGAAATGCTAAAGCTAGGTTATTTTAGCTATGCTATGGAGAATGCACATCCTAATGTGAAAATTATAGCTAATTATAAAACTAAATCTAACGATGAAAACGGTGTAGAATTTATTATTAAACAGCTGATTAATAGTATTGTTTAGTTTTTGTTTATAGAGAACAAATTAACTTCTTCCTCCTTTCCTTTTAAAGGAATATTACCCAACGATTGTACCTTGTATTTATTTAAATTCAATTTTTGCAATAACTCCTCAGAGATCAGTAGGCTTTCGTTATAAGTATTACATTCTCCTTGAATTCTAGCTGCAGTATTTATTACATCTCCATGATAGGCTATTTCTTTTTTAATTGTTCCCACTTCTGTAACTATTAGATTACCTCCATGCAATCCTGCTTTAAATTTAGGTAATAACCCAAATTTTTTAATATAAGGTTTTTCTTTTTTTTGTAATCTTTCTTGAAATTTAAAAAACAATTCAACACAATTATTATTTAAAACACCTTTATCAAAAGTCCAACTTAAAACAGCCTCATCCCCTACATATTGATATACTTCTGCGCTATAATTAATAAGCACACTATTTAAGTCGTAAAAGCAATCTTGTATTAATTGGCTATATTTAAAATGCCCCAACTGTTCTGCTATAGTGGTAGATCCTTGTAAATCTAAAAACATAAAAACACGTCTCTCTTCTCTTGGTCTTTTATACTTACCAATTAATTGATTAAACAGTACGTTTCTTCCAAAATTATCCTTTGCTATTTTTAAAAAGGAAAATATGAGTGAACATATAATAAAGTACCCAACAACTAACCAAAATACTTTGTTTTCTTTCCACCATCCTGTTTCGTTTGGAAGGTTTCTATCTATTTGTACTTCAATAATACTAACAACTAAGTTGGTTGATAAAATAAGCATCGCTAAGTATATCAATGATTTTTCTAAAATCACGATACCAGTTGCTTGTTTGTTTAACTGTAGTTTTTCGAAAAGAAACTCGACTATTGCATAAACAACCCCTACTATCACACCTGCAAAAACACCAAAATTTAACCATTGAGTAATAGGTATTGTCACTTCGTCTAAACCAGAAAATGCTTTACCCCCTTCCTCACCCACATGATAATAACGTATCATTATAAATAGGCAAAAGGCAAGTGACCAATATAGTATAGTGGTTAGTAATAATCTTAAAAATTGAACTATTTTGTTTTTCAAAAAGCTAATATCTAATTAGAAATTTCGTCGATTGCTGCTTTAAATTCTGACCAACTTATTAATTGATCACCATCTTTATCATATCCTTCAATTAATTTTGAAGCTATTAGCCCACGAATAAATCCACTAATTTTGGCTTCTTGAAGTAAATTTTTAATTTCAGATTTTGATAATTTTCCATCTACATTCTCATCAAAAAAGGCAAAAGCTTCTTCTGGTGTTTTAAAATGATTGGTTATAAGGATTTCAATTTTTTTAAGGATATCGTCTTTTGCTGACATGGCTTTTAATTTTGTATTTTGTAAGTTAACAAAAATACTAATCGTAAAAATAAATTTAGTTAAACTAATTTATAAACTGCTGGCAGAAAAAAAGTCATTCAAATTATAATATAGCTTTATACAAATAAAACGGAAATTAAAAAGCAGCAAAATCTTAAAAGATTTTGCTGCTTTTACAGTTGATTAATAGCGGTTAAAAACTGTTTTTATAGGTGCTAAAATAAAAAATCACCCTATATTATTTATAGTAATGTTACGAGTTACGTTATTATGTAGGTAAACGACATAAACCAAATAACGCACTTACATTTTTTAGATTAAATGCTCTATAAAGGTGTTTTTATTACACCCTCAATGCTTAGTTTGTTTTACCTACTGTTTTAATTAGTTATGATAGAAAAACTTAATTTTTAATTACTCTTTTAGTTATTTCACCAAAATCAGTACTCATTTTTAATACATATATTCCATTACTAAATGTCGAAATATCTATTGTATTAATTTCTTGATTACTTGTTTTATTTAACAATAATCGTCCATTAATGTCATAAATAGACAGTTGCAAAACTATTCCGTTTCTATTAGAAACTTGTAATACACCATTAGTAGGATTTGGATATACAGTTATATTACTTAGCAAGTTAAAATCATTTACTCCTAATGTTTCCTCGACATTAACCACGATTTCAGATCGCTCACTCTCACATCCACTATCATTGGTACTAGACACCCAATAAGATGTAGATCCAACTGTAGACGTATCTGGTGTTGGAGCAGTTGTTGTACTTGTCCCAGCAGTTTCTGTGGTGTACCACATTAAACCTGTACCATTAGAACCTGTTGTTGCTGTTAGAGGGCTTGCTGTATCGCCTTGATTATATGTTACCGGAGTCGTAACTGTTGCTTCAGAAGGAATTATTGAACCTGTTGTTACTGGAGAACCTGCTAACCAATTAGAAGTCGTTCCTGTTAGGGCAAAATTTGTTAAGGTTCCATTATTTGCATTTGATGTTGCATCTAATAGAGATGTTTCTGAGGTATTATCTGCTGCGTCAATACCTTGATTAAAATTGTAGTAAGCGACTAAACCTGTTTCATTACCTTGTAATTCGCAATTTTTTGAACCATTTATTTGTTCTGCTGTTCTAGCAATATTCCAGATACGTACATCTTCTAAAGAAGCATCAATATATCTATCTGAAAAGTAAGGATCTTTTCCTAAATTTACATTGGAAGTTACATTTCCAATATTAACTGATAATGGCTGTGAGGCTACCTCAATTCCATCTACATAAATTTTTAAATTAATTCCATCATAAACACCTGCAATATGATACCATTGGTTTATACTAATCGTGTTTTCAGGTGTGAATAATTCATTCCAACCAGAATTCCCTATTACAAAGTTTACAACACCATTGCCACCGGCTCTTAACATATAACCATTATCAGAAATGTTGTCTTTATTTATAATATTTCCTTGTGCAGGAGTAGCCCCAAAAAAATTAAAATTTACATAAGCTTCCAAAGTAATTGTATTACCTGTTATTTGCAAACTAGGGCCATTACCACAATCTACATAGTCATTTGGTGCTCCAAAATTAAGATGTGTTGCAGGAGCATAAACATTAACTACAATTTCTGTTCTTTCACTTTCGCAACCATTATCATTGGTACTAGACACCCAATATGATGTTGATCCAACTGTAGATGTATCTGGTATTGGAGCTGTTGTTGTACCTGTCCCACCTGTTTCTGTGGTGTACCACATTAAACCTGTACCATTAGAACCTGTTGCTGCTGTTAAAGGACTTGCTGTATCGTTTTGGGTATACGTTACTGGAATGGTAACTGTCGCTTCAGAAGGAATTATTGAACCTGTTGTTACAGGAGAACCTGCTAACCAGTTAGATGTACTTCCTGTTAAAGTAAAATTATTTAAGGTTCCATTATTAGCATTTGCTGTATGGTCTGTTAATGTCGTTTCAGAAGTATTATCTGCTGCATCAAGCCCTTGGTTAAAATTGTAATAAGCTACTAAACCTGTTTCGTTACCTTGTAATTCGCAATTTTTACCAGCATTAATTTGATCAGCTGTTTTTGCAACACTCCAAATACGAATATCATCCATATTACCTGTAAAAAAACGCCCAGGATATATTGGATTGTTTCCAATTAACACCGTCTGTGTATTGTTATTAATAACCCCAGAAGCGGTAGCTTGAGTTTCTAATATACCATCTATATAAATCTTAATAGCGTTATCACCTAAAGTTGCAGCTATATGATGCCAATTTCCATCGTTTATATTTGTAGTTGAATTAATTTCTTGTGTAGGTGTTACGCCACTACAGGTAAAATTTACAGTTCCTGAATCATTTAAATGTAATCTCCAGCTATCATCTCCTTTAACGACTAAAGCATCCCATTGTTGAGGCAACACGTTTGAATGCACCCAAAGCTCTACAGTCATTTGATTTGTAAAATCGAAATTAGCTTCATTTGCTAATTCAATATAATCATTAGATCCATCAAAATTTAAGTGTGTTGCAGGTGGTGGTGGTAAAATAGTCCCAAAATTTTGCCAAACTGGTGCTGTTTGATAAGTTGCTACTGTTCCAGCAGGAACATAAAGAGTAGCGCTACCAATATTAACGTTTTGAAAAACATTGCTATTTATAGACAATGGTGTTGCCCATTCGACTGTAACCGATGTTAAAGTATTACAAAATGAAAATGCATTAATATCAATATTTGTTACCGAACTAGGAATAACTACAGAAGTTAAACTAAAACACGCATTAAATGAAAGCTGTCCAATACTTGTAACAGAATCCCCCATATCTACGGAGGTTAAGTTTGTACAATATCGAAACGCATTATTCCTAATTTCAGTCACGGTATCAGGAATAGTAATTGAAGTTAACGTTGTGCTATTTTCAAAGGCCGAGTCTAAAATTGAAACTACAGTATAACTAACACCAGCGTTTGAAACCGTTGAAGGCACGATTAAGTCGCCTACATAACTTGCAGACGAAGTAACACCCACAGTATTGTTAATCGTTGAAATAACAAAATAATTAACACCTCCTACAGAAAAGGTTTGAGCAGAAGCTGTAGTTGCAAATAGTACAGCAAAAAATAAAAGTAATTTTAGTTTCATAAAAAAATTTAGTTAGAATTAAATGTAGTCCAAATCTAACTTTTAATCTATGAAACGTTAACAATACGGGTTGAAATGCAATATTTAGTATGTAAATGACTACTTGAAAGATTTAGAAAAAGATCTAGACAATGGTATTTCTACATCATTAATAATTACATAATTAGTTGAAACACGTTGTACCTTATTAGTGTTAACAATATAAGATCTATGTGTTTGCTTAAAAATTTCTGAAGGCAGCACTTCTGCAATAGTATTTAACGATTTTCTAATAGTATACCTTTTTAAAATTGTTTGAATATTAATATAATTACCATCTGCTACTATATATTTAATATCATTAAAATCTAAACTAATTATGTCATAACCATCTTTAAATTGAAAGGTTTGAGATTGCTTTTTAAACATAGCTAAATTGATAGAAGCTAGTAAATCTACTCGTTTTAAAGGTTTGGTTAAATAGGCATCCGGATTTGTTTTTAAAGCTTCACTCATTAAAGTATAATCTTGCTGTCCAGTTATAAAAATAACTGTAGCATTATTGTTTTTGGCTTTTGAGAGCTCTATACCAGTGTTTTTGCCACTTAAATTAATATCCATTAAAATAATATCTGGCTTAAACTGCTCCATTTCGTATAGGGCTAATTCTAAGTCGTGTGCCATTTTAATTGTATTAAAATGTTCTTCTTGTAAGATTTCTGAAATATATTCTGCTATAATAACATCATCTTCAACTATGAGAATTTTGGCTTCTTGCTGTTTAGTCATTACTTATTTCTGTTACGAATGAAAATGAAAAACCACTTTCAGTATTAATTTTGTAGTCGATTTTTAATTGTCTGCAAAGCTTGTCTATAAGCTTTGGTTTATTGTCTTGGTTACTAGTAGTTGTACCATTATCGGAATAGTTAAAAGATAAGGCATCATTAATTTGACCCAATTGAAAATTGATATTTTTATTTTTTTGATTACCAAAAGCATGTTTTATAGAATTTATAAATAACTCTGTTAGTAATAATCCAAGATACATGGCATAATCTGAAGGAATTTCTACCGCTTCAACTTTGAAGTTGGTCTTAATATCTTGTTCTTTGAAGATATCGAAAAAACCACTTTTAACATCGTTTAAGTAATTTGATACATCAATTTTATTTTTGTCATTGCTTTTATAAAGGTGTTTGTGCAATGTTGAAATCGATTCCACTTTAGTTAATATGTTTTTTAATTGTATACTTTCTGTATCTGATGCTTTTTTTAGTTGATCTAATATAAGTATTACCACCAGCTGTAAATTATTATTAATTCTGTGATTGGCTTCACTTAATAAAAATTCATTTTCTTTTGATAAGGCCTTTAATTGCTTGTTATCTTCTTTAGATTTTCTTAAAAAGTAAGCAATCAATAAGATTCCTATAATAGTTATTAAAAACAAACCAATAATAATATATAGCTTTGTTTTACTTGATGCCAAAGCTTTATTTTGGTTTTCAATTTCAAGTTTATTTATTTTAATTTGATTTTCTTTCTCTGCTAGTTTGTACTTTGCTTCTACATTTAATAATAATTCTTCTTTTTGTACTTCATCATACTTTGTAGTAAGCTCTAGTCTGTATCTTAGATACTCGTAAGCTTTTTCTGTATTGTTTAGTCTAAAATATAAGTTTTGAATATTCTCATTAAAGATTATTTCATTATATAATAAATTATTTATTTTAGAAAAATTAGCCGCATATAAAGCTACATCTAATGCTTTTTTTAATTGATTATTTCTAGCTAAAGCCATAATATAACTTATGTAGGCATCAGCTTCCTGTTGCTGCATATTATTACTTTTTGCAAATTGAATTATTTCTTCTAAGTAGCGTATTGCAGTTTTATAATCTTTTTTACGTTCATAGACACCTGCAATCTCTAGTAAAGAATAAAACACATTATCTTTGTCCTTTATTTTTTTTGCTAAATACAGTGATTTATTTGCATAAAAAATTGTCGAATCTTGTATATGATAATACTCTGTAAAAAGTGCAGCCTTACGATTATAATATTTAGATAAGTATATATCCTCAATCTTATTTTCCTTTAAAATCATTGCTGCTTTATCTAATTGAGATACAGCTTCAATATATATTGATCTCTTCCTGAAAAATTCTGCTTTTTTTACATAGTACAAAAACTCTAACTGTTTGTCTTTTAATTTGATTATTTCATTATAGGACTTAACGTAATTATTATTTGCATTTCTATAATCTAATTTTAATTTATAAACGTCTGCTAACCCTAGAAACAGTTTTATTTCTTGTTTTTTACTATCAGGTTTAATTAAATGCTTCTTGTAGTAAATAATAGCTTCATCTAACTTATTTTTATAAATTAAATTCTGACCAAAATCTAAAATGGCGTCATTTTGAGAAAATGATAAATGAAATAATAAAAAGGGTAAACAGAGAAAAAAATATTTCATATTAAGTCTTCTGTTTTTTCTTTTTGGCAGCTGGAAATAAAACATTATTTAAAATTAGTCTGTACCCTGGTGATGTTGGATGTAACTCTAGCTCGGTTTTTGGATCTCCAACTTGATGAGTATAGTCTTCTGGGTCATGTCCTCCATAAAATGTAAAAAAGCCTTTACCTTTAATACCATGTATGTATTTAGCTTCTCCATTAGTTTTGTTTTCTCCCATTACCAATACATTTGACTTGATTTGGTCTCTGGTAAAAGAGGTGGTTTGTCCCATAAAACCTTTGACTAATGCAGTATGATTTTGACATAACATAGTTGGAATTGGGTCCCATTTTGCTGAAAAATCCATTAAAGAAAAATAATCGGTTTCTTTAGGTATCTTTCGTTTCATGGTCATGTCAATACTAGAAAACTCATAAACCGTCGGACTACGCTCTAAAGTATAATCTTTAAATGCAAAAGTTTTTGAAAAATCTATTTTTGATTGGTAGTTAGCATCACTTGCATCACCGTCAAACATAGGCTCGCATATGTCAACACCTTCTGCAGATAAAGCAATATCAAAACTCTCTGTAGCACTACACATTGCAAACATAAAGCCCCCACCAACTACATAGTCTCTAATTTTAAGTGAAACGTCAAGCTTTTCTTCTGACACCTTACTATAGCCTAACTTTGTAGCTAAAGCTTCAGCATCTTTTTTTTCTTGAATATACCAAGCTGCTTGACGATATCTCCCATAGAATTTTCCAAATTGGCCAGTAAAATCTTCATGATGTAGGTGTAGCCAATCATAAAGTAAAAGCTCATCTTTTAATACTTCTTCGTCATAAATAGTTTCGTAAGGGATTTCGGCATAACTTAATACCATTGTCACTGCATCATCCCATGGTAATTTGCTTTTTGGTGAATAGACTGCTATTCTGGGTGCTTTTTCTAAAACAACAGCTTCCATGTTTTTACTTGGACTTGCAATCTCTTCTAAAATTTGCTGAGTTTTGGAATCTGATATAATTTCAAAACTTACACCTCTAATTTTACATTCTCTTTGTATAGACTCGCTATTTGGTAACAAAAAAGAGCCTCCTCTATAATTTAATAACCATTTAACTTTTACGTCTTTTTCTAGGCTCCAATAGGTAATACCATATGCTTTTAAATGATTTTTTTGAGTATCTGCATCCATAGGTATAAGTATATAAGAAGCAAAGGACTGCGTTACAAAAAGTAACAAAACTAATAATACTACATACTGTCTCATTTAAACACGTGATTTTATAAATTGAAAGATACTTAAAAAACCAACTTTTAAAAAAGGAAAAGTATTAAATTAACTAGATGAACCTGAGAGTAAATCTGAAATAATTTTTGTCTTAGGAAACTGCTCTAGTATAATTTTAATAAATACGGTTATTGGAATAGCCATAATTAAGCCAGGTATCCCCCAAATAAAGCCCCAAAACATTAGCATAACTAAAACAGCAATAACATTTATGGAAAATGATTTACCCATAAATATTGGTTCTAAAATACTACCATACAAGACTTGTGTCCCTGTAATAGATAATATGAATAATAATAGTTTACTTGAAGTTTCAAGCTCTACAAATGCAAATATTGAGAGTAAAATGACGGTTATGAATGAGCCAACCATCTGAACAAAGTTAATTAGAAACGCAAATAATCCCCAAAAAATAGGGAAACTAACATCAAAGAAATAACAGGCCAACCCTGTAAATACTCCTGTTAAAAAACTGACTAAAAATTTAACTTTTATAAATTTAATCAAGTCTTTTTCAATCTTCATAAAGGTTTTTATAGACGTGTGTTTTTTCTTTAAAATGGTTTTATTTATTAACTGTTCTACATTAATTGATTCTGCTAACCAAAGCACAACAAAAAAGGTAGTCATTAATAATGCGGTTAAAAATTTACTAACAAAACTTAAAGTCGGAGATAGATTGCTAAGTAATGCATCTTTATTTAAAAGTCTAGTTAAAGATTTAGTTTCTTCTACTTTCTGGATCCCAAAAAAACCTTCTACGTTACCAACTAATAGGTTTATTTTATCTTGTGCCTTAGTAAAAAATTGAGAATCTGAAGTTAAAATTTCTTTGCTTGATAATTTAACTAATTCTACCCCAAACTTAACGCCTAATGCAATTAGAATTAATACAATAAAAACACTAACTGACTTAGGTAATCTGCGTTTACGTAAAAATCGCATTAATGGTAAAAACAACAATGCTATAAACATTGAAAAAACAAGCGGTACAAATATAAATGAAAGTACTTTTAGTAAGTAAAAGATTATTGGAATTACAATTACCAAAAGTAAATAGTTTGTTGTTTTTAATTTATCCATTTAAATAATAAGTTGTTGTATTAAAAAGGAACGTCATTATCATCCTCTTCAGGAGCACCAAAAGCATCATTTGCAGTTGGAAAATTATCTGGTGCAAAAGTATTATCGTTTGCAGCAGCATTCATTTTACTATGAAACTCTTGCCCAAAAGGGGTATCAAAATCATCTAGGTTATCAAACTTACCTAAATGTCCGATAAACTTAAGTCTGATACTTTCTAAACCTCCGTTACGGTGTTTAGCTACGATAAACTCTCCTTGACCTTCAGTTGGAGAACGCTCTTCGTCATCCCACTCGTCAATTTTATAATATTCTGGTCTGTAAATAAAACTTACAATATCAGCATCTTGCTCAATCGCTCCAGATTCACGTAAATCAGACAATAAAGGTCTTTTACTTCCTCCACGTGTTTCTACCGCACGAGATAATTGTGATAATGCAATTACAGGGACACTTAATTCTTTAGCTAGTGCTTTTAAGTTTCTAGAAATTGTAGAAATTTCTTGTTCCCGGTTACCACCAGATCCAGCTGCTGTCATTAATTGAAGATAATCAATCATAATCATTTTAATACCATGCTGAGAAGCTAAACGTCTAGCTTTTGCACGTAAATCAAATATAGAAAGAGATGGTGTATCGTCAATAAATAATGGTGCTTTTTCTAAAGCTTTTACTTTAACGTTAAGCTGTTCCCACTCGTGTTTCTCAAGTTTACCTGTTCTTAATTTTTCTGAGGACAATCCTGTTTCACTAGATATCAAACGTGTAATTAGTTGTACAGAAGCCATCTCTAAAGAGAAAAAGGCTACAGGAATATTAGAATTTACTGCAACGTTTCTAGCCATAGTCAAGGTAAAAGCTGTTTTACCCATACCTGGACGTGCTGCAATAATAATCAAATCACTTTCTTGCCAACCTGAAGTTAGTTTATCTAGTTTATTAAAACCAGAAGGCACCCCACTCATCCCCTCTTTTTTAGAGATTTCTTCAATCTTCTTTTTAGCTTGAATTACTAAATCTTGAGCAGTTTCACTAGATTTTTTTATGTTTCCTTGTGTGACTTCATAAAGTCTAGATTCTGCTTTATCTAAAAGATCAAATACATCTTGAGTTTCATCGTAAGCTTCTTCAATAATTTCAGAAGAAATTTTTATTAAACTACGCTGAATGTATTTTTGTAAAATAATACGAGCGTGAAACTCGATATGGGCAGAAGAAGACACTTTTTGTGTTAAGGAAATTAAGTAAAAATCTCCACCTGCTAAATCTAATTTTGAATTTGTCTTTAATTGTGTTGAAACTGTTAATAAGTCAATAGGTTGACTTTCTTGAAACAACATAAAGATAGCTTCAAAAATATGTTGGTGCGCCTCTTTATAAAATGCATCAGCACTTAAAATATCAATCACTTCATCAACCCCTTTTTTGTCAATCATCATAGCACCAAGTACTACTTCTTCCAAATCCAAAGCTTGTGGTGGAATCTTCCCTTTTTCAAGGTTAATTATAGTGCTCCTGTCAACTTGATAGCCTTTTATTTGATTGGGTTGCTTCATTTATTGAATATAATTTTTTAAGTAAAAACTTAATGCTTCTTGAATATATTTTTAATTAAAATCAGTGAAAAATAAAACTGATTTTAGACTCAGCGAAAGTAAATAAATTGTTAAGAAATATTGTATTACAAAGTTACTCAATCTTAACATGTCATCAACAATTATATTGTTAATAAGTCATTTTTTTTGTTAATAAGCATAAAAAAAACCTGAAGCGTTAACTTCAGATTTTGTTAGCAAATGGTTTTATAAGGACTAGCCTTTAAAAACTCCCATTTCACAATATTTTTCTATACGATTATTTACTAAATCTTTTGGTGATAAGTTTTTAAACTCATCATAAGCAGTAATAATAGCTTCTGTAACCGTTTTAAAAGTCTTCTCTCTGTCAGAGTGTGCACCACCAAGAGGCTCTTTAATGATATCATCAACAATTTTCATCTTTTTCATGTCGACAGGTGTTAACTTTAATGCTTCTGCAGCTAACTCTTTATACTCCCAACTTCTCCATAGTATTGAAGAACAAGATTCTGGAGATATAACAGAATACCATGTGTTTTCTAGCATCATAATTTTATCACCTACTCCAATACCTAAAGCTCCACCTGAAGCACCTTCACCTATTACAATTGTAATAATTGGCACTTTTAAACGGGTCATTTCTAAGATATTTCTAGCGATAGCTTCTCCTTGTCCACGCTCTTCAGCTTCCAAACCAGGATAAGCACCAGGAGTATCTAAAAACGTTACGACAGGAATACCAAATTTTTCGGCAGATTTCATTAATCTTAACGCTTTACGGTAGCCCTCAGGGTTAGCCATACCAAAATTACGATATTGTCTAGTTTTGGTATTATATCCTTTTTGTTGACCAATAAACATAAAACTTTGGTCTCCAATTTTTCCTAAACCACCAATCATTGCTTTATCATCCTTAAAACTTCTGTCTCCATGAAGTTCTAAAAAAGACTCACCACATATTGCATTAATATAGTCTAATGTATATGGTCTATTTGGATGACGTGACATTTGTACACGTTGCCAAGGAGTTAAATTTTTGTATATCTCTTTTTTTGTTGCTACTAGCTTTTTTTCAATCTGCTTGCAGGTTTGTGTCACATCTACATCACTTTCCTCTCCAATAATTTGACACTTATCTAGTTGTTCTTCTAGCTCTTTAATCGGTAATTCAAATTCTAAATATTCCATAGGGAATGATAGTTTTGTTTATTTGTTAGGTTGCAAAATTACATTTTTTTTAGGTCAAATTTTAAGATTTCAATTAAAATGAGCAGATTTTAACGTTAAAATTTGATAATCAATTAGTTTGTTTGATTTTATTTTTCTTAATTTTTTTCCAATTTTTAAGTATACCATTCAATAAAACTACACTTAAAATAATAAAAGCACCAATATAAAACGAAGGAGACATAGTCTCTGACTCTGGAAATATAATTAAAGCTAGTATTATTCCGTAAATAGGTTCTAAATTATAAGTCAAGACTACAGTATATGGGCTAATAAACCTCATAACATAAACAGAAGCTATAAATGCATAAGCAGTACAAACAGAGGCTAACAAAAACAACCATAACCCATCCGATAGTGATATATTAAAATGATTTACATTAAAACCTTCACCAAAAATTAATATAAAGACTGAAATAAAAAACACCCCACTTATAAACTCGTAAAACGAGATTTTTGTTGCAGAATGCTCTTCTAAAAATTTTCCATTAAGCACTGCAAACAATGACGATAAAAATGCCGAAATAATACCCAATATCATTCCGTCAATATATTTAAATTCGCTTTTTACTATCAAATAAACTCCTAAAACTACAATTAAACCAAAAACAATCTCATAACCAATTATTTTACGTTTGTATATAATAGGCTCTATAAACGACGCAAAAAAGGCACCTGTAGAAAACATTGCTAATGCAATTGAAGCATTAGAAACTTGAATGGCGCCAAAAAAGGTAATCCAATGTAATGCTATTATAATTCCTGCAAAGGCTAATTTTACTAACGCTTTTTTTGTTATTGAAATATTAACTTTAGCGATCTTGATGTATGCAAACATTAAAACTGTAGCTATTAACATCCTGTACCAAACTAAACTAACAGCATTAATTGTTATTAATTTTCCGATAATAGCTGTAAAACCAGCAATAAATACTAGAAAATGTAAGTGGAAATAATTTTTTAATTTATCGTTTTGCATTTCGTAAGAGGAAAATAGCTAAGACTCCAAAAATTATATTTGGAAACCAAACAGCTAATAAAGGAGAAAAATCTGATTGCGAAGCCAAAGTCCCGAAAATCTTATCAAAGAAGACAAAAATCATGGCAATACAAATCCCGAATGCTAAATTTACCCCCATACCACCTCGACGTTTTCTTGAAGAAACAGCAACTGCAATAATTGTTAAAATAAATACAGAAACTGGTAAACTCCATTTTTGATATTTAGCTAATTTATAACGACCAATATGCTTAGAGCCACGTTTTTCTTCTCTATCAATAAATCTAACCAACTCACCATAACGTAGTGTTTCGGCAATGTAACTTTCTGGTGTTAAATCTTCAAGATCAAATGAAAATATTGTGTCTTTTCTTCTTTGAATATCTAGGACATCATCGTTTTCGCCAATAGTTCTTTTAAAATAGTTACGAAGTATATAAACAGAATCTTCTTCTAGGTATCTGATATTTGATGCACTGATTTTATAAGTCATTTTACCAGCTTCAAAATGCTCTAAAGTAAAATTAACCCCTGTGTTATTTTTGGTGTCAAAACTAGTAACGTAAATAATATCTTTGTCATTAATCTGTTTTAAGACATTAGTATTATTAGTGTCTTTTTTCCCAGAAAGGTATTTATACTTAAAGTTATTAAAGCCTTTACTGGCATTTGGTGCTAAATACAACCCTAAAACAATAGACAGTAACGCTACAATTACCCCACCTATTAAATACGGTCTTAAAAAACGTGAAAAGGATACCCCTGAGCTTAAAAAAGCAACAATTTCTGTATTGTTTGCTAGTTTTGATGTAAACCAAATCACTGATAAAAATAAAAACAAAGGGAATAATAAATGAGCGAAATAAATGGTAAAGTCTAACAAGTACTGCATGACTTCGCCGAAAGGCACATTGTTTTCTAATATTTTACCTATTTTTTCAGCCAAATGCACTGTTATACCAATTGGTATAAACAACAGCAGCATGACCGCAAATGTTAGTAAATAACGTTTTAATATGTACCAGTCTAATATTTTCACTTATAGACGATTATTCATTTGTTTAACCATTTTATCTTTCCATGCTCTAAAATCTCCTGCAATAATATGTTTTCTAGCTTCTCTAGTCAACCATAAATAAAAACCTAAATTATGTATTGTTGCTATTTGCTTACCTAACAACTCATTTACATTAAACAAATGACGTAAATAAGCTTTACTATATTCGGTATCTACAAATGTAATCCCCATTTCATCAATTGGAGAAAAATCATCACGCCATTTAAGGTTTTTGATATTTATAGATCCGTGGGCTGTAAACAACATCCCGTTTCTAGCATTACGAGTAGGCATAACACAGTCAAACATGTCTACACCTAAAGCTATGTTTTCTAATATATTAATTGGTGTCCCAACTCCCATTAAATAACGTGGTTTGTCCCATGGTAGTATGTCAGTAACAACCTCTGTCATTGCATACATCTCTTCTGCTGGCTCTCCAACCGACAAACCACCAATAGCATTTCCTTCTGCTCCAACACCTGCAATATATTCTGCAGATTGTTTACGCAAATCTTTATAAGTACTACCTTGTACTATAGGGAAAAACGCTTGCGAATAATCGTATTTTAAAGGTGTTTTTTCTAAATGTGTAATACAACGCTCTAACCAACGATGTGTCATATGCATTGATCGTCTTGCGTAATTGTAATCGCATGGGTAGGGTGTACATTCATCAAAAGCCATAATAATATCGGCACCAATACTACGTTGGATTTCCATTACGTTTTCTGGTGTAAATGTATGGTAACTTCCGTCAATGTGGGACTTAAACTTAACCCCTTCTTCTTTAATTTTATTGTTTCCTGATAAAGAGTACACTTGATAACCTCCTGAATCGGTTAAAATATTTCTATCCCAATTCATAAATTTATGTAATCCACCAGCTTTTTCTAAAACATCAATTTGAGGTTTTAGGTATAAATGATAAGTATTACCTAATATAATATCAGGATTAATATCATCTTTAAGCTCTCTTTGGTGCACTCCTTTTACAGAGCCAACAGTTCCTACTGGCATAAAAATAGGTGTTTCTATTTTACCGTGATCTGTTGTTATTACTCCTGCTCTAGCGTTACTTTGTGTGTCTTTTGCTTTTAAATCGAAAGTCATTGTATCTCTTAAATCTTCAGCTAGCAAATATATATAAGAAATATGCAAAGGGTCTTAAATAGTTATTAAAATTGAAAAAAATGTTAATACTTTTTACAAAAAGTTTCAATTGTTAAGAAATTGACCTATTTCGTTAATAACTGTCCGCTTTCTATCTTTGTAAAGGAGTATTAAAAAACTAATTTTGAAACAAATTAATTAACCCATAAAACATGGCAAGCATACAACAATTAGAAGATTTAACCACGCAAGTACGTAGAGATATTTTACGTATGGTACACAAAGTAAACTCTGGTCATCCAGGAGGTTCTTTAGGATGCGCAGAATTTTTTGTAGCATTATATAAAGACATAATGGACAGAAAAGAAGGATTTGATATGGATGGTATCGGCGAAGATCTTTTTTTCCTATCTAATGGACATATCTCTCCAGTGTTTTATAGCGTTTTAGCTAGGTCTGGATATTTCCCAGTAGAAGAATTAAACACTTTTAGATTAATTAACACTAGGTTACAAGGTCACCCAACAACCCATGAAGGTTTACCAGGAGTTAGAATTGCATCAGGATCTTTAGGACAAGGTTTAAGTGTAGCTTTAGGTGCTGCACAAGCTAAAAAATTAAACGGTTGCAACCATTTAGTTTATAGCTTACATGGTGATGGAGAAATGCAAGAAGGTCAAAATTGGGAAGCTATAATGTATGCTTCTGGAAATAAAGTAGATAATATTATTGCTACAATTGATTTAAACGGACAACAAATTGATGGTTCTACAGATGATGTTTTACCAATGGGAAGTTTTAGAGCAAAATTTGAAGCTTTTGGTTGGACTGTTGTAGATATTGAAGAAGGAAACAATATTGAAGCCATTTTAAAAGGTATGGCTAAAGCAAAAAGCCTAACAGGACAAGGAAAACCTGTTTGTGTATTACTTAAAACCGTAATGGGTAATGGTGTAGATTTTATGATGCATACTCACGCTTGGCACGGAAAAGCACCTAATGACGAGCAATTAGCTATTGGATTAGAGCAAAACCCTGAAA
This sequence comes from uncultured Olleya sp., assembly GCA_947503885.1. Lineage (GTDB taxonomy): Bacteria > Bacteroidota > Bacteroidia > Flavobacteriales > Flavobacteriaceae > Olleya. The sequence goes on along the minus strand of CANNFD010000004.1, from coordinate 289,459 downwards.
CTTTAGGCGACTATTAATCAACTTGAATTAAGACAAAATGAAAACATATACAAATACAGGAAGTAAAGATACAAGATCAGGTTTTGGAGACGGTTTAACCGAATTAGGAAAAACTAACGAAAATGTTGTAGCACTTTGCGCAGATTTAATAGGTTCTTTAAAAATGGATGACTTTAAAAAGAATCATCCAGAACGTTTTTTTCAAGTAGGAATTGCTGAAGCTAACATGATTGGTTTAGCTGCAGGTTTAACTATTGGAGGTAAAATACCATTTACAGGTACTTTTGCTAACTTCTCTACCGGTCGTGTTTATGATCAAATTAGACAAAGTGTTGCGTACTCTGATAAAAACGTTAAAATATGTGCGTCTCACGCAGGTTTAACTTTAGGTGAAGATGGTGCTACACACCAAATACTTGAAGATATTGGATTAATGAAAATGCTTCCAGGTATGACTGTTATTAATCCATGTGATTACAATCAGACTAAAGCAGCTACAATAGCAATTGCAGAGCACCAAGGTCCGGTTTATTTACGTTTTGGACGACCAAAAGTAGCTAACTTTACGCCAGAAGATCAAACTTTTGAAATTGGTAAAGCATTACATTTACAGTCAGGAACCGATGTAACAATTGTTGCAACAGGTCATCTAGTTTGGGAAGCTTTAGAAGCTGCAAAAACTTTAAATGATAAAGGCATCTCTGCTGAAGTTATTAATATACATACTATAAAACCTTTAGATGCTAACGCAATAATCGAGTCGGTTAAAAAGACAAAATGTATTGTAACCGCTGAAGAACATAATCATTTAGGAGGTCTTGGAGAAAGTATTGCACGTGTTTTATCACAGCACCAACCAACACCACAAGAGTTTATCGCTACTAACGATACATTTGGAGAGTCAGGAACTCCTGCTCAATTAATGGAAAAATATGGTTTAAATGCTGACGCAATTGTAAAAGCAGCTGAAAAAGTTATAGAAAGAAAATAAAATAGATTTTTCAATATTAAAGCGTTTAAAGCAATTTGTTTTAAACGCTTTTTTCGTTTTATAGAACTAATTGTAAATCATAAATCAAAATATCTTGGCATAATTTTCGTTATAACATGTGTCCATCAAAAAACATCAATTATGAAAATTTTAAAAACAATTCAAGGAGACTTATGGCGAAACAACGATGTAAGTAAAAAGTTAATTTTAACATCAATTGCTACATTGCTATTTTCAACATTTATTTTTGCTCAAACCGAAAGTGGTTTTGGCTTTAAAGGCGGAATTAATTATAATGGAAATGGAGATTATTTTGAATCTATTTCTAATAATTATCAAAATCCAGATAGAGACATAGGTTATCATTTAGGTGTCTTTGGTAAAATAGGTAACAAGTTTTATTTTAGACCAGAATTAGTATACACCATAACAAAAAGTAATTATGATGCTGGTGCATTTGATTTAAAAAAAATTGATGCTCCACTATTATTAGGTGTAAAAATAGTTGGGCCAATTAGTGTTTTTGGAGGTCCATCAATACAATATCTAATAGATAGTGAATTTGAAAATGCAACTATAGATACAATTGAAGAAGATTTTACAGTTGGATTAAACTTTGGTATAAGTTTTAGTTTAGATAAAATAGGTATAGATCTGCGTTACGAAAGAGGTTTTAAAGACAATGAAGCTACTATAATAAACAATAATATAAGCACAACTAATCCCAATAGGTTAGACACTAGGCCAGAACAACTAATTCTAAGCCTGTCAATTATGTTATAAAAAAAAGAGCCACTTAATAAAAGTGGCTCTTTTTTTTTAATAGACTTTAAATTAGTTATCGTAACTTATAGTAATATTATCTTCTAAATAATCTGGTGTCCCATTAGCATCAGAATCTTCTAATGTAATAGTTTTAATTGTAATTACTCCTGAATTATTATTTCGGTAAATTTCATACTCGTTAGAAGCATAAACAGGCTCTGTCTCTCCTAAATTAGTATCAACAGTATATGTTTTCTTAATAATCTCATTTTTAGTTAATACACCATCATTATCATCATCATTATCAATAAAGTTTGGTACACCGTCACCATCAGTATCATCATTAACACCATTACCATCACCATCTAAATCCTCTATATTAGAAGGAATTAAGTCTAGGTCATAATCTGTATTAATTCTTGTTAATAATCCAAATTTAAATACTATTGGAGTATAACTAGGTATAGATGCAGTTCCTGTCGAGAAATATCCTAAACCTGAAGGTATAAATACAGCTCCTAAACCAAAATTATGATTTGTTGTTGTTCCGTCACCATTTTCAGTATAACCATCACGCATTCTAAATTCAACTAAAGCTTCTCTAAAACCATCAACTACTCCAAAAGAAGACCCTACAGAGGACAGGTTAAAAGTAATACCATCAACATCTGCACTATCAAATAGATTTCCGTTTAACAAAGTTCCTTCGTAAGTTACGTTAACAGCATCTAATGGGTGTGTTGCTTGTCCCAAACCTTCTCTTAAGCTTAAATAGTACAATTTATAGTCCACATTATTTTGCGTAACTGTTTTACTTAATAATTCTGGTCTATCCATTAAAGGGATAGCGTCAAGATTATTATTGTCTGCGCTTATAGTATCAAAAACAATTTTAAAAGTATCATTTGGTAAAGAGTATGGGTTTGCAAAATCAAACTCGTCGTAATTATAAGTATGAGTAGTTAAAAATGCTTCAATATCTGCAATATTCTCATCATAAACCTCTTGCCTGTCTCTTGGTGTAAAAGTGAAGGAATCTTCATCATCTGGACCACAAGAAAATGCGGTAACTAAAACAGATAAAAGTGCAAAAGTGATTTTTCTTAATTTCATTATTCTTATTTTTGATGTGCAAGATACATTTTAATATAATTTTGCACAATAACCTTAACGTCAATTTTAGATAATTAATATGCGAGTAGATAAGTATTTATGGTGTGTTAGACATTTTAAAACAAGAAGTATAGCGACTACCGCTTGCAAAAAAGGACATATTAAAGTTAATGGTGCTGTTGCAAAACCAAGCCGAGAAGTTTATCCTACAGATAAAATTGAACTTAGAAAAGACCAAGTAAACTATAAAATAACCGTGTTAGACATCCCTCCTAATAGAGTTGGTGCAAAACTTGTTGATATCTATCGTGTTGATAATACTCCTAAATCTGCTTTTGAAGCACAAGAAATGCTTAAATTAGCTAAAGATTACTACAGAAAAAAAGGTGTTGGTAGGCCAACTAAAAAAGACAGAAGAGATTTAGATAATTTAAACGCAGAAAACGAACAATAATATGAGTGTATTGAAAGACATAATTTTAGATTCAAATGCAATTAATAATAAGTTAAGACGTATTGCTTATCAAATTTATGAAGCTAACATTAATGAGGAAGTAGTTATTCTAGCTGGAATTGATACTAATGGATATATTCTTGCTAAAAAATTAAAAACTATACTATCTAAAATTTCTCCAATAACTCCTATACTTTGCAAAATATCTATTGATAAAAAAAATCCGAGAACACCTATAAAAACATCATTAAAAGCTAACGATTATCAAGAAAAGTCAGTTGTTTTAATTGATGATGTATTAAATTCAGGTACGACATTAATATATTGTGTTAAACATTTTTTAGAAGTGCCTTTAAAACAATTCAAAACTGCTGTATTAGTTAACAGAAACCATAAAAAATTCCCTGTAAAGGCAGATTATAAGGGTATTTCCTTATCCACATCCTTACATGAGCATGTCCAAGTAGATTTAGAAGGCAAGGACTGGAAGGCTTATTTAAATTAGCTTATATAAAATATTATTTATTGTTTCTTCCTGAGAAGTAGTAGACTCTATAACAATACTTGCTTGATTGTAATAGTAGGAACGCTCAAATAAATGCTTAGCAATAAAATCCTTTAATTCTTCTTTGGTATTAAGATGACTTATTAATGGTCTAGATTTATCTAAAAAAAGTCTATCCGTAAGTATATCTAGGTTTGTTTTTAAATAAATTGTTTTAAAACTATCTAAATTATTTAACCATGTCATAGTATCATAAAAACATGGTGTACCACCACCTAACGATATAATGGTTTTATTAGATATTTTAGTTAGTTTTTTTAAATAGGACTGCTCTAATTTTCTAAAATGAATCTCTCCTTTTGTTTTAAATATTTCACGAACACTTAGATTTTCATTTTTTTCGATATAATCATCCAGATCTATAAAGTCAAAATCCATTATTTTTGATATTTTTTTACCAATAGTTGACTTTCCAGAAGCCATATATCCTATTAAAATTAAATTCATTTTTGAGCTTACAAATTGATTATTAAAACCATAGAAAATTACGAAGCAAAAAAACAAAAAAAAAATCAAAATTAGCCTTGTATTATTAATAAAAGCTTTTATATTTGCACCCTCGTTTAAACAAATGACTAGATAGCTCAGTTGGTAGAGCATCTCCCTTTTAAGGAGATGGTCCTGGGTTCGAGCCCCAGTCTGGTCACTAAAAGTTAAGCAATAGTTTAACTTTAAAAATACTAATTTTGTACTTGTTACAAATTAGTAAAATATGTTTTAATGACTAGATAGCTCAGTTGGTAGAGCATCTCCCTTTTAAGGAGATGGTCCTGGGTTCGAGCCCCAGTCTGGTCACAAAAAAAGTTAAGCATTTGCTTAGCTTTTTTTTTGTCTTTTATTTAAAATTTGCGCACGTGGCGAAATTGGTAGACGCGCTAGCTTGAGGGGTTAGTGACTTTGTAGTCATGGAAGTTCGAGTCTTCTCGTGCGCACTTTTGCTTTCTTCTAATTGTTAATTAATTCAAAATGTTTAACCTTTATACTTAAATATTCATTTTGTTTAATTATTTTAGCTAAACAATGAACAATATTAAAACAAAGTTTAGCATAAAAGATCTTGAGAATCTCTCTGGGATTAAAGCCCATACTATTAGAATTTGGGAAAAAAGATACAATTTATTTGAGCCAAATAGAACTGATACTAACATTAGATATTATAGTTTAGGAAGTCTTCAAAAAATATTAAATATCAGTTACCTAAACACTAACGGGTATAAAATTTCAAAGATAGCAAAGCTTAACCCTATAGAGGTACCTAAGCTAGTTAAGACTATAGCATCTAAAAAGGACACAAATAATCATTACATCAATTCGTTAAAATTGGCAATGTTCAATTTTGATCAATCACTATTTTATAAAAATTACGAAGAACTTATTAATCAATTATCTTTTGATGATATTTTTTATAAAGTATTTGTTCCTTTATTAGATGAAATTGGAATGCTTTGGCAAACACAAACCATTACACCAGCACATGAGCATTTTATTGTAGAGCTTATTAAGCAAAAACTTATTTACAATATTGAGAACGCTTTAAAAAATGCTGAAGAAAAGGTGAAAGAAAAAAATATAGTTTATGTATTATTTTTACCAGAAAATGAAATACACGAACTAGGTTTGCTATTTACAAATTACAAACTAATTTCTAATGGACTACATACCATTTACTTAGGGCAAAGTGTACCCTTAGATAGTTTACAGTTTATCAAATCGCAATATGATGAAATAACATTTATTACCAGCTTTACAGTAAAACCTGATAAAGACAATATAGATACTTATTTAACAGATTTTCATACTAAAATTTTAGAAAACACTAACAACCAATTAATAATATCTGGTAGATTAACTGCTTATTTAAAAGACCTATCTAATCCAAATATTAAATCCTATATGTCTACTAAGGACGTCATTGCAAACATTATAAACTAACATCAAAATGAGTAAAAATATCGCTATAATAGGCTCAGGGTTTTCTGCATTGTCCGCTTCTTGTTATTTAGCAAGCTCAGGACATAATGTGACCGTTTTCGAAAAAAACAGTACAATTGGCGGACGCTGCAGACAATTAAAAAAAGAAGGGTTTACCTTTGATATTGGTCCTAGTTGGTACTGGATGCCTGATATTTTTAATAAGTTTTTTGCAGATTTCAACAAAAAAACATCAGATTATTATCAGTTAGACAAACTGTCTCCTGCTTATAAAATATTTTTCAAAGATGACCAAATCACTATTGGTGATACACTTGATAAAATTTGTTTAGAGTTTGAACGCATTGAAAAAGGAAGCTCAGTCCCTTTAAAAAAGTTTATTAATAAAGCTGCTTCAAATTATGATATTGCAATTAATAAAGTGGTTTTAAAACCCGGTTTATCACCATTTGAGTTAGTAACTCCAGAAACCATAACTCGCATAGATCAGTTTTTTAAAACTATAAGTAGCGAGGTTAGAAAAAACTTTAAAAACCCAAAATTAATTTCAACATTAGAGTTTCCTGTTTTGTTTTTAGGTGCTAAACCAAACAAAACACCCTCTTTTTATAATTTTATGAATTATGCTGACTTTGGTTTAGGCACATGGCACCCTAAAGGTGGAATGTATGAGATAATTAAAGCCATGTCTGCTTTAGCAGAAAGCTTAGGAGTATTAATAAAAACAGATAGTAACGTTAGTAAAATAGATGTGTCTGATAAAAAAGCAACATCTATAGTTGTAAATAATAAAACATTAGCGTTTGATATAATTTTAAGTGGTGCAGATTATCATCATTCAGAAACGTTACTAGACCAAGAACACAGACAATATTCTGAAAACTATTGGAGTAAAAAAACTTTTGCCCCATCTTCCCTATTATTTTACATAGGGTTTGATAAGAAGTTAAACAATGTTCAGCATCATAATCTGTTTTTTGATACTGATTTTGAAAACCATGCTAAAGAAATTTATGATAATCCAGCTTGGCCTAAAGACCCATTGTTTTATGCAAATTTCCCATCTGTGACAGATAAAAGTATGGCTCCTGAAGGTTCTGAAACAGGTTTTTTTTTAATACCAATAGCACCTGGTATAGAAGACACCCCTCAAATTAGAGAGCAATACCTTGATATTATATTAAACCGTTTTGAAAAACTAACAAAACAAGATGTTAAAAATAACATTATCTTTAATGAGTCATTTTGTGTTAATGATTTTATAGAACAGTATAACTCCTATAAAGGTAATGCATACGGGATGGCAAATACGTTATTACAAACAGCGTTTTTAAGACCTAATCTAAAAAGTAAAAAAGTAAACAACCTGTACTTTACTGGGCAATTAACAGTCCCTGGACCAGGAGTCCCTCCAGCATTAATATCTGGAAAGTTAGTAGCAGAATTAATTAATAAACATCATAACGCTTAAAAATGAAAACATTATTCGATTCTGTGTCCTACGACTGTAGCAAAATTGTTACAAAGTCTTACAGCACCTCATTTTCTATGGCTACTAAAATGTTAGCCAACTCTATAAGACAGGATATTTATAACATTTATGGCTTTGTTAGATTTGCAGATGAAATTGTAGACTCTTTTCATGATTATAATAAAAAAGAGTTATTTAAACGCTTTGAAGACGATTTAGAGCTTGCTTTAAGAGATAAAATAAGCTTAAATCCAATTCTTAATGCTTTTCAGCATACCTATCACAAATGTAATATTAACAAGCATATGGTTGATGCTTTTATGAAAAGCATGCGACTAGATTTATCAAAATATAAATACGAAACAGACCAAGAATACAATGACTATATATATGGATCTGCAGATGTAGTTGGTTTAATGTGTTTAAAAGTATTTGTTAAGGGTGATGATGCACAATACCAAAAGCTAAAAAACTCAGCAATGTCTTTAGGTTCTGCTTTTCAAAAAGTTAATTTTTTAAGAGATTTAAAAGCGGATCATGAGCTGTTAGATAGAACTTATTTTCCTAATACAGACTTAAATAATTTAACAGAAAAAGATAAACTATCAATAATTCAAGATATCGAAAACGACTTTAAAGAAGGCTTAAAAGGTATTAAGCAACTACCTATTGAAGCTAAGTTTGGTGTATTTATGGCGTATCGTTATTACAACCAATTATTAAAAAAACTAAAAAAAACACCTGCTTTAGAAATTAAAAATACACGTATAAGAGTGCCTAATTACAAAAAGGCAGAGCTTTTAACACGTAGTTACGTAAAATATCAACTCAACTTATTATAATAATGCAAACAGTATATTGGATATTAGTTTTTTTAGCAACCTTCTCTACTATGGAGTTTATGGCTTGGTTTACTCATAAATATGTTATGCATGGTTTTTTATGGAGTTTACATAAAGACCACCACCATAAAGACCATGATAGTTGGTTTGAGCGTAACGATGCCTTTTTTATATTTTATGCTATTGTTAGCATGACATGCTTTTACCTTTGGAGCTATGAAGATGTTTGGTATTGCCTACCTATTGGTTTAGGCATAATGGCTTATGGTGCAGCTTATTTTTTAGTTCATGATATATTTATACACCAACGCTTTAAATTTTTTAGAAACGCCAACAATTGGTATGCTAAAGGGGTTAGACGAGCACACAAAATGCATCACAAACACTTAGGCAAACAAGACGGAGAATGCTTTGGAATGCTATTAGTACCGTTTAAATATTTTAAAAAATAATATAGTTAATGACTAACAAACAGCATTATGACTATATTATTATTGGTAATGGTTTAGCTGGATTACAACTAGCTTTATCATTAAATAACGACTCTTTTTTTAAAAATAAGCAAATTGCTTTAATAGACCCTTCTACAAAAACCGTAAACGATAAAACTTGGAGTTTTTGGGAAACTGATAACGGGAAATGGGATGCTATAACCCATCAAAAATGGCAAAAGGCTAAAGTTATTACTTCGACAAAAAACATTAAATTAGACTTAACCCCTTATACTTATAAAACCATACGTGCTTTAGATTTTTATAAGGATGCAAAAGCACAACTTAACCTTAATAAAAATATCAGTTTTATTACTGAAAAAGTAATTACTGTAACAGAAGGCAAAACTGTTTTAATAAATACTACTTCTAATAATTATACAGCAGACCATATATTTGATAGTCGTATTACTGAAGTTATTAATACCAATTTAAAAGATTACATTACCATTAATCAACACTTTAAAGGATGGGTAATTAAAACCGAAACTGATAGTTTTGAGACCGACACTATTACCATGATGGATTATCGTTTAAAAGACGGTAATCAAACTACATTTAACTATGTCCTTCCTTTTTCTAAACGTGAAGCTTTAGTCGAATTTACTTACTTTACAGAGCATACAGTTAATGAGGCTGTTTATGATAGTTACTTAAAACAATACATTAAAGAGTATTTAAAAATTGAAAACTATCAAATTATTGAAACCGAAATGGGTCAAATCCCAATGACCAATTTTCCATTTGACAAGTACAACACAGCAAAAATTACTAAAATCGGAACTGCTGGAGGTTGGGTAAAAGGTAGTACTGGTTACTCCTTTAAACATACCGAGAAGAAGGTCGCTTTAATAATCAAAAATTTAAAAAAAGGGCGCACTCCTTCAAATGGGCTATTTAAAGCTAAATATAAGTTTTATGACAAAGTTTTTTTAAAAGTTTTAAAGGACGAAAACCATAAAGGTGAATGGATTTTTGAACAATTTTATGCTAAAAATTCCATACAAACTATGTTTCGGTTTTTAGATGAAGACTCCACTTTTAAAGAAGAATTACAAGTCATGTATTCTTTATTTTCTTGGTCTTTTATAAAAGCTTTTTTTAAGACACTTTAAAGTTGTAAAAGCTGATCTATTGTCTCTCTAACAGTATCGCTATTCCAATTTGCAGCACCATTTTTATCTATAACAATACTCCCTTTTTGATCAATTAAAAAAGTTCTTGGAATACTATTTACTTTAAACAAAGTATTAGTTGGCACCTCTAAAGGACTATACCCATTAAAAGTATAGTTGTTTTTTTGTAAAAATGAAGTTATAACTTCGGGCTTTTCATTAGATATAAACACAAATTCTATTTTACCTTCATAATCATCGTGTAATTTTTGCATACTTGGCATTTCTGCAATACAAGGTGGGCACCATGTTGCCCAAAAGCTAATTAAGACGATTTTGTTTTCCGCTTGACGGAAATTATAAGCATTACCATTTATATCTACTAATTGCCAATTATAATCTGTAATTACCGCTCTATCCTCAACACTTTCAATACCTGGCGAAAATAAGGCTAACCCTTTTTGTAATTGGATTTGGATAAATTGTCTAGTAGTAGGGATAATTATTAGCAATAAAAAGATTGCAAATAGAATATTTTTAATTGTCAATTTAGGTGCTTTCATATGCTATATTTTAAAAGGATATAAATAAACAAATCCTTTAAATAGATTAGTAATTACAATAAATAAAAAACTCCTGATAAAAATCAGGAGTTTTAAATATATATAAAATTTAGGTATTAACCCTTATTCTCTTTTTTAATTAAGTTAAGAGCACTTCCTTCATTATACCAAGCAATTTGCGCTTCGTTATATGTATGGTTTACTTTAATTGTGTCTTTACTTCCATCTGCATGAACTAACTCGATAGTTAATGGTTTTCCTGGAGCAAATTGATTTAAATCTAAAAAGTTAAAAGTATCATCCTCTTGGATTAAATCGTAATCAGCTTCATTAGCAAAAGTTAAACCTAACATCCCTTGTTTTTTAAGGTTTGTTTCGTGAATACGAGCAAAAGATTTTACTATTACTGCTACAACACCTAAATGTCTTGGTTGCATTGCTGCATGCTCTCTAGAAGACCCTTCACCATAATTATGATCTCCTACTACAATTGAAGGTACACCTGCAGCTTTATATGCTCTAGCTGTATCTGGCACTCCTGCAAACTCTCCTGTTAATTGGTTTTTAACAAAGTTGGTTTTCATACCAAAAGCATTAACCGCACCAATTAAAGTATTGTTAGCAATATTATCTAAATGCCCTCTAAAACGTAACCAAGGTCCCGCCATACTAATATGGTCAGTTGTACATTTACCAAAAGCTTTAATTAATAATTTAGCACCTGTAATATCACTTCCTATTGGTGTAAAAGGATCCAATAACTGTAAACGCTCTGATGATGTGTCAACTTTAACTTCTACTCCACTTCCATCTTCTTCAGGAGCTAAGTAACCGTTATCTTTAACTTCAAAACCTTTAGGAGGTAATTCCCATCCTGTTGGCTCGTCAAACATTACTTCTTGTCCATCTTCGTTTAATAACGAATCTGTCATAGGATTAAAATCTAAACGACCAGCAATAGCAATAGCTGCTGTAATTTCTGGTGACGCTACAAAAGCATGTGTATTTGGGTTACCATCTGCACGTTTAGCAAAGTTTCTGTTAAACGAGTGTACGATACTGTTTTTTGGTGCATTTTTAGGATCGCTATATCTTGCCCATTGTCCAATACATGGTCCACAAGCATTAGTAAATATTTTAGCATCTAATTTTTCAAAGATTCCTAAAATCCCATCTCTGTCTGCTGTATATCTTACTTGTTCAGATCCAGGATTAATTCCTAGTTCTGCTTTCATTTTTATTCCTTTATCTATCGCTTGTTGTGCTATTGAAGACGCACGAGATAAATCCTCGTAAGACGAGTTGGTACAAGAACCGATAAGTCCCCATTCTACTTGTATAGGCCAATCGTTAGCAGTAGCTTTTTCTCCCATATTTTTACCAACTGGAGTTGATAAATCTGGAGTAAAAGGTCCATTTAATAATGGTCCTAGTTCTGATAAATTAATATCAATAACTTGATCAAAATAATTTTCTGGATTAGCATATACTTCAGCATCTGCAGTTAAATACTCTTTAACTTTGTTTGCAGCATCAGCAACATCTGCTCTGTCTGTAGCACGCAAATAACGCTCCATAGACTCATCATATCCAAAAGTAGAAGTCGTTGCTCCTATTTCTGCACCCATGTTACAAATTGTACCTTTACCAGTACAAGACATAGATTTAGCTCCTTCTCCAAAATATTCAACAATTGCTCCTGTACCTCCTTTAGCAGAAACGATACCTGCAACTTTTAATATAACATCTTTTGGTGCAGTCCAACCAGATAACTTACCTGTTAATCTAACACCTATTAATTTAGGAAACTTAAGTTCCCAAGCCATTCCAGCCATTACATCTACAGCGTCAGCACCACCAACACCAATAGCAACCATACCTAAACCTCCAGCATTTACTGTGTGAGAATCGGTACCAATCATCATTCCTCCTGGAAAAGCATAGTTTTCTAAAACTACCTGGTGGATAATTCCTGCTCCTGGTTTCCAGAAACCTAAACCATATTTATTAGATACTGATTCTAAGAAATTAAAAACCTCACTACTTGTACTGTTAGCACTTTTTAAATCTGATGCAGCTCCATCTTTTGCTTGAATTAAATGGTCACAGTGAGTTGTAGTAGGCACAGCTACTTTACTTTTTCCTGCTTGCATAAATTGCAATAAAGCCATTTGAGCAGTTGCATCTTGTAAAGCAATACGGTCTGGTGCAAAATCTACATAGTCTTTACCTCTAGTAAAGGCTTTTGTAGGGTTTCCGTCCCAAAGGTGAGAGTATAAAATCTTTTCAGAAAGCGTTAAAGGTTTTCCAACAACTTTACGTGCTGCGTCAACACGTTCTGTCATTTGGCTATATACCTTTTTTATCATGTCAATATCAAATGCCATATGGTATGTATTTAAGGGTTGTTTTAATTGATTTATAAGTCTTGCAAATTTACGAAAATTTAAAGAATTTTAAAAATATATAACGAATTTGAATTTTCACTGAATTAAATTCAATAAATAGTCTTTTTTTAAATCAAATATTACAGAAATAACAATTCTAAGCACTATAAAACACTAAATTGTTAATAATTCTAGTTTTTAAAGCGACGTGTAAATTTATTTGAATCTCTAAATTTTAGAATAGGATGTTCAAAAAAGGTAAATAATAGATAAGAAAGCACAAAAGTGACACTCCAAAACAAGAGTAAAACTATAACTTTTTCGATAGTATTTAAATTAGATATTGATACAAATTGCTTTATACTTAATAACACAATAGAATAATTAACTAAATAGATAGAATACGACCATATACTGATCTTAGTAATTGCTACTGAAAAGGTTTTGCCAGTTATCCAACTAGAAAATACGGGAAAAGTTAACAGAATACTTATTGAAACTATGGATAAATAATACACATTGAAAAACAAAATGAAACTATCTGGGTTTAATTGATTTATATAAATGTAAAAATGAATACTTAAAAACATTAATGTCCCTAAACCAAAACTAATCCATTTATAACGGTTCCAGTATTTTGTGTAATAAAATGCTGCAAAAGCACCTATAAACCCATAGTAAATACTATCAATTCTAGTTATTACAACTTTACGGATGGATTGACTCCACGAAAAATTATCAGGAATAGCTGTAAAACTATAATGAAATATAAATTTGTTAGCTGTAAAGTATAAGATGATTAATAGAGTAACCATTAAAAATAGCCACTTATTAACAGCTTTAAAAATTAACCCCAAAAACAGCAACAATAACGGTCCTATTATATAGGCAAATTCCTCTATTGAAAGACTCCAGGATTCTGTGAAAAAATCAGGATGTTTATCTGTAAAATTTTGAAAGAAGAAAAAATACCTGTAAAGTTGGTCGGGTAAACCTGTATTAAAAAACACTACCAAACCTATATTAATTAATAAAACTAAATAGTAGTTAGGTAAGGTTCTAAACCAACGACGCATCCAAAATTGCAAAAAATGCTTTGGTTTTGTTTGGTGATTCTCAATATATTTTAATAAAATACTACCAATTAAAAACCCACTTAATACAAAAAAAATATCAACACCAATGGTTCCAAAAAACTGAATAGTTTTAATACTAGTTGTTTCTGAGTTTGGAAATAATAAGATTGTAGAATGCGAACAAAGTATTAGTAGGATTGCTACTGCTCTAACAACATCTAAACCAAAGACTCTTTGTTTACTTGTTGTTATGGGATTCACAATTATAAAAAAATTAAATTACTTCTGTCTTGAGACTTTTATTAGTTTTATTATCCCTAAAAATAAAGCACAAAACTCTAAAAAGGTACCTAATGTTAACAATAAGCTTCCGTGTTGCTTATGTTGGATTTTAAAGATAGCACCAACAACCGTTAACACAATACCAATAATTAATAGAAATAATGGAATTTTAAACTGTTTTAAACTCATATTAAAATAAGCTTTTAATAATATGTTCAATTGTTACCCCTTCAGCTTCAGCTTTATAGTTTTTAATCATTCTGTGACGTAATATGCTTGTTGCTACAGCCTGAACATTTTCTATATCTGGAGAAAACTTACCATTAATTACAGCATGTGTTTTAGCTGCTAAAATTAAGTTTTGAGAAGCTCTAGGACCTGCTCCCCAATCTACATATTGCTTGACTAAATCTGATGCAGCATCACTATTAGGTCTAGTTTTTCCAACCATAGCTACAGCATATTCAATAACATTATCTGCTACTGGAATACGTCTAATTAATTGCTGAAAATCTGTAATTTCTTGAGCTGTAAATAATGCATTTACTTGTGGCTTATGATTAGATGTAGTTGCTTTTACTACATCTACCTCTTCTTGAAAGCTTGGATAATCTAGGTTAATAGCAAACATAAAACGGTCTAATTGTGCTTCTGGAAGTGGATAAGTCCCTTCCTGCTCAATTGGGTTTTGGGTTGCTAAAACAAAATATGGTAAGTCTAATTTATAGTGGTGCCCAGAAACTGTTACAGCACGTTCTTGCATAGCCTCTAATAAAGCTGCTTGTGTTTTAGGTGGTGTACGGTTAATCTCATCTGCTAATATAATATTAGCAAAAATTGGTCCTTTTATAAATTTAAATTGTCTGTTTTCGTCTAGGATTTCGCTTCCTAAAATATCACTTGGCATTAAGTCTGGTGTAAATTGGATGCGTTTAAAATCCAAACCTAAAGCTTCAGAAATAGTATTAACCATTAACGTCTTAGCAAGTCCTGGAACACCAATCAACAGTGCATGACCTCCAGAAAAAATTGAAATTAAAATCTGATTTACAACTTCATCTTGACCAATAATAACTTTTGCTACTTCTTGTCTTAATGCATTATATCTTGTAACTAGAGATTTTACTGCTGCAACGTCTGACATATGTTTAACTTATTTTTGTAACCAGTTACTACTAAATTCACAATCTCTGTGAGATTCGCTAATTTTAATGTAAGTATCTAATATTTTTTTGTTTTGCCATTTTCCAATAGCATCAAATTGTTTTTCGTTTAAAGCTAATTCTTTAATTTTTAAATAATCACGTGCATAATCTGCTTCATGCTCGTCAATTCTGTCAGTTACAGTAAGTAGTTTAAACTTGATGTTTCCTTGTCTGTCAGAATCTGTTAAAACATCACTAATCGTGTTGTTTTCTAAACCTTGAAGTTGACCATATAATTCTGGATCCATTCTAGTTAGCTCAAAATTATAATCTTGAGTTTGAGGGTTGATTAGTTGTCCTCCTTGGTTTCTAGTTTCTTTTTCGTCACTAAACTCTTTAGCTGCTTCAGCAAATGTATAAACACCATTTTCAATATCTGCTTTTATCTTTTCAATTTTTTCTTTTGCTTCTAATATTTCATCATCAGAAATTTCTGGAACTAATAATATGTGACTAACGTCATATTCTTGTCCTCTAATTTTTTCTAAATAAATAATATGGTAACCATAGTCTGTTTTAAAAGGCTCAGAGATTTCACCTTCTTGTAAAGAAAACGCAACGTCCCTAAACTCTTTTACCATTCTTGGCTTAGATCTATTCATTGGAGGTAATTTACCTCCAGATTTTTTTGATCCTGGATCTGCAGAATAAAAAGCTGCTCTTGATCTAAAGCTTTTACCTTCTTCTTCTACTTCTCTTTTAAATTCTTTTAATCTATCTATTACTTTTTGCTTTTCTTCTTCACTTACTTTAGGCTCAATAATTATTTGAGCTACTTTAAGTTCTGTTCCAAATCTTGGACGTTCGTCTTTTGGTATTTTATTAAAAAACTGACGTACTTCTTCTGGTGTTACTTCAATATCCGCAATAATTTTCTTTTGCATTTCTGATGCTAACTTATTGCTTTTATTAATTTCAAACATTTCTTGTCTAAAACTAACTTCGTCTTCTTTTTTGTAAAATTTAAGAAGCTCGTCCATATTACCATTAGTTTGTTGCAAAAACTGTTGCACTTGTTGGTCTACGTAAGAGCGGATTTCTGCATCACTAATTACTATACTATCTTGTATAGCATGATGTGCGTACAATTTATCTTCTAATAATTTACCAAATAATTGACATCTTGATACACCTTGTATTGATGCACCAGAAGCTTTAAGTTGTAAAATCATTTTATCGATATCACTATCTAAAACGATATAATCACCAACTACTGCAGCAACACCATCTACTTTAAGTGCTCCATTTGTACTAGTAGTATCCTTAACTTGCTCTTGTTTTGTATCGTCAATTATCTCTTGAGCAGTAGTAGCAAAAGTTGCTAATAATATAAACGCTAAAGCATTTAACGTTCTGTTTTTAATTGTAAATTTCAAATTGTTTGTTTTTAATGGCATCTTTGGTAATGTCCTTTTCTATTTGTTTTATTAATTCCAATTTTCGTTTGTTAATAACGATTTGGTTAATGGTTGGTCTAACGTACTCCAATGGAGCGGTATCGTTTCGTAACAACACATTATTTATTTGCATCAAATATAATCCTAATGAATCTTTGAGTTGTATAAAATTAGATTTTTTTAACAATTCATTTTTGTTTTCAATAGTTATAGCTGGTATTTTATTAATTGCCTGATTGACTCTAATCCATACAGAGTCTTTTAAAGAATAGGATTTAAACTGAATCGAAATTGAATCCAACTCTTTTTTATCTGTTTGGTTAAAACGTTTAAACTTAGTTTTTATCTGCTCTAAATCTAAACGATTGGCTTCTACGTTTATATATCTAAACTGAATTAAGTCTTCATTTAACTTAAAAGCTTCTTTATTTACTTCATAATAAGCAGCTGCTTCATTTACAGAAACTGTAGTGTCCAAGTTTTTAGAAACTAAGGCTTCAACATAGGCTTTACTATATAAGTCGTTTTTATATTGCTCTACCAATTTATCAAATTTACCCAATTTAGCATCTGTTAAATTTACTTCTGCATTTCTAACAAGCAATTGTTGGGTTGCCCATTTTGTAATAAAATTATTAGCAAAAATTGCACTATCAGAAGGACTTAAGTTTTCAGGTAGTGCCTTTTTTAAATCACTTGTAAATAAAAAAGCATCATCTACTCTAGCAATAGTACCCTCATCAGGTGCTGGTCTAAAATAGTCACAGGACCACAGTAATGTAGACAATATTAATATGTAACTTAATTTTTTCAATTTATTTTAGTTCTGTTTTTACTTGTTGTAAGGCTTCTTTATTAATACTTACTTTATATTTTTTAGCTAATTTTAAAAGCCATTCTTTTTCTTTTTCTTCCTGAAAATCTGAAACCACACTTCCTTTTGCTTCTTCAAAACTTTTAAGAGTCTTTGGCAAAATGTTTTCTATCTTAACAACACTGTAAGCGTCGTTGTGCTTAAATATTTTAGAAACCCCTGTTTTTAAGTCTAACCCTTTTGGTAAAGCCTGATGGTTAACTTCTAATGTGTCCACGATAAAGCTAACATTTATTTCTTTGTCAGAATTTAATTCGCCTTTAATAATATCTATGGATTTATTATTGCTTAATTGTTTTGCTACTTTTTTTATGTGCTTCTTCTTTGCTGAAGATGCTACAATAGCATCCACCCTTACATCATAAAAATAGTTTTCTTTATTTTGTAAATAAAAGTTTTCTAATCCTAATGAATCTTCTTTGGCTGCATTCCAAATTTCGTTTTCCATTAGGTCAAATAATAATAACCCATCACGATACTCGGTAAGTATTTGAGCGTATTCTTCGTTTTCAAACTCTAAATTTTCTTCTTGATAGCTTTGTAAATGACTCTCTACAAATACTTTAAAATTATCTTTTACTAGTTTATCAAAAGGTATTTTAGCTTGACGTCTGCGTTGGCTTTTTAATAAAAAATCAGCAAAATCGATCTGTGTTATTTGTTTTGTTCCTATATTTAATAAGACTTTATCCCCCTTAAAGTTAGCAGGCACTTTCCAACTACTACTAAAAAAATCATCATTTAAAATATTTACAAACGGTGATAAATCTGCATTGTCTAAAGACACATTATACTTTTTAAATAACTTTTCTATACGTTTATCGTTTATGACTTTAGATCTAGAATCTCTTTTAATTTTATTATTTAATTCTGACTTTAAATCGTCAAAAGGTTCAATCCCTTTTTTCTCGATAAGTTTAATAATATGGTACCCAAACTCTGACTTAAAAGGTTTAGAAACATCGTTAATGTTTTGCAATCCAAAAGCTTGGTCTTCAAATATTTTAGAACTTAATTGCCCTGAAGAAAACGTATTAAGTTTACCTCCATTAGCACTTGAGCTTTTATCATCAGAAAACTGCTTTGCTAAACCGCTAAAGTCATCCCCTTGTTTAATACGTGTATAGATTTCGTTAATACGGTTTTGGGCAGTTTGGCCAGCCTTATCATCGGTTAACATAATGTGCGCAACAGTTACTTCTCCTCTATTGTCTCGCTTGTTCTTTACCCAAACAACATGATAACCAAATTGAGTTCTAAAAGGTTGAGACCATTGCCCAACAGGTGTGTTATAAGCAGCACTTTCAAACGGATAAACCATTTTAAAAGCTGTAAAAAAGCCTAACTCCTCTGCAAACAAAGTTTGTCCATTATGGATGTCCTTTTTAACGGTATCAAAACCTTCTTCAATAGCGCGTCCTCTTAATTTTAGCACTTCTTGATAAGCTGCTAAAGTGTCCTTTGGACTTGCATTTTCATCAATTTTAACCAATATATGATTTGCATCAACCTCTATTAAAAGTCTTTGATATGCTTCTTCAATTAACTGATCTGTAACTTTATTATCGTTTAAATAATTTTTAGCTAATTGACTTTTATAGTTTCCAAACTCTCTTAAATAGGTTGGCTTTTTGTCCATTCCTAAAGCTTTAGCTTCAGCTATTTTAAGTTTGTATTTAACAAACAAATCTAAGTAATTATCGATGTCTTTTTGCGAGTCATCTTTAACTAAATCTAAGTTTTTACTATAAACGCGCTTAAACTCGGATGTGTAGACAGGCGCATCGTCAACAGTAAACAAAACTGTATTAGTTTGTGCATTTACAAATTGACAAGAAAAGAAAAAAGAAAGTAAAGTAATACGTAAAATATTCATATTCATAATATAGCCACATTTGTTAGCAATGTCTGCAAAAATAGTAATAATACACTATTAAACAAGGACTTTTAAAACGATACTTTAAAGTAATTATTATAGTTTTACTTACTTATCAATTAGCAAAATCTAAAAACATCAAAAAACCTAAATAGTTTAAGGTTTTATTGGTTTAAAAAACAATATTTGACTACCACATAATTATAAAAAGGTTATATTTAGCACTTGTTAAAATCACATTCTCCTTAAAGGTTTTAAATATCATTTTAAAATGAAATATACTGTTCAAATAATTATTAATAAACCTGTACAGTCCTGCTTTTTCTTATTAGATGCTCATGAAAACATGAAACATTGGCAAGTTGGATTTGAAAGTTTTGAGCACATCTCTGGTGATCCTGGAACTGTTGGCGCTAAGATGAAACTAAATTATAATTTTGGAAATAGGAAGATGAGCCTTATTGAAACAGTCACTTCTAAAGAAAAAGAGAAACTATTTCACTTTAATTTTGATTCTTCTGGAATGCATAACATACAAGAAAATTATTTTGAAGCGATTGATGACAATACAACTAAGTGGATTAGTAAAAACCAATTTTTACCAACTAACTTTGGTATGCGTATCATGCTACTATTAATGCCTAAAACATTTAAAAAGCAATCTTTAAAATATTTAACCGATTTTAAAAATTTTGCAGAAAACGGAATTTCTGTTTTAGATTAATTATGAGACAACTTAAACTTATATGGGATTTTAGAGGTCCTGATGCGCTAAAGACTGCCCAACACCACGAAATACACCTAAAAGAATTTATTGTTTTAGAAAAAACAGAATTAAACATTACTGGTTTTGAACAATTAAGCGATATGCATAGCATTGCGTTTATGGTAGTTAATGAAACTGAAATGAAGCCAATACGTGATGCTTTAAAACCACATCGTGGACAAGTTTATAACATATAAACAATAACATCTTCTTTTACCTTAATCGTTAAAATTTTATTAATTCTCCTACGTATTATATTTAAATAACTAGCATCAAACTCCATGCTAAACCTAAGGCTAACAGACTGTAAACTTTACAATCCCAGGCTATATTCTACTTTTAAAACAAATCTAAATAATGTATCTTGCATGCCTATTTAAAGTAGAAATTATGAATGACAAAAAAATGCTAAATTATATTAAAGATGTACTTCAAAACATGCCAAACGATTGGTTAAAACTAACAACACATCGATTAGATATTTACAATGAAAAATTGGCTAAAACTGAATTTTTAGAGCAATTTAAAAACTTATATAAAGACAACAGTTCTGAAACCTCAGCATTAAATCAATTACCTACAGCTTACGATTATATTAGACTAGGTCACCCTTTATCTTGTGTTTTTGAATGGGCTGTTGCTAATTTAAACGATTTAAAATCTGATCAAGTCATCAGTTTTTCCTCAAAAACAACACCAATATTATCTGTTTTAAGAAAAAACTTATTAGACAATAAAAGCACACAGATTAACTATACTGGACAATTACCAGAATTATTTGATACAGACGTATTAAAATCTGTTTATGGATATAACTTTCAACTAAATCAAATAAACTCAGCAAAAGAGATTACCGAATTTGACGGAAGCACGATTTATATTTCAGAACAAGAAGCAATTAGTGAAGTAGACTTAAATTCAAATATTGACTTTTATATTAATCTACACTCAAATTATGGAAGTGTTTTATTAGTTAACGGAACTCAAAATGAAAGTTATATTTCAGAAATACAACATGTACGAAGAAGAGAAACTATAGCAATGACACCTATTAACTGTCTTGCAGCTTTAAATGATTTAGTAAACAACACAAAATCATACAATAATACAAACTCAGTCCAGGAGGATAAAGCCAAAGTACTACAATCTATTACACAAATTACGGGTACACCTACCAAACCTTTAGTTGGGTCTAGTGGATTATCAATCCAGTATGCTATTATGATGGGATTAATAGATGATGCCCTACAAAATCATAAAGGAAAAGATATTAAATTTATAGTTCCGCCTAATTGTTATGGTGGTACTAACGACCAAGCTAGACGTGTTGCTGCTTGTATTGCAAATGTTGAAGTAGTAGATTTACCTGTAGATGGTGATAATGACATGGTTAACAGTATCGATACTGTTTTAAATACCCTTGCAAGTCAAGATGCCATCCCTTATATTATTGCAGAAATCCCTACAAATCCAAGAGTAGAAGTTCCTGACTTAGTACAACTAAAAGCTGTTTTAAGTAAAGTGCGTAAAACTCCATCTGGAGCAAGTGCTATTGACCCTGTTTTTATTTTAGACCAAACTTTTTGTCCAAATGTCCTGTTTTTAGGTGAAGACAAAATACTATCTACCGTCAGAACAATATCCTATGCAAGTGGATCTAAATTTCCTAGCGGAGGGCAATGTACTGCTGGATATTGTGTTGGAAACAGTAAAACAAAAGGGTTAATGGACAAAATAGAAAAGCATTTAACACTTTGTGATAATGAAGCGACAAATCTTCAATATCAGATATTAGCAAAGCAACTGCCTTCTATGAATCAAAGAATTAAGGATGCTTATAAAAACACAAGAGAGTTTGTAAACTTTATTCAAAAAACACTTCCTGAAGCAAAAATTAATTTTGTGTCAGAAGACTTAGCTAATCAAGACTTTACACCTTCTGTGTTTTCTTTAGATTTACCTACAAAAGGAAATACCGCGCAAGAAAAAGAAGATTACAAAAGAGCTTTAAACCTAAAATTAATCAACTTAATGATTACTAAAATCCCTGACCAAAGCAAGTATTGTGTAAGCTATGGTCAATTAAAGGGTTGTTATTGGACGATTCCTGCAACCTCAACACAAGGGACAACCAAAGAAGGTGATAAAGATTATATAGTACGTGCCTCTTTATCTCCAAACCTAGATTTAGAGCTACACAAACAAGTGTTTTCAGAGTTTGTTGAAAGCATTTAGAATGAATTAGAAATACACTTAAAAGCACAACCTAAAAGTTGTGCTTTTTTATTTTTAAGTATTAAGAAATCTATAACATTTCAACGTAAACTAATTATGTAGCTTTGTGTCGTGATAAAAAGCAGTGACATAAAAACACTATTTAATATACTACCCGTTTTTGGAGTAGTTGTATTGCTATTGCTATCGCCTTGCAAGGTTAGAAACTATATTCAGGCAGAACTAGATATACCTTTAACCAAAGTAGCAAACAAGAGTCAGACAACTATTAGCAACGTTAATTGTATCGATACGGACCTTGCAACAAACGCATTTACCCTAGCAAAAGAAAAATCATTAACGCAAAAATTACCTGTAATTTTAACAGACGTTACCTTAGCTTTTACGATAACTGATTTTTCTAACAATCACAAACCATATTATAACGCTAGAAACCAATCGGTTTCTGCAATTCCACTCTACATTTTATACCAACATTTTAAAGATTACCTATAATTAGTGTTTACTATTTAGACAAAACATCAGTTACTAAAACTGATAATGCATTAATTTATAGATAATCAATAAATGAAATTTCAAGAAAAAACACTTGAGGTTAGCTACAAATCTGTGGTTATACTTCGCATTATGCTAAGCTTAATTTTTATAGTAGCAAGCACCAGTCATTTTTTTAATACTGCAAAAACGGTTAACAGAATAGAAAAGGCAAATTTGGGCTTTATTGGCAGTATATTAGGATCACCAACAACAGCAGTTATCCTATCCGGCATTGTAATGCTAATAGCTGCTATAGCATTATTAATAGGATTTAAAACCAGAATAGCTGCATTGGTTTTAATTGCAGTATTAATCCCAATAACATTGACTATTCAAGTTGGACAACTGTCTACTTTAGGTCCTCTTTTTAAAAACATAGCCCTACTTGGTGGATTACTTTTTTTTAGTCTTAATCCTAACTTAAAAATTCAAAAACAATGAAAAACTTATTTTTAATTATAACCGCTCAGTTTCTTTTACTGTTTGGAAGTACTCAAATACAAGCACAAAATTTTAACCCTGAAAAGAATAACTATTTAGTGCTTTCAAAAAACATTCAACAACTTAAACCTGTTTTATTAACTGCAAACCAATTAGCCAAAGAAGACGATAAAAACTATGGCGATTTTTATATGATAATTTGTGGCAAAACAGTAAATGATATTGCAAACAACACTGCTTTTAATAAGCTTTTGCAACAAGCAAAAACTCAAAATGTAAAAGTCTTTGTATGCGGAATTTCGCTTAATAAATTCAACATCAATCCTAATCAAATGCCAAACCATTTAGAAGTAACTGATAATGGTATTTTATACGGATTTCAACTCACTAAAAAAGGATTTATCACACTAACCATATAATTATTTTAAATGAAACAAATTAGCATAAAAAACGACGCAGGCCTATTAGCTTTAGGTGTAAGATTAGTAATAGGTTGGACATATTTTTCTGCCTTTTGGAGAAGAACAATATTGGCCAATAAATTAGATCCAGAAGTGGCAGGTTATATTGGCGAAAAATTTAATCATTTTTTACCCAATGCATTAGGGATAAAACCAATCATCCAGTATTTAGTAGAAAATCCAGATATACTTTGGCTAAACATGGTCATTTTTACCGTTATTGAAGGTATTGTTGGACTATTTATAATTTTTGGGTTATTTACAAGAATTATGAGTATAGGTGTATTTTTCTTAGCAATGGGTATACTTCTTGGCTCCGGTTGGATTGGAACAACATGTTTAGATGAATGGCAAATTGGTGTCTTAGGAATCGCAACCGGTTTCATGTTATTTTTAACAGGAAGTGGTACCTATTCGGTAGATAATTATTTAATAAAAAACAACTATGCTTTCACTAAAAAGAAATGGTTTGCATGGCTTGGCTCTGGTGTTTTACCAATTAAAGATAGTGTGTTTCCAAAGATTGTTTTAGCTGGCTCTATATTTGTTTTAGGTATGACATTAATGACAAACCAAGTGTTTCATGGGGGCTTATGGGGTACACTTCATAACAAATCGGTTAAACCAAAACTTGAAATTACAGAAAGTAAAATTGAAGGTGACCTCCTTACTTTTGATGTTTTTAGAACCGAAGGGGTTGATGTTTATGGCTCTTGGGTTATAGAGATAGAATTATATGATAAACATAATAATACCATCTTAAAGTACACGCAGGAGGACTTAGCTGATTTATCAAAAAATAGTATTTCTAATTACTATGTTGCTAAAATAAAACCAGGAAAACATAGTATGATTGTACCATTGGGTGCTAAAGCTAAATTAAGTTTTCAAAAAAACAGACTCCTTGCTTTACCTAACGGAACTTACACCTTAAAGATGACAGATATTAGTGGTGCTTTTTGGGAACATCAAATTCTTAAAAAATAAAACCTATTCCTTTTTAATTCACTTTAAGACCAAGCAAAACTTAACTCTTTTGCTTGGTTTTTTTTTATTTATAGTGTTAAAATACTTTATTAAAAAGTTAAATGGTTTTGAATTGCTCTAATATCTATTATATTGAAGACTAATGAAACTGACACTATTTTTATTTTTGCTAATGACAAGTACATTGTATCCACAATCCACAATACCAGAATCTATTAAAGAAGAAGCAGAAATTGCGCTTTCTTATTACCCAGAATTAAAAGATACACCAATAAACTTTGAGTTTAAAAAGAAGATTAAAAAATCGACTATGCAAGCCCAACCAACCATGGGAAGTCTTTTGAAAAAGAAAAGCAAACGTGCTTATAATATTTTTATAAGTGAAACCGTAAACATTTCTGGAGAGGTTTTATACACCAAAGATATGCCAAAAGATGTTTTAATAGGGTGGATTGGTCACGAGTTAGGACATGTTATGGACTACAGAGACAGAAGTAATCTAAATTTAATTTGGTTTGGAGCAAAATACTTATTATCCGATAATCATATTGCAGAAGCAGAACGTGCTGCAGACACTTACGCAATTAGATCAGGAATGGAAAAATACATTTTAATTACCAAGGACTTTATTTTAAGCCAAGCTAATATTGACAAAGCCTATATTGCTAGGATTAAAAAGTACTACTTGTCTCCAGAAGAAATCATGGAAATAATTAACCAAAGGGATGTTAAATTATCTAAATCTTAGTGGTCAGCAACAAATGCTTCCCATTCTTTAAACTTATCTTCTCCCATAACGCGTTCCATTTTTACTTGCCCTCCTTTTTTCTTATTAGCACCACTCCAATCTGCAAAAACTTCAGGGTTGACTACTTCTACTTTAACCCCCTCTAAAGCTTTTCCTCTAGCTACTTTATAGTTTTTATTGGCATTTTTTAAAAAGTCATCCAAAGCTTTTACTATTTTTGAAGTGTCTTCATGTAAACCTTCAGACCCTAAATACCAGCTGTGATAAAAACCATCTTCAAAGCGCTTGGCACATAAAGTATATTCAGGTATAGTCGTATTAAAAGTATCTTCTAAAAAACGAATGGCATCGTCTAGTTTATTAACCGATAGTTGTGATCCAACCGTATTTAAAAAAAATTTTGTTCGACCTGTAATTTTAATCTCTGCTCGCTCTACATCAGTAAACTCGATTGTATCACCAATTAAATAACGCCAAGCACCACTAACTGTACTTATTATTAACACATAATCTTGATCTAGCTCGACATCTTTTAAAGTAATACTAGGAGCATCGTCTTTTAATGAGCCATCTGTATTAATATATTCAGGTTTAAAAGGTACAAACTCAAAATAGATTCCGCCATCAGTTATTAATTGCATAGCATCTGTTTCTGGCCTAGCTTGAAATGCCAAAAACCCTTCAGATGCTAAATAAGTATCTATAACAGTAACTGGCTTACCCAACAAAGCATTAAAGCTTTTTTTATAGGGACCAAAAGCGACACCTCCAGAAGTAAACACTTGCAAGTTTGGCCAAACTTGATGGATATTATCCACATTATGATAATCTATCACTTCCTTAAGCATCAATTCCATCCAAGACGGAATTCCGCTTAAAGCGCCAATATCCCATTGTTTAGCTTGTTTTGCAATGGTTGCAACGCGATTATCCCAATCGTCAATTTTAGCAATCTCTTCACCCGGCTTATAAAACCCTTTAAACCAAGACGGTATATTACTTGCTGTAATACCACTAATTTCACCTTCTAAGTGGTCATCTTTTTTGGTTAAATCCGTCGAGCTTCCTAACATCATAGCCTCTTTACTAAAAAACTCTGCTGGCAAATCAAAATTACTTAGTGCAGTTACTTGGTCTATACCTGCTTGCTTAATAGCTGCTAGCATTTGGTCTGTAACAGGAATACGCTTGCTAGTTTTACCTGTTGTACCAGAACTTAGTGCAAAATAAGACGGACTTCCAGGCCAAGTCACATCAGTAACACCATCGTGAAGTTTAGACCACCATTGATCGTTAATTTGATTATAATCAAAATACGGAATTGTGTTTGCAAAAGCTTTTGAAGGCGATTCTGCACTTAAAATAGCTTCAAAATTATACTGTTTACCAAACAAAGTATCTTTAGCAGTTTTTAATAAAGACTGTAATACTTTTTCTTGCGCTTCAACAGGGTTTACTTCTGGTGTTAATTTGTCTTTAATGTTAATTGCGCCTTTTATAATATTTCCGATAATCTCCATGCTATATAGTTTTGGTGTCGTTTAGTATTTTTAATTGTTATAACCATTTAGTAAATATTATGTTGAAAATAAAAATTATTCTAAACCTACTACCCCATGTTAAACAAAAATTAACACTTTAATGTACAACAACTCTTAAGATTACAATTTCAAAAAAATTAGTAACTTAGAAAACTAATCGCTTTAAATTGAGAGCCTTTCATTAAATATTTAATTATATGAGTAAAATTATAATTTTATTAATTAGTGTTATTGTCGGTGGTATTGTATACGTTATTACAAACTATAAAAAAACCCCTAATAATTATCAATCAAAAAGCTCACTAAACCAAAACAGTACCAAGACTAGGTCTTCTAACTATAACACAAATGACAGCCTATCATACCCCGAAAAACTAAATAAAACTAAAGAACTTTATCCTTTTAAAAACTGGAGAGAAGCCTATTTTGAATATGAAATGGAACAGTATACAGAAGAAAACTGCAATACTGCAAAAAAAATATTTGATGATTTAATAAATGGACTAATCAATCTTGGAGAGAATGCAAGTGAAAAAAATAAAATTATTCTTTTTGAAAAAGCTATTAAGGACTTGAATAGTTTGAGTAATAAAGATGAATCTATAATAGAAACAGGAGAAAGAGAGGATTTATGCGAATTGATTGATCAAATAACTTTAGCAAGTGGCTTAGACCCTAATAATTATGCAAATGGTAAAGGGATTGCCGATTTATGGAGAGAATGGTAATTTTAAAAACTCCCCCATTATCAACTTTATAAAGCTTAACTAAAAAAACACATTTAAAATATTAGTAACTAAAACTTCTGTTTAACTTAAAAAGACTAATACATAGAAATAGACCTAAAAAAAATAACAATAATGTTATTAAAATAAGGTTGCTAATCACAAAAAATCTACTAATTTTGCTTTTAATTAAAGCCCTGTTATACACTATAATAAACTATATAATTTGTACAACTAGAGCTAATTAAAATTACAATTTATTATGAAACAATTAGTACTAATATTTGCTTTACTAACATTTACAGCAACTTTAAGCCAGGTAGGTATTAACACAACAAACCCTCAAGAAACACTTGATGTAAACGGAACTACAAAGTTTAGAATTACTAACCAAACTTCTGTTACCACAACTAAAATTGGCGGTTTAGATAATAATGGAGTATTTCGTGAAATTGAAATTGGAGATAATTTAAAATTAGAAAACAATAAAATTAAGGTTACTGAAACTAAAAAATACTCCTTTGGGGCTATAACCATAAATAATAACAATAACAATGACTCACATGATAATGTAGATTTGTTAGTTGGACCTGGAGAAGCAAATGAAGACAAATCTATTATCAGAGTTTTTCTTACAGATGCAGGTAAGAAAATAAAATTTACCGGAATTAAGGCTGGAACTGACGGTCAACACATTTGGCTATATCCTCAAGATAATGAATTGGATTTAAAAGATAATGACTCGAATTCTTTAAATGCTAATCAAATTGAGAAAAACGCCAAGCACAAAGCTAAACAATACGAAATGGTTAAACTAGTATATGATGCAACCAGAGCAAAATGGATTATTATGTCACATAATGGTTAACATTTGTCTGTGTTGTAAAAAACTTAAAAAATGCACAACACTTAAGTTGTGCATTTTTTTTTAATCAAATTTCAATTTCTATTAAAATTTACTATTAAACATATTCAATATATAGTCACTTATTTTTAGGAATATAGACTTTATAATAACTCACAAACTTCAAAGAAAAAAAATAATATTACTAGTGATGCGTACCATTAAGTAGTTTACAATTAATAAAAACCAAATTAAAACAAGGTAAAGTGAAGTTAAAACGAAGAAGAAAACTAGTAACCTATTTAGACATATTAGATCAACCTATAAGATTTAATCCTTTTGTTTTTAGTCGTACTTTTTTATTATGGGCTTTACTAGGATTAATTGGTGGGGTAATTGCGGGAGTTTATTGGATTGTACTTGAGTTTTTAACGCATCAATTATCTTTTTTTAGTGGTTGGCTTGTTATTCCTGTAATGGCTATTTCAGGACTTTTAGCAGGTTTAGTAATTCACTTTATTGGAGACCCCGGAGAGATACATTTGATTGTAAATAATATCCGTTTTAATAAAGGTAAACTTGACCCTAAAAACAATCCATCAATGATCCTCTCTTCCTTACTATGTGTTGCTTCTGGTGGAAGTTTAGGTCCCGAAGCTCCGTTAGTACAAATTACAGGCTCTACAGGAACTTGGATTGGAAAATTATTTAGACTTAAAGGGGAAGAATTAAGATCTTTAAGCATTGCAGGAATGGCTTCTGGATTTACCGCCTTATTTGGAGCCCCTTTGGGCGGTAGTTTATTTTCGTTAGAAATACTTCATCATAAACACGCTGTTGAATATTACAAAGCTATAATACCAGCATTGGTTGCTAGTAGCTTTAGTTATATAGTTTTCGCTTTAATAATTCATTTAGGATTAGGTCCAATATGGGATTTATCGGCTTATGAATATTCTGGGGTATTTGATTTTGGTTATGCGGTACTATTTGCTATTATAGGAGCTGCTTTTGGTTGGGCTTTTATTTTTTGTACAAAATTTTTTAAATCTATTTTTAAAAAACACCCTTTACCTATTTATATCAAAACATTAGTTGGAGGTGTATTACTTGGCGTTATAGCATTTTATCTTCCAATTACACGATACTTTGGACATCATGAAATTAACCAATTACTTTTAGGAAACTTTTCTTTGACGGTATTGTTTGCTGTTTTAGTTTTTAAAATAATTGCTATTTCTATTACGGTAACATCAGGATGGAGAGGTGGATTTATTATCCCTCTGTTTTTTGTTGGCGCAACCTTAGGGCTTATCATCCATAAATTATTCCCTGCTATAGATTTAACATTAGCTATTGTAAGTTGTATGGCTGCAATTAATGCCTGTGTAACTAGAACACCAATGAGTACTACAATTTTATTAGCAACTTTGACAGGTTTTGGGCATTTTATACCAATACTGTTTGCTAGTTTAACTGGTTATTTTTTAGCTCCAAGAATACCTTTTATAGGGTCGCAAATGGAAAGAAAATAAATCGTTTTGATTAACTTTAATTATATAGTCTCAAGTTAGAAATTACTCCTTTTTAATAATTAACTAGTAATTGAATTTACAGATTTGCAACATAATAAAAAAAGCACAACTTTTAAGTTGTGCTTTTTAATTTTATATAAACGTTTGTCCTATCTAGAATAGTTAGGAGACTCCTTAGTAATAGTTACATCGTGTGGATGACTTTCATTTATACCTGAAGCGGTAATTTTAACAAAACGTCCGGTATCTTGCAACGTTGCAACATCTTTTGCACCACAATATCCCATTCCGGCTCTTAAACCACCAATAAATTGGTGTAAGCTTTCATATAATTCGCCTTTATAAGGGACACGTCCAACAATACCTTCTGGTACTAATTTTTTAATATCGTCTTCTACATCTTGGAAGTATCGATCTTTACTACCTTGCTTCATAGCTTCAACAGATCCCATACCTCTATACGATTTAAACTTACGTCCTTCGTATATAATAGTTTCGCCTGGACTTTCTTTAGTTCCTGCTAACAAAGAGCCTAACATTACTGTGTCTGCTCCTGCTGCTAATGCTTTAGGTATATCCCCTGTATATCTAATTCCTCCATCTGCAATTACTGGTACTCCACTTCCTTTAATTGCTGCTGCAACTTCTAAGACTGCACTAAACTGAGGGAAACCAACACCTGCAACAACACGAGTTGTACAAATAGAACCTGGTCCAATACCAACCTTTACAGCATCTGCACCTGCTTCTACTAAATACTTAGCAGCCTCACCGGTTGCAATGTTACCAACGATAACGTCTAGTTCTGGAAATTTTTTCTTGATTTCTTTTAACACGTTTACCACTCCTTTAGTATGTCCATGTGCGGTATCGATTACTATTGCATCTACTCCTGCATTGACTAAAGCTTCTGCACGAGCCACAGCATCTCCAGTTACACCTATTGCTGCTGCAACACGTAAACGTCCATAAGTATCTTTATTAGCTATTGGCTTTTGTGTAACTTTAGTTATGTCCCTAAAAGTGATTAAACCTTCAAGCTTATTACCTTCAACAATTAAAAGCTTTTCAATTTTATGTTTTTGTAGTATTTTTTCGGCATCTTTTAAAGACGTTCCAACAGGAGCTGTTACTAGATTCTCGCTAGTCATAACCTCAACAATTGGTCTGTTTTTTTCGTGCTCGAAACGTAAATCACGATTCGTTACAATTCCTTTTAATAGTCCATTGTCGTCTACTATCGGAATACCGCCAATACCATGCTCTCGCATTGCGTTGTTAGCATCTGCAACCACCGCTGTCATTGGTAGAGTTACAGGATCTATAATCATACCGCTTTCTGCACGTTTTACTTTACGTACTTTGGCTGCCTGCTGCTCTATAGTCATGTTTTTATGTAACACACCTATACCACCTTCTCTAGCCATAGCAATTGCCATTTGACTTTCTGTAACGGTATCCATAGCTGCTGAAACTATTGGTACGCTAATGGTAATGTTACGTGTAAATTTTGATTGAATGTTGACTTCGCGAGGAAGAACTTCTGAAAAAGCAGGTACTAAAAGGACGTCGTCGTAAGTTAATCCTTCTCCTACTATTTTATTTTCGTGTGCTGTCATTGCAATTAGAATTAATTGCGTGTAAAGGTACGTTTTAAATATTAATCAATTAGCATAATTAACCTTATAATTAGTTAAAATTTAATCTGTAAGGTTGTATAAAAATTACGGTTAGCAGAAGGAATAATTCCTGGTCCAGGATACCCTGTGGCACGCCTAGTAAAATATGCGGTATCTAAAAGGTTGTTTACACCCGCTTCTAATTTAAATTTTTTATACTTATATGATAGTGATACATCTAAAACATTGTAGGATGGAATCTCTCCTGTTACTCCGCTTAAATTACCCTCTGTAGAATTTGTTGCATCGGTAAACTGAGAGGATAAATAAGTGTATTGAATATTAGATAAAAAGTCTTTGTACCCTAAACGAATACCTGTTTTGAAATTATAATTTGGTATAAACTCTACCTTATTACCCTCAACACCGTTTTCTTCAGATTTTGTGTATTCTGAATCTACAAAGGACATATTAACGTAATAATTAAAAATATAGTCTTCATTTTTTAGCAAAAGATTTTCTAAATTAAATTCGACTAAACTTTCTACACCATACATCATAGCATCACCCACATTACCTCTTTCACTTTTAACACTTCCATCTGCAAAACCACGTTGGATAAAACCAATACGATCGTTATAAAACAAACTAAAAGCACTTACATCATAGGATATTTTATTAGATACACGTCCTCTTACTCCCGCATCGAAAGTAAAACCGCTTTCGTCATCAATATCAGGACTAATTACAAATGCTGGGTTTGTAATACTTATATCTGTAAATGTAACTGATCTATAATTTTGAGAAACGTTTCCGTATAACTCAAACTTTTTGCTTGGTTTGTAACTAGTACCTAAACCTAATAATACAAATGAGCGTTCTCTAGTTAAAGCGTCTTCTGTTTTTTCGTTTAAAATAACATTACCTGCAGCATCCGTATTAATTCGTCTAAAAAAACCATCACTTTGCGTGTTTATATATTCAAATCTAAAACCTGGTGTAATGGATACTTTATCATTTAAATAGACAATATTTTCTCCAAATACTGCAACGTTTAAATTTGGGTAAGTAAAGTTAGATTGATTAGAATAATTAGGATAGGCATCATACTGAAAATTAAAATTTGGATCAGAACCATCGCTACCTGGACCTTGTTCTGCAGTGTTTTCTGATTTATAAAATTTACCACCTAATAGTCCAATAGCTTTTTTGTTAAGCAAATTGTAATTGGTTAGCACTCTAGTTTCAAAGCCAAAATTATTAAACTCGCCTTTAATTAAATCTCTAACACCATTAGCATCCGCTTGATCCACACGATTTGATCTAAATCCTAAAGCATCTCTAGAAGCATTTAAACCAAATGCATTAAAGGTAAAGTTTGTGTTTTCAGAAAATTTATGAGACAATTTTAAATTATACAATAACCAATCTACTTGAAACCAGTTACGCGCTCTGTTACTTTGGTATGGATCTTCTTTAAACGCTGCGTCTGACAAGCCTCCACCTTGTTTTGCTAAGTATCTTAAATAAGTAACTTCTCCTTCTAATTTAGTTTTATCATTAAACTGATACCCTAAATGAGAATAAAAGTTTTTAGACTCGAAGTTAGAATTTGGTCTAAACCCATCCCCTTTTTTATAGTTAAAAAAGGTGTAGTAACTAAACTTCCCTTTGGTCCCACTTGCACTTGTAAAATTGGTGTACAACCCATTGCTTCCAACCGTATTTCTTGTAATAAGCTCCAATGGTTTTTCAGTATTTGGTGTTTTCATTTTAAAATTTACCAAACCACCAAACTGCGTTCCGTATTGTAAAGATGCTGCACCTCTAACAATTTGGATTTCTTGTAAAGCCTCCGCTGTAGGCGTGTAATAACTCTCTGGGTAACCTAGCACATCTGCACTAATATCATACCCATTTTGACGCGTATTAAAATTAGCTGTTCGGTTTGGATCTAATCCACGTCCCCCAATATTTAACTGTAAACCAGCATCGTCATTTTGGTAAATATTTAAGCCCGCCACTTGACTGTATAATTGTCTGGCATTGTTAGCGCCCAGATTAGCCATAGATTGGTCTATTAAGACTACTTCGGTCTTTTTACCTGCGTAAATAGCAGTGTCTTCAACGTCTGCTAATTGCTTTAAACTAAACAATTTTGCTTTTCTAACAGTAATTTCTACTTCAGACAACGTTGTTTCGCTTAAAGGCAACAGTGTTATTTTTAAGTTTTTAGCTTCGGTTGACGTAACCGTTTGCTCTAATACCTGATATTCGTAATTAAAAAACGTTAAATTAAGTGTTGCTTTTTCTGTTTCAAATTTAAAAAAACCATTAGCGTCAGACTTGGTTATTAAACCTTTAACTGTATCGTACACACCAACATCACTCAGTGTTTCGCCTTTTTGATTTGTAATTGTACCAGAAATTTGCTGTTGTGCTAACATGCTAAAAGCAGAAAACATCAGTAATAGTAATAGGTTATAGTCCTTTAATTTCATCTTTAAATGGTAAAATCCAGTGTTTATGTTTAAACGATTCTTTTTCTTGGTACAAATTTACGCTTTCGTCAATAAATAATTGACTTAATCGGCCATTTAAAGCCACATAACTTTTAGCATATACTTGTACATTTTTATAGCCTTGTTTAGTAAAATGGTCACCTAAATAATGTGCATATTCTAATATAAAATCAGGCTGAAAACTCATTTGTTTTTCCTGTAATGGTGTTAAAAAATCCGAGTTATTAATTAAAAACGATTGTCCTTTTTGGTCTACAATTTTAAAAGTGGTATTACCCATTTTTTCCATTAACATTACTCGCCATGACAAGCGATAACCTTCCTCTGTCCAAAACAATTCGCCAGGATATAACATATATCTAAACGGAATTAGCAATTGTAACACAAAAAACAATCCTAGTATTGGTAGTACTAATTTGCGATTCCTTACTGGATACACTGATTGATATGTTATGGTTTGCGCTTTCGCGGAAATAAAGCCAAAACACGACTTGATGGTATTTATTATTTTATGATGAAACGGAGCATCAAAAAAGATTAATGCACTAACTATCATGACAAACGGGAACATCCCAATAGGAAATAATACGCGTGTAAATACATGAAAAAAGATAACCATTATAAAAGCCGCTAATCGTGTACGTTTATATAACAAGAAAAACGGAATTAGCAAGTCATATAACATACCTGACCAACTCATAGCATAATGAAACCAATCTTGTTGCATAATAGTTTCTCCAATTATTGGCAAGTCGTATTTAGAGCGTAACCATATTTTTAAAGGTTGTGCTTTTAATAGCCAATCGCTATTAATTTTTGCTAATCCTGCATAAAAATAGACAATACCTAAAAGCAGCTTTATAGCATCAATACACCATTTAGGAATATTTTTAAAACTAACTTTTGAAGTATAGTTATCTACTGAAAAATAAGCATTGGCTGGTAAAAAAATCATTAAAAAGCTAAGTATGCTTATAAAATAGTAATGATTTAAATACGTTGTTTTTTCCATTAACTCTATATAAGTAAAGCTAATAAAAAAGGTGATAATTGCTAACCTATATTTATAACCAATAGCAACAAAAAAGGCAGATAACCCACAAATTAAAAATAGTAAATACGTATAATCACCTAGAGTTTTAACCCACTCAAAACCATAATATTTAAAATGAAATTCTGGTTGTATATAAACCGTTTCAATCCATCCTTTTAACCAATAACGGATTATACCGTAACACATCATTACCCCAAAACCAATCCTGAACACAGCTAAAGGAGCTGCATCTGTAGTTTTATTTAGATATGTATTTAGGTTAAAACTCATCTTACAAAAAAAAGGTTGATTCTGTTAAATCAACCCTTTAATAGTTTAGTGTTATTAAATATTAATCGCCATCTGCATCAACGTAATCTACGCTAACATTAAACGCTTGTAACATGTCTACTTTAAAAGACACTACTACTAGTTGTAATGCATCATATGCTTCAGTCATTTTAGTATTATCTGTTTCTACTTGCGTTTTTAAATCTG
This sequence comes from uncultured Olleya sp., assembly GCA_947503885.1. Lineage (GTDB taxonomy): Bacteria > Bacteroidota > Bacteroidia > Flavobacteriales > Flavobacteriaceae > Olleya. Next base: position 253,568 of record CANNFD010000004.1, on the reverse strand, counting down.
CATCTAATATTTGTATTTTTTGTCTAGCAGCATCTATTCTGTTATTGATTAGGGTTGCTAAATCTTGACGATCTAATTCAATTAAATACTTATTAAACCCTTCACCAACTGGAGATGTACTAGTTGCTTTTCCGTTAAAAATATTTTGTACATTATCTAAAGCTATAATCGCTAAATCTCTAGAGATTGTTCCGTTATAAATAGCTTCAGCTTTATCTGCTAATGGGGTCGTTGAAAACACGCCTCCAGGTATACCAAATTTATTAGCTCTTAATGCTTTTTCAAAATAAAAAATATAATCATTAATAAATTTATTTACTGCACTTGACACTGTGTTACTAGTACTATTAATAAATACAGACCTGTAATTAGTTGTCCAATCAGTTAATACTGTTTGTGTCAAGCTATTCATTTGTGCAATCAAGTCTGTTAAATAGGTTTTATAGTTAGCATCTGCATATTTATTCAAGATATCTATATCAGTTGCTGCAACACCGTGTAACATATAATCTAAAGCCGGAAATCCTACTGCATCATTATTACCTACTGCTGACAAATCGTAAGTTCCGTTAGCAATGTTAGCTTCAATATCTGCTGTATTTGTTGGATACACATTCATTTTAAAACTGTACTGCATCACTTCGGCTTGACCGATATTAAAAGGCTCTACTAACTGCCAATCTTTATAAGTACTTACATAAATAGCTCTTAAATTATCTAAATTAGCTTGGTTTGGTAATGCTGTAAAAGTATTACCAACATCGACTAAAGTCTCTAATCCAAATTTTAAGTTTTGTAACCTTGGAATAATTATATTATCTGCTAAGTTGGTTTGCATAGCTGTTCTGTTATAATTGTCCGGATTAGTGTTTCCACCACCTGTGTCATCAGATTTTGAACAGGCTACTATAAACAACATAATAGCAAAAACGTAAACTAGCTTTTTCATAATTAATAATTTTTCTTTTTCAGTGTGCAAAAATAATATATAGCAGTCATTTAATTAAACAACTGCTAAAATAAATTGTATATATTATAAACTACCAGCTTGAGCTGCAGTAAAATAAAACTCGGCTGCTATAGTGTTAGATATTGCATCTAATGTAGCATCACTAACATCCCAAAAACCATTTCCTACCATTAATTGGTCTAAAAACTGTTGTACTTCGTCTTTTGTAAAATATGGATCATTAGTTCCTGGTTTTCTTGTAAATTGTAAGCTGTAAATAAATCCGTAAGCTTCTGACAATGCATGGAAAGCTGAAGCCATATCTGTACCTAAGCTAGCTTTACCTTGTTGTAAGTAGTATATTGCTCTAACTGCAACAATTTGAGAAATCTTACCTCTTATTACTTGTGCTTGTACATCACGCAAACCATATTCTTTAGCTACAATTGCTGCACGACCTAATTTAAAAGCATTATAGATGTCTAAAGCTATCCCTTCAAAATCAGGATCTTCTTCTACTCTAGATAAGTACTCATTTAAAAAACTATCTGCACCTAATACTGGTACTGCTGGATTTACTTCATTACCATATAAGTATCCATAAGCCTCGTCCCATTTGTGTTCCATGGTAGTATAATTATTAGTGCCATCTAATACACCTGCATCATTATTTGCTCTGTTATCAGCTTCGTCTAATACAGAAAGACTTAAATAATTATTTAAAATTTGATCCATCATTAAAGCTCCAATAACACCTTTAGCAAATGCTTGGTTATACTCTAACCCTTTACCATTTACATAACGTATAGCGCCACCACCAGCTTGTTGTATTTGTCCTGCAACTCCTGCTGAAGCTGGTGTTAACCAATTAGGAAAAACTGTATTTACTTGATCTTCTATAAAAAAATCAAACGTGGCTTTAATACTATTAGCGTCTGTTGTATTAGCTGCATAAAAATCTGTTGATGCTGCAATCTTGCTTCTTACATTTTTATTTGAAGCGTTTAAATTAGCATCTGTAAAATCGTTATCACCTTGTACATGTGCAAACATATTATCTAAAACAGCTTCTGTATTTGATGGGTCTTTTAAACCGGATACAATTTCTTGTGCCATTTGGATACGTGTAGTTTGGCCACCAAAGCTAACTGTTGAGCTTCCATCCCTTTCAAACGTATAAGTATCTGGTGCTTTTACATTAGTTGTAAAAACTTGATTATTATCATCATCACTACTACAAGAGGTTATTGCTAACGTGGCTAATGCGGCTAATCCTAATGCTATTTTTTTCATGGTTGTATTATATTTAATTTTTATTGTTATTTAGACTAATTACAAATAGAGATGTAATTTTGATGCAAAAATAGAAACGAAAACTATTTCACACAAGTTTATTTAGACTAAATTTAAATAAAAAATAAAATTTACACTTAACTATCTAACTAATTGATCATTAACAATATCTAAATAGTGTTAAATTTAAAGAAAAGAATTGATTTACTAATAATTAATGATATGAACTAAAGATTTTGGTTGCTTCGTTATAAGCACTTTCAAAAGACATAGCATTTAAATTATTTACCTTATTTGACGTTAAATACGACAGTAGTTTTTCTGTAGGCATATTACCTGTTAAATCGTCTTTTGCCATAGGACATCCTCCAAAACCTTGTATTGCACCATCAAAACGCATACATCCTGATTTATAGGCTGCATCTATTTTTTCAAACCATGTGTTAGGTGTGGTGTGTAAATGTGCACCAAACTCGATGTCTTTGTAATGCGGAATCAGATTTGCAAATAAGTATTCAATATTTTCTGGATTTGACGTCCCGACAGTATCACTTAACGATAAGATTTTTACTCCCATTTTACTTAAACGCTCCGTCCACTCTCCAACAATATCCACATTCCATGGATCACCATAAGGGTTTCCAAACCCCATAGAAATATAAACTACTACTTCTTTATTAGCTGCATCCGCTTGGTTTAAAATATCTTGAAGTAAAACTACAGACTGAGCTATAGTTTTATGCGTATTACGCATTTGAAAATTCTCTGAGATGGAAAACGGATAGCCTAAATAATCAATTTCGGGATGTGTACAAGCATCTGCTGCACCACGCGAATTAGCTACTATTGATAATAATTTACTTTTTGTATTACTTAAATCAAGCTTTGCTAAAACCTCTGCAGTATCTACCATTTGCGGTATAGCTTTAGGCGATACAAAGCTTCCAAAATCAATAGTATCAAAACCAACACGAAGTAACGATTGGATATATTGTACCTTTTGATCTGTAGGTATAAATTGTTTAATACCTTGCATGGCATCTCTAGGACATTCTATAACTTTAACTTGCTTTGACATTTGTAATTTAAATTCTTCTATAAAAGTAGTTTATTTTTCTGAAAGGAATATAAAAATTGCAATCCCAATAAACACAACAATTTGCAACCACTTTAAAACCAAGCCAATATTTTTACTTTGTTTTAAGTAATCCGAAATAAATCCTGCTAAAATGGCAATAATAGCAAATACTATAAAAGACGTTGCCATAAACAATAAACCTAAAACGTAAAACTGAATCACAGTGCTTACAGTATCACTATATAAATAAGCAGGGAAAAACGCTAAAAAAAATATCGAGACTTTAGGGTTTAACACATTCATGATCACCCCTTGTTTAAACAATTGCCACAAACTTTTTTTAGGGACTCCTGTATTACTTAGCACAACTTTAGAATCGCCATTATAAACTTTATAAGCTAAATACAATAAGTACAACGCGCCTAATAGTTTTATAATAAAAAACAAGGTATCGTTTTCTTTAATAATAGCAGATACACCAAAAGCCACTAATGTAGTATGCACCAAACAACCAGAAATAAGACCACAAACGGTTGCTAAACCATATTTACGACCATTAGTAATGCTTTGCATTAAAACGTAAATATTATCTGGACCTGGAGATAAAGCTAAAGCAGAAGTTGCTAAAATAAACCCGAACAGAATTTCGTAATTCATTTAGCTTTTATTTAAAATAGCTTTATTTATTTTTTTGATAAGGCTAGGACCTTCGTAAATAAAACCAGTATAAATCTGTACTAAATCTGCACCAGCTTCAATTTTATCTAAAGCATCTTGTGCAGTGTGGATACCTCCTACTCCAATAATCGGGAAGGCTTTGTTGCTTTTATCTGCCAAGTACTTAATAACACGAGTCGATTTATCTTTTACTGGCTGCCCACTTACACCCCCATTACCTATTTCGGTTAGTCTTTCTGCAGAAGCTTTAAGATTTGAACGATCCACAGAGGTATTACTTGCAATGACACCATCTAAATTAGTTTCGGTAATCAACTCGATAATTTCATCTAATTGGTTGTCATTTAAATCTGGTGCAATTTTAAGTAATATTGGCTTTTGTTTTGCAAACGTTTTATTGGCTTTTTGTACAGTCCCGATAAGCTCTAACAAATAGTCTTTATCGTTTAATTTAGCATGACTTCCAACATTTGGACAACTAACATTAAGCACAAAATAGTCCACATAAGGATGTAACCCGTTAAAACACTCTAAATAATCCTTAGTATAATCTTCAGGATTAGTTTGGGTGTTTTTACCAATATTACCACCAATAATAAGTTTTCCTTTATTTTTTTTAAGTTGAAGGATGGCTTGCTCTAAACCTTCGTTATTAAAGCCCATTCTGTTAATAATCCCTTGGTCGTCTTTTAATCTAAATAACCTTTTTTTAGGATTACCCACTTGCCCTTTTGGTGTAACTGTACCAATTTCAATAAAACCGAAACCAAAATTTGCTAATTCGTTATACAACACTGCGTTTTTATCAAAACCCGCTGCTAATCCTACTGGATTTTTAAAGGTCAAACCAAAAAGTTGTCGTTCTAATTTTTTGTCTTCAATAGCATATAAACTTCTAAAAACTGAAGCCATTCCTGGTATTTTAGAGGTAAATTTAACCAGAGAAAAAGTGAAATGATGAATTTTTTCAGGATCGAAACTAAAAAATATAGGTCTTAGAAGGGATTTGTACATCATAATGGGTTTGTACAAAAGTAATTCTAAATAAAAAAATGAGCAATTCAAAAGCTAAAAAACTTAATAATTGTAACTTTATACCCTTAATTTAAAGTTAAATAAAAATGATTTCTAAAGAAGATATAATAAAACGTTTTGTAAGTTATGTAACTGTGGATACCGAATCTGATCCAACAAGCGATACCACACCAAGTACAGCCAAACAATGGGACTTAGCCAATGCTTTAGTTGAAGAGCTTAAAGCTATAGGCATGGAAGACGTTACTATTGATAAGCATGCTTATATTATGGCTACACTGCCAAGCAATGTGGATCATGAAGTACCTGTTATTGGGTTTATCTCTCATTTTGATACCACTCCAGATTTTACTGGTGCTAATGTAAAGCCTCAGATTATTGAAAAATATGATGGTAAAGACATTGTTTTAAATAAAGCTGAAAACATTATACTGTCTCCTGATTATTTTGAAGATTTACTTTTATATAAAGGTCAGACCTTAATTACAACAGACGGTACCACATTACTAGGCGCAGATGATAAGGCTGGTATTACCGAAATTGTATCGGCAATGGAATACCTAATCGCTAATCCGCAAATTAAACACGGAAAAATTAGAGTTGGATTTACACCTGACGAAGAGATTGGTCGTGGTGCTCACAAATTTGATGTCGAAAAATTTGGAGCAGATTGGGCGTACACTATGGATGGTAGCCAAATTGGAGAGCTAGAATACGAAAACTTTAATGCAGCAGGAGCTGTTGTAAAAGTAAAAGGAAAAATTGTACACCCTGGTTATGCTAAAGGAAAAATGATAAACTCAATGTACATTGCTACAGAGTTTATTAACTCGTTACCAAGACTAGAAACCCCAGAACATACTGAAGGTTATGAAGGTTTTTTCCACTTATACTCTATTACAGGAGAGGTTGAGGAAACTGTTTTAGAATATATTATTAGAGATCACGATTTAGGTCATTTTGAAGCTAGAAAAGAAATGATGCAAAAGCTGACTAATGAGTTAAATGAACAGTACGGGCGTGAAGTGGTAACTATAGAGATCAAAGATCAGTACTTTAACATGAAAGAAAAGGTAGAGCCGGTAATGCATATTGTAGATATTGCAGAAGAAGCAATGAAACAATTAGACATTAAACCACTTATTAAAGCTATTCGTGGTGGTACAGATGGATCACAATTAAGCTATATGGGCTTACCTTGTCCAAATATTTTTGCTGGTGGACATAATTTTCATGGACGTTACGAGTATGTTCCTGTTGAAAGTATGATTAAAGCAACAGAAGTAATTTGTAAAATTGCCGAGATTACTGCTGAGAAAAAATAGTTGCAAACCGTAATAGTAATCAAATTATATTACCATATAAAAAGTCAAAACATTTGTTTTGGCTTTTTTAATGCTTATACTTTAGGTAAAATAGAGTGTTAATTTTTTAGATTAACTTCGCTTAAATTTGGCTATAATCTAACATTAAAATATAATTCAATCTAAATATGAACGACCTTATCGCTACTTTTATTTTTTTCTTTGCAGTTATTGACCCTATAGGCTCAGTACCCGTATTTATAGCCTCTACAATAGGGTTTAATGAAAAAGAAAAAAGAAGAATTGCATTTAGGGCTGTGTTAATTTCAGCTTTAATTCTTCTATTTTTTATAGTGGTGGGCGAGTTGATTTTAAATGCGATTAAAATCCCACTATCAGCTTTCCAAATCGCAGGAGGTATAGTACTTTTTCTGTTTGCACTAACTATGATATTTGGAGAAGGTAAACCAGAATCAGAAATTAAACAAATGAAAACCACCACAGAAATTGCTGTTTTTCCTATGGCAATGCCATCAATAGCTAGTCCAGGAGCTATGCTTACTGTAGTACTTTTAACTAAAAACTCAGAGTATAGTATTTGGGAACAGTTTCAATCAAGTATCGCTTTAATACTTGTACTTATAATTGTTTTAATACTTTTATTGATTGCAGGCAAAGTCCATAAAATTATTGGAAATGCTGGCGCTAGTATTATTAGTAGAGTTATGGGATTAATATTATCCGCTGTGGCAATAGCAAATATTATAGATGGAATTAAAGAGTCTTTTCATTTATTATAATCACCTAATAAATCATTAATCAATACTTAAATGCATAGTATCAATTATTTCTAATAAAAAATGCAAACCAATACTATAGAAGCTCCTGAAGCAGATTATTTATACGTCAAATTATCACAACTAGAAGGTGCCGGAAACGGACTATTTACCGCTATAGATATTTATAAAAACGAAATTATTTCAATCTTTAAAGGAGAAATTATTGATGTTAATGAAGCAGAGCAAAGAGCAAAGCAAAACAATGACCGTTACTTTATTAATTTATTAGATGGCAGCATAATGGATAGCATGCATACCGACTGCTTTGCTAAATATGCAAATGATACAAAAGGGTCGACTAATAGTCGTTTTAAAAACAATGCAGAAATCACTTTAGACGAAGAAGATAACGTATGTATAAAAGCTATAAAAAAGATTAAAGCTGGAGAAGAGGTGTTTTGTAGTTATGGTAAACGATACTGGAAAAAACACCAATAATTAACAAACATTAGTTACTAAATAAAATTATTTTAAAATAAACATCTATAATTGATTTATAGTAAGGAAAGAAAAAATTAAATTTGCGCATAAAAGTAACTAACCCTATTTTAATTTTTACCCATTGGAAAATAAAAAAGCAATTGCATTAATAGACCGTATTTTAAAAAATCTAGATACCACAGGTATTAATACAGATACATTAATTGACGATATTAAAGAATTAAGAACTTATGTTCTAGAAAAAGAAGTGCCTTTAGCAGTTAAAGTACTTCGTTATACTTATGAGCATATCGAAAACAATAACAACTTTCTTATTCCTATTCCAGAAGACACACCTATAGAAGAAGCAATGGAGGAAGGTTCTGAAATAGAAGAAACTGTAGCAATTGAAACAGATCCAGTAGAAAGTCTTCAATATTTAATTTCTCTTATCAAAAACCTTGATAATAGCATGAATATATTAGACTTAAAATATTACAAAAAAGCACTTACTGAATATTAATAAGCATTATGATTTTAGTCTGAACTTGAAGTTTAATAGTTTAACTTGTAAGTAAATCTCATAAAAAAAGCCTTCTTAAATAAGAAGGCTTTTTTATTGTTAAGTGGGGAGAGCAGGATTCGAACCTGCGAAGACGTAGTCAGCAGATTTACAGTCTGCCCTCGTTGGCCGCTTGAGTATCTCCCCATAACTAAGTACAAATATATTTAAGTTTTAGTACTAATCAAACAAAAAACTACTGTTTTTATCAGTAGTTTTTTGTAGTCTTGATTTTTAAGTGTTTACATATTAAATTATCCGTTTTTTAATTAAAAATGCTTTTAAACAATGTGTATTTATAACTCTAAAAAGTGAAAATTTTATTTATTATTATAAAATTATCTACTAATTTTGATGCTTAGGACAATCTATTTAAACAGTTAAAAGTAAAAACAGTATTTTTAAACTAGATAAATTTAAGAAATGAAAAAAGTACAATCTGTTGAAGAATATTTAGAAGTAAATACTCATTATAAAGAAGCTTTAGAAATATTACGTGAGCTAATACTTTCAACTAGTTTAGATGAGCACATTAAATGGAACGCTCCAGTATATAGTTTTAATAATAAAAATATAGTTGGATTAGGTGCCTTTAAAAACCATTTTTGTTTGTGGTTTTTTAATGGTGTGTTTTTAAAAGACACACATAACCTATTACATAATGCACAAGAAGAGAAAACTAAAGCATTAAGACAACTTCGTTTTAACACTGTTGAGGAAATTGATAAGCCATTAGTATTATCCTATATTAAGGAAGCTATTGAAAACCAAAAATTAGGAAAAGTGATTAGTCCCGTCAAAACCACTATAAAAGATGTTATACTCCCTCCAGAATTAAAGCAAGCTTTAAAAAACAACAATACATTAAAATCTGCTTTTAAAGGTTTATCTGCTTCTAAACAACGTGAGTATTGTAATTATATAAGTGAAGCTAAAAGAGAGGCGACTAAGCTTAGTAGACTAACAAAGATCACACCATTGATTATGGAGTCTAAAGGACTACATGATAAATACAAAAATTGCTAAATAAATTATTAAACAAAAAAGGCGACCAATTGGTCGCCTTTTTTTATAACTTCAAACTACAAAATTATTTTTTTAACTGTGCAGTTGGTTTGTTTAATGATTTACTCATTTCCATAGAAATTGCAGAACGATCAAACTTTAACTTACCTGACATAGTCTCTATAATACAACTACTGTCTTTATCGTTAAGCTCTGCAATCTTTCCGTGCAATCCACTTTTGGTAATAACTTTATCACCACGTTTTAATTCTGCAGCAAAAAGTTTTTCTTGTTTAGCACGTTTCATTTGTGGTGCAATCATAAAGAAATACACTACAGCAAACATTGCTATTATCGGTAAAAATCCGCTAATTGACTCCATTATTGAGAAACTGGTCCTGGGTTAGCATTTGGTCTAATACCAGGTTTAGTTGGTGCATTTGGATCTGGAGTAATGAAAGCAGAAATTCTTACAGACTCTTTACCTGTTGCTGTGTTAGCAGTAATATTAATTACTTTAGATGTTTTGTTTGCACCTTTTCCATCAAATTTAACAGTAAATTTTTGAGACTCTCCAACAGCTAATGGCTCTCTTGACCAGTCTTGAGGTACAGTACATCCACAAGTACTTTTAATATCTGTAATTACTAATGGAGCATCCCCTGTGTTAGTATAAGTAAATACTGTTTCTTGAGGTGTACCAGAAACTATTTGACCAAAATCATGCTCTTTTTTGTCAAAAGTTATAACTGGTAATTTGTTTGATTTAGCATCTCTTTCAGAAGCTGTTACTACATTGTTAGCATCAATTTTTGCTGCTGCATCTTCTTTACAAGATGTCAAAGTGATTAAGCAAATTGCGCTTAATAAAATCATTACTTTTTTCATAATACTTATTTTAAATTTAGAGAAGTCATTAAATTAACTTCAATTAGGTAAATTTTTGATTGGTAAAAATAATAATAATTTTCTACTACATCAACCCTCGACCAACTTTATTTAGTTTTCCGTCTTCTTGATACTCTTTTAACAATTTATCCAAAATCCCGTTAATAAAAATACTGCTTTTTGGTGTTGAGTATTCTTTTGAGATTTCAAGGTATTCGTTAATTGTTACTTTGGTTGGTATTGATGGAAAATTAGTAAGCTCGCAGATTGCCATTTTTAGTAGTACTAAATCGATACTTGCAATACGCTCAGTATCCCAGTTTTTAGTTTTTCCAGAAATTTCTTCGCTTAATTTAGATTGATTTAACAGTGTTTTTTGAAACAAGTTAATTGCAAACTGTTTGTCTTCAATATCTTTATATAGCTTAGGCGTCAAATGGCGCTCGTCTGAAGTTTCTTTTATTTTACGTAATATTTTTAAAATTGAAGTATTAACTGTAGGTAAGTCATCTAACCATGTTAAGTTTTTATCTTCAATATAATCGTAAAGTTTTTCGTTTGGAGCTATTATTTCTTTAAAAACATCTACAACAAAGTCTCTATCTTCTTTAAAAGTAGAAGTTTTAGTTTGCATATAATCTTTATACAGGTCACTTGCTATAATCGCTTTATAGATTATATCTACGTACTCGTTATCTAACTGCCAGTTTTTAATGTTATTAACCTCAAAAGCTGTTTTTAAAGCTACATTATTAGAAATAAGTTGCAGTACTTGATTATTGATAAGTTTTTTGTTTGGGTTTTTTTCTTCAGGAGTTGCTAGATGCTTTTTTTGAATAGTTTCTAATTGTGTTTTAGATTTTTTACTAACCTCTACCATTAATGATAGCATCATTAAATATAAATTATACATGTTATCTATACTGTATAATAAAAATTTTTGGTCTTTAGAAAAATCATCACTTTCTGTACCATTAAATGCATATAAAACCTGCATTACTTTAACACGAATATGTCGTCTATTTAGCATACTTACAAAGAACTTTAAATTTCAATTAGTTGAAATAAATTTTGAAAAAAATTAAAAAAGGCGAAAGCTTTCGCTTCCGCCTTGCAAAAATAGTATATTTTATATGATATCTATTGCTGATTTTCTTTTTTTCTAGCTTCAATTCTACTTAAAGCTATATCTAATGCTGCTTGATGTGTTGTGACATCATTACTTTCAGCATTCTTTAATATTTCTAAAGTAGTATTGTAGATATTTTCTGTTTTTCTCATTATTTCCTGCTTACCATAGTTTTCCAACTCTGCATAAACATTAATAATTCCTCCTGCGTTAATTAAAAAATCTGGTGCATAAACAATTCCTTTTTCTTGTAATAAACGACCATGCTTAAGCTCGTCTGCTAATTGGTTATTTGCTGCTCCAGCAATTACTTTAGCTTTAATTTGATTAATTGTATCGTCATTAATTGTTGCTCCTAAAGCACAAGGTGCATAGATGTCTACAGCTTCCGCATAAACATTGCTACCTTTATATATTGAAGCTCCATATTTTTTACTGATAGCTTCTAAGCGCTCTTGGTTGATGTCATCAATAATTACTTTAGCGCCTTCATTTGTTAAATGTTCTACTAAAGACTCTCCAACATGCCCAATACCTTGTACAATTACTGTTTTATCTTCTAAGATATCTGTACCAAATTTATATTTAGCAGCAGCTTTCATTCCCATAAAAACTCCATAAGCAGTAATTGGGGACGGGTTACCTGCTCCACCTTTATCTTCAGATATACCTGTAACGTAAGGAGTTACCTCTCTTACTAGATCCATATCTGCAGTTTCCATACCTACATCTTCTGCTGTAATATATTTTCCGCTTAAACCATGGACAAATTCACCAAAACGCTTCATTAATTCTGGCGTTTTTTGTGTTTTAGCATCACCTATAATAACAGCTTTTCCACCACCTAGGTTTAAACCTGTAATAGCCGACTTAAAAGTCATCCCTCTAGATAGACGTAACACGTCATTAAGTGCTTCCCATTCGTTAGCATATTGCCACATTCTGGTACCACCTAAAGCAGGTCCTAAAACTGAGTTATGTATTCCAATTATTGCTTTTAATCCTGTATCTTTGTCATTGCAAAAAACGACTTGTTCGTGATTATCAAAAGATAATTGTCCAAAAACTGGAGCTACTTTTGATAATTGATTGGCATTAATTAATTCTGAAACCATTTAATAAACATTTAATTTAATGTGATAGATATTACAGTATTTGTAAAATCAGGTTGCAAAATTAGCTTTAAAATAATATTAAAACAATAATAAGCATGTAAAAATGTGAAATTGTTAAAAACTTTCTAAACTCACGTTTTCATTTAGATGAAAGAATTACGACACATTAATAAATATTTTTATAAATATAAATTTCAAATTATAATTGGTATTTTAATTACCATTGTCTCTAAACTATTTACTGTTTTTGTTCCAAAATTTATTGGGTCAATTATAGATGTTGTAAATAACCACATTCAAAACCCTGAAAGTAGTGAGGTTGTTTATAAAGCAGAGTTGCTTAAATTTATTCTATTTTTAGTTGGATCAGCCATACTCTCTGGTTTTTTAACCTTTTGGATGCGTCAGACTATTATAAATGTATCCCGTTATATTGAATTTGATTTAAAAAATGAAATCTACCAACAATACCAAAAACTGTCTTTAAACTTTTACAAAAAGAACAGAACTGGAGATTTAATGAACCGTATTAGCGAAGATGTTACTAAAGTACGTATGTATACTGGCCCAGCAATAATGTATAGCATTAACACATTAACCCTTTTTATTGTGGCTCTAGTGTTTATGTACCAACAAGCACCATTACTAACATTATACACCATTATCCCGTTACCAATTTTATCTATCATTATTTATAAAATAAGTTCTGAAATACATAAACGTAGTACAATTGTGCAACAATACCTTTCTAAACTTTCTACTTTTTCTCAGGAGACATTTAGTGGGATTTCGGTTATTAAAGCCTATGGTATCGAGCCACAAACTTCTGCAGATTTTAATACATTATCAGAAACTAATAAAGAAAAGCAACTTAGTTTAGTCCGTATCCAAGCACTATTTTTTCCGATGATGATATTACTTATTGGATTAAGTAATGTGTTAGTTATTTATATCGGAGGAAAACAATATATGAATGGAGAGATTAGTTTAGGTACTATTTCCGAATTTATAATGTACGTAAATCTACTGACATGGCCTGTAGCTACCGTAGGTTGGGTAACCTCAATTGTACAAGAAGCTGAAGCCTCTCAGAAACGTATTAATGAATTTTTAAAAACCGAACCTGAAATACAAAACAATAATCCTGGAATTTCTACAATAAAAGGAGATATCGAGTTTAAAAACGTGTCCTTTACATATGACGATACTAATATACAAGCCTTAAAAAATGTAAGTTTTAAAGTTAACTCTGGACAGACTCTGGCTATTATCGGTAAAACAGGTTCTGGAAAATCTACTATCTTAGATTTAGTTGGTCGTTTGTATGATGTGGACAAAGGGGATATTTTAATAGACCACCAACCTATAGCCTCGCTAAACCTATATAGTTTAAGGGATGCTACCGGTTATGTCCCTCAGGATGCTTTTTTATTTAGTGACACAATTAATAATAACATCAAGTTTGGTAAAGAAAACGCAACAGACCAAGAGGTTATTGAAGCTGCAAAACTAGCACAAGTCCATAAAAATATTATCAAGTTTAATAAACAGTACGAAACCGTTTTAGGAGAACGAGGTATCACCTTATCTGGTGGACAAAAACAACGTGTCTCTATTGCAAGAGCCATTATTAAAAAGCCTCAAATTATGTTATTTGATGATTGTTTATCTGCTGTTGATACAGAAACTGAAGAAAAGATATTAAACAACCTAAAGACCATAACTAAAGGTAAAACGACCATAATTGTTAGTCACAGGATTTCTTCTGCTAAAAATGCGGATCAAATAATAGTATTAGACGATGGGCAAATTGTTCAATCCGGAACTCACGAAGCCCTTATAAACACTGATGGTTACTATAAAGAATTATATTTAAAAACAACTAAATAAAAAGATTTGCCTTAAAATGTTGTGGCATTCAACTTTTTTTTTGACTTTTGAGTTTAAGAATTAACTAACAATACAAATAAAGGAATATGCATAATAACGAGATGATGGAGAAGGAAGAGATTTTTTCGAAAGTACTAAGAGCAGGAAGACGAACTTATTTTTTTGATGTAAGAGCTACTAAAGCAGATGATTACTACCTAACTATTACTGAAAGTAAAAAGTTTACTAATGACGATGGTTCGTTTCATTATAAAAAACATAAAATTTACTTATACAAAGAAGATTTTAATGAGTTTAATGACATCTTAAAAGAAATGACTGATTACATAATTGCCGAAAAAGGAGATGAAGTAATTAGCGAGCGCCATCAAAAAGATTTCAAAAAAGAATATGATACGCCTAAGCCAGAAGCTACAAAAGATGCGGTTGCTACTGATACAGATGCAGACACTACTAGTGCTGAAAGCAGATTTACAGACATAGACTTTGACGATATCTAATAAAGTATTAGCATAAAATAGTATTTAAAACCTTTTCTTTAAACAGAAAAGGTTTTTTTATGCCTTGTTATAAGCTATAAGTAAAATTATAATAATAAGTAATGACAAAATACTTGACAGCACCCCTACAGCTAAGCATCCTATTACAAATACAATTAACAACCACAAAGGAACTAAAGTAATACAAACTGCAAATCTAAAGGTGGATAAAAATTCGTCCTCTTTTATTTTAGGAATTATAAGCTGCCTCCAAACAATAATTGGTAAAAATAAAACGAAATAGACAACCGGTTTAAGTATAGATTTAATTAAACTTTTAGTGTCTATTTTTGTAATACAGTTTTCAAAATTTGAGGCAATGCATTGATTAACTTCTTCAGGATTAGTAAAATCTACATTTAAAGCTATTAACTTTTCTAAAACCTGATCATAGTTTACTTCAGGAATTTGCGTAGTTAATCTAGACATAATATTAAAAACATCTGCTTTAATTTGATTTGTGGCATCTACGTCGGTTAAATGATTATAATTAGTAGATGGTATTGCTTTAGCAAAATAAATAGCCACACAACTTCCCATGGATTTTGGAGCATTGTAATTAAGTCCTACTGGTATTAGATTAACAACTTGCTCTGGATGTTTTGACCTATGCTCTATTACAATCCTTGTAAACCCTTTACTTAAAGCTCGTACACGTCTAGCAAGGTTATGATTCCCTTCCGGAAATATGGCTATTGCTTCATTATTATGCAACAAAGCTACAGTATTACTAAACACTGATTTATTTTTAGTAACAGTACTCCAACCATCTCTTACCCTATATACCGGAAGCATATTTAGGCTTTTTAGCAAACGACTAACCATTGGATTTTTAAATACTCCTGCTCTGGTTAAAAAATAACTGGTCCGACCGGATTTTGTTGCAATTAACAATGCATCTAATAAAGCATTTTGATGATTTCCTAAAAATAAGACTGCTTGATTTTTTGGCACAAGTATTTTACCTTTTAAGATTATTTTTTTATAATAAAAAAACAACCCTAATTGGATGTATGCCCTAACACTATATAGCCATATTTTTTTCAAATGAAATCTAACTTTTAGTTGTTCTGCTCCAAAAAGAAGCTAATAATAATCCGGAAATTATATGCCAAATACCCCAAAAGGCTACCAAAACAGCCATCCCGCCTAAACCATTAAAAAAAGTAAATACTAATAATAATCCCAAACCAGAATTTTGGATTCCGGTTTCTATGCTTAATGTTTTTTGATTTTTAAAAGTGAGTCTAAATAATTTTGCAACACCAAATCCTAATAACAATGCAACAATATTATGTCCAATGCCGATAGCCAAAACATGATGAATAAAACTTGTAAAAACATCAATATTTTTAGAAAAAGCAACAATAACAATACTTATAAAAATTAAAATAGATAATGGCTTTAAAATCTTAGATAGTTTTACAGACCATTTAGGATTGTAATAATTAAATAACATCCCTAAAAATAACGGAATACCTAAAATTAAAAACATAATTTTAAAAATAGCCAAAGGATGCAGGGTTACCGACTTTAAAATACTTGAAGTCGGTCCATATAAATTACCATATAACTGAAAATTAAAAGGAGTAAAAACCAAAGCCAACACAGATGCAAAAGCAGTTAAACTAATGGACAGTGCTGTGTTTCCTTTAGATAAATGTGTTATAAAATTACTGATGTTTCCGCCCGGACAAGCTGCAACCATAAACATGCCTAAAGCAATACTAGGTACTGGTTGTATTAATACTACTAATAAAAATGTTACTAATGGTAATAAGATAAATTGAGATAACAGACCTATAAGTATAGGTTTAGGTTGCTTTACTAATTGTTTAAAATCTTTAAGATTTATCCCTAATGCAACACCAAACATAACAATAGCAAGTGCAATGTTTAATATAAAAAGCCCGTTAGCGTCAAAGTCAATTTCCGCTTGATTTACATCTGACATAAATTAAGAGACCACTGTACCATTTGGCACATTACTTTCTGGGTTAAGTAAAATAACAGCCTTACCATCCACTGCTCCAACAACCAAACACTCGCTCATAAACTTAGCAATTTGTTTTTTTGGAAAATTGACAACAGCAACAATTTGTCTGTTAATCAGAGTTTCTTTTGTATATAAAGTAGTGATTTGAGCACTAGTTTTTTTTATTCCTAAACCACCAAAATCAATGGTTAATTGATAGGCTGGTTTTATAGCATCCGGAAAATCATTAACATCTATAATTGTACCAATACGTAGATCTACTTTGGTAAAGTCGTCAAATTGAATTGTAGCACTCATTAACAGTTGATTTGTGGTTATACTGCAATTTAATAAAAGTTGTCTTATCAAGAAATTTTTATTGGATAAAGCGTATTTTAGTTGTTATAGAATTAGTTGTGTGTAAATAATAAAAGGGTTAGTAATTAAAAAAATCTAAACCTAATTGAAAAACAAAAACTAAGCAAAAACAACCTCTATTAGTCATTAACCAAGTCTCTAAAAAGCAGTAAATAAAAACTGTTAAACAGGCTTCAAAACTAATCTAAAACCAACTAATGAACGACATTTACGAGCCTATATTTATCGAAAAACTATTTGACAAAATGAGTACCTCCTACTCTAAAATGAATTATATCACCTCATTTGGGTTTAGCGAAAGATGGAGAAGACAATGTATTGAAGACATTAAAATTAAAAAGGGAAAAACAGTAGTTGATTTAATGACCGGAATGGGAGAATGTTGGAAATATATTCTTAAAAATTCTGATAAAGATTCAAAGCTAATTGGTCTTGATTTCTCTACAGAAATGATTAATCGTGCAAATAAAAATAAAGACAAATTTAAAAATGCGTCTATTAAAATTCTAAAGGAAAATGTTTTTGAAAACTCAATCGCAAACCAATCTGCAGATGTCGTCATTTCGGGCTTTGGATTAAAAACATTTAATGACAAACAACTAGAAAAATTAGCTTTACAAATTGACCGTATATTAAAACCAAACGGTAAATTCTCGCTTATTGATGTTTCTGTTCCTAATAACAAAATGCTAAAACCCTTTTATTTATTTTATCTTAAAAATATAATACCACTTATAGGTAAAGTATTTCTGGGTAGTCCTGAAACATATAAAATGTTAGGAATTTATACTGAACGTTTTGAGAATTCTAAAAATGCCTATCAAATTTTTAAACAATTAGGATTTGAAGTTGAGTATGTAAACTATTTTTATGGTTGCGCAAGCGGAATTAAAGGCCGAAAAATAAAGCAATAAAAAAAGCCTCAAAAGTTTAAAACTTTTGAGGCTTTATATATTTAGTATAAATTTATTTAGACTAGCTAAATAAAATAATTATTATTTAACGTCAACTAACTCTACGTCAAAGATAAGCACTGCATTAGGTGGTATTGCACCTCCAGCGCCTCTTGCTCCGTAACCTAAGTCTGAAGGTATTACAAAACGCGCTTTATCACCAACATTTAATAACTGAATCCCTTCATCCCAACCAGAGATAACTTGACCAACTCCTACTTGAAAATCTAAAGGTTGATTACGCTTGTAAGAACTATCAAACACAGTTCCGTCTGCTAATTGTCCTTTATAATGTACTGATACTTGATTTCCTTTTTCTGCTTTTTTACCAGCTCCTTTTTGGATGATTTGGTAACGTAAACCACTTTTAGTTTCTTCAAAACCTGCAGCTAATTTATCTAATTCTGCACGTTTAGCTTCACGCTCTTCTGCGATACGTCTTTCTCTTGCGCCTTCAAAAGTTCTAAACGCTTCAATTGCATTAAAGTTTTCTGCAGCTGCACCAACTCTTACAATTTCTAAAGTTTCGATAAGATCCCCTTGTGCAATTGCATCTACAACTTCTTGACCTTTTACTACGTTTCCAAAAACAGTATGATTACCATCTAACCAATCTGTAGCAACGTGTGTTATAAAAAACTGACTTCCATTAGTACCTGGTCCAGCATTTGCCATACTTAATATTCCAGGTCCATTGTGTTTTAAGTCAGGATGAAACTCGTCATCAAACTTATACCCAGGGTTACCTGATCCACTACCCAATGGACAACCACCTTGAATCATGAAGTTATCAATAACTCGGTGAAATTTTAATCCATCGTAGTAAGGTGTTCCTTGTGGTTTAACTTCGTTTTCCATATTCCCTTCAGCTAAAGCAACAAAGTTACCTACCGTTCCAGGTGTTTTTTCAAATTCTAAAGCGACTAAAATTTCGCCTTTATTCGTATTAAATTTTGCGTATAAACCGTCTTGCATTACATTGTTTTTTAATGAAGTGCAAAGATATAAAGAAGTTAAAAGTAATGCGTAATGCTAGATGATTTTTTTTAACCAAATCATTTCTACAAAATTTTATTAGATTTGAAAAAAA
Organism: uncultured Olleya sp.; assembly: GCA_947503885.1. Lineage (GTDB taxonomy): Bacteria > Bacteroidota > Bacteroidia > Flavobacteriales > Flavobacteriaceae > Olleya. The sequence goes on along the minus strand of CANNFD010000004.1, from coordinate 234,448 downwards.
TTAAAAAAAATTATGGGTGTATTTAGTAAGCTATTTGGTAGTAACGTTAAAGATCAGAAAAAAGACCAACTAGATAATACCAATTATATTGACACTATTTTAAACCATAGCGAGGACGAGCCTGTGGCTATTGCAAATCAAAATGTAATTTATGCTGGGTATGCAGAGCTTGGTGGTTATTACTTTTTACAAACTTTTATTGTTGGAAAATTAAAAGTAAAAGCAAAAAATGGCGCTAGACTTTTAATTGATAATGGTGACCATACTTTAGATTTAAAATCCGACATGGACGAGTTTGAGTCTGAAAATATGGCTGTTATTGATGGCTACGTTACTAGAATAGATTTTGAAATTGAAAAAGAAGCTGCTGAAAACATCAAGCGTTCTAAAATTAAAAACATAACGCTTAAAGTTAAAAAACACACTTTGGTTTTTAATCCTTATGAAGCTGACACAAAAAAGGCCTAACAACTTAAGTTATTAGACCTTTTTAAATATTTAATTTGTGATGTTTAACGGTTTAATTTGCCACTTCACTGATAAATTTAATACGATATAATCGTAACTCTTCATCATCATAATCACCATCAAACTCATCGATAGCAACATCTATTTTATCGGTTTCGGACTCCATAAAGTAATCATGGATTTCTTCTTGTTGGTCTTCATCTAAAATATCGTTAATCCAATAATCAATATTTAATTTAGTTCCAGAAAACACAATCGCCTCCATTTCTTTAATAAAGGCAGCCATTTCCATACCTTTTGCAGATGCAATGTCTGTCAATGGTAGTTTCCTGTCTACGTTTTGAATAATATATAATTTTAAAGCAGAATTACTTCCAGTTGACTTAACAACTAAATCGTCTGGTCTAATAATATCATTGTCCTCTACATATTGTGCAATAAGCTTAACAAAATCTTTACCATATTTTTTAGCTTTACCCTCTCCTACACCATGTACATTGGATAATTCTTCTAAAGACACTGGATATTTTAATGCCATATCCTCTAAAGATGGATCTTGAAAAATCACAAAAGGTGGTACACCTAATTTTTTAGCATTGGTTTTTCGTAAATCCTTAAGCATTTTCATTAGCTGCTCATCAACAACAGCACCAGTACCGCTTTGTGCAGTAACAATAGAATTGTCTGTTTGCTCACTAAACTCGTGGTCTTTAGTCATCATAAACGAGGTCGGATTTTTAATAAAATCTCTACCCTTTTGTGTTAATTTAATCACACCATAGGTTTCAATATCTTTTTTTAGAGAACCTGTAACTAGTACTTGGCGCGTTAATGCCATCCAATAGGATTTATCTTTGTCTTTTCCTTTTCCAAAAAAGGGTTGATCGTCTGTTTTATGAGAACTAATTAATGCATTAGATTTTCCAACGATAACATTAACTAACTCTTTAGCTTTATATTTTTCGTTAGTAGCATCAACAATTTCTAAAAGTAACTTAACATCATCTTTTGCTTCTTGTTTTTCTTTTGGATGACGCATATTATCATCCATATCACCACCTTCGCCAGTTTTGTTATCAAAAGCTTCACCAAAATAATGCAATATAAATTTACGTCGTGATATTGAAGTTTCCGCGAAAGCGACAACCTCTTGCAACAATGCTTGACCAATTTCCTGCTCTGCTACAGGCTTACCTGACATAAATTTTTCTAATTTTTCAATGTCTTTATAAGCGTAATAGGCTAAACAATGTCCTTCTCCACCGTCCCGACCTGCGCGACCAGTTTCTTGATAATAACTCTCTATACTTTTAGGAATATCATGGTGGATTACAAAACGGACATCCGGTTTATCAATCCCCATCCCAAATGCGATGGTTGCAACTACCACGTCTATATCTTCCATCAAAAACATGTCTTGATGTTTAGATCGTTTTTTTGCATCTAAACCTGCGTGATAAGGCACCGCTTTTATCCCATTAACTTGTAGGACTTGAGACAACTCCTCCACACGTTTACGACTTAAACAGTAAATGATACCTGACTTACCTTCGTTTTGTTTTACAAAACGAATAATATCAGAATCTACATTTTTTGTTTTTGGACGTATCTCGTAATATAAATTAGGTCTATTAAATGACGCTTTAAAGGTATTAGCATCATGCATCCCTAAGTTTTTTAAGATATCCTCTTGTACTTTTGGTGTTGCAGTAGCTGTTAACCCTATAATTGGTATATTATCACCAATTCGTTTTATAATTGACCTTAGATTACGATATTCTGGTCTAAAATCGTGTCCCCACTCACTAATACAATGGGCTTCATCCACTGCCATGAATGATATTTTTACGGTTCGTAAAAACTCAACGTTTTCCTCTTTAGTTAAAGATTCTGGTGCGACATATAATAATTTAGTAATACCATTTGTAATATCTTCCTTTACCTGTTTAATTTCGGTCTTATTTAAAGACGAGTTTAAAACATGTGCAACACCGTTTTCGTTAGAGATCCCTCTAATGGCATCCACCTGGTTTTTCATTAAAGCAATTAAAGGGGATACTACAATAGCAGTCCCCTCTTGCATTAAAGCCGGTAATTGGTAGCACAAACTTTTACCACCACCAGTAGGCATGATTACAAATGTATTTTGTTGATTTAAGATACTTTTAATGACTTGTTCTTGAAGTCCTTTAAACTCGCCAAAGCCAAAGTATTTTTTTAGTGCTGAATGCAGATCGCTTTTCACTATATAAACTTTCGTATTTAATTAATTATTTACACTTACATACTTTAGACAAACTATAAATAGTTGCTATTAATTGAATTCCCCTCTCAATTTTTTCGCTAAATTTGTCCAAATTATTAATCTAATAATCCTAAGTTGATTTTAGATTAAGACTAAAGATAGTGAAATCTTTATAAACCAAAAAAAATTAAACACATTGAAAACAAAAGCGTCCATTATTAGTAGTGCAAAAGAAACTATTAAACTAGAAGGACAGTCAATATTAAACTTATCGGATTTAATAGACAATGACTTTGCTGAAGCGGTTGAATTAATATACAATTCTAAAGGTCGTGTTATTATTACAGGTATAGGTAAAAGCGCCATTATAGCTACAAAAATAGTCGCTACACTAAACTCCACAGGGACACCTGCTGTGTTTATGCATGCTGCAGATGCTATCCATGGTGACTTAGGACTAATCCTACAAGACGATGTGGTTATCTGTATTTCTAAAAGCGGAAACACACCCGAAATTAAAGTTTTAGTGCCTTTAATAAAAAATGCTAAAAATAAAATGATTGCCATTACAGGTAATAAAGATTCATTTTTAGGGCAACAAGCAGATTTTGTATTAAATGCTTTTGTCGAAAAAGAAGCGTGTCCAAATAACTTAGCGCCAACAACTAGTACAACTGCACAGTTAGTTTTAGGAGATGCTTTAGCTGTAAGCTTATTAGAATTAAGAGGTTTTTCTAGTAAAGACTTTGCTAAATACCACCCTGGTGGAGCTTTAGGCAAAAAATTATATTTAAGAGTTCAAGATATTTCATCTGTAAACCAAAAACCAGAAGTTACTTTAGATACCAATATTAAACAGGTTATTGTTGAGATTTCTGAAAAAATGTTAGGGGTAACTGCGGTTACAGAAAACAATAAAATTGTTGGTATTATTACTGATGGAGATTTACGTCGTATGCTAAGTAAAGTCGATAATTTTAATGACTTAACTGCAAAAGATATTATGAGTGCTAATCCTAAACATATTGACGAAGATGCTATGGCGATTGATGCTATGGAGATTTTAGAAACTTATGGCATCTCACAATTATTAGTCCAAAAAAATGGTAAGTATGCAGGGGTAGTACACTTACACAATTTAATTAGAGAAGGTATTTTATAATGGCAAAAAAAAATGTAAACGAGATGTCTTTTTTAGATCATCTTGAAGACTTAAGATGGCATTTAATTAGAATTGTATCTGCGGTTGTTATATGCGGTTTAGTAGCGTTTTGTTTTCCTAGTGTTTTGTTTGACACTATTTTGTTTGCGCCTCAAAAAATGAGCTTTCCAACCTACCAATGGTTGTGTAAAATCTCTCAGTTTTTTGGAATAGAAGACATTAGTTTTTGTGCAGATTCGTTTCCATTTATAATCCAAAACCGTGAGATGGCTGGACAATTTTCAATACATATCTGGACGTCCATTTATGCTGGATTTATTGTTGCTTTCCCTTATGTTATTTATCAACTATGGCGATTTATTAGTCCTGGATTGACTTCAAAAGAAAGAAGAACTTCTACAGGGTTTATAGTAATTTCATCTATATTATTTTTTATGGGTGTACTTTTTGGTTACTATGTTATTACACCATTATCTATTAACTTTTTAGGGACCTACTCCGTAAGTAGCGAAGTCTCTAACGAGATTGACATTGCGTCTTATATTGGGTTAATTAGAGCATCTGTTATAGCTTCAGGAATTATATTTTTACTACCAATATTAATATACTTTCTTACTAAAGTTGGTTTGGTAACCCCAGAATTTTTAAAAAAATATCGAAAATTTGCATTGGTTATAGTTTTAATTTTATCTGCAGTTATTACTCCTCCAGATGTTGCCAGTCAAATAATTGTAGCTATTCCTGTAATAATTTTATACGAGGTTAGTATACATATCTCACGAATTGTAGTGAAAAATCAAAACAAAAATCTAAGAAAAGATGTCAGAACTAGTTAAAGAATTTAACGACTATCGCGAAAAAATGAATGATAAAATTTTGGGCGATAATAATAAAATAATCAAACGAATTTTTAACCTTGATACCAATGCGTTTTCTGAAGGTGCATTAGACGTAAAAACTAAAGAGTTACTAGGTTTAGTAGCCTCTGCAGTATTACGTTGTGACGACTGTATTAAATACCATTTAGAGTCCAGTTATAAAGAAGGATTATCTAAAGCACAAGTTATGGAAACCCTTAGTATTGCAACATTAGTTGGTGGTACAATTGTAATCCCACATTTACGTCGTGCTTATGAATATTGGGAAGCTTTAGAAGCACAAAACCAAAATCAAGAAGGTTAAACTTAATATAAAACAGAACTCCTTTTTTTAAAGTACTACTGAAATGCTTATTTTTAGGAAAATTAAACACAACAAATGAAGCTTAGAGCCGAAAATTTAATGAAGTCCTACAATGGACGTAAAGTTGTAAAAGACGTCTCGCTAGAAGTTAGTCAAGGCGAAATTGTTGGATTATTAGGTCCTAATGGTGCTGGAAAAACGACTTCGTTTTATATGACTGTTGGATTAGTAAAACCTAATGCTGGTAACATCTACCTTGACGACACCAACATTACTAATTACCCGATGTACAAACGTGCACAAAATGGTATTGGTTACCTAGCTCAAGAAGCATCTGTGTTTAGAAAACTTAGTATTGAAGACAATATTTTAAGTGTATTACAAATGACTAAACTTAGTAAAAAAGAACAATTACACCGTATGGAGTCGTTGATTGAAGAGTTTAGTTTAGGGCATATCCGTAAAAGTAGAGGCGATTTATTGTCTGGTGGAGAGCGTCGTCGTACAGAGATAGCTCGTGCTTTAGCAACTAATCCAAGTTTTATTTTATTAGACGAACCCTTTGCAGGTGTTGACCCTGTAGCGGTAGAAGATATCCAACGTATTGTAGCGCAATTAACAAAAAAGAATATTGGGATATTAATTACCGACCATAACGTACAAGAAACCTTAGCCATTACAGACAGAACATACCTAATGTTTGAAGGTAGCATCCTTAAAGCAGGAGAACCTGAAGAACTAGCTAATGACGAAATGGTACGTAAAGTGTATTTAGGCCAGAACTTTGAATTACGTAAAAAGAAAATTAGAGATTAACTTAAGTACCCAGTAGTTATTTAAGGTTTAGGTCAGTACAAGTGTTTACGAAGTAGGAGTAATTGCATCGAGAACCTATAAAAACTTAAAACTAATTAAAAAGAAGAATCCTATTTTAACAACATAAATAATACGTGACTAATAAATTGTCACAAATGCAAAAAGCCCAATTGATAATCAATTGGGCTTTTTATATATCTAATATTAAAGTTTACTCTTTCGGTGTGTTTTTAGAATCAACTGCAATACTTTGTTTAGCTAGCTTTTTTTGATAACGTCCTTGCACCACATCTACAATTACCAAAATAGCAATTACAAAATAAAAGGTCGTTTTGCTCATAGGCTCAATGGGGTTACCAAATAGGTTTAAATGTGCCAAGTGTCCACCCTCTGTAATTAACATAATACCTACAATAAACAAGATAAATAAGCCTAATACCTCATACATTCTGTTTTTAGATAAAAATACCGAAATCTTATCTGCCATTACAAGCATTAGCAAACCACTAAACACTATTGCAATTGCCATTACTATAAATGCAGTCGTTTCATTTTCAATATCGCTAGTTAATCCTATCGCTGCTAAAATAGAATCAAAAGAGAATACTAAATTCATAATTACAATACTAACTATCACAGCTTTTGACGACTTACTGCCTTTACCATCTGACATCTCTGACACTTCCATACCTTTAGTAGAAATCATGTGCCAAATCTCTTTCATTGCAGTATAGATGATAAAACCACCTCCTGCAAGTACAATAAGACTGTGTCCATTAAAAGCAAAACTAGCAATATCTCCAAAATCAGCTGTTAAAAAAGAAAAAGGGTCTTGAAAAAAATCAATGATAGACACTAATATAAATAACAACACAATTCTTAATCCTATCGCTATTAAAATACCAACTTTTCTAACTCGTCTTTGATCAGATAAAGGGGCTTTTTTGGACTCTAATGAAATATATAATAAATTATCAAATCCTAAAACTGCTTGTAACAACACAAGCATTAATAATGTAAATATAATTGAAAGCATAATTTGTGGTTAGTTGATATTATTAAATAAAGATAATAGGATGTATAAAAGTATTATTAACGGGATAGCAGCAAAATGCAATACTATTATAAGTACAAGACATAAAATAATAAAGATATAACGTACTGCATTAGCTTTAAAAGTCCAATCTTTAAATTTTAAAGCAAATAGTTTTACTGGCGAATTTAAGATATAACAACTTAAAAGTGTTAATACAATTAAAAACCACTTATTAAGGATTATGCTATTTATTAAATCGTTATTCTGAAACTCTAATATTAAAGGCAATGATAATATTAATAAGGCATTAGCAGGTGTTGGCAAACCTTTAAAATAAGACTGTTGGTCTTCATCAAGGTTAAAACGACCTAATCTATAAGCGGAAGCTAATGTTACAAACAATCCAATAAATGGCAATAAATTAAATTTATAACCAGTCCATTGCATGGTTTCTGACCATTCATTAATTGGTGTAACAGCTTTACTATTACTAGCCAATTCTAATAACTTAAATAACACTATTCCTGGCACTAACCCACTAGTAACCATATCTGCCAAGCTATCTAACTGCAAGCCTAGTTGGCTTTGGACATTCAGTTTTCTAGCTAAAAGCCCATCAAAAAAATCAAAGAAAATTCCTAAAAACACAAAAAAAGCAGCAAATATAAAATGATTATTTACCGCAAAAATCACTGCCACACTTCCGCAGAATAAATTAAGTAGTGTTATAAAGTTTGGTATAAAAGCTTTAATGTTCATCAGTTAGTTTTTTGTAAAAATAACAAAGTATTTGGGTCTATTCCAAACCCTAAGCAATATAGTATTAATATTGAAGTTTAATATATAGAAAAATTATAGCATCTTTGTAAAAAAAATTGAGTTTGAAAGTACGCCTACTAGCCTTTATATTACTGAGTACGACAATAACTATTGCTCAAACCACCCGTAAATATTCAAACGAATTTATGAATATAGGTGTGGATGCTGCTGCTTTAGGGATGAGCAATGCAATCGTAGCAAGAACCAACGATGTCAATTCGGGATATTGGAATCCTGCAGGATTAACTAATATAGAGGACAACCAATTAGCTTTAATGCATTCTAGCTATTTTGCAAATATTGCAAATTACGATTACGCTGCATTTGCAATGCCTTTAGATAATAGAAGTGCTTTTGGTGTATCTTTAATCCGTTTTGCTGTTGATGATATTTTAGATACAACTCAACTTATTGACCAGCAAGGTAATGTTAACTATGATAGGATTAGCCTATTCTCTACAGCCGACTATGGCTTAACGTTTTCATACGCAAGAGACTTACCACTTGAAGGATTAACTTACGGAGTTAATGCTAAAATAATTAGAAGAATTATTGGTGATTTTGCCTCTAGTTGGGGATTTGGTCTGGATGCTGGAATTCAATTTAAAAGTAATAACAATTGGAAATTTGGGATAATGGCTCGTGATATTACTACAACTTTTAATGCATGGACTATTAATGAAGAAGAGTTTGCTAAAGTGCAAAACGCAGTTGAAGGTCAAAACCAAGAGCTCCCAGAAACTACTGAAATTACAATCCCTAAATTACAAATAGGAGTTGCAAAACTATACCGTTTTAACTACGATTACACCTTGGAAGCCGAGCTAGATTTAAATGTTCGCTTCGAGCAAAATAACGATGTCATTTCAACCTCTTTTGCAAGTATTAATCCTGCATTAGGATTTGAATTTGGTTATATTGATATGATTTATCTTAGGACTGGAGTGGGTAATTTTCAAAATGAATTACAAATTGATAACTCTGAAGATTTAACCTTTCAACCAAGTTTTGGTGTAGGTTTTAAATACAAAGGGATCCAAGTGGATTATGCTTTTACTGATATTGGTGACCAAAGTGTGGCCTTATATTCTAATGTATTTTCGTTAAAACTAGACTTTAGTGTGTTTAGATAAGTTAGCTTTGTAACATGAAATTTATAGTACACGTATTCTTTTTATTTTTAGTATCAACAGGATTTTCTCAATCCGTTCCTTTACCTGAAGACACCACAGTAAGTGTGATCACTTTTGGTCCAGGTAGTAACCTAAACGATGCTTTTGGTCATAATGCGATCCGTATTAAATCTCGAGTTGCGGATATTGCTTACGACTTTGGACGTTATAATTTTGAAGACCCTAATTTTTATTTAGACTTCGCAAGAGGTAAACTAAACTACTTACAAGGTAAAGTTAATTACAACAATTTTATCGCGTTTTATGTTAGTGAAAACCGTACCATTAAAGAACAACAATTACGTTTATCTAATACTGAAAAACAAGAGTTATACAACTACTTAGAGGCTAATTACAAAGTTAATCAAGGAGCATATTTATATGATTTTTTCTATGATAATTGTGCAACTAAAATTAGAGATGTTTTAGAGACCACATTAGATGGTAATCTAGTTTATAATCTACCTAAAGACTATAAAGAACAAACTTTTAGACAATTAATTGACCATAATTTAAACTGGAACACTTGGGGAAGTTTTGGCATTGACATTGCTTTAGGATCAATTATAGACCGCAAAGCAACACCTAGAGAACAATTGTTTTTACCAGAAAAAGTAAATCATTTTTTTAATACTGCTACATTAAAAGATACAGGAGAAAAGTTAGTCACAAGCTCTAAAACAATATTTACTAAAAAAGGAGAAAACGAAAATAAAAGCAGCTTCTTTTTAACAAGTCCTTTATTGGCGATGACCATCTTAGCAGTTATAATTCTCTTTATAACATATAAAGACTTTAAAAACAAAGTTAGGACTAAAGGTTTAGACCTAGCTATATTTTTAACAACGGGTTTAATTGGTCTGGTATTATTTTTATTGTGGTTTGCGACGGACCATACTGGTACAGCTTATAATTATAACTTACTATGGGCTTCTCCATTAAGTTTGTTTTGTGTGTTGCAAATACTTAAAACGGTACCTAAAAAATGGGGCATTGCTTATATTAAGTTTTTAATAGTAATGTTATGCTTAATGGTAATGCATTGGACAATCGGTGTGCAACGCTTTGCTCCTGCTTTAATTCCGTTAGTAATTGCATTAGCTATCAGATATATATTCCTGCTTAGACATTTTAAATGATCAGTATAAATCTGATGTCAAACAACTTCAAAATATCCCATTAACCGTATCGCTCTACACCTTACCCCTTATCACCATTTAAATACATAACTGATAACAAACAACACCTACTGTCCTCTAAAAAAGATAACAGTACTTAACGTCTTAACTAGAATATTAATGTCTAATAAAAAGCTTCGATGTTTTATATAATATAAATCATATTGTAATTTTAAAAGACTATCATCTACACTAGAACCATATCTAGATTTAACTTGAGCCCAACCAGTAAGACCTGGTTTTACAATATGTCTGGTTTCATAAAAAGGAATGACTTGAGAGAGTTCTTTAACAAAATAAGGACGCTCAGGTCGCGGTCCAATCAAACTCATATCTCCCTTTAATATATTTAAAAACTGCGGAATTTCATCTAATCTAGAAGTACGTAAAAATCGACCAAAAGCTGTAATACGGGAATCGTTTTTAGTAGCCCAAACTGCTGCTCCGGTTTCAGCATCTTTAATCATAGTTCTATATTTATAAATCTTAAAAGGAACTCCGTTTTCGCCAACACGCTTCTGTGTATAAAACAATTGTCCTCTATTACCAATAAGGTTCCCTATAAGAATAAAAGGTAAAATAATCAGCCCAATTGTTAAGCCTACAATAGATAGTAAAATATCAAACAAACGTCTGTAAGTTAAGTACAGCTTGTTTTTGTTGTTACGACTAAACGGAAAATATTTATAAAAATCCTTACCAACAAATTGCACTGGAACACGAGAAGTAAGGTCTTCATATACTTGAGTATATTCTTTAATAGGAAAACCTTGTTCTAATAACACAATTAAATCACTATAAATAGAAGGCGTAATATTTTCAGAATTATAACTAGCGATTACCACCTCCGAAATGCTTTCATCTTTAATAATTTGATGCATGTCCTCTGGTGCATATTCTTTTAAACCTTTAAACTTAACAGCTTTTTTCTTACTGCATTCGCAATTTATAAAACCTATTATTTTATAATTAGGATCTGCATTAGCAAAAGCATCTATAATTGTTTTAATATTTGAAACTTCACCCACTAACAGTACTTTTTTAAAAAAACGTGGTGAAGAAATAAAAGTAATATAGGTCCAACGCCAAAAGTATAACCCAAACAAAATAGCTAAATAAAAGTATAAAATTTGAAGTCTATTTACGGGTAATGACGGGGTATAATAGGGTGTTAATAAGTAAAATAAAACGGTGACAGAAGTCGTTAACAAAACAGTTCCTAAAACCGAATCAAGACGACTAGACTTTTGTAAATCATATAATTCTAAAACAGTCCCAAATACAGAAATATACAAGGCTAAAACAATAAACCAAGCCCAATGATCATCATAAACACTAAAGTAATCAAACTCAAAAAAAGTACTGACTAAAAACAAAGACAACCCAACAAAAAACAAATCAAATAAACGTAGAAGAATTTTGCGTTCAGAAATCTCAAAGTGGATACCACTACTTTTAGTCATTGTCAATGGGTTAGAAAAATTATTTCAAATATAACAAGTAATTAATGTTATGCAAGTTTTTATTTTAATGCAGCTTTCCAAAGGGGTTTGACTGTTGTCCAATCAAAGGATTCTGCTTTTGTTCTAGCGTTTTTAATAACAGCTTTACAAAACGTGTCATCCTTTTTATATTTTAAAATTGCATCTACAAATGCTTCTGGAGAATTTGGAGGCACTAATAACCCATCAGTACTATGGTCAATCAAAAAAGGCATACCACCAACATTTGTAGAGACGATTGGCAATCCCAATGCCATAGCTTCAATAACACTAACAGGGGTATTATCAAAATTAGTGGTATTAATAAACACAGTATAAGCCTCAGATAGTAAAATCCATTCTGGCTTAGAGAGTTTCCCTGTAAAGGTTACGGATACCCCTAGAGTATTTGCATAGGCTTTAGTCTCTTCTAAACTTCCATCATTATCTGGACCTACCATACATAATGACGCCTTATAACCTTTCTTTTCAAGTAAATGCAACACATCTACAGCGAGTTTAGGATGGTATAACTTTGAAAACGAACGTACCCAAAGCATTTTAATCGGTGCAACTCTACGAGGTGTAAAAGGGTAACTAGCAATAGTGATACTGTTAGGGATTACAATAATATTGGTGTATCCAGAACGCTCAAACGAAGACTTAACATAGTGGGAAGGCGAAACATTAACATAGGCATTATTAAAAATAGCAGCACTAAGTTTAGGACTAGTTTTTAAGCGTTCTGGAAGGTTTCCTCCATGCAAAATAGGAATGTATTTTAGTTTAAGCAATCGACATATGGCACTGACAGCATAAGCATAATAAAAATTCAAGGTACTGTAGGTGTCTATCAACACATAATCTACCGTTGTACGATGTTTAAAAACCGTCCATAGCATGTCAATTAATCGCAATACAATATTAGTATAACTTGAAGCATAGGTCACTTTATAACCAGACTGCTCCAATCCACAACCTAAAGTGTCAATGGTCGTAGCGGTCTTACCAGTGTTAGTTAATTTGTTGCCTATGTAAACTAGGTGTGTCATCTTTAATATGTAATAAACTTAAAGCGTAAATAAATGCGGGTGCAACAATACGCATCGCGGAATGATTAATAGTTAGTAGCCAAAACAAATAAAAGGAAAAAAACAAAACGTTACTCCTATTTTGCAACCTAAAAAATAACGGAACCAACAATAGTATACTAAGCGCTAAAAGACCTAATAAACCATGCTCTGAGATGATGCGACTCATTTCATTATGTGATGCTGCATGAATCCCTGTCTTTTGAAAACGTAAATCCTTAACACGCCCGACTCCAACACCTAAAAAGGGATTAGCAATAAACTCTTCAAATTCTGCTAAAAACAAATCACCACGACCAGTTGTAACATCACTTTTTTCATGGCCCATAGCATTTTGATTGGCATAACGCTTTTCAATCATTCCATTAGTTTGTATAGCAGAAAGTGCCCAAGTAGCCACTCCCATAACAGAAAACACAGCAATAGAAAGTAACATCTTATTCTTTTTACTTTTATCCATCGTTTTGTATAAAATAAAAATAAATGCGACAATCATAATAATGGCGGTAAATACTCCACCGCGACTAAAAGTAACGATTGCCCGAAAAGCAAATAATAACACAAATGCCAAATCCAAATAACGCAATAATTTGGTCTGGCTAAAATAAAAAAAACGAACCGTCATTAAAAAAAAGCCTAACCCTAATACGGTTGACATTTGATTGGGACCAAACCCACCTGAGGCTGCAAAGTTAGAACTGGTACCTGTTGCTACCGCTGAGACGTCTGGGTTATACATAATAACATAAGCTAGTGTACTTACTAAAGGCAGCAACATAAAATTTATAATAGATTCCAATTGTTTTTTAGTCACTTGTAACCCAAAACAAAACAAGGCAGCTATACCTAAACTAACTGGACCTCCTAAATTAAAAGCTATTGCTTTTCTAATATTTTGACCAACATCAATAAGATAAAGAGAAACATAGATACTAGGGATTAACAGAAAGAGATACAATAAATAAGGGATAGCCTTTTTGTTAAAACCATTATAAAACAGTCCAAAAACAGAAAATAGAATAACGATGTATTTACTAGCCTCATAAAAAGGACCACTATTAGTCATCCTTAAAATGACTTCGGCACCCATAATATAAGCACAAGCGCTTACAATCTCAAAAGACTTTAAATGTGGTTTAGCGCTTATAATTCTATTAAAAAAATAAAGAACTACACCGTAAAAATAAAGATTCCCTAAAGACCTTGAAAAGTAGATAAAAATCCCTATCAACACATGTAAACCTAATAGTTTTAAATAGTTATTTTGCATTTAAATTATAATCGTGAATACGTGTTTACAATAGTGTTAAGCGTGGAGGTTTCAGAAAAATGAGAACCAACTAATAATTTTAAATTATTAGAATAAGTTTGTCTTAGTTGTAAGTCCTCAATATAAGCTATTATGGCTTTACTTAAAGACTTATTGTCTTCAGAGGGTACCAATAAACCGGTATCATTGTTTTTCACAACTAATTTACAGTCTCCTACAGCAGTAGCAACCACTGCTAATTCTGATAAACCATATTCTAATAATGCCAAAGGTAAGCCTTCAGACTTTGAAGACAAAACACCAATGTTACAATGCTCTAAAATAGCTGAAACATCTGGACAACTTCCATAAACAAAAACAGAGTGCTCTAAGTTATGTTGTATTATGGTATCAAAAATCGATTTAGAATAAGCATCATTAAAATCCTGGCCTACCAAATGCAAGCTCCAATCCGGATAGATTTTAGAAACATACCTAAATGCATTTAATAAATTTATATGGTCTTTTTGCGGACGCAAGTTAGCTAAACAAACAATACGTTTGCCAATCGTTCCTTTTAAATCTGTAGTTAAAGGGCTATCAATTTTAACCGAATAATTAGGTAAATAACTAACCGACTTAACATTTAAATTATCTTTTGCCCAAGTTTCTAATTTAAAATTAACACTAAAAACATGATTAAAAAAATAAGAACAAATTTTTAATATCCCTTTTGGACGTTGCTCTAAAAATTCGCTTTTACCATAGTGATCGTGCCAAACTAGTTTTAGTTTAGGTTTTAAAAACTTAATTATAGTCGCTAAAAAATAAGACGTGGAATGCGCATGAATTATTGAAATCTGATTTTCTTTTACAAAACGAAGCAATTGTTTAATAGCTTTAAAATCTAAAGTTTTTGTTTTATTTAAAAACAAATAGCCAACCTCTTTATGCAAGCTTGGTTTTAAAAGTCCTTCAGCTCGTGTGGCACACAAATAACTCCCTGTAGTAGTATTAACCAAACCATTAGCATAATTTACAGCAACACGCTCTGCGCCTCCTGCTTCTAGGCTATCTATAAGTTGTAATACTTTCATTTAGACTGTTAATAGTTTTTTTATTTCTGTTTCAAACAGATCTAAAGTATACTGTTGGGACCATTTTAAAGCGTTTTTAGATTTCGTTTCTAAAGCGTCTTTATTATTTATTACTGTTTCTATTTTAGCAACTGCAGCCTTAATATTTGGTTGTATTAATACCCCTCTGTTTCCGTAAGCTAACATATTAGGCACACAAGAAATAGAGGTGGCTATGGGGATTACTCCAAAAAACATAGCCTCAGCTAGTGCTTTTGGCCAACCTTCAGATTTTGAAGCTAATATAGTAAAATGTGCTTGTTTTAAAGCTTGTTTGACAGTATCGTTAGTTTGATTTCCTTTAATTTTTACAATAATATTTAAGTCCCTTTCATTACAATAGGCTTCTAATTCTTGACGTAAAACCCCATCTCCATAAAGAGTTAAAGATACCTTATATCCTTTTTTATGCAAAGCTTCAACTATCTGTATCGCTAATAACGGTCGCTTTCCTTCAACTAGACTACCCACAAAAACAAAATTTAACATCCCTGTATAAGCTCTATCAGTTACTAGGACTCTATCTTCATCTTTATAAGTTGCTGTAAAAAAAGGCTTAATATTTTTAGTTTGATTTGGCCAATCGCCATAAACTAAAACAGTCATGTTTTTAGTTAATCTAGGTTGACTTAAAATCCATTTTTGAAGGGTATAACTTAAAGGCTGTTGGGCTTTTGGATCCCAATTACCTGCATATTTTGCTGTTTTCATTTTCTTCGGAAAAAAGACCTGTACTAAACATCCTAATAAGCCGATATTGCCTGGACAACGTAAATGGATGTGATCTGCCCACAACATACCTTTAAAAAGTTTATAAATAATTATTGGTATATATAGCAAACTTGCAAAAGCACTTGATATAGTAGAAAAATTAAGAGCGGGTAAAGAGTCGACTTCTGGTTGTTTATTAAAGGTTGAAAGTAATAACGGTTGTTTGTATTGCGTGGGAGAAAGCAATTTAAAAGTACCTACATAGTTAGTCCAAATGTCCATTTCCTTAACATATGGACTATAGGCCTGAAAACCTTGTTCATTTTTTAATGTTGGCGCATTTGTAATGACTAGAAATTTCATTAAATATAACCTTTTGAAGAATTATTATTAATAACTTGAGCTGGAACACCAATTACAGTCTTATGATTGTCTATTGTTTTTGTTACTAAAGAATTTGCTGCAATAACACAATGATCACCTATTGTTATTAAGCCAATAATGACAGCATTAGCACCTATATAAACACTATTACCTATAATTGGGACACCTCTTTTTTCTCCTCGCCCACTGACCCCTATAGTAACGCCTTGAGAAATATTACAGTTATCTCCTATAACAGCTTTAGCATTAATAATTATGCCTCCAAAATGACCTATATAGAATGATTGACCTATTGAAGCGGTGTATGGTATAGAAATACCAGTTAAAATCTCGATACTCTTTTGCCAAATTAAACATAGTCCTAACAATAACGGGCGTAATAATGGAAGCTTAATCAAATAGCAACGATGCGCTATTCTATATTGAAAAATAGCCCAAAATCCTTGAGTAAAAAATACAATTGACAAAAAATGCCCACCATATTTTTTATATTTTTTATAATCTGAAACTATTAAAGAGACTACATTCATAAATTTAGTGATTATTGTATCTTAGGTTTGTTAAAGATAAGCGAAATCCAACCAATTTTACGTCCTAAAGTCTCAGTTAAGGCGTGTAGCTTTTCTTTAGATGTAATAATATTTGTACCCCGAATGGCCATAAGTAATACTTCTGTAGCATGATATTTAAATCTAGCTTTAAACGTTGGGTTGGGATACTTCACTCGCCAAACATACCAACTATTTCTAGAAACCATTTTACCATAATTATATTGGTTAGGTCGTCCAGAACCATCATGATAATGCGCTAGTTTGGCATTTGTATTTATGTAAAGCGATCCTAACTTAGCTAATCTAATCGAAAAATCTGCATCTTCATACAAACCGTAACCTTCAAAGTAAGTAGAAAACGATATTTTTTTAAACACTTCCTTTTTATAACTAGACACACCTCCCATAATCTGTTCTACTTCATATACTTTTCCGGAAGGCGGTAAAAAACCTATTGAACGTCCATGAGCAAAAGTAGGTAAATAACCAGGAGGTGTATCGGGTTGCAAACCTAACAGTTTTCTAATTTTAAAACGGGACGGTTCTTGGCGCATCCAACCATCATAATAAAATTTTGAAGCCTTATTACTATAATCCGATGTTTCCCATTGTACGTCGTTGGTAATGTAACCTCCAACTGCCAATGCATCTGGATACGCTTTATAAGTGCTTATTAGTTTTTCAAAATAATCAGCTTCTAAAACGACATCATCATCTAAAAAGCAAATAACCTGTGAGGTAGCACTAACGTTTTTTATTCCAAAATTACGTTGTTTTGTAAGCCCTCTATTAGCAGCATCAACTTTAAAGTAGCTTAGATTTTTAAATGTATTTGCTGTCAAAACAGCTTCAGTGTCTAAATTAGTGGAACCATCAACAATTAATAGTTCATCAGGATATAAGGTCTGTTGGGCAACCGATTTTAAAAGCGTAAGTATTGCTTTTGGTCGCATATACGTACAGATTACCAATGCAAAGGGATGATTCATTATTGTAATAGTGTATTAAATTGTTTTTCAATCTCAATAAAATAACCAGTTCGTCGTAATGTATTTAACCATAAATCACGATTAGACTGTTGCAGGGCTTCAAATTGAGACTCTGATAAATTATAATGAAATTCTAAAATTTGCTCTGCTATAGTTTTCGGGTTGTCAGTTATAATTAAACAATGTTTTGACCAATCAATCTGATTATGTAATGGTAGCCTACAGTCTGTATCTAGTAAGACAGGAATACGACCGACTGCTAAGGTTTCGTAAAACCTGACCGAAAAATTACCTACACCCCTACTACAAAATGTATAAGCGGTATTAAAAATAGTGTCGTAAAACTGTTGGGCACTTTCCTTTTGGGTTAATACAGTGTGCGAACCTGCTCTGTACTTATTTCGTAATATAAAAGTAGTATCTAAATTTTTATTTGAAGCTAAAGCTTTTAAATAACTAGCACGTTTAATACTGGAAGGATAAAACGCTTGGGCATCTGCATGCAAGAGTTTTAATTGACGCTTAAGGCGATATTTTAAATGATTAGTATATTCTTTTAAATATTTTAAAACTCCAGATTGGGCATGCCCAACAAAGCCAATACTAGGTTGTGCTTCTTTTTTTAAAATCGAAAAGCCTTGTGGTAAATAAGTATCGTAGGGATCGTTTATAAAAGAAGGCATTACAAATGTATTAGCGTCCAATTGACTATCAAAACCACCCAATCTAAACGTATAACTATTAGGGAGGGTAGTAGTAACCCCATAATCCCCTGCAGTATAAATCCAAATTGGTAATTTAGCTTCTGCTGCTGCGGTTAGTAAATTTGAAAAAGCGCTTTTATGTTTTAAAAAAGAAACATAATCTATAGGAAACACCACAACGTCAGCTGTAGCAATAGTAGGCACTAAAGTATAATAGTCTAATAATTGCTTAGGGTCTTGATACACCAAATCAAACAACAACGGAAAGACTTGACGTCGATACGTTTCGGTTAAAAAGTTAGTATTTGTGTATAGTTTAAGCATGTTTAGAGCCTTATTTATTGTCTTCCATTTTTATAAGATATTAATCCTCTTTTGTTATTATTATAAAAAACACATTCAAAATACATTCTAAAAGCTCTTAATATTTTTATTACTTTTTTACTTATTTTTATTTTTTGTTCTTTAACTATTCGTCTATCAATAACAGAGACGCTATCCAATGCGTCTGTAAATTTTGGATCATTTGTTATGGCTATTTTAATTTTAGATTTAAGCATCCTAATTGCGTATTCGGTTTCCCCATAGTCTCCTGAAGTGTTTTCCAAATAATAGCCATTAGTTTCAAAAAACAAACGCTTAACAATAAATGGATGATCGCTATATTGGTAATAGTTTTGTGAAAAATTACTAAAAGAAAACTTTGGAATTAAAGATATGTTATTTGATAGTTTAATTAATTTGTTAAAAGAAACATTAGTTATAAATCTAATCATATCAGCATCTTCTCTATCTAAAATAGCACAACATTCTTCTAAAACATCTTTTAAGCAATCTTTTGCATAAAAATCTTCTTGGCAATAAATAAGGAACTGCCCTTTACATGCTTTAACTCCTTTGTTGATATTGTTAGCTAAGCCTTGATTAAAATTTGACAAAATTAAATTATCTATTTTATAAGTTTTAATTTTTTCAATAATATCGCTATTACTATAATCATCACTAACAATTATTTCATAAGAAGGTAAATTTAGTTTTTTTATATAATTAATACAGTGTTTTAATTGCTTTGGTCTATTAAAATGTGTAATTAAAAAGCTTATTCTTATGTCTTTCTCATTCATAATTTATATTTTTTTTGACCACATTACACTAGCTTTCCAACTTAATCTAAATTTCTTAATATAAGTTAAAGGTAATTTAACTTTAGCATATCTATAACCTCGTATCCCTAAAAATAGCTTATAACCTAATAATTGAGAATTTGTAAAATAAGTCTGATTCAGTAACATAATTGTTGGTGAAGGTTTAGGCTGTATGGCATCGTCTGCCCAAAGCTGTTTTACTTTAGTCCTATAACCGCCAATAGGCGCTTTTAAATGAATGATTTTAATATCTGGGACAAAAATCACATCATATCCTTTGTTTCTTAATTGCATCCCAAAATCATTGTCTTCACCAAAACCAAACTCGTAAGATGTATCAAAACTTAAGTTTTTAAATGTTTCACTTTTTACCATACTTGATCCTGAACCAAAAATGCTAGTTTGATGTATTTTAAAAAAGGTTTGAGTCTGTTCTGGTTGTAAACACAAATAATTTAAAACTGAAATACCATACTGTTCTATTTGATTAAAAGAAGCTTCAATAAATAGGTGGTTAAAACGAATATCATCATCCGCAAAAAAGGTCCATTCACTTTCTACTTGTTTTAAAGCCAAATTTCTAGCGTTAACAACTCCGGTTTGATGTGTAAAAGTATGTTTAATAGTAAATGGCCAATCTTGAGTTGTTAAATAATCTAATTCTGATTCGGAATCTTTTACTGGATTCTGCTCAACAATGATTACATTTTTTGGCAAGACGGTTTGTGCAGTTAAATCTTTTAAAACATCATATAAATAGTGCTTTCTACCAATAGTTGGGATAATAACATCAACGGTCTTAGTGACAAGCACTTTTTTTGTAGTTTTTACGGTTATAGCATCTAAATGAAGTGACGTCGACAATTGTTTATAAAACAAAGATTTTATAAGAGGGAGCACTTTTAATTGTTTTTCATAAATCAAATAACATGCTGCTAAAAAAAACACCCAAACCCATTTATAATGCTGCTTTACAAATGTAAATAACTGATAAGTTGAAGCTTGATTAATTTCTAAACTAGGCAAAGCATTATCTTTTAACAACTTAGGCTCAGAATAACAAAACAAACCTTCTGTAGTACTAAGCTTAGCGAGTGATGTTAAAAAATAATTTGTGTTTTGATTAAAATTTAACTGCTTATCAAATTGAACTAATACTAATGTATTGATTCCTCCAACATGACTACTCATTACCCAAGTTGGAAAGGTGACTGTTTTATTAATTTTAAGTACAAAAGAACGCTCTATATACCCTAATTGCTTCGGAAAATAATCAGTGTCTGTTGGATTAAAACTTGCTAAAATACGGTTATGATGAAACACCTCTTTTAAATCGTCAATATTCAAATGTTTTATAAGGGTTTGATGACACCAAACCACTAACTGGTTATTGTTTTGTAATGCAATTAATTGCAAAGTTTTAGGTATAGACTTACCCAATTTAAAATTAGATATAGGCTGAAGATCATCATCTAAAACCGAATTTACTTTACTATCATTATGTACTAAAATCAACGCCATTAAGCTCTTATATCTTTTTTGATATTACATCTTTATAAAATACAATATTTTTATCTGCTTGTTTAAGGATGTCAAAAGTCGTTTCGGTTTTTAGTCTTGCTGCTTGTCCAATAGTGCTACATAAAGTTTTATCATTTATAAGCTTCACTATTTTTTCTGCATAAACATCAACATTAGTAGGATGCACTAAATAGCCATTAACACCATCATCAATTAACTCTTGTGCCCAACCAATACTAGTATTAACTACGGGTTTCTGTAAAGCCATACTCTCAATAGTAACCATACCTAAAGTTTCAGCAAAGCTAGGAAAAGTACAGACATGAGCGTTTTTAATATGTTCTTGCACCTCAGCGTACGGTATTTTACCCAAATAACTCACATTTGCCTTAGCTTGTGGTGTAAATAAAGACCTCATCAAAGCGTAAGTAGAAGCGTTTCCTGTGTGCAAATCTCCAGAGTCTCCTCCAATTAATTTTAATTTTGCATTAGGCTCTGATGCTATAATTTTATTAAAAATTTCTGCCAATTCTAACACTCCCTTTTTACGGATAATTGTACCAATATATAATATCGTTTTAGTGTCATAAACCTGTGGTTGAACATTACTAAATTGCTCCAGTTGCAAACCATAGTGGATGGTTTTTATCTTGTTTAGGTGTAAACCGAAAATTTTAGCAGTCTCTTCTCCTGCAAAACTAGTAGGTGCAATATAAGCTTTGGCTTTTTTAAGGGCCATTTTTTCAAAAACAAAATTTTTAAACTTCTGTTTTCTTTTATCTAATTTACAGAAGTAAGCATCACTACCATGAAACCTGATAACTAAAGGCACATTAAAACGCATAAAGGCGGTAATACCTGTCCAATCAGGTGCTTCTATTAAATCTATTTGTTTTGATTTTACTACTCTATTAATATAATTTTTTAATCGCTTTCTATAAAAATACCAGGTTAATACAGGATATTGCTTTTTAGCGATTAAATGAATGGTAACCCCTTCATCTTCTATAACTTCTGACGTATTTTGATGGTACACAAAAACTGTAACCTGCATTCCTTTTTTAACTAATGCAACCGCTAAGTTTTTTATGCTTGTAGCAATCCCAGCAGCATGAGTAACTTTAGGGTGTGGATATTCGGAAGTGATGTAACCAATATGCATATTTAAATTTTTAATTAGTTTCCATTTTAGTAATAATTTTTTTTCCTGTTTTTTGAAACGGAACTTCTATTAATTTATAAGTAACTGTTGAAATTAGCATTGTTATAACGACAATTAATAATAATCTGATGCTATAATTAAGTAAGTAATTTTCCGTAAAATCAATCAGGTCAAAATACTTTAACCAAGAGATTACAATAAAATGAATAATGTACATACTAAAACTTATTTTTCCAATATATCTTAAGACTCTATTAGACACAAAACTTAAATAACCTTTACTTAAAATGATTCCAAAAACTAAAAATATTAGCCCAAAAAGAATATGATTAATAAATAAAAAATCTACTGAAGAGCCAACTTGTAATAACAATAAAACAACAGAAATCAACTTTGTTTTATAAAACACTAGGTTTAACTCTTTACTGTTTTCGATTAAAAAATACATAATAATTCCTATTGCAAAAACAGGAAGTTGAGAAGCTAAATTGTAATACATAAACTCTCTCCAAATATGATCTGAAGGTATCATTTGAAAATAGTATAAAGCCTCTTGAATTATTAATTTTATAATTAACGACACATTTAAAAACATTAAAGCGTTTTTAATAGTTTTGATTTTTAAAAATAGAAATGGAAAAAGCACATAAAACATCACTTCTACAGTAATTGACCAACCCCCTGGAACCAAACTATTAATCCAATAAGGACTAATCCCATGTACAAAAAAAACATTAGTTATTATATTATATATTGATATGTATGGTTGTGTACCTAACCAATATGGCACATCGATACCTTGATGAAACACAAAATATATAATTGCTACATAATAAATTGGAGCAATTCTGAAAAAACGTCTTATAAAAAAATTTTTGATAGGTGTTTTCTCTACTAAAACTCTGTTTGTGTATGATCTATAAAGGGTAAACGCACTTGCAACAAAAAACAATTGCACACCTCTTGTTCCAAAACTTAAAAATTTATTAAACCAATAAGGCGAACTTACAAGACCTTGTTGAGCTGTATGATGCATAATTACCATAAGTATAGCAATGCCCCTAAGTGCATCAATATAATTTAGTTTTTGTGTTTTTACAGCACTCATAATTTAGATTAAAACTTAACGCAATTTATTGCTCTTTATTTAAACAAGTAGTAATGATTTTCCATATGTTCTTCGAAGCTTCAGTAGGTGTTTTGCCCACAATAATCTCATACCATAGTTTACCCTCATCCACACTTGATAAGTGTCCATCCAAAATTTGTTTAACCAATCCTTCTAAATCTTGTTTAGCTGTACAAAACACAGCTGCTTGATCACTAGGCATGCTTCTAAAGTGAACATACTTATAATTTTGTCCAATATCCCGAATCCCTTTTTTAAGTTGTGGTTGCTCGTAATTGTAATAAATACAGGGTTTATCATGTGCCACAAAATCAAAAACGGTGGAAGAACATACATTGGTTACAAACTCGCTATGTTCACATACATTATACAATAGTTTAAAATCTTCTTTAGCAGGTAATACTTGATTCCATTGTTTTCCTACTGGTTTCCAAATAGGGTCTAATACTGCTATAATATCTTTATTTGCTTCTATAACTGCGTCATATCGTGTGGTAAAGTCTACTGGACACTTACGATAGATAATTCCTAAATTATAACCTTTTGTATTTAAACGGCGAACTGCATGGGCCAAATCTTCAAGATAATATTGGTCTAAAGGCGATGTGGTTTCATCATCACCAGAATAGCAGATATAACGTTTATTTATATCTAAATTATTGTCTTTAAAAAAGTCGGTTCTGCTTTGCTTTAAACTAGCATCATAATGTGGTTCAAACTGAGGTGTTCCGGTAACAAACACCTGATCCTCGTTTACAAATGGATAATATTGTAAGACTTCACGCTTCATATGATCACTCCAAACACAGTAATAATCAGTAGCTACCACTTGCATAGCTTTTGGGACATTATCCCAAGAATACACAAAAGCAACAGTTGGGATACCTAGATCTTTAGCAGCCAATAACGCACTAATAGATTGGGTGGCACGTTGAGTAGTGCAAAAAATTAAATCAGGTTTGTGCTGCTCTAATTGTACTTTACAATAGGCATATTTAGGGTTTTTACGCTCTAAAGCATTTATTTTTTCTCTAAGTTTTTCTATGCCTTTCTCTGAAGAATATAACCCAATTAATAACTTAGTATATAAACTTTTAAAACTGTTTTTTAAACCTTTATAGCTAAACGGAAACTTATAAGTTGGATATACGGCGTCTTTGAATTTGTCTCTAGACACATTTAATTCGGCACGTTTTCTAGCACGGGAATATATGGGCGTTAAGGGATGTAACTGATGGTTTTCAATTTTAACTTCTTTAAAACCTAAATTATCTTCTAATGAAAAAACGGTATTGTTCCAATAAGTAATATCAAACCCCTTCTCTTCTCCGATAGCTTTAAAATCGGTAAAGGCGAAGTTGCGCAAACCTACGCCATCAGGAAAAAAAACAAATACTTTTTTACGCTTCTCTTTCAAATTTTCACTTTTCAATTTATAATAAGATCTTATAACTAACTACTAATTACTATCTACTAATTACTAACTACTATCTACTAATTACTAACCACTAACTACTATCTACTAACCACTAACTACTAATTACTAACCACTAACTACTATCTACTAACCACTAACTACTATCTACTAACTACTAATTACTAACCACTAATTACTAACCACTAACTACTAACCACTAACTACTAACTACTAATTACTAACCACTAACTACTAACTACTATTTATTCCCCCCTACCCCTTCTGATTCTTCAACTTATCACGTTGTACCTGTTCTATCGGTAATATATCTTGAGACTTAAATGTTAATGCTTTGTGCACTGCGCTTAAATCTCTGGACAGCTTACGTAAGCCCATAGGCTCTAACGAAGCAGCATGATCTGTACCTTTCCAAGTGCGATCTAAAGTATAGTGACGCTCGATAATTGGTGCGCCTAAAGTATAAGCAGCAATATCCACTGCGATACCTAAATGGTGTCCAGAAAACCCAATATGTTTGACATCCTGTCCATAGTTATCAATCAATAAATTAATATCTAACAAACAAACATCTTCAAAAGGGACTGGGTAACCAGACGTGCAGTTATAAAGCACTAAATCTTTATTACGGTTGTGTGTTTTAAAGAGTTGTACTAAATCCTCAATTTCGTCTTTGGTAGTCATACCAGTTGAAATATGTATTTCTCCTTTGTAATTTTGACATAACCAATCCAACATATTTACATTATTGTTACAGGCTGATGGTATTTTTATAAACTTAGGATTAAGTGACGCTATTTCTTTAGCAGAAGTTACATCCCAAACAGAAGTTGAATAATCAATTCCAATCGCTTCGCAAAACGATTTTAACTCTTGATGTTGAGCAACATCAAACTCTAAATACTCGCGGTGTGCACCATAAGTGTCTCCGTAAGAGTTTGAAGGATTTGGGTGTGGACTATTGTATTGCTCCTCTGTCAATAACTCCTTATTATGACGTTTTTGAAACTTTACAGCATCTACATTACAAAAGATTTTAGCCATTTGGATTAGCTCTTTTGCAATTTGCATATCGCCTTTATGGTTACAACCTATTTCTGCTATAATATAAGGTTTGGTATATGTATTCATTAGTATATTTTAATATCTATTATTATAATTTTTAATAAACTGGCAAGCTTCTCTAATAGCTCCAGCTCCTGATGGTTTTGATAAGACAATATCTGCATTACTCTTAATTTCAGTCATTGCATTTTGAGGTGCAAACGACCACCCCACACTACAGATGTTGGACAAATCATTGACGTCGTCTCCAACATAAGCCACATTATTTAATGAAAAGCCTTGCTGTTTAGATAACGTTTGTAACAAGGTATATTTATCTTTTACTCCTAAAAACACTTGTTTAATTTGAAGCTTCTCCATACGCTTTGCAACCAGTTCTGACTGCTCACTCGTCATAATCATAACCTCCACACCAAATTGCCTTAAAACCTCTAGTCCCATACCGTCGCGCATATCAAAACCCTTGGTATGCTCGCCATCTTTAGTGTAGGTAATAGTCCCATCAGTAAACACGCCATCTACATCTAATACTAAATGAGTGATTTTTTGAGCTTTTTTTAAATGTTTTTGTCTGGCAATAAGTAAGTTTTCAACAACAATCCAATCGGTTTCGCTATCTATTTCATGCAAACTATCTTCTGGCATTTTTACAATTCCTATAGCACCGCCTAATCTATTTTTATTATTTTTAAGCACCTCTTTTTTACAGGTATAAACTGCACCATTTTCTATTAACAGCCCTTCAAAATCTTGACGCCTTGGTCTATTGGTGTAATCGTAATTAATAGCTGTTCCATCTGCATTCCATAAAAAACGATGGGTATTGACTACTGTTAATGCCGAGTCCTTTCCGTTTGCAACTTCAAGCAAACAGTTATTAATAGTTGTAGCGGTTGTAAAAGGTGACGTGGCTTGCAACAAACAAAAGACATCAAAATCATAATTGATTTTTTCTGCAAACTCTAACATCGCCTGTTCTGTAGACGCAGTGTCTGTTGCACTAGCATCACTTCGCAATAAAGCTTGTATTTTGTTGGTATAATGGTATTCTTTGGTAATAAAATCTATTATAGATTGGTCGTCTGTATACACATAAATGACATCTAAATTAGACTGTAGCGCTTCTCCTAACACCCAAGTAAACAAAGGCCTTCCAACCATTTTACGTTTGTTTTTCCCCGGAATACCTTTGGAGCCTTGACGTAAGGGAATAAAGCCGATTGTTTTCATAATTTAGTAAGAATTGTTTTATAAACCAATCGCTAAAATACATATTTTTATGGGTGTAACACCTGTTTTTAATGATTAAAGGTAAATTATTTATCTGTGTTTTTATTTAAAAAGTCACTAATTTCTGATGTGAATATTTTTGCTCCATTTATAAAAAGATGTGATTCATCATTAAAATAATTTGAATCTTTATAAATGGGGTTTAAAGTATCGTAGACAAATACTTTGTTTTCTGCTAACATTAGGTCATTTAAACGTGAATTAAAACCAATATTAAACGCGCTAAAACTTGGCGAACTGACAAAAATAAGCTCTATATTATAGTCTTTACATACGTTTTGAATATTTTTAAAAGACCTTAAAAGCTCTTTATTTTCAAATTTAATGTCATAAGGCTCAATAACCTCTTCAAATTCAAAGACTTTATCTTTTTTAATAATATTAGGCTTTGATCCACAATCGGTTAAAGCTAAATTAACTGCTAACTTCTTTTTCTTAACACTAAAATCATCTCGTTTTAGCCTAAGTAATACAATTGCTTTTGAAGCAAAACTATGTTCATTTTCAGATATTAATTTATTATTTACATACTCGTATTTTGAAAAGGGATAAAGTAAATCATATCTAAAAAATAACGTTGGAATTTTTCTAAAAGTAAATTTATGATCTACAAATAGTAGAATTTTTTCAGGAGCTTTATTAAATTTCAGATACGTCTTTAAGATAAAATCATGAAATCTAATATTAGTCCCAATGTAAGACAGGTTATATGTACTTAACCCTGTTTCTGCTTCTAATTGACATGCCAAAATATTATTAGCTCCTCTGGACGAACCAATAATTAATACCTCTTTTTTAAAATCACCTTTTAAAACTTTTTCCAATCGTCTATCATATTCTCGATTCGGTGCATTATTAACAAAATACCAGCTTGCCTTTTCCACAATAAAAAAGAGAGTAGCGAATATCAAGAATGTGAATAGGAACCGTTTCATCTAAAACTGGAAATAAATAAATTCTTGTTGCTCTACACTACTAAAAACAAATATTAATGCTATTAGCAGCATATAAAAAGACCATTTAATAAGTCTTGGTTGTTTGATAAATAAAGTTTCAATTGCAAATTGTTGACGACGTCCGAACCATTCTACAAGGATGAAAAAGAAAAGTAAAAATATTAGATTAGTTGGTCTGACTGCTGGTAAGGACATTAAACTACGATCAAAAATCCCGCTTAAATAAGACCATGCATGACTTAAATTTTCTGCTCTAAAAAACACCCAAGCCAAAACAGTTAATCCAAAAGTGACTCCCATTTTAAACAGTTCTGAAAAACTAGGTAAAATATTATCCTGAGCCACAACATCAAGATGGTTTCTATTACGTTTGGCTAATAACAAAGGTAAAAAGTATAAGGCATTTAAAAAGCCCCAAATTATAAAAGTCCAATTAGCACCATGCCAAAACCCACTGACTAAAAAAATAATAAAGGTATTACGCACCTTCATCCATGTACCGCCTCGACTTCCTCCTAACGGGATGTATAAATAATCTCTAAACCAAGTGGATAAGGAGATGTGCCAACGTCTCCAAAACTCGGCAATGTCTCTTGAGAAATAAGGAAAAGCAAAATTTTGTTTTAAGTTAAAACCAAATAATCTTGACGTACCAATTGCGATGTCCGAATACCCTGAAAAATCACCATAAATCTGAAACGTAAAAAATAAAGCACCCATTAACAATGTGCTTCCAGAATGCTCTGCAGAAGTATTAAAAATCTGATTAGCATACTCCGCACAGTTATCTGCAATCACTACTTTTTTAAATAAACCCCATAGGATTTGACGACATCCATCTACTGCGTGACTATAATGAAACTGTCGTTTTCTGTAAAACTGTGGTAATAAATTGGTAGCGCGCTCAATAGGTCCTGCAACCAATTGTGGGAAGAAGCTAACAAACGCTAAAAACGACACAAGATCTTTTGTGGGTTCTAATTTACGTTTATAGACATCTATCGTGTAGCTTAACGTTTGGAAGGTATAAAAACTAATCCCAACGGGTAAAATAATATCTAAGGTATTAGGTTGTATGTTGCTTCCTAAAAAGGTGAAGGCGTCTACAAAATTATCGACAAAAAAGTTGTAGTATTTAAAAAAGCCTAAAAACCCTAAGTTAACCAGGATACTGGTCCATAATAATAGTCTTCTTTTAGTTGGTTTTTCTTCCTTTTTTAATTGTAACCCAATGGTATAATCTACCAATGAGCTAAACACAATTAATGATAAAAAGCGCCAATCCCACCAGCCATAAAACACATAACTAGCCAATACTAATAGAGCATTTTGAAGTTTTAAATTTTTATAGGTGACAAACCAGTACAAAACAAAAACGATAGGCAAGAAAATTGCAAAATCAAATGAGTTAAAATACATTTTTAAGGAAAATTAATTTGTTTTTGTTTTATTATCTGTTGCAAGATAATAGTTTTTATAAGATTACTAAAGCTTAAATTTAACAAGCATTTTGCAATATAAAAATTACATAAATTTAGACATACAAATTAACATAATTGAAAATATAGAGTTTTGGTTTGTGTATATAGATTATCTACCTTTACAAATATTGTTTGACTCTTTCATTTATTAAGAATGCACAAACATTTAATCATGTTGATAGATTTATTAGTTAATGATTACAATTGTTTTAACAAATAGAAATCGTGATTTAAACATTGTTAAAAAATGTTTAACATCTCTTAATAACCAATCAGACCAAGAGTTTGAATGGTTTTTGGTAGACTATGGATCTGATTTTTCATATTTAAAAAAATTAGAGCAACTTGTAAAAACCTACTCTAAAATTAATTATATACAGTGTCCAACTAGTGGCCAATTATGGAGTAAATGCAGAGCGATAAACATTGCTATTAAAAAAGCAACACAACCCTATTTTGTCGTAGGAGATATTGATTTAATTTTTCATCCAGACTATATTTACACATTAAAACAATTAGCAGACCCAACTAAAGTACATTATTTTCAATATGGCTTTTTGGATGCTCTAGAAACTAATCAGGATAAACCTTTTAAAGATTACTCTATTGATTTTATTGGCTCTAAAGACGTCACTGGAAACACCATGTTTCCTATAAGTAGCTTAAAAGATGTTAATGGATTTGACGAGTTTTACCAAGGTTGGGGAGCAGAAGACACAGATGCACAAATCCGAATGAAACATAAAGGTTTAGAGATCTGTTTTTATGATAAAGACATCCTAGTAAAACACCAATGGCATCAAAAGGTATATCGAAGTAAAACGTCAATACATCCTTTTCATTCTGGACTAGAACGTATTAATCATCGTTATTTGGAACAAACAATTCTATTAAAAAGGACAGCTGTTAATACCACTATGGATTGGGGAAAAACTACCAACACAACTGACTATATTGCTTTACAGAATCCAAACAAGGTTATTGAAATACAAAACTCAGCTATTGATTTAAGTGCGCTTCTTGGGCAATTACAGCAAGACGATTCTTGTATTTTAACAATTAAAGTGTCTCAATTTTCTATGAAAGAACACTATAAAAACATAATCAAAAAGGTCTTAGGCAAAAAACACACAGAGATTATACCTATGGAACACATTAATAATAGGTTACTGGAAGAGATTATAAAGTCTCACAGAAACCAACCTTATCATTATACTTTTAATCGTCAAAAAAATAAAATAGAATTGGTTATTAATTTTTCAGCTTAATTACTACTTATTAAAAAACTTAGTTTTTTTTTTAAAATCATACAAGCTTTCTATTTTTGGTTGCAAACTTTTTCGATCGCAATTTACTTGCGTAAAATTGACATTAAAATCTTGAGCATCTTGCCTAAGTGCTTCATTATTTAATGCGTTTGTAATATGTTTAGCTATTTCAATTTCATCTAGCGGGTCAGTAATTAAATATCCATTTTTACCATGGGTAATAACCTCTTCGGTAACTAATCCTGGATTAGATTGTATCGGAAATGCTCCCATTGACATAGCCTCTAAAAGCGCATTTGGCATTCCGTCCGAGATACTATTTGCAATATGAATACTGCTTTGCCCCATCATAGTTAACAGGTCTTTATTTTGAATAAATGCATGTCGAGAATAAATCGTAATCCCTAATTCTGAAAGTGTTTTAGAACTTTTTATTTGTTGCAGAATACTATCATCTGCACTATAAATAACGATATGTTTGTTAAATAAAAGGTCTTTTGAAACGAATTGCAAAGCTCCCAATACTTTTGAAGCTTTACCAACACCATCATCATACCCTTTTATTAATATTAGTGGTCTTTTATCAAATGGTTTTATTTTAGAAGTCTCAATTGTTAATCCTCCATTACCAGGAAACACGCCTAAAAATTGATTTTTAAATCCGTTTTTGGTAGCTAGATCAAAATCACGTTTACAGTCTGTGATTAAATAATTAGCACGTGTGTAAAACTGCTGCAATTCTTGTTTTGAAACACCTAATTGTTCAAAATAAAACACGTCACTACCCCAAGAAGAATAAATAAAAGGAATTTTGTTTTGTTCCATAATGGGCAAAATTGGTAAACCTGCTAATTGCATTTCAAAACAGTGGACGATATCTGGTTTAATATCTTGTATTGCCTTATTAAAAGCGCTTGTTACACTATTTTCATTAACTTTTTGAATGCTTTCATAAAGCTTTGGTAACCTTTTTTTGATGGTACTTCTAAACGGAAAATCCCATTTTAACTTCCAGCCTTTTAGTTGTGTTACCCATTTTATTTTAGGGGATAGTGGTCCACCATCGGTGACATCAAACCAAAAGACTTCATAGCCCGAGTCTTCCAATTGGTTAACCCATTGGAAAAAGTGGTGATTGGGTATGGCGACCATTAAGATTTTCATGAATTACTATTAAATAAGTTTTGATAAGCTACATTAAATTTATCAATGCAAAAATTAGATACGCCATAAATTTGTGCTGCATTTGCTAGTTGCTGTGTTTTTGTAGTATTTTCTATTAAAAAAGAAATATGTTTTGCAAATGCTTTAACAATTGCATCATCTGTTGTTGCATCTACCATAATACCATTTTTAAAATGCGCAATGTGCTGACTGATACCACCAACATTAGTTGATAGCGGTACAACTCCAAAAATCATAGATTCCATAATCACCATAGGAAACCCTTCATGTTTAGAAGTAATAATTATTCCTGTTAAGCTTTTATAAAGCGTATTTAGTTTGTTTGGGTTTGTTATTTCGCCTAAAAATGAAACGCCAGCATCATTAATTTGTTTTAAGTTAGATTTCATTCCTGTGCCCGCCATAACAAAAGCTACTTTAGGATAGTGAGACTTAACTTGCTTTGCAATCTCTAAAAATAATTCTGGTCTTTTTTCATTAGACCAACGCCCTATAAATCCAAATGTGATGTTTTGCTTGGGTTGTATTTTTAATGATCGTACTTTAGGTATAGCTACACCATTTTCAATTATTCTAATTCTTTTAGCGTAGTCTTGGTTTAAATTATTATGATTATAAATTAAAATTAAATCCTCTTTTGCTTTTTGATTTATACAGACCCTAAAGTCTATGATATCAGCAGTGTTTACTAAAGACAAGGTACTATTGTCATCATCACTTAAAGCATGTAACAAATCGATCTTTATTAAATCCTTTTTTAAATAAGGAACTAGTTTATAAAAATAATCTGTGTTGCATCCAAAAACAGCATGTATGGTTTTACTTTTGTTTATCGTTTTTATAATGGCATTTTTAAGAAGTCTATTAATAATATTAGATTTTTTATTTCTAATAGCATTTAATTCTATGATTGCTGCGTATTTTTTAAAATCTTCGTAATGGTTTTTAGTGGCAGACAAATGTGTAAATATCACACAACATTTTTGGTCTCTTAGCGCCTTAACTATATTAAGATGTACTTTTTCTGCGCCTCCAGTGTGGTAATAAGGTAAGATAAAAACAATGTCCGCATTTTTTATTTTTTTTATTTTAATTAGTTTGAAGTTACCATAATTATAAATTCCAATTAAAAAAAGAACTTTTCGCTTTAGATATTGTTTTATTTTTTTAATCATAGATTTTTTTTATAATGATTAAAAACTCTTTTAAAATAATATTTATTAAAATTTCTTGTAATAAATAATGTCCTTAAAATTTTCATCATTGCCATACCAAAACGTTTTTGGTTTAAATAATCAAATTCATTATACTCAACCCAGGAAGCATTCCATAAATGAATAGCTACTGTATCTTTAGTAGCATATGACAAATAATTCTTAATATCACTTTTATGTTTATTTGGGAAAGGATAAAAAAAGTTTTGTGGATAAATCACAACCTCATCAAAAGAAACCACTTTATCAATTTTTATAGAGTCAATTTTATTTATTGCTTTAATTTTTGAGGTTATAAATATAGGTATCGCCAAATTATTATAATCGAAAACTTGATTTAAATCTAAATCGTCATAGCTTTTTAGTAAATCAAATATTAATTTATTGTTTTTTGTACAACCTATTATTCCTGCACTAATAATAGTATCTTCTTCTGCTCCAAAAAAACAATTATGTTTTAAAAAAGGATCTAATGAGTTCACTAACATCATATCAGTATCTAGATAAATACCTCCCTCATTAAATAAAACATATAATCTTATATAATCTGCTACAAAAGCCCATTTTTTATCTTTCAACGCATGAACAACAAAAGGGTGTGTTAAATCACAATTCGATTCATTCCACTCAATAATTTCATAATCTGGACAATACATTTTCCAACTGTTAATGCAGTTTTCTATAAGTTTCGATTTTTTTGAATCACCAAACCAACAATAATGTATTACTTTATTAATCATTAGTACAATTTGATCAAATTTAAATTAACAGCAATAGAATCACCTCCTTCATCAAAAACATAATAATCTTGTTTTTCCAATAATGAAAAGGCAGCAAATTTGTCATCATTACTCAAATTTACAGATTCAAATTTTAAAATAATTGGCATAATTTTGTTGAAATCAATCATTT
The DNA here is from genome assembly GCA_947503885.1 of uncultured Olleya sp. Classification (GTDB taxonomy): domain Bacteria; phylum Bacteroidota; class Bacteroidia; order Flavobacteriales; family Flavobacteriaceae; genus Olleya. The sequence continues at coordinate 200,311 of CANNFD010000004.1, read as the reverse complement.
TTAAAACTTCAAAATCGAAACCCTCTGTATCAATTTGAAAATAATGAAGATTATCAAATATAAAGTTATACTGATTCAAAACATTAATTAAACTATCAGCTTTTACCTTTTCTTCTATTATGTGTTCACTATCTATGTTTGTTTTTTTGTGATGATTAGGATCCAATGATGCAATTCCTTTAACCCATGAAGGGTATTGATTTTGGAAAATTGGATTAATTTTGTAGATACTAGCCTCTTTAAGAGTTGGATGAATAGCTGTTTTAATAGGAATAATATTTTGATTAAATGCGTAATTTATTTTTAGCTCATTAAAATAAGATTCAATAGGCTCTAACACTATTCCAACTGAATTACGTTTAGAAACAAAATCAAACAGAAAATCAAAACTCACGCCATCATTAGCGCCAACCTGTACAAAACTAAAATCAGAAGATAGTTTAAAGTTGTCTTCTAAAATCTTTTTAGAAGACAAAAGGATTGAGTCTTTACCAATACTTTTTCTTAATTTATTTCTAACCCTAAGATAATTTAGATAAATTTTATTTTTAAAATATGACATATAAATTCAATTAATAATTACTACTTGTATAGTAATGATTTTTTCTCAATCAAATACCAAGACACATAGCCACATAATGTGGAAATTAGTAGTGAGTAAATAATTAAATGCAAAGTATTAAACTTAAAAAACCACATTAAAAGTTGTTGTATAAAAAAGCTATAAATATAAATACCATAGGATGCATCACCAAGTTTACCAAAATCCTTTATCCCTCTAATTGGCGTATATCCTATTATAATTATAAACATAGATAAAACAACATGTTTTATTTGATTATAAAAATTGTAATACAATGCTAAAATTAAGATTAAAAATAATACTATAAGTACTGCATTGCTTTTATATTTTTCAAATTTAAGAGAGGCTAATAAACTACCAGCAATAAAATAATTGCCCAAGTGTAAAATATGATACCCTTGCATACCTAAAATTGACGACCCAGAAAACCGTCCAAGAAAAAATAAATACAAGACACTAAATATTAAAAACATGGTTGTTAGTAAAAAGACCAAAAGTTTTTGATTTGTTTTACAAAAAAACAAAAAGGATATTGTTATGTATAAAGTAAACTCGTACCTAATAGTCCATAAAGAACCATTAATAGCTTTATAGGAATTAGTATCAAAAACACCATCTATTACACCTTGAAAACCATATAAACTTATATTATTAAAAAAGTAACTTAAATAGCTTGTATTATTTAAAATAGAATCTGATCCAGTGTAAATAAATGGAACAATAACCATGGTAATTAGTAACAAAACTAATAAGGCTGGAAATAATCTGAGAAATCTTTTTTTGTAATATTGAAAGAGACTTTTACTTCTCTGCATACTCTGAAAAATAAAGAAACCGCTAATAATAAAAAAACCAGCTAATCCTAATTGAGCTAATACAATTTGTCCATTGGTAATTTGATAAATCCATTGTTGTGTTTCATCACTTCCTGATAATGGATAAGAATGCGAAATAACTACAAATACTGCAAATAAAAATCTTAGAAAATCAAAATTATTGTTTTTACGCATTCCTGTTTTTTTTTTACAACTTAATAAGTCCTAAAACTTATTTGGTTTATTAAATATAAATTTAAGTTGAAAAAAATACCGTTTTAAAGCATAAAACCCATCTATAAACATAGCTTTAAATAGGTTTACAAAAGACATAATTAAACCTTTATGTGCGTTAGCAATGCTTATATCTTCATGCCATAGTTGGTAGTTACCTACTACATCATTTTTAAATCTAAAAAACAATTGTTTTTTAGTTCTGTTAACTTCATAACTAAATATCGAGGGTACAAAATCTATATCATAGCCTGCGTTTTGGACACGTGTGGTCCATTCTTTATCTTCAAATGTAGCAACGTCTTCCTTAAATGGATGTTTCTCCCATACCGTTTTGCTAAAAGCAGAGCCTGAAAAGATAAGTCCTGATTTATTAGGATCTTCTAATGCACTAATATTATTAATAAAATTACGGTAATCGTTTTTACTGTGTAAGCATCGGAGTCCTGCTAAATTAGGATTAGCTTCAAATTTGCGTAGTATTAATTTAAAAAAATCGTGACTTACTGGATAGGAGTGTGCACTAAAAATAACAACTATTGGTCCAATTGCTTCTTTAGCACAAAGGTTGGCACTACCACCAAAACTAAAATTGGTGATAGTTACAAATCGTGCTCCAAATTGTTTTGCTACAGCCTCACTAGTGTCTGTAGATAAGTTATCAACTACTATAACCTCCGCTATGTCATCACTATAACGTTCCTTTAAGTTTTTTAAAGAAAAAGCCAAAGCTTCAGCTTGATTTTTATTTCTAATTACTACAGAGATCATTAGTTATTTTTTAATAGTTTTTGTAAAACTCTAATAGGCTTTGTTAACCCTCTAGCAATTCTATATTCTCTGGATTTTTTAATATTTGCTAAACTAACTCTTAAGGCTTTTTGTTGATGAAACATCACGGTTAAACAATTATCAAAATCGTCAATATATAGTGTTTTATGCTTTTTAAAAATATAGGCTTTATTAACTTCAAAATGAAGATTAATAGTGTTTACTAACATGGATTGCTTAGCTTTTCTGTAATAAAACAAATAGGCATCTACAATTTTATATTTCCAACCTAGTTTGGTTATGGCAATCCAAAACTCCCAATCTTCAAAACCATGCTTCATAGTTTCGTCATAACCTCCAACAGTTTCCCAGCAAGATTTTCGGTATAAGGATGTTGCTACTAATTGATTGGTATATAATAAATATTTAAAATCTTCGCCTTTAGGCTTATGCTGATGTATGATATTGTTAATATCGTTTTCAAAAAAATTACTGTAACATGAGACAATTGCTAGTGCTTTATCATGTTCTAAAACAGGAACTAATTGTTCCAAATAAGTGCTATGTATTAAATCGTCTGCATCTAGGGGTAAAATAAAGTTGCCTTTAGCAATTGTAATACCTGCGTTTCTGGCACTAGACAACCCTCCATTTTCCTTTTTTAAATAGACAAATCTATCATCTTTATCACACCACTGTTTTGCAATTGCTTCGGTATTATCTGGACTACCATCGTTAACAATAATACACTCCCAATTTAAATAGGTTTGTTTTAAAACAGACCCTAAAGATTGCTCTAAATAATGGGCTTGTTTATAACAAGGGACTATTATGGATACTTTTATTGACATTATTGCTTATTGGTGAATAGTTGCTTTATAAATCTTAATGGCGCTAGAATGGTTTTACCTATTTTTGTGTTTAACGAATTTAGCGTTTTAATTTTATCTTGTCGCAATCTACTATTTTGATATAGAATTTGCTTTGCAAATGTTTCAAAATTATCAAAATATAATGTTTTATGCTTATTAAATATGTATTCTCTTAACTTATAATCATGAAGTTTAAGTGCCTTTTTATCCCTTGAGTGTTTTTTCATTCTATAAGTGAAAAGAGGTTCTTGGATTATATGCATTTGTTTTCCGTCTTTTAAAATAGCTATCCAAAACTCCCAATCTTCATATCCATCTAACATTTTCTCATCATATCCTGATACGCTTTTCCATGCTGACTTCCTAAACATTGAACATCCTACCCCATTATTTTTTACCAAAAAATCTTGTACAGCACCTCCTAATGGTTTTAATATTTCTGTTTGTGTATTATCAGTTTCTAGTACTTTTATTAAGCATCCAACAGTTACAATCTTTGGATTATTATTTAAAATATTAATAGCTTTTTCTATAAAAGTAGACTCAAAATAGTCATCTGCATCTAAGGTTAAAATATAATCTGTTTTGGCCAAATCAATCCCTACGTTTCTAGCAACACTTACCCCTTTATTTTTTTGAAATACAACCTTGACTTCAGGATACGTAATCGCTTCTAAAATTGCTTTTGTTGCTTGTTCTGACCCATCATCTACAACAATGATTTGATCTGGTTTTATAGTTTGGTTTAAAACAGAGTGTATGGCCTTATTAATAAATGGTCCATCATTAAAACAAGGTATTACTACTGTAACGTTACTGTTTTTAATCATTTAATAAACTAAATTTTAATTTATTTAAAAATAAATGGTAATAATTTTTGTCGATATCGTACTAGCGGAAAATATTTAATACCCAAAATTGAAAAAAATAATCTTGGTGCTTTAATAACTAATCCAAACCAATAAATAATATCCTTAAACAAACTATTTTTTTCTCTAGATTTCAAATTCCAAACCCACTTTAAAAGTAAATCAATCTTATATAACTTGATGTTGTTGTTAGCACTCCAAATTGCTAGAGATTGGTACATTTTAATTCTGTATTTTTTATAAGTTTCTTCATTATTAAAAATATTCTCTTCATGAACCCCACGCTTAGCCACAGGTTTGTCTAATATCCCTGCAACCAATTGACATTTTAAAGCTAACTTCCAAAAGACATCAGTGTCTTCAGCTACTTTTAAGGAAACATTAAACAAACCTATAGTTTTAAACACTTCTTTTTTTAGTGTTAAACCATTAATATGAAAATGACCATATCCTCCTGTTATTAGTGCTTCAAACAAAAAATCCGGATCTAAATTTTCAGACATCGTATTAATGGTTAATGTTTTTTTTTCTAACGGAGTTACTTGTCTATAAAAAAAGAAATCTACTGCATTATATATGCCATCAATTTCTTTTTTTTGACCAAAAAGCAAACTGTCGTTTTTAAATCTATTTTCAAGATAGAAATCATCTGCATCTAAAAAAGCAATAAAATTTGAAGTAGCCTTTTTTATACCAAGATTTCTAGATTCTGAGCGACCTTTATTTTGTCTATTATCATGATGTAATAATATAATCCTTGAATCTAATTTTTGATGATTTCTAATAATATTAACTGAACTATCAGTACTGCCATCATTTATAACAATTACCTCTTTAACTTCTGACTGCATAAGAACAGAATCTATTGCCCTTTCAATAAATCTTTCTGCATTATAAACAGGAATTACTACAGAGACATCAAAATTCATTTTTAATTTGTTTTAATTGCACTTATAATACCTGTAATAGGTCCTAAATCTCTAGAAAATACAAGAAACCCAAACTTTAACAACGTATCCTCTATTGTTTTAGCTCCTTTGTCATGCCATTCAATAATCAAAATATCTATTTTATCTAGTAATTTTGATTCAGATAGGTTTTCAAAAATTTCATATTCTGCACCTTCACAATCCATTTTAATCATTATTTTTTGACCATCAGCATTATCGATAATAGATTGAATCTCCTTTGAAGTTTCAATAATTTTTAATGCTCTTGTTTCATTATTTTGATTATTAGCATATGTAGGACTTAACACCCCTCTAAAACCTACATTCCCTTTTGAATGTTTATTAAATAATACTGTTTCGGTTCTATCATTTTTTCCTAACCCAATATTTTTTATAACCTCTACTTTATGATTTGTTTTATTTAATTCTAAATTATATTCAGCTTGCTTAAAGGTATCAACAATTGGCTCAAAAGCATAAATTTTGTCCACACAATCTAATGTTGAAAAATACAAACTACTTATCCCTACATTTGCTCCAATGTCTATAACTATTACTTTATGGTTTGAAATAAAATTATAGTCTTTAGTAACAAATACTTCATTTAATATTAAAAATTCTTCGATACTTTCAACATAAATATTAAAATCTAAAAAGCTAACTAAAAATCCTTCTTTATGTGCTTTTAAAGCAAAATTATTATAAGTCTTATCTAAGCTTTTTACATAAACTTTAGCGTTAAACAGTAACTCAAAATTTTCTGTGATGTTATATTTTTTTAGTTCTGGGTAAAAGTACTCTTTAGGTCGTTTTTTTTCTATCCGATAACCTAATTTATTAATTGTTTTATACAAAAATGTTTTCATCGCGTTAAGCTTTTAAACTTGTTTTAATTGTACTTCTGGAATAATATGAGACTTAATGAAAGGTATGCTGCTTAACTCTTTATTTAAATCAGCAATTTGAAAAACCGCAATGTTCTCTTTCCAAAACAAAACTTTTTTAAAGGCATCATAGATATAAAGCACTACCGAATATTCACCAAGTGTGATATTAGGGTTTTGAGTATTTATTACAATTTTTTGTTGTCCAACTTTAATATTTAAGGACTGATTTTTTGCATACATACGATGATGTAAAACAAACTCTTCTTTTTTATTGACAATTGCAAAATCTATAAAAACTTGCTTGTCTTCTTTAAAATTGTTTTGAATATTTAGCTCAAAAACTATAGGTTCTTTATAGGCTATAATGTGCTTATTTTTAATTTGCACTTTAAACTCCGGCAAATCCACTTTGATAACTTCTTCAGTTATATTTTCTAATAAATAGTTTTCAATTGCTACATCTGGTGCTTCACCATTTTGGTTTACAATTTTACCATTATTTAGTCGTATTACTCTAGTACATAAACTTTGTACTGCATTCATGTTGTGGCTTACAAATAGGACTGTGCGACCTTCGCCACGACTAATATCTTGCATTTTTCCAATAGCTTTTTTCTGGAATTCCGCATCACCAACTGCAAGCACCTCATCAATCACCAAAATTTCAGGCTCTAAAAACGCAGCAACAGCAAAAGCTAATCGAACAGTCATACCAGAACTGTAACGTTTTACAGGAGTGTCTATATAGCGCTGACAACCAGAAAACTCAATAATTTCATCAATTTTGGACGAAATTTCTTTTTTGGTCATTCCTAAAATAGCACCATTTAAATAAACGTTTTCACGTCCTGTCATTTCGCCATGAAACCCTGTACCAACTTCTAACAACGAGGCAATACGACCTCTAGTTTTAATTTCTCCAGTAGTGGGACCTGTAACTTTAGAGAGTATTTTTAATAGTGTAGATTTACCTGCACCATTTTTACCTATAATTCCTAAAACTTCACCGCGCTTAACTTCAAAATTAATATCTTGTAATGCCCAAACGTATTGCGAGCCTCCTTTAGTACCGCGATCATTACTCTCACCTACTTTTAAATAAGGATCGGCTTTACCACGTATTTGATGCCACCAACGGTTTAAATCGTGACTGATAGTGCCTGTACCTACAAGCCCTAAACGGTATTGTTTAGAGATGTTTTCTGCTTTTAATATTACTTCGTTTGCTTTCATATTAAACAGTATCTATAAACGTTTTTTCTGTTTTATTAAATATAACTAAGCCTATTAAAAAGAAAGCCACACTGATTACTCCTGCATACAAAAATTTTGACATTGAAAACTCACCGATTCCTAAAGTCATATATCTAAACAATTCTATAATAGTTGTCATTGGGTTATATTCTACTAACCAAGCATAGTCTGGCACTTTTTCTTTAAAATAAGACAGGGGGTACATCACTGCAGAAGCATACATTAATAATTGCACACCAAAGCCTACTAAAAAGGTTAAATCTCTATATTTAGTAGTTAAAGAAGAAATGATCATACCAAAACCTAAACCAAATAAGCCCATAAAAGCAATAACAATTGGTATAAGAAGAATAGCTGTTTGAGGTACAGCATTAAAAGCTTTATCTGTAAAAAACACAAAATAAATATAGAAACTAACAAAAACTAGTAACTGTATTCCGAATTTTATAAGATTAGAAAACACCACGGATAACGGAGTAATCACTCTAGGAAAATAGACCTTGCCAAAGATACCTTGATTAGCTTTAAAAGTATCACTTGTACCAGATAGACAAGAACTAAAATAGTTCCAAGAGGTAATCCCTGCCAAATTAAATAAAAAAGAGGGGATCCCATTACCGGTTGGAATAGCTGCTAAATTATTAAAAATAAGAGTAAAGATTATAGACGTAAATAAGGGTTGTATAAAATACCATAAAGGGCCTAATACCGTTTGTTTGTATTGCGTAATAATATCACGCTTAACAAATAAAAATAATAAATCCCGATAGCGCCAAATCTCTTTAAAATTAAGATCTATTAGCTTTTTTTTAGGGGATATGGTGTATAACCAATCCTGTGAAGTTGCTTTGGTATCCAAAGTTGTAATTGTTGATTTAACTTAAATAACAAATAAACAATTTTTTTGGAGTTTTACATTACAAAATAAGCTTTTTTGTGGATAAAAACTGATAATAATATAGGGTTGGAGATAAAATTTAAGATTAGCAAAAAGAGTATAATAAAAAACAAAACAACTAAGCTATACAGATTTAAGAGTATTAGACTTAACAGGCTCTAAAGAAGAAGTGGAGGCAACTGTAGGTTTTTTAGCATTTATCATATCAAAAACATCCTGATAAGGAAAATCCATATAGTCACAAAACTCCCGTATAGTTATCGGTTGATGTTTCTTTTTCTCATAAATATATTTAATATTTCTAACTATATTTTGAGCATTAGACTGACTTTTTCCTAAAATAGCAGCAATCTCTGCCGAATTGATACATAGTCGTTTCATTTTCCCTAACGTTGTTTTTACATGCTACTTTTAAAGCAACATAATTAATAAAGTTCCTACTTGTCATGTTTTAGTTGTTGATTATTAGTTATTAGTTATTGATTATTAGTTATGTAAAACTACAAAGTATTCTTTCTTTTTAAAACAAACTATAAACAAAATTGATACTACTTATCAACATCTATTGTTTAAATCTACTCTAAACCCTTATCCTCATTAGCTTATCAATAATATAATTAAATAGAAAAAAAAAACGCTACAACCAACCTTAAAACCACCTGCACTAGCAAGAAGTTCAGATAAGATACTTTTCACACAATTTAAAGAACACAACAAAAACAACCTTACATCACAATTAAAAAATTATGCGTTTTTAACTTCCCTTATCACCTACTCCAGCTTACCCCTTTTTTACCAACCACTAATTACTAACTACCAACCACTAATTACTTACCACTAATTACTATCTACTAACTACTAAATTACTAATTACTATCTACTAAATTACTAACCCCTAAATTACTAACCCCTAACTACTAAATTACTAACCCCTAACCACCAACCACTAACCCCTAACCCCTAACCACTATCTACTATCTACTAATTACTTACAACTAATTACCAACTACTAAATTACTAACCCCTAACCACTATCTACTATCTACTAATTACTTACAACTAATTACCAACTACTAAATTACTAACCCCTAACTACTAACTACTAATTACTATCTACTAACTACTAACCCCTAACTACTAAATTACTAACCCCTAATTACTATCTACTAAATTACTAATTACCAACCACTAACTACTAACTACTATCTACTAACCCCTAACTACTAACCCCTAACCCCTAACTACTATCTACCACCCATCAAAAGACTACTTACTTACGGCTTTAAGTATACCACTGTTAAAAAAACAAAAACCTGCTATTATAGTAAAAAAGGCTTAAAACAGTAAAAAGCATCAAAAACAGTAAAATAGAAACAAACAATCAAAAAAGCACAAACCAAGCGTAATGACGCTAAATAGCTAAAATCCAACAATTAACATCTAAAACAACAACTTTAATGTAAATCAGTAAAATTGAAAATAGTACTGAATCATTCGTCATAATTTTGGAGTATAAAGGATAAAAATGTTTGGAAAGGTACCGCGAAGAACAACTTTTAACTTTATAACACATATTTAATAACGAGTCCTAAAAGACTCATAATAACAAAAAAGATGGCAAAATTAAAAAGCCTAATTAAAATAGAAGGAACCCTAGACGGGCTAACCTTTTATAAAGGAAAAGACGGATATTTAGTCCGCACAAAAGGAGGGATTTCAAAAAATAGAATCCAAAATGATCCTGCATTTATTAGAACACGTGAAAATGGAACCGAATTTGGCCATATCGCAAAAAGCGGTAAGATCTTAAGACAAGCAATAACGCCACTATTAGCGGATGTTAAAGACGGTCGTGTTTCTAGCCGATTAACTAAAGCAATGAGCGTAGTAAAAAATGCAGACTTGTCTTCTGCTAGAGGACAACGACAAGTAGGGATTGGGATAACTACTACAGAAGGAAAGCAGGCGTTAAAAGCATTTGACTTTAACAACAATGCCCCTTTAGACAGTGTATTGCATGCCGAATACCAAATGGACACGACAACTGGAGAAGTAAGCATTGCAAACCTTAATCCTTCACAAGACATTAATGCTCCCGGAGGAGCAACACATGTCAGTTGCATTGCTGGGGTTTTAAATCTTGACTTTATTACTGAAGAGAAGGAACTTATCTTAAGTCCAGAGGTTAACATTCCGTTAAACGGAACAGCTACAACTGTTAATGCAACACCTCCTTCAATGCCTGTTGGCACAGGTCAAAACTACTACTTTTTAAAATTAGCATTTTATCAAGAAGTAAACGGAACGCAATATGCGTTAAATAATGGAGCGTATAACGTGCTACAAATATTAGACATTGTCTAATTACAAAAAAGAGGAAGTAGTACTACTTCCTCTTTTTTTATATTATAAAATCCAGTTAAGTGACAAGACAATAAACCAACACCACCCTTTTGTCAGTTCAAGTGATGCGACCATAGAAGCATCGTATCGAGCACCATCACTTCCCAAACACTCTTTTTAAACGAGACAACAAAGTCGTTTTTAGCTTATGATCTTCATGATACCCATTGCCATAGGCACCATAACCGTACCCATAACCATAGCCATAACCGTAACCATAACCATACTTCCCTTTTTGATCGTAGTAATTATATAAAAAGCTAATATTTTTAACCTCTCCTTTTTTGTGTTTATCGGTAATTAATGATAACATTTCTTTTTTAGTATAATCCTGACGCACAACATACAACGAAGCATCAACATACTCGGTCAATTCCAAAGCATCAGCAACCAAACCAACAGGCGGTGTATCTAATACAATATAATCATACTCTGCTTTTAACTCGGCAATAAACTGATCCATTTGTGGACCAATCAATAACTCTGAAGGATTTGGAGGAATAGGTCCAGAGGTAATAACATCTAAATTTGCAACTTTAGTTTGCTGCACAACTTCATTTAAAGATTGCTGACCAATTAAATAATTAACTGCACCTGTATTATTATCTATATCAAAATCGCCAAATATTTTAGGTTTTCGTAAATCCAATCCAACCAACACTGTTTTTTTACCACTTAATGCAAAAACTGTAGCAATATTAATAGAACAAAAAGTCTTTCCTTCCCCACTAACCGAAGACGTTACCATGACCGTTTTAGTCCCCCCAACATCAAGCTCATGTTTTTTATACATAAACTGCAAGCTAGACCGAATAGCACGAAAAGCTTCTGCTACTGCAGACTTAGGCTTATTAAAAACTGCTAAATTATTTTCAGAATCATTTTTACCAACAACACCCAATAACGGTATTTTAGCTAATTTTTCTAAATCGTTTGGTGTATGGATTTTATTATCAAAAAAGGTAATAATAAAAGACAATAATAAAATAGGGATTAAAGCAGCAAAAACAGCAAAAACATAACGTATATTAAGGTTAACAGCGTTACGACCTTGTCCAATATCTTTAGCTGGTTCTATTAAAATAATATCAGAAATATTAGACGCCTTAATCAAATCGGCTTCACCGCGTTTAGCTAAATATAAATTGTACGTACTTTGACTTAATAAATACTCACGCTCAATAGCTTCAAGCTTTTGCTGATTTTCTGGTAACGTTGAAAATTCACGTTCGGAACTATAAATCCTAGAATTTAAAGATTGAATTTGATAGCCAATATTAGCTTTAACTGAAGCGATATTTTCTATCATTACATTTTTAAGCGACTCGATTTGATTATTCAAATCGTCAAACACAGACACATTATCTCTAACCGAGGTTTCTAATGTTGACTTTTGAACAGACAAAGCAACAATTTTTGAGATGCCTGACGATATATTAGAGTCGTCAATACCTTGTAATGCTGGGGCAGGAAAACTAGTAAAATCAGAACTGGTTAACAAATAGTTTTTTAGTAAATCATAAGACAATAGGGTTTCGTTTAATACCTCCTTTTGAGTATTATACTCCTCTATCTTACTAGATAGCAAAGTGCTTTCACTTTCGATATCAAATATTTTATTACTTCGTTTAAAATCGTTTAATGAGTCTGCTTTTCTATTAAGTTGTCCCTTAACACGTGCCAATTGCTTGTCTATAAAAGCTACTGTATTAATCGCATATTGGTTTTTACGTTGCAACTGATCGCGTTCTAAAATAAAAACAGACGTATTAAGATAATCTACAATTTTAGCTTTATTTTTATTAGTTAACTTAACCGTTAATAAGGGAGAATTTTGCTGGTTAGTAACAACATAATTGTTTGAAAAAGAAGAGACTGTAGCATCAAAACTCTTATACTGTATAAAAAACTCTTGTCCTTTTGTGATGGTAGCCTTCTCTTTTTTAATAAAACGACCTTTTAAAAAGGGTAAATCAATAAAATCATCTAATGCATAAGTTTTAGAAAACACTGCAGAAGAGACAGGTAAGGATTTTACTTCTTTAGTCTTAAAATTTTGGGTAACAACATTTTGAGCTTCGCCTAAATCATAAGACAATTCAAAAGTAGTAGCATCTAAAAACACCAGTTTTATTGGGTGTCCCAATAATTGATAGCCCCCCTCTAAACCTTCAAATTGAAACGGGTGGCTACCATAAATATCGGTTTTATAAAAACGACCTTGTTTAAGATAACTAAGGTACAAACCTAAACTATCAACAACTTTTTCATGATGCTTTCTAGATTTTAAATTTAGTAAGACTTCTTGTACTTTACCTGAAATCCCACCGTAATTAAAAACCAAACTGGTATTGGAAGTAAATAATGGATTTTTATCATCTTGTACGGTAAGAGAAGCATCTAAAGTATACGGAAACTCTCTTCTTATGTTTTGCTGATAAACAACATACAAGCCAATAATTAAAGCTAATAAAAACCATTTCCAATAACTTATTGCCCTAAAAACAAAAGCTTTAAAATCAAAACTCTGAACGTTAGTACCGTTTAAATGTTCTTCCATATTTTAAAGATTTTTAGCTAAAAAATAAGTACTCACTAAAACTGAAAAGATACTAGCAATAGTCGTTAAAGTTTGGGTCGCAGTTTGACCAGCACCAATAGATTTTCGTTTTAATGGTTTAACCATGATGATATCATTAGGTTGTATATAATAAAACTCGGACTTCATAGCTGCAATATCGGTCAAATCAATATGATGAATTTTCTGTCCATTTGGGTACTGTCGTAATATTAAAACATCTTTTCTATCTCCTGTATCAAGGATATCGCCTGCATTAGCAATGGCTTCGAGGATATTTACACGGTCCTGATACAACACCTGTGTCCCTTTACCTCCTATTTCTCCTAAAGTAGTATACTTTAAACCGGATAACTTAACGGTTACGTATATTTTGGCAGTCGCTTTAAGATACTTTTGTAAGATGACCGCCTTAACCTTTTCTTCAATTTCGTCGGTAGTAAAACCTAACACATTAATTTCTCCTAAAATTGGGAATTCAATATTACCATGTAAATCTACTGTAAATCCTGTGTAATATAATGATTGATCAGAAGTACCGACTTCACTTGTGGTTGGATTAAATATCTGTACTAAGTCCGAGACTTCCTTTTTTTCTGCTTTAACATTAACACTTAATAAGTCATTAACTTGAACACGATAAGGGGTCGCTAATGCTTGTATCTGAAGAGAATCATCTACAATAGTACCTTTATCCTGAAGATAAACGACGTCTTTATTAGTAATACATGAGGTACTTAATAATCCCAAAACCAGGACAATACACACTATAATCTGCTTCATTTTGAGGCGTTTGTTTAATCACAAATATAACCTTTCAGCCTTTAAAACAAAACATTTATCAGTGTTTTTGAATTTGATAAACACGGGACTAACCAAACAGACAATAGCTAACCGCCAAACTTAAAAAGCAAGCCCAATTTTAAACTTTTAACCTTTCATTTTCTACATTTCACTAATAATAACCATCTTTGTAAAAAAAAGATCCATTGAATTATTTAACAGTAGAAAATATCGCTAAATCTTATGGCGAACTAACATTATTTGAAGGCTTATCCTTTAGTGTCCATAAGGACCAAAAGATTGCTTTTGTAGCAAAAAACGGAACAGGAAAAACTTCAATTTTAAAAATGCTTGCTGGGCTGGACACTCCAGATACCGGTAATATTGTCTATAGAAAAGATATTAAAGTGGCCTTTTTACCGCAAGAGCCAATTTTGGATCCTGAGTTAACTATTGAAGAAACTATTTTTAACGCAGATAACCCTGTGTTAGATATTATTAAAAACTACGAAAAAGCATTACAAAACCCAGAAGATGAAGAGGTCTACCAAAAAGCATTTGAGCAAATGGATAGACATAACGCTTGGGATTTTGAAACGCAATACAAGCAAATCCTATTTAGACTTAAGCTAGATAATTTAGACCAAAAAGTCAACACTTTATCTGGAGGTCAAAAAAAACGTCTAAGCTTAGCCAATGCATTGATTAATAAACCCGATTTATTAATTCTAGATGAGCCCACCAACCACTTAGATTTAGAAATGATCGAGTGGCTAGAAGCCTTTTTTGCTAAAGAAAACATTACCCTTTTTATGGTTACACACGACCGCTTTTTTCTTGAGCGTGTCTGTAATGAAATTATAGAGTTGGATCATGGCGAATTATATAGTTATAAAGGAAACTACTCTTACTATCTTGAAAAGAAAGAAGAACGTATCGCTAGAGAGCAGATAGAAACCGGTAAAGCAAAGCAACTGTTTAAAAAAGAATTAGTGTGGATGCGTCGCCAACCTAAAGCCCGTACTACAAAATCTAAATCTAGAATTGACGATTTTACCGAGATTAAACATAAAGCCTCACAACGCAGAAAAGACCATGTGGTGGAGCTAGAACTTAACATGGAACGTTTAGGTAGTAAGATTGTCGAGCTAGTTAAACTGTCTAAATCGTTTAAAGATAAAGTCATATTAGATAAGTTTGATTATAACTTCCAACGTGGTGAGCGTGTCGGAATTATTGGTAAAAACGGAACAGGCAAGTCTACCTTTTTAAATATGCTAACCCAAACCACACAACCTGATAGTGGTAAAATTTTAATTGGCGAAACAGTTAAATTTGGATACTATACTCAAGCAGGAATCACTCCAAAACCAGACCAAAAAGTTATTGATGTGGTTAGAGATTTTGGAGATTATATTCCGTTAAAAAAAGGACGTCAGATTAGTGCACAACAATTATTAGAACGCTTTTTATTTGATAGAAAAAAACAATATGATTTTGTTGAAAAACTGAGTGGTGGCGAGCGTAAGCGTTTATATTTATGTACCGTTTTAATTCAGAATCCTAACTTTTTAATTCTGGATGAACCAACTAACGATCTAGATATTGTAACCTTAAACGTGCTAGAAGATTTTTTATTAGACTTCCCTGGCTGTTTGATAGTGGTCTCTCACGACCGTTATTTTATGGATAAAATTGTGGACCACCTTTTAGTTTTTAAAGGTGAAGGTGTAGTTGAAAATTTTCCTGGAAATTATACCGATTACCGTACTTACGAAGACAGTAAAGCTCCTGAAAGTGAAGATGATGCAGCAGACAAAAAAGAAAAGAAAAACTGGAAAAAAGACAATAACAAAACAGCACTGTCTTACAACGAGCAAAAAGAATACAAAAACTTAGAAAGCAAAATAAAGTCCTTAGAATTTGATAAAAAGGAAATTGAGCAAAAATTTCTAAACCCAGATTTAACGCAAGATCAAATCACAGAGTTATCTGCTAAAATTCAGAAAATAATAGACGCAATTGAAGAAAAAGAAATGCGTTGGTTAGAATTGTCAGAAAAAATGGAAGAGTAAGCTGTGAGTAAAAATTAAAAAAGAGAATTAAATTTATACAATAAAAAGGGCTTGCCAAAATCAATTCGCAGAATTGAACACAAAGTAAAACCAATAGCAAAATAGCTATAAATGAGTAAACGTCACCAAATAAAATCTTACTTTAATTTTCTATTACGCTCCACAAACCAACATGGTGTCCACTCGCCTTTTGTATACGATTTAGTAACAAAATGTTTTTATGACACTAAAAAACATAGCGCATACAAAGCCATTAAAGAGTACAGAAACCAATTATTAAATAATACAAACACTATTGAGGTTTCAGATTTAGGCACAGGGAGTCAAGTGTTTAAAACTAATACCAGAGCAATATCAAAAATGACTAAAGTTGCAGGTTCCAACTTTAAAGATGCTAAGTTTTTATATAGGTTAGCCCAATATTTTCAGTTTAATAACATTTTAGAACTTGGCACTTCATTAGGTATTAGCACACAAGCATTAGCATTAGGCAATCCAAAAGCAAGTATTACAACAATTGAGGGCTGTCCAAATGTTTCGGCAGTAGCTAAAGTCCATTTTAATAATTTCAACTTAAAAAATATCAATTTGATAACTGGTGATTTTACTAAGGTTATTAAAGATTTACCATCAAACACCTACGATTTAATCTACTGTGATGGTAACCATAATAAGGTGGCCACACTTCAGTATTTTGAAACCTTACTACCATCCACACACAACGAAACACTATTTATTTTTGACGATATTTATTGGTCAAAAGACATGACAGATGCTTGGGAGTTAATCAAACAACACCCAAAAGTGACAGTAACTATTGACACCTATAAGTTTGGATTAGTCTTTTTTAGAAAAGAACAAGCTAAAGAACACTTCACTATCAGACTTTAGCCTTAATTAGCAACACAACTGTCAGTTTAAGTGAGGCGAACAAAGAAGCATTGTATAGAGAACCTTAAATAAATTAAACTAAATAACAATTAAAGCCTTACTTAATAGTTAGCAACCTATTAGTCTGTGCAAATGAGGCAACCAAACAAGCAAACAACAATCCTACCGACCTCTTCTCTTTTCACTTTATACTTTATACTTTTTACTTTTCACTTTTTACTTTTTACTTATCACTCCCCCTTCCCCCTTTCAAACTTTTCCCTTAACTTTACACCTATGAAAATATACACAAAAACAGGAGATAAAGGCACAACTGCTTTATTTGGAGGCACACGTGTACCAAAACATCATATCAGAATTGATAGCTACGGAACCGTTGACGAGTTAAACTCGTATATTGGTTTAATAAGAGACCAAGACATCAACCAATTATATAAAGACATCTTAATTATTATTCAAGATAGATTATTTACGGTTGGTGCGATATTAGCAACAGATCCCGAAAAAGCAATTTTAAAAAACGGAAAAGAACGCTTAAATATTAATAAAATATCTGATGATGATATTACATTATTAGAGCGAGAGATGGATGCCATGAATTTGGATTTACCACCTATGACACACTTTGTGTTACCTGGCGGACATCAAACGGTGTCATTCTGTCACATTGCCAGAACAGTATGCAGACGCGCAGAACGCTTAGCATCAGCACTTAACGATTTAGAACCTTTTGAAGCTAACGCATTAACGTATTTAAATAGGCTTTCAGATTATCTTTTTGTCTTGGCACGAAAGTTGTCTCATGACTTACAAGCAGACGAAGTTAAATGGATTCCGGAAAAAACGTAATCTATTATTTATAGAGAGCTGTGATTAGTAACTCTGCAAAATACTTTAGTATCAAGTAGTTTCAGTTTAGAAGACGTTCTTTTTTTTAATGAAAAAATAATTCACTTTTTTCTTGACTATTTAAACTAAAAATTTATTTTTGCAAAAATTAAAACCGCATAAGAAATGTATTGGACATTAGAATTAGCATCTTATTTAAGTGATGCACCTTGGCCAGCAACTAAAGATGAGCTTATTGACTACGCTATTAGAACAGGCGCTCCCTTAGAAGTTGTTGAAAATTTACAATCAATAGAAGATGAAGGAGATTCATATGATTCTATAGAAGAAATTTGGCCTGATTATCCAACTGACGAAGATTACCTCTGGAATGAGGACGAATATTAATATCTCACAAATAGTATCAAAAAAAGTCTCAATTAGAGACTTTTTTTGTGCTTTTTTATTAGCTAAAAGCTGCTAAAAACGTATATTTAAGCCCTTTTTTAAAAGAGCACAAAACATAAAGTATTGTTATTCTTTGTACTGCAAAGAATTTCATCTCAAATAAAACACAAAAACTATGAGTTTTTTAAATTCCGTACTAAAAGTATTTGTTGGCGATAAGTCTAAACAAGACGTTAAAGCCATCACACCTATAGTAGATAAAATTAAAACTTTTGAAAAGGCTATGATAGCCTTATCTCATGATCAATTAAGAGCAAAAACAGACGAATTTAAAGCTATTATCGCAGAAGCACGTCAGCCTTTTAATACTAAAATTGAAACCCTTCAAGCTAAAGCAGAAACGACTGAAGATATTGACCAACGTGAAGATATCTATCAAGAAATTGATAAAATCAAAGAAGAATCTTATACTGCAACAGAAGAGACTTTAAACAAAATATTACCGGAAGCATTTGCTGTTGTTAAAGAGACTGCAAGACGTTTTAAAGATAATACGACAATTACTGTAACTGCTAACGAGTTTGATAGAAGCCTTTCTGGAGATAAAGATTTTGTATCCCTAGAAGACGACAAAGCTATTTGGGCAAACTCATGGGATGCAGCTGGTAAAGCTATTACATGGGACATGGTACACTATGATGTACAGCTTATTGGTGGTGTAGCAATGCACCAAGGTAAAATTGCTGAGATGCATACCGGAGAGGGTAAAACATTAGTAGCAACACTTCCTGTATATTTAAACGCATTAGCTGGTAACGGGGTACACTTAGTAACAGTAAACGACTACTTAGCAAAACGTGATAGTGCTTGGATGGCTCCAATATTTAACTTTCATGGGTTAAGTATTGATTGTATCGATTATCACCAACCTAATAGTGACGCACGTCGTAAAGCCTATAACGCAGATATTACATACGGAACAAATAACGAGTTTGGTTTTGACTACCTGCGTGATAACATGGCACATGCAACTGGAGATTTAGTGCAACGCCCTCACCATTACGCTATTGTAGATGAGGTCGATTCTGTATTAATTGATGATGCTAGAACACCATTAATTATTTCTGGTCCAATCCCTAAAGGTGACCAACATGAGTTTACAGAACTTAAACCTAAAGTTGAAGATATTGTAAATATCCAACGTAAATATTTAACTCAGGTTTTAGTTGAAGCTAAAAAACTAATCGCAGAAGGAGATACTAAAGAAGGAGGATTAAAACTACTACGTGTTTATAGAGGTATCCCTAAAAACAAAGCATTAATTAAGTTTTTAAGTGAAGACGGTGTTAAATTACTACTTCAAAAAACTGAAAACTATTACATACAAGATAACAATCGCGAAATGCCTAAGGTTGACGCAGAATTATACTATGTAATTGAAGAAAAAAATAATCAAATTGAATTAACAGATAAAGGGGTCGAATATCTTTCTGGAAAAGATAATCCTAACTTTTTTGTTATGCCTGAAATTGGTGTCGAAATTGCTAAAATCGAAGCTAAAGGCTTATCTGCTGAAGAAGAAGCTGAAGCAAAAGAAGATTTATTTAGAGACTTTGGTATCAAGTCAGAACGTATTCACACCCTTAACCAATTACTTAAAGCCTACGCTTTATTTGAAAAAGACACACAATACGTGGTCATGGACAATAAAGTAATGATTGTAGACGAGCAAACTGGTCGTATCATGGATGGTCGTCGTTATAGCGATGGATTACACCAAGCAATCGAAGCTAAAGAGAATGTAAAAATTGAAGATGCTACCCAAACTTTTGCAACGGTAACGCTTCAAAATTACTTTAGAATGTACAAAAAACTGTCTGGTATGACAGGTACTGCTGTAACAGAAGCTGGTGAGTTCTGGGAAATCTACAAATTAGATGTTGTTGAAATTCCAACAAACAGACCAATTGCAAGAGATGACAGACAGGATTTAGTGTACAAAACTAAACGTGAAAAATACAATGCAGTAATTGACGAGGTTACAAAATTATCTCAACAAGGTCGTCCAGTTTTAATTGGTACTACAAGTGTTGAAATCTCTGAACTTTTAGGTAAAATGTTATCTATTAGAAAAGTACCACATAATGTCTTAAATGCTAAACAACATAAAAAAGAAGCAGAAATTGTTGATCAAGCAGGTAAGCCTGGACAAGTAACAATTGCAACTAACATGGCAGGTCGTGGTACGGATATTAAATTATCTGAAGAGGTTAAAGCTGCAGGTGGTTTAGCTATTATCGGTACAGAACGTCACGATTCTAGACGTGTAGATAGACAGCTACGTGGTCGTGCTGGTCGTCAAGGAGACCCAGGAAGCTCTCAGTTTTACGTCTCTTTAGAAGATAATTTAATGCGTCTGTTTGGATCAGAGCGTATTGCTAAGATGATGGACAGAATGGGATTACAGGAAGGTGAAGTGATTCAACATTCTATGATTTCTAAATCTATTGAGCGTGCACAGAAAAAAGTAGAAGAAAACCAATTTGGTGTACGTAAGCGTTTATTAGAATATGATGATGTAATGAACTCGCAACGTGAGGTCGTTTACAAACGTCGTTATAACGCTTTATTTGGAGAACGTCTTCGTGTGGATTTAGCCAACATGATTTATGACACCTCTGAAGGAATTGCAGAGTCTAATAAAGCTGCTAATGACTTTAAGAATTTTGAATTTGAATTAATCAGATTCTTCTCGATGTCATCTCCAATTACTGAAGCCGAATTTAATAAAATGCCAGCTTTAGAAATTGCACAAACCATTTATAAAGCAGGATTTGCTCACTACAAACAAAAAATGGAGCGTAATGCAGAACTTGCATTTCCTGTTATTGAAAACGTTTACACAAACCAACGTGATAAATACAAGCGTATTGTAGTACCTTTTACTGATGGTGTTAAAAATCTTCAAGTGGTAACAGACCTTGAAAAAGCATACCAAACTAAAGGAAAACAATTAGTTACAGACTTTGAAAAAAACATATCGTTAGCCATTATTGATGATGCTTGGAAAACGCATTTACGTAAAATGGACGAGCTTAAACAGTCTGTTCAATTAGCTGTACACGAACAAAAAGACCCTTTATTAATCTATAAATTTGAAGCTTTTGAGTTATTTAAAGCTATGATTGACCAAGTTAATAAAGAAGTAATTTCTTTCTTATTTAAAGGAGAATTACCTACCGAAACAACTAATGCAATTAGCGAAGCTAAAGAAGTTAGAAGAAAAGAAAACTTAAAAACACAAAAAGAAGAAATTCAAAACTTAGACGAGCGTTCTGCACAAAATAGAGCAGCTGGAAACACGCAACCACAACAACAAGTAGTAGAAACAATTGTTAGAGACCAACCAAAAATTGGTCGTAATGACAAAGTGACTATCAAACATGTTATGAGTGGCGAAAACAAAACGGTTAAGTATAAACAAGCAGAACCATTAATTGCTAAAGGCGAATGGGTTATTGTTAATGACTAAATTAAATTCTGCGAAAGCAGTATTACCATAATCAAAAATCTCGATACTATAAAGTGTTGAGATTTTTGTTTAAATAAAATTGAATTTTATTTTGTAAATTACAATACTAACTAACTCCTTACTGAGTAATAAAAACTTACTATTATGCTTAAAAACGTATTAGCAACCGTAATTGGTTTTGTAGTAGCAGCAGTTGTTGTATATTGTATTGAAACGCTATTAGGCCATACCTTTTTTCCATTACCAGAAAGCATAGATCCAAACAACATGGAATCTATAAAAACTAATATGCATCTTATTCCAACCGGCTCTAAGATATTTGTAGTTATTGCACATTTTTCAGGTATTATTGCAGGAATGACCGTTGCAGGAATGATTTCTAAAACTAGTATGATTCCAGCCTACATAGTTGGTGGATTAATGGTCGCTGCTACAGCTGTAACTATAATTATGCTTCCTAAAGCATTATGGTTTTCTATCAGTGATGCATTATTAGCAATGGCAGCTTTTTTCTTTGGTAAATCTTTTGCTTCAAGACATGTCTTTGGTGTTTTAGTGTAACCTAGTTACCTACTACTCCACATTAAAAACTATTTATTTGATAACAAATATTACTAATTAAAACCTAAAGTATTAAAAACATAAAACTTGCTGAAGGACTTTTGCTAAGAGCAGATCTTATAAAAAAATAGAGCATCTTCAAAACAGAATAAGACCTGTATTAATAGTATCTGATAATAAGCAACCACAAGAAGACCCTAATAAATTATTAGCACAATTAAGACAAGCTATACAAGATTTAGAAGTATTAGTGGTAAGAATAAACAAAACCAACAACGAAACAAAAGTTGAGGGAGAAGGGGTTTTAATGGAAGCACTTGCTAAAAGAGATGCTTTAAAAATGCTTTCAGAAAAACTAAGAAACATAAGGTATGCGGCTCAAATAAATAATAGCGGAGACTCTAACCTTAAAACCACTATTGATATTAAAAAGCTACAAGCTGAAATGGATCAAACTGGAAGAGCATTTAGAGAAATTGATAGTAAAATTCAAGAAATTAATTGGCTTACAAAGTTAAAAGACTAAGCCGAAAGGCGGAATGATTGGGGCGAGTACCAGCCCCTTTTTATGTTGTGAGTTTTCGGGGTAAATTGAAAACACTACCATCATAAGCTGCTTGGGTTGCAGCAAAATTGTATTGTTTAGGACCCATTACTGCTTACAAGTTACAAACGTATAGCTTAAACTTTACTACCAGGTACTGACCAATCATTCTTTTTTAAAACAAACTAATATAAACGCTCTATTATGTATAATAATAGAGCTTTATAGAGTTGAATCTTCACAAAACCTATCATCAATTATTTTAATATAGTAATGGTTGATAAACTAGGACTTATTAAATCCCCAACAAGGTATTGGAAATCTAGACTTCTAATATCTCCATTAAATTTTGTATCTTCAGTTAGTTAATTAATCAATTTAAAAAGACTAATAATGGAGGATAAAAATTCAAAACTAACAAGACAGACAGGCGCACCTGTTGGAGATAATCAAAATGCACAAACAGCAGGACCACGTGGTCCCTTGTTAATGCAAGATGCCTGGTTTCTAGAAAAAATGGCCAATTTTGATCGTGAGGTAATTCCAGAAAGAAGAATGCACGCAAAAGGTTCTGGTGCATTTGGAACATTTACAGTAACTCATGATATTTCAAAATACACAAAAGCTAAAATCTTTAGCGAAATTGGAAAACAAACAGAAATGTTTAGCCGATTTTCTACTGTTGCAGGAGAAAGAGGTGCAGCAGATGCCGAAAGAGATATTAGAGGATTTGCCTTAAAATTTTATACAGACGAAGGTATTTGGGATTTAGTAGGTAATAATACGCCTGTATTTTTCTTCCGTGACCCAATGAAGTTTCCTGACTTAAATCGTGCAGTAAAACGCGATCCTAAAACTAATTTACGCAGTGCTAATAACAATTGGGATTTTTGGACTTTACTACCAGAATCTTTACACCAAGTAACTATAACTATGAGTGATCGTGGTATACCTAAAGGTTACAGGCATATGCACGGATTTGGAAGTCATACCTATAGCTTTATTAACAAAGACAATGTCAGACATTGGGTGAAGTTTCATTTTATAAGTCAACAGGGCATTAAAAACCTGACTGATGAAGAAGCTATGAAAATTGTTGGTATGGATAGAGAATCATCACAAAGAGATCTTTTTGATGCTATTGAAAGAAAAGAGTTTCCGAAATGGAAAATGGCTGTTCAAGTAATGACAGAAGAGCAAGCAAAAACATACCGCTTCCACCCTTTTGACCTAACTAAAGTTTGGTCTAAAAAAGATTTCCCGTTGATTCCTGTTGGCGAGTTTGAATTAAACAGAAACCCTGAAAACTATTTTCAAGATGTAGAGCAAGCAGCTTTTAATCCAACAAATGTTGTTCCGGGTATTGGATTTTCGCCAGATAAAATGCTTCAAGGTAGATTGTTCTCCTATGGTGATGCTCAACGCTACAGACTAGGTGTAAATCATTATCAAATCCCTGTAAACAAGCCTACTTGCCCTTATCATTCTAATCATAGAGACGGAACAATGCGTGTAGATGGTAACCATGGTGGCACTTTACATTATGAGCCAAACAGTTATGGAAAATGGCAAGAACAACCAGAAGCAAAAGAACCACCATTAGATTTAGATGGCAGTGCTTATGCACATAACTTTAGAGATGATGATGAAGATTATTATACTCAACCAGGTGACTTGTTTCGTATTATAAAGGCAGATGGCAAAGCAGAGGTCTTATTTAAAAACACTGCTGCACAAGTAGGTGGTGCAGAAAAATTTATTCAGATTAGACATATTAGAAACTGTTTTAAGGCAGATCCAGAATATGGTCAAGGCGTTGCAAAAGCACTAGGTTTATCAATGGATGAAGTAAACAACTTTGACATGACACCTTACAACAGGTGGGCTCCAAAAGCTAGTAATAGATAAATTTACAATAGTAAATAACAGACAAAGCCATAAATAATCTAGTAAAGAGTATTTATGGCTTTGTTTTTATCTTCTAATCACTAAAAAGCTAACTATAAAAAAGTGCCCAAACCCAGTTATACAACCCTACTTAAACACTGAATAACAATAAGTTAAATAATTCATAACATCAATATTTATGTTGTAACAAAAGCTTATATTGTATGTTGGTCTTGACTAATCAGACTATATATTATTCACACCTACTTAATATTTTTTAAACCTCTATTTCGAGTAAAAATCGAATAGAACAAATATTTACATGTATAATATTCACATAAAATTTATCATATATGAAGAAGAAGTTTTTTAATGCGAAAATCTATCGCAACGATGCTGCAACAGAAATGATTGTTGAAAATGGTAAAATCACTCAGATTGGTACTAATTTACCCAAATGTGATGAAGAAATTAATCTTAACGGAAAGCTAATTATGCCTCCATATGTCGACCCTCATTTACATTTAGATTATGTTTATACACTATCGGAACTTGGACAAGAAGGAGCAGGTTCTGGTACACTATTCGAAGCTATCGAGTTATGGCCACAATTTAAAAAAACACTAACTGTAGAAAGTGTAAAAAGATTGGCTATGAAGGGAATTAAAGATGAAGTTTCTCAAGGTGTACAACACATTCGTACACATATCGATGTTACAGATCCAAACTTTACAGCACTAAAAGCTATGTTGGAAATGAAACAAGATTTAAAAGATACTGTTGACATCCAAATTGTAGCATTCCCACAAGAAGGCATGTATATGTATAAAGGAGGTCTTGAATTAGTAGAAGAAGCACTTAAGATGGGTGCTGATGTAGTTGGTGGCATTCCGCATTATGAACCAGCAAGAGAATTTGGAGAAAAATCCATACATGATATTGTTAAGTTAGCATTAAAATATGACAAACTAATAGATGTGCATTGTGATGAAACAGATGACCCACATTCCCGATTTGTCGAGTTATTAAATGCACTTGTCTATATGGAAGATTATGGCAGCAAAACCACAGCAAGTCATACATGCTCGTTTGGATCTGCAGATGATTCTTATGCTTTTAGAATGTTAGATATATTTAAAAAAAGTAAAATCAACTTTATCTCTTGCCCAACCGAAAACGTCTATTTACAAGGTCGTCAAGACACCTACCCAAAACGTCGTGGTTTAACTAGAGTTAAAGAGTTTTTAGAATACGGAATTAACGTTGCGTTCGCTCAAGATTCAATTAACGACCCTTGGTATCCAATGGGGAATGGAAATATGATGAATATTTTAGATAACGGAATTCACTTGGCTCAAATTATGTCCAAAAAGGATGTAGAAACTAATTTTGATTTAATTACTTATAATGGCGCACGTTGTTTAAATATTCAGGATAGTTATGGTTTAGAAGTAGGTAAAGCAGCAAACTTTATCGTTTTAAATGAAACTTCAGTGTATGAGGCAATTCGTAGAAGAGTAGATGTTTTGGCATCCGTACGTAATGGTAATTTCCTATTCCGCAAAAAAGAGACGGAATACGATGTTGCTTTAAGTCTTTAATTTTTCAATCGTTGTAATATGAGACAACATTTTTAAAATTACTAAAAACTCTAATTATTGAATAAATAAAAAATTATGTTATGGATGGATTTGTAGATATAATCGAATACATTTTACGCATAGGTACTGCCTTTTTTTTAGGTGGTGTAATTGGTTTTGAAAGACAATGGAAGCAAAAAAATGCTGGACTTCGGACCAATACATTAGTTGCTATTGGGGCAGCATCTTTTGTTTTATTATCCATAGATCTATATAGTCTATATGGAGGTGATCCAAGTAGGATTTCTGCCCAAATAGTAACAGGAATAGGTTTTATTGGTGCTGGTGTGATAATGAAGGACGGATTTAATGTTAGAGGTCTTAACACAGCAGCTACTATTTGGTGTTCTGCAGCAGTAGGAGCTTTAGCGGGAATGGGATTTTTATTTGAGTCATTAATTACTACTACTTTTATTGTAGTGACGCATATAATTCTAAGACCTATTAGTAATCGATTATCAAAACTTTCATCTTATAGTAAAACTGATATAAAATAAACTTATTATCAAGTTTCTATTCAATGTCCTTTAAATATAGAATCAAATGTAAGGTTTTGGTTACTGAGTCATATTGAAGCTAATAATCAGTTGTTACTGCGCTCCATTGACAGAGATGTTTTAAAAACAAAACCAGAAGAACTTACCATTAAAGTAGAAGTAGCAACTATTGGCGAACAAGAAAAATTATTAGAAAACTTAGTCACTAATTTAATAATAAAACAAGAAGTTAGTCACGCTGGCTGGAAATTAGTAGGTCAAGACACAGCGTTTTAGTAAATACTTAAAAAACAAAAATATGAGTGCAAAAAAAATTACTAAGCAAGTCAAAAACACATTTCCTTGGCTGATTATGATTTTAATGTCATCAGTAACTTTTGTAGGTATATTGTCCGAGTTGATGCCTTCAGGTGTACTCCCACTTATGATGGACGATTTAAATATTAGCGAAGTGCAAACAGGAAACCTAGTAGGTTACTACGCTATAGCTTCTGCAATTTTTGCTATCCCTTTAATTTCAATAACCATGCAGTTTAATCGCAAATATTTGTTATTGGTATTATTAGGTGGTTTTGCAGTATCAAATATTATAGCAGGACTTGTTCATGACTATACAATTATTATAATTTTAAGAATTATTGGTGGGATTTGTGCTGGTGTAATGTGGCCAATGATTGCAGCCTACGGTATGCGATTGGTTGATGAAAAAAATCATGGAAAAGCCATAGCTATTATTATGGCGGGTACAACATTAGGTATTAGTATTGGAATGCCTATAATGACGTCCATTGGTAATGATTATGGTTGGAGAACAGAGTTTATTGGACTTGGCGCTTTCATTTTAGTAATTGCATTAGTAAGTATACTCATATTACCCTCTGCTCCGGGAGAAAAATTAACCAAAAGCTCCTCGCCTTTTGCTCTACTAAAAATACCTGAGGTTTTAATTATTCTCTTACTTACATTACTTGGTGTAATTGCCCATTATGGTGTGTATGTGTATATCACAAGTCTTGTAGATAAAATTCAGCTAGCTGGAGGCGTTGAAAGTGCTTTGTTATTTTTTGGAATAGGCTCATTGATTTCCGTTTTGTTAGCTATAAAATATACCGATAAATACCTGAGACTTTTAACCATTTTAATGTTTGCTTTGATAATTATCTCCATGGTGATTTTTATACTATTTGGAGGTGCAAAAGGTATGGGACATTTTGCTTTCTTTTTATGGGGAGTTTCATTTGGTCCTTTAGTAACTTTATTGCAAGCAGCTGTAAGCAGACAGGTAGAAACAGCCAAAGACGTTGCTACATCAGTTCAGTCTTCGGTATTTAATTTATCAATCATGATTGCATCTTCTGCTGCAGGCCTATTATTAGGCATATATTCTCCAATGAGCTTGGTCTATCTTGCAATTGCATTAGCTATTCCAGGAATAATCATTTCTTTTTTCGCTAAAAAGGCATTAAGTTAATGATTAGTAAAACTGAAAAATCGTAAAACAGGAATAAAAAAACAATAAAATAAAATTAATTAGTTAACTAAAAAATATTAATTACTTTGTTAAGGGTTACAACTTTTCAAAGACACATACACAAACATTATGACAAACGAAACATCAAAAAACAATCCGCTTTTATGCGATATAGAAACAGGACTTTGCGAAACTACAGACAGTAATACAGATTCAACCTCACAAAGCAACATTCAATCCACTAAAAAATCTGTTCGAGTAATTTATTACACAGATCCTATTTGCTCTTCTTGTTGGGGGATCGAACCTCAACTACGAAAACTTAAATTAGAATACGGTAACGCTGTAGAGATTGAATATAGAATGGGTGGTTTATTGCCAGATTGGAATTATAATAGTGGTGGGATTAGTGGACCATCAGACGTGGCTTCTCATTGGGACGAAGTCAGTTTACATTACGACATGCCAATTGACGGAGACTTATGGCTTGAAGACCCATTAGACTCCTCTTACCCACCATCAATAGCTTATAAAGCAGCACAATTGCAAGACCAAGAAAAAGCTAATGTGTTTATGCGAGAAATTAGAGAACTTGTATTTTTAAAAAAGAAAAACATTGCTAAATGGGAACATCTTGAAACTGCAGCAAAAACCGTAGGACTTAATGCTGACCAATTAAAAACTGATTTTGAAGGCAAAGCAAAAGACTTATTTAACGACGATTTAAAATTAGGTAGAGAATTGGGTGTTAGAGGTTTTCCAACTATGTTTTTTTTAGATGAATCAGGTAACAAAGAAATAGTTTATGGAGCAAGACCATATGCATTTTACGAAATGGCAATATTAAAATTAAACCCAGAAGCAATAAAAAGTGAATATAGTAAAGACTGGCAGTCACTATTTGCAATATACCCAACACTTACAGCTAAAGAATTTTCAGAACTTTCGGGAACACCAAGAGCTGAAAGCGAATCTGTTTTAAACACCCTTTCTAACAAAGGGAAATTAGAAAAATTAGAAACAAAAAATGGAGCCATTTGGATATCTAAATAATTTGTAGTTTTACAATTAGTACTTATAAACTACATTAGATTAGATTAACTATAAATTATTTTTTATGTCAAACATCAAACTAATAATAGAAGAAAGAGCAGCTAACATAGGTAAATTTATGGTAGGGCGTTTATTACCATTTAGACAAAAAAGAATGGTGGGGCCTTTTATTTATATAGACCATATGGGGCCCGTTAAATTAAGTGAACGTGATAATTTTGATGTATTACCCCATCCACACATTGGGTTATCAACACTTACTTTTTTATTTGAAGGTAGTATTATGCATCGCGACACACTTGGTAATGAAGTAGAAATTAAACCTGGAGCAGTAAATTGGATGACTGCAGGAAAAGGAATTGTCCACTCAGAACGTACCCCAGAATACCTAAGAGATTCTCCTTTATTTATGCATGGCTTACAAATTTGGGTAGCATTACCAAAACAATTGGAACAAATGGACCCTCAATTTTTTCATGTAGAAAAAGAACAAATTCCTGCTTGGACTGAAGGAGACCTACAATTTAAACTAGTTGCTGGTGAAGCTTTTGGTAAAAAATCACCTGTCCCTGTATTTAGTAAATTATTTATGATTGAAATTAAGAGCAAAACCGAACAAGTAGTTAATATTGGAAATGACCTTTACGGAGAATCAGGATTATACATTCTTGAAGGTGCTATTGAAAGTGATGGTCATGTTTACGAGCCAAAACAACTATTAGTGGCTAAAGACAGTACACTTTGCGAGTTTACAATTAAAGAAAACTCTACAATTTATATTTTTGGAGGAGAAGCTTTTCCAGAAGAACGATTTATTGACTGGAATTTTGTATCGTCGGATAAAGAATTAATTGCAGAAGCTAAACAAAAGTGGATAGCACAAACGTTTGATAAAATAGAAGGTGACGAAACCGAATATATCCCTTACCCAACATACAACAGAAAATAATAAACTAAGACAGCGTATTTGTCAATCTATTATTTACATATTAGCTGTACTTTAAAACTAACTTTAACTAACCAACACCTATAAAATAGGTTACTACTTAATCACTTTAATTATGAGTATATCAAATACAAACACTAGCAATTTAAGTATTGCTTTATTAATTTTAAGAGTTGGTGCTGGAGCACTAATGCTTGCACACGGTATCCCAAAGCTTCAAATGTTGTTTAGTGGGGACATCCAATTTCCGGGTGTGATGGGTTTAAGTCCAACAATTTCATTAGCATTAGCTGTGTTTTCAGAAGTAATATGCTCTGCATTAATCCTTATTGGATTTAAAACAAGGCTAGCAAGCATCCCATTAATAATTACAATGTTAATAGCAGTGTTTATGATACATGCTGCAGACCCATTTGCAAGACAAGAGCTAGGATTACTTTATCTTTTATTATATATCCCACTGTTTTTATTAGGTAGCGGTAAATATTCGTTAGATGCAGTAATGCAAAAAAAATAGTAAATACTGATTATTTAATCAATACGTCATTTTATAATATCTAAAGCCTAACATTCAATTATATGTTGGGCTTTTTGATTTTACAGATTTGAGTTTATCAATATTTTCTGCTAACTTCGTTTAAAGCATTTAATAATATTTCACCCCAAATAGCATTTTTATTACAATGAAAAAACAAATAGTAATTAAAAACGGTTTATTTTTTTCTGGAAGTAAGACTGAAAAAGCAACAATAAAAGACGTTTTAATTTTAGAAGATGGACGCATTGGTAAAATTGGTACAATTACTACAGATAAAGATGTCCAAATTATTGATGCTAAAGGAAAATGGGTCGTTCCTGGGTTTATTGATTCACACACACATTATGATGCAGAACTTATTGCTTCTCCAGGTCTTAAAGAGTCTGCCAGACATGGAGTAACATCAATAATTCTTGGTAGTTGCTCGGTTAGTGCAATATATAACTCGCCTGAAGATATTTCGGATTCTTTTACTAGAGTGGAAGCTATTCCAAGAGACATTATGCTACCTCTTTTGCAAAAAGAAAAATCTTGGACCAATGCTAAACAGTGGAAAGAATATGTTAATAATTTACCACTAGGTATTAATGTAGCGTCGTTTGTTGGACATTCTGATTTACGCATGAAAGTAATGGGAATAGACCGGTCTTTAAAGGATAACGAGACAGCAACTAAAGAAGAACAAGAAACCATGTTAAAAATGCTAAATAATGCATTAGACGAAGGTTTTATTGGGCTATCCACTATGGACAATCCATGGGATAAAATGGATGGAGACAGGTATTGGTCGCATAAAACACCCTCCTTCTACTCCTCTTGGAAAGAAAGAAAACCACTAATAGAATTACTTAGAAAAAGAGATGCCATTTTACAAGGCGCCCCAAACTTGGTGACTAGAATTAATGTTATAAATTACATGCTTGCAAGTTCTGGAATATTTAGAAAACCACTTAAAACAACAATGATTGCTTTAATGGATTTAGTAGGAGACCGATATATACTACCATTAATATCTACTGCCACCAGAGCCATAAACCTATTAACTAACGCTAATTTCAGGATGCAATCTCCCCCATGTCCATTTACGGTTTATTATGATGGCGTGGACTCTGTAATGTTTGAAGAATTCCCTAGCGGGGAAGCATTAAGACATCTTGCCAAGAAACTTGACGAAAGAAATGATTTAATTAGAGACCCTAAATTTAGAGATGCTTTTAAAAAGGAAATAAAAAATAAGTTTGCCCCAAAAGTATGGCATAAAGATTTAAGCAAATCGTTAATTATTGATTGCCCAGATCAAAGCTTAATAGGAAAAAACTTTTATGAACTTGCAGAAGAAAAGCAGCAGCACCCAGTTGACTTCTTTTTAGATACAATAGTAAAATATGACAAAAAGATAAGATGGACAACTACAATAGCAAATGACCGAATTGAAAAATATGACCAGATTTACAATCACCCAAATAACTTAATTAGTTTTTCCGATGCTGGAGCCCATTTAAATAATATGGCCTTTTATAATTTTCCGTTAAAAATGATAAAAATTGTACAGGACTCCATTGATAAAGGTAAACCTATTATGACAATGGAAAAATGCATTTGGAGATTAACAAAAGAGCAAGGCGATTGGTTTGGCTTAGACTGTGGTCATTTAGCAGAGGGTAAAATTGCCGATTTAGTAATTTTAGACCCTACTAAATTTGATGCAATTACTGAAGCTGTAGAGATGGGAACAATTAAAGAGTTTGACAATTATGATAGACTTGTAAACAGAAATAAGGACACTGTTTCTAGAGTTATGGTAGGTGGACAAACCATTTTTGAAAACAATCATTTTGTTTCGGATTATGCAACAACTAAAAAGTATGGTAGATTTTTAGAAAAGTTACACCGCTAATTTCACACCAAACCCCCATTAACTTTGTTATTATAAACTATAAAAAAATCTGTTTAAACTTATGAAAGCCCAATTAAAAGTTATTAAAATTATTCATATAGCATTAGTTACAGGTTTGATACTTGCTTATTTTATTTTAGGTAACCTTTCCGATTTAAGCCAACTAAAACTACCTTTAGTTGATAGCAATAACATAGTCTATTTGCTTATACCAATTGCTGCTATTGTAGTTGGTAATTTGTTATTTAAATCTCTGATTTCTAAGATAGACCCTAAATTAAGTTTTGAAGAAAAATTTATACCCTACCAAAGTGCTTCTATTGTACGTTGGGCAATTATTGAAGGGGCTGCTTTTGTAATATTAATTATAAAACCAGAATTTATAGTTTTTGGACTATTTTTAATCGCTTATTTAGTACTATTAATGCCAAATGACTATCGTATTAAAAGAGACTTAAAACACTTAGATTAAGCATTACAATCCTAAAACAATCTGAGGATTTATGGTATTTACCTTATAAAATGCTAAATTATTTATGTTACAAACACCTGGATAATCCCCTAAGTTACCTTGTAAGTTTTTTATAATCTGAAAGTGTAAATGTGGTGCATAATCGCCATTTACGGAAGCATCACCCAAAAAGGCTATTGTTTCGCCTTGAGCGACGTTATCTCCAATTTTTAAATGTTTTATTGATGCTTCACTTAAGTGCCCGTAAAGTGTGTAAAAAATATTGCCATTAATATTATGTTCTAAGATAATAGTTGGTCCATAATCTCCAAAATTAGTATTGTTTTTAAAGCTATGGATTTTACCTTTAAAACATGCTAAAACTTTGGTATTTGCAGGACACCAAAGGTCTAATCCTAAATGGATGTTACGCTGTTCAGTTTCGCTTTGCGAAGAAAAATAAGTGCTTCTGTTATATAAATTTCGAGTTTCTAAATATCCACCAAAAGCAACTTGTTTGTTATGCTTTTTAAGGTAATTAGTTATGTAGTGCTCCCAAGCAATTGAAGATGAAATATCAAAACTATTTAAATCTTGATTGGCTTTAGATAAATCTATAGCGATGTATTCCGTTTTTGGAATGGTAGCGTCAATGACGTTTAAGTCTGATGTAGAGAATAGGCTAAAAAAAGAAGAAGGTATTTTTGAACTCATTTTAATTTAAAAATTGAATTCAAATTTACAGATTTTATTTAGCAACTACTGTGCTAAATTTAGCATTAATAACAATTGTTTTACTAGTGTTATTATTATTGTTTGGATAATTTTTAATGGTTTTATTAGACGTATTAACGTCATTAAATGTTGAGCGATTACCGCTGTAAAACAAGTTATAATCCGTGTTAGGCAGCTTTAATTTAGCATCACTGTTTTCTAAAATAATATTTAGATTATTAAAATCTGAAGCGATTGTATTAACTAACAAATCTCCAAAACTACCATTAATCACTGAGTTACCAGACAGATTATTTACCTCAATATCAGAAGATACCGCGTTTAATATCAGGTTTTTAGCATTAGCTATAATTGCATCATCCACATATTTAAGTTTTAGCTCTCCAGACATCCAATCTTTAATAGCTACTTTAGCATAAGACACAGTAATGGAGGTGTTACCTCCACTAATGTGATTTGCTATAAAAGAACCATGAGACACCTCCCCTTTTGCATTTTCTAATTGGTTAGCTAATTTTAATTCGCCATGCCTTACGTTTAATTTAAGCTTAGCTTTTTTAGGCATTTTAATAATTATAGTCTTAGTTGTATTATAGTCGATATCTTCAAAAAGCTTATTGCTGTTTTTGTTATTACTACCACTGCTCTGATTAAACTCTGCTTCCAATCGTTTTTCAAACTCTTCTCCAAAGCGTTTTCCTAAGGCTTCTAATTTTGGCGTTAATTCTTTTTCTAAACGCTCACCAAGTTGTTCCATTTTAACTTCAAAATCTTTACCAAAAGATTCTTCTAGCTTTTTACCAAAATTTTCTCCCCATTCTTCCATACTTTTTTCAAAATCAGGTCCAAATGCGTCTTCCATTTTTTTACCAAGTTGTTTTCCCCATGCTTCCATTTCTTTTTCAAATTGGTCAAGATCTTCTTGTTTGATACTTTTAGCCCATGCGCGCATTTCTTTTTCATAGGCTTCACCATATTCTGTTTTGTATTTTTTACTCCAAGCATTTAAATACGGTTCGCCTTCTTTTTTATATCTATCGTAATCAAAGTCTACATTATAATTTCCATCTGGAGATTTAGGGATACGAAGTAGCTTTAATTTTTCTGGCAATTCGCCTAAGATTTCTAAATTCTCTAATTTTTGTAATACTGGTCCTAAATTTAATTCTAACGTTTCAGGTAAATTAGCTAAAGCTTCAACTGATGCTTCATCTAAAATAGTAATGCTCATATCATCGGACCATAATCCTCGTGATCCTTTAGATGAGATTTTTACATAATCAGAATCTCCTGTTAAGGTCACATCCCAATTATCTATTGCTTTTTGCAACTCTTGTTTTGTTAGTTTTTTACTTTCTATATAAGCTTCTACTTCTATATAATCTTTATTCCAAGTTTCCACAATTATATTAGTGTGACTAGTGTTTAAATCCACTGTAACCTCTTTGTCTGCTCTTACAGATTGGTCAATCTTACTTAACTTTTGTTGTGCTGTAACGCTTATAGTTACTAACAACAGTGCTAATTTTAAATATATTATTTTAATCGAATTCATGATTTTAGTTTTGTGCTTACCCTTGGGAAGCCTGTAAGTTGTTTAACTGATTTAATTGTTCTTTAAGACGATACATCATATTTAAACGAAATTTTAAGTTTTGGATTAATGCATTTACAGTATGCTCATCTGGACCATTATTGGTTAACTCGGTTGACAAGCTTTTATATTCTGCATTTAACTCTTCTAACCTTAAAATATAACCATCAAACAGTTCTTTATTTTCTGGAGTTAATTTTAGTTTAGATAATTCTAAATTAATATTAGCCACATAATAATCTTCCACTTTTTTTAAGTCAGGAGAGATATCTCCAAGCGTCATGGTTTTGGTTGTTGACTTGTTATTATTATCAACCACAACATTTGGCGTGGCGTCCTTTTTAAAATAAGTATAACTACCAAAGCTTAAACCAAGAACTAACAATAAACTTGCTGCTATATTTAAAAACGACCATCTAGATTGCTTTTTTTGTGGCAATGCTTGGTCTAATTTATCTAAAAACCTAGCTTCATGTCCTTTAGACATTTGCTGATTAGACATCTTATTTTCGTTTTTAAATAGCTCTCTAATATCTTTGGCCATAATCTGTGTGTTTTAAAAGATCCTGTAATTTTACTTTTCCCCTGGATAATTGTGTACGAGAAGCGACTTCTGTAATATTTAAAATTTTAGAAATCTCTTGATGATCATAGCCTTCTATTAAAAAAAGCATGACCACGTATTTATATTTATCCGGAAGTTTATTAATGGCTTCTTTAATTTGGTTTAAAGTTGTTGTATCTTCTACTAACCATTTGTTATTTGCATCAATATCGACTACTTTCAGGTGCACCTCATCTAACTCTACTAAACGTTGTTTTTTAGACTTTAAGTAATCAATACTTTTATTAATAACAATACGTTTTAACCAAGCGCCAAAAGTTACGTCGCCTTTAAATTGATGCAGTTTAGAAAAGGCTTTTATAAAGGCTTCTTGTACGACATCCTCAGCTTCTGCTGTGTGATTTACAAACCGTAAAGCGACTTGATACATAGCATCACAATATTGTTGATACACTTGTAATTGGGCTTTGCGGTTGTTTTGTTTACACAACTCGATGTTATCTAAAGTAACGACTTTCACTTGTTGGTTTTTGGTTAGTGTTCATCATAAAGACGACACAAAAAAAGCAGTGTTGCAAAAAAGTTGATTTTTTTTCAATTTAATACAAATATTTAGAATAATTTAAGGGTTAACCTTCTGTAAGTACTAAATTTTCAGTTAATTTTGTTGTAACTATTAATTAGAATTATCAAGTAAAATTTAAAATGAAAAAATTTATATATCTATTAATTATTGTTGTTATTGGTGTTTTAGGCTACCAATTTTTTACTAAAACTGGATTATTTAACAAGCCTTTAAGTCCAAAAGATACTGCAGGAATTGAAATTAACGATTTAGACTTAAAAGTCGTTTATAACAGACCATCCAAACGAAATAGAGAGGTTTTTGGAGCGCTTGTCCCTTTTAATAAGGTTTGGCGTACCGGAGCAAATGAAGCTACCACCTTTGAGACTAACCACGATTTATTAATAAATGGTATTAAATTACCTAAAGGAAAATATACCCTTTGGACTGTACCAATGGAAGATAAATGGAAAGTCATGTTTAACTCTAAACAATACGATTGGGGAGTTAATGAAAAAATGGAACCTAATTGGGACCCAAATTATGATGTGGTTGAGGTTGAAGTACCTGCTCAAAAACTAGATAAAACTGTAGAGCAGTTTACTGTTGCATTTGATAACACTACTGATGATTTAAAAATGACTATGGCTTGGGATAATATTAAAATTGAAGTACCGCTTAAAGAGTAGCAAGTAATTGATAATTAAATAACGTTGAAGTGGCTAACAAAAATAAATCAGCATTATCAGAGACTGAAGGTGTTTCTTCTCCAGAAATGACCAATGCTGATGCTATTTCAAAAATTAAAGCTAAGCGTAAATTACAACGTACTACACAAGATTTAGTTAAGGCTATTTTAAAAGGAGACATTACTGCATTAAGTCAAGCAATTACTTTAGTTGAAAGCAAAAA
Organism: uncultured Olleya sp.; assembly: GCA_947503885.1. Taxonomy (GTDB): domain Bacteria; phylum Bacteroidota; class Bacteroidia; order Flavobacteriales; family Flavobacteriaceae; genus Olleya. Next base: position 162,824 of record CANNFD010000004.1, on the reverse strand, counting down.
CCCTAAACATACAGAGCAAGCCAATTCTATAATAAAAGCCTGTTTACCACAAGCTAATAACTCTGTAAGAATTGGTATTACTGGCGTGCCTGGTGTGGGAAAAAGCACTTTTATTGAAGCTTTTGGTATGCACCTAACTGCCTTAAACAAAAAAGTAGCTGTCTTAGCTGTAGATCCAAGTAGTAGTATTACTAAAGGAAGTATTTTGGGTGATAAAACCAGAATGGAGGATTTGGTTAAAAACAAAAATGCGTATATCCGTCCTTCTGCTTCAGGAACTTCGTTAGGTGGTGTTGCTAGAAAAACTAGAGAGACTATTATCCTATGCGAAGCTGCAGGTTTTGACACTATTATTATAGAAACCGTTGGTGTTGGTCAAAGTGAAACTGCAGTACATAGTATGGTTGACTTTTTTTTACTTTTAAAATTAGCAGGTGCTGGAGACGAGTTACAAGGTATAAAACGTGGTATTATTGAAATGGCAGATGCTATTGCCATTAATAAAGCAGATGGTGACAACGTTAAACGTGCTAAATTAGCTAAAGTCGAGTTTAACAGAGCCTTACATATGTATCCATTAAAAGACTCTAATTGGCAACCTAAAGTCACACTATGTAGCGCTTTAACTTACCAAGGTATTGACGCTATTTGGGATGTCATTACAGATTACCTTACTTTAACAAAACAAAACCATTATTTTAGTTTTAAACGTACAGAACAAAATAAATTTTGGTTGTTACAAACTATTGAAGAGCAACTTAAAAGTGCCTTTTTTAATAATCCTGAAATTAAAACAGAATTAAATAAACAATTAGACTTGATTGAAAATAATCAGACGACACCTTTTGCTGCTGCAGATTATTTGTTAGGGTTAGTTTAATTGTTTGCACGACTTCTTTTATTAAATAAAATGCTAATTTCGTTTGACGCTAGTTAAGCTAGATTATAATTAATTAAAAACCTATCAACTATGCCTACTGTAAATACATATCTGACATTTAAAGGCAATTGCGAAACTGCATTTAATTTTTATAAAGCTGCTTTTGGAGGTGAGTTTTCGTTTGTCGGCAGATTTAAAGATATGCCGCAAAATGATCCAAATTGCAAAGTAGATGATTCAGAACTTAATAATATTATGCATATTTCTTTACCAATAGGAAACACAGTATTAATGGGAAGTGATGCAGGTGGTGAATGGGCTAGTAAGGTAACAGAAGGTAATAACTTCGCGGTTTCGATTAATGCAGAGTCTAAAAGCGAAGCCGATAGACTATTTAAAGCATTGTCGGTAAATGGACAAGTCGCTATGCCAATGGAGAAGACTTTTTGGGACTCGTATTTCGGGATGTTTACTGATCAATTTGGAATAAACTGGATGGTTAGTTTTGATGAAAACACAAAAGGAAAATAAAAACTAATGAAACCTAATAAGATAGCAGAATCATTTTTGCATTTAGCAAGCTGCGGAAAGGTTAAAGAAGCTTTTGATCGTTTTGTTGCAGCAAATTTTATTCATCACAATCAATACTTTAAAGGAAGTAGAGAAGCGTTACAAAACGCAATGACAGAAGCACATCAATCAAGTCCTAACAAGTCTTTAGAAGTTAAATACTCGTATGAAGATAACGATACAATAATAACCCACTCTCTAGTAAAAAAACACAATTTAGAAATAGCTGTCGTGCATATATTTAGATTTGAAGGGCTTAAAATAGTCGAACTTTGGGATTTAGGTCAGGTTATTGAAAAAGAGTCTCCTAATCAATATGGGCTTTTTTAATAATAAATATAAAATTCCTCTACAAAAAATTAGCCTTATACCATTCTACTTGAGCTTTAACGCCTTCTAACAATGTAGTTTTTGGATTATAATCTAATAGTGTTCTAGCTTTATCAATATTGGCTTTAGTACGTAATTGGTCACCTACTCTAGCTTTAACCTGGTCAATTTTGATGGATTGACCAATCACTTGCTCAACCGCCTCAATACCTTCTTGTGTGGTATGTTCTACTTCTGTACCAAGATTAATAATTTCTCCATCAACTTTAGTTTCATTACCAATAACACTAACTATACCATCTACAATATCTCCAACATAAGTAAAGCTTCGTAAATGTGATGCGCTACCATCATAAAGCGGGAAAGCATCGCCATTAAAAGCACACGCTATTAATTTGGTGTACATTTTTTCAGGACGTTCTCTTGGTCCAATCACAGAATATAATCTTAACGAGCAGCTTTTAAACTGTTTCTCTCTGCTTTTTTGTAATACTAATTGCTCGGCAGATAATTTAGTAACTCCGTAATAAGAGGCTGGTTTTGGTGCTTCGGTTTCTGGAAAAGTTGCTTCTAGACCATAAATTGACGAGGTCCCAATATTAACAAACAACTGTAAATTTTGACACTGTAACGCAAAATCTGTTAAGTTTTTTGTAGCAATAATATTATTAGTAAAATAGTCTTCAAAGGTCGAGCTAGCAGAAATACCTGGTTGAGCTGCAAAATGAAAAATATAGTCAATGTCTTTTGGCAAAGTTTCAGCAAAATCCTCGTGTCTTAAATCGGCTTTAATTACTAAAATTCCTTTATCTAAAAGTGCTTTTTCGTTTAAGGTTTTCAGCGCTAAGCTATAATAATCGTTAAAATTATCTAATCCTAAAACTTCGTGCCCTAAATCGTGTAAACGCTCACAGGTGTGAGAGCCTATAAAACCTACTGCTCCAGTAACTAATATCTTCATAAGTGTTTTTCTGTATTACAAAGAAACAGATTTTTTTTCGATACTAATTTCAATTCTATAAAAAACAATACATTTGTAACATTAATATAGGTTTATGAAATACCAATTTACCATCGTTGTTCCTGTTTATAATGAGGAAGATAATTTACTTAGAGTTGAAAAAGAACTATTAGCTTACACGCAAATAGCGACTAAAACCACTAAAATTTTATTTGTTAATGATGGCTCAAAAGATAAAAGTCAAGAGTTAATTGAAGCTATTTGTAGTAGACATGATGCTTTTGATTACATTTTATTTAAAGACAATCGCGGATTAAGTGCTGCTATTAAAGCAGGTTTTGATTATACTACTACAGAGTTAGTGGGATATATTGACTCTGATTTACAAACTGCTCCAGAAGATTTTAATTTACTTTTAGAACATATTGGCGAGTACGATTTGGTTACTGGTGTACGTGCTAACCGTAAGGATAGTTTTGTAAAAAACATGTCGTCTAAAATTGCAAACGGAATTAGACGCGCGTTTACTAAAGACGGAATGGATGACACGGGTTGCCCTTTAAAAGTTATTAAAACAGACTACGCTAAACGCATCCCGATGTTTAAAGGTTTACACCGCTTTTTACCAGCTATGATTATGCTACAAAACGGAAAAACAAAGCAAATCCCAGTGCAACACTTTCCTAGGGTTGCTGGCGAGGCTAAGTTTGGTGTATGGAACCGTTTACTTGGTCCTTTAATGGATTGTTTTGCGTATTTATGGATGAAAAAAAAGTACATTAATTACGAAGTAGCTAAGACAAAATAATGAGTAACTGGATTATACTTAGCATTGGTTTTTTGGCGCAAATACTGTTTTCTTCTCGCTTAATCATACAATGGATTACTAGCGAAAAACAAAAACGCGTCATCACACCCACACTATTTTGGACGCTAAGTTTAATCGCTTCGTTTTTATTATTTATTTATGGATATTTACGTGATGACTTTGCTATTATGCTTGGTCAAGGCTTAACGTATTACATCTATATTAGAAACTTACAGTTGCAAAACCAATGGAAAACTTTTCATGTTAGCATAAGATGGATTTTACTATTTATGCCACTTTTTGTAACCATTTTTTATTTTAATAATAACGAAATTGACACTGTTAGATTATTTAAAAACGAAGCGATTCCGTTATGGTTATTAGTCCTAGGGATTGTTTCTCAAATTGTTTTTACATTACGTTTTGTGTACCAATGGATGTATTCTGAAAAAAATAAAGAATCCTCTTTACCGCTTGGTTTTTGGGCGTTAAGTTTAGTTGGGTCTTTATTAATTTTAACTTATGCTATTTTTAGAGTCGATTACGTATTATTAGTTGGGCACTCATTAGGTGCAGTTATTTATATCAGAAATTTGTTAATATTAAAAAAACAAGATGCCTAAGTCCTTTAAAAACTATCCTTTAATTATCATTTGTTTGCTAATAGCTTTAATGTTATTACCTAACTTAGAGACTATCCAAGTGACTATTATGGAAGCACGTAATTTTATTACTGCTAGAGAAATGATACTGGATGATAATTGGTTATTAACGACCATGAATGGCGAGGCACGTTACGAAAAACCACCACTACCAACTTGGCTAACTGCTTTATCAGGATTAATTTTTGGTGTAAATAGTATTTTTGGTATGCGATTACCTGCTATAATTATGATTATGGTTTTGGCTATCTATAGTTTTAGATTATCTAAAACCCTATTAAAAAGCAGAGCACATAGTATGATTAACACATTAGTTTTAATCACTTCATTTTACGTTATCGGTATTACAATTGAAGCCCCTTGGGATATTTTTACTCATGGTTTTATGATGGTCGCTATTTACCATTTATTTAGTTTTTTTAAATCTAAAAACACAAGATGGAACCATGTTTTTATCGCTGCTTTAGGTATTGGTTGCTCTTTATTAAGTAAAGGACCAGTTAGTTTTTACGCATTATTATTGCCTTTTTTACTAGCCTACGGGTTTAGTTTTAAATACAAAAACATCAAATCAAAAGTTTTACCAATTTTTACAATATTAATCTTAGGAATACTAATTGGCGGATGGTGGTATTTTTATGTGCGTTTAGAAGATCCTGAGACTTTTGCTGCTATTACCAGTAAAGAAACCGGTAATTGGACTAGTTATAATGTAAGACCTTTTTATTACTACTGGAGCTTTTTTACACAAAGTGGTTTATGGACAATACCTGCTTTTATTAGTTTGTTATTCCCTTATTTAAAACGACGTGTCATCCATTATAAAGCCTATAAATTTACTTTTTTATGGACCATTTTTGCTGTCATTTTATTATCAATAATTCCTGAGAAAAAATCGCGTTACTTAATGCCTGTTTTAATACCGTTGGCATTTAATATTGGGTTTTATATAGAGTATCTTATTAGAAAGTTTAAAACATTGACTGATAAACGAGAGACTATACCAGTCTATTTTAATTTTGGATTAATTGCGCTAATTGGACTTGCTGCTCCTGCAGTATTATACTTTTTGTTTATGGATCAATTAAGCGGAAGCATGTTGCTTTATATGATGTTTTCAGTGGTTGTTTTTACTATTGGATTAGCAATACTATTTCAATTAATTAAAAAGAACATTAGAAACGTGTTTTTGTTAAGTGCCTTATTTTTTGGTGCCTTGTTCCTATTTGGTTTACCGCTTTTTAAAACGTTTACAAGTGATAATTTTAAACCTATTTCAAAGTTATTAGAAATTAATAAGCAACAAAATATTAAGGTGTATGCCTTTAATTATGTTTCGCCTGAAACAATTTGGCAGTATGGCGAAAAAATTCCGCAGATAAAAGTTGATAACACTACTTACAACTTTCCGATAGAATCTGAATTTGGAGTTTTAGCTAATGGTATAAGTCCAGAAGATCAAGCTATTCTATTTGAAAAATATACAATTAAGAAAGTTGCGACTTACGATTTAAACGAAAGTGAACCAGACAGCAAACAATACAAGGACAGATTGATAAATAATTATTACTACTTTAAAGAAAAGTAAACTATTTTAACTGAAACCTTGATTGTAAGTACTTATCTAACTTGTAAAACAAGACACCTGTAAATGCTCCAAATAGCATTCCGCTTAAGATATCTAAAGGATAATGTACACCTATATAAATTCGGCTGTAAGCCATGGCAAACGCCCAAACAATTAATATATATATTAAATACTTGTACTTGTAACGTAACATTAGTCCTGAAAAAACCGCAACAGCCATACTATTACTAGAATGCCCAGAAAAATAGCCATATTGACCACCACACCATGATTTAAGCAATCTCATAGATTGAACAATTTCGTCTACATGACAAGGTCTTAATCGTTTAACTAAGACATTTTTAAACAGATTAGTAATCTGATCTGTAAACGTAATCATTAGTGCAATAACCACTAAGGTTAGCACAAACATTTTAGTGTTAGACTTTTTATACATTAAAAAAGCTAATAGCCCATAAAATGGTATCCAATTAAACTTTGCGGTATAAAATAACCAGAAACTATCCCAAGTAGTGGTTCCTAAACCGTTTAAGTATAAAAAAAGCTCTGTATCGTATTGTAATAATTGGTCTAACATAGTTTTGTATTAGTCTTCGTAACGGGCTACTTCCCTATCGTAAAAAGCGGTAGCTTCTTTGATTAAGTTTTCCATCTCCATTTCTAATTCTTTCTCGTCATGTTGATCAAAATCCTCAAACCATTCCACTTCATCATCCTCTAAATTAATTATAAATCTAGGAAATTCTGTATGTATTACAAATATTGCATTTGGCAAATCTGTATTATCTCCTAATATGTATTTTGGTAATTCCATGTTGTAATATTTTATTTGTTTGACAAAATTAACCTTTTAGTTAAATAATGAAACCTTATAAATAATAAAATAGCAGCTGTTGTTAATCCTGCTAATAAACCTAACCAGATCCCAAAACTTCCGTAAGCATCTTCTTTTCCTAAATACCAACTTACCGGAAACCCAATTAACCAATACGAAATAAAAGTAATTATAGTTGGGATTTTTACATCCTGCAAACCTCTTAAAGCCCCAAGTACAATGACCTGTAAACTATCACTAATTTGAAAAATAGCTGCTGCAATAAGTAATTGAGACGCGATTGTAATCACTTCCATATTGTCGTTAAAGTTTGTAGCATCATTTAAATCGACATACAAACGTGGAAAAAACTGGTTAAAAATTAAAAATAGTGAAGCAAAAATAACTGCAAAAATAAAGCCCATTAAAAATAACGATACAGCTACACGACGTAACTCTATATATTGATGTAAACCTTTTTGGTTACCAACTCTAATCATAGAGGCTACACTTAACCCCATAGCAACCATAAAGGTCATAGAGCTTAAGTTTAATGCTATTTGGTTTGCTGCTTGAGGGTTTTTACCTAATAAACCACTAAGCCAAATAGCACCAGTAAAAATAGCGACTTCAAAAAACATTTGCATAGCACTTGGAGTCCCTAAACTTATAATTTTTTTAAGCATTAGTTTTTCTAATACAAAAAACTTAATGTTGGTAACATAAAATTTAGATTTTTTACGTCCTTTTAACAGCCACCATAAGTAAAACACCATAATTATACGAGAAACCAACGTACCGTATGCTGCACCAACAATCCCCATTTCTGGGAAACCAAACTTACCAAAAATTAATAAGTAGTTTAATCCTACGTTAACCAAGTTGGCTAAAATAGTAGCATACATTGGGTATTTAGTTAATGATAATCCATCACTAAATTGTTTAAACCCTTGAAAAATAATCATTGGTATTAATGATACTGCTACCAAATCTAAATACGGTATAGCAAGCTGGACAACCTCAACAGGCTGTTTCATTAAATACATTAAGGGCTTTGCTAATAACACTAATAAAAATAATAAAACACCTAAAACCGAACACAAAAACAATCCATGTTTAAATGCCGATTTTCCTTTTATTAAGTCTTTTGCACTATCCGCTTCTGCTACTAATGGTGTAATTGCAGTACTAAACCCAATACCAAGTGACATAGCAATAAACATAAAACTATTACCTAAAGACACTGCAGCAAGCTCTGCAGTACCAATTTGCCCAACCATAATGTTGTCTACAAAACTAACAAAGGTATGACCTAACATCCCTAACATTACAGGAGCTGCCAATTGCCAATTGTATTTAAATTCTTTAGTGTAATTACTTAAAACCATTTTGCAAAAATAGTGTTTTGATTTGTAGCAATACAATTAATTTTATGAGTAAAAAGTATAAAGACTATTCTATTTATAGAATTAAAATTGTTACAAAACAATAGCGGTTTGAGTGTATGCTCAAACCGCTATAATTATTATTGAAATGAAAGTGTTACTTTTTAAACACTATTTTTCCGTCTTTTTTTAATTCTAAATCCTCTCCTTTTCCTCTTAATTCATATTGGTCATTTTTATACCAAATACCTGATGCTGCTTTTTCTGCAACTAAATCAATTTGTTCACCACCATTAAGGTATACTTTTACAGTCCCTTCTGTGTTATTAAAAGTCATGTCTAAAGTTTGACCATCTTTGTTTTTTAAAGTATTAGTTACAATATCATCTTCAAATTCAAAAACTACTTCCTCTCCTTTTTTTAATTGGACATTGTTTCCTTTTCCTAACAATTCATAATTATCATTCTTATACCAATAACCAGAAGCAGATTTTTGTTGATCCAATTTAATTGTTTCTCCATTAAAATCTACTGATGCAGTTCCCTTAGTGTTATCAAAAGTGATTTCTAATTTTTGTCCGTCTTTATCAATTGAAGTTGTTGTAACAAATTGATCAGCAACTTTATCTACAGTTTCGGTAGTTGTTATTTCAATATTTTCTTGTTTTGGATTTTCTTTACAAGAATTTAAAGATAATGCTGCAATTACTCCGATTGTTAAAATGTTTTTTGTCATTTGATTTATAGTTTTTTTTTTATTTTAAATGTTATTGAATTTGTTTTTATATAAGTAGCAAATACTCTGCCAAAACAATCAAATTATTTAATAAAAAACGGTTTGAACATATGCTCAAACCGTTATAATTAAAATTAGTTATAATTTAATTTATGCTTGTTTTGTAAACTGAACATCAATTACCAATTTTACTTTATCAGACACAACAATACTACCTGCTTCTGTGACTGCACTCCAAGTTAAATTAAAGTCTTTTCTGTTAATTTGACCACTCATTTCAAAACCTGCTTTTGTTTGTCCGTAAGGATCAACAGCTACACCATTTAAATCTGCATCTAAAGTAACTTCTTTAGTGACGTCTCTAATCGTTAAATCTCCAACTAATTTACTACCGTCAAATGATTTTGAAACAAATTTCATTTCTGGGAATTTTTCTGAATTGAAAAAATCATCAGATCTTAAATGTGTATCTCTGTCTTTGTTTTTAGTGTTTATTGATGCTGTTTTTGCACTAAATTCGAAACTTGCATTTTTAAAATCATCTCCATCAGTTTTAGCTGTAGCTTCAAAATCTTCGAAGTGTCCAGTAACTGTAGATATCATCATATGCTTTACTTTAAAAGCAATTTCTGAATGTGCGTTGTCAATTGACCAATTTGTGTTGTTATTCATAGTTATAAGTTTTTAATATTAGTTATGTAATTAATTTTTGTTTTTTGATATTAGATAATCTAAAGAGTATTTTCCTGCTCCTATTACTGCAATTGTCATATAAATTAATGCGTAAAGAAGTGCGAATTCTTGCCTACCAAAACCATCATTTATATGTACTATAAATGCAGCAACTAACATGGTAATTAATAAAGGAACTGCTACAAAACGAGTAGCTAAACCAATTATTAATAAAATGGAACACAATACTTCTGAGAATACAGCTAATGCTAAAGAAGCTGTAGCACCGACTCCAATTGGGTCGCTAAATTGTATAGGCTCGCTACCAAATAGTGATTCTAATTTTCCAATACCATGGGTTAACATAAATATACCGACTGATACACGTAATATTAATAGTACTAGGTTTATGTTATTAGAATAAACTCCAGGATTGAAAATGTTTTTTACTAGATTATTCATTTAAAATATTATTTTTTTAATACGTCTTGAATGTCCTCTAGTTTTTTAAACATTGCGTTAGCAAATGGACATATTGGTGTAATCTTGATGTTTTTTTCTCTTGCCATATCAACAATTTTGTATAATAATTGTTTACCAACACCTCTACCTTTAAATGCTGGGTCTACTTCTGTATGATCGATAATAATGTGATCATCTCCAGCGATTGAGTAGGTCATCATCCCTGCTCTTTTATCATCTTCTCTAGCCATAGAAAAGCCTTTATTGTCTCTTTCTTTAATTGTAATTTCCATATTGTGGTATTTTTAAATTAATAAAATTATTGGTTTGTAAATCTCCTTTGTCTGCTTAGTTTTCTATTTAAAATTAAACTAACGTATTACATTGTCATTGGAACCTCCATTAAAAGTACACGTGCATTATCCGTTGCTTTTACATCAATGCTATCTGTATCCCAGATACCCATCCCGTCTCTTCTAGAAAGTTTTTGATTATTTATTTCTACTTCACCTTCAAGGATAAAAGCATAAACTCCGTTACCTTGTTTTTTGATTTTATATTCATCGGATTTTCCTTTTTCAAATTTTCCGATATGAAACCAAGCGTCTTGATTTACCCAAACACCTTGATCATCTTTGTTAGGCGAAAGCACTTGATAAAACTCGTTTTCTTTTGCGATATCTCTAATAGAAATTTGATCGTAACGAGGCTCTACATTTTTTTCTTTAGGGAATATCCATATCTGAAGAAACTTTACTTCCTTATCTTTATTCTTATTTTTTTCCGAGTGCGTCATTCCAGTTCCTGCACTTAGTACTTGTACATCACCTTCATTAATTACCGCTACGTTACCCATGCTATCTTTGTGCTCTAAATCACCTTCTAATGGAATTGAAATAATTTCCATGTTATCATGAGGATGTGTACCAAACCCCATTCCTGCTGCTACTGTATCATCATTCAACACACGTAGTAAACCAAAATTCATACGTTCTGGATTGTGATAGTTTGCGAAGCTAAATGTATGGTGTGAGTTTAACCAACCGTGATTAGCATGTCCTCTTGTTTCTGCTTTGTGAATTACTGTATTCATAGTATATATGTTTTTTTTATTAGGTAAATGATTAAATCCTACTTGCTGCATCAATGTATTATAAGTAGATTTTTTAGAATTGCTATTTGTTGCTTTAAGTATTTGAGGAGCAAAACTCCCAACAACACTTGTTAATAGCGCATTTTTAATAAATTTCTTACGGTCCATATTTTTGCTTTAAAAGTATGGTACAAATATATAACTGATTAGAAATCTGTGGAATATAAAAAAAAGAGAAAAACTTATGAAAATCCGATATTAAAGATTATATCAGCGTTTTTTTGAAGTTTGAAGGAGAAATGTCGGTGTGTTTTTTAAAAAACGCACTAAAATTTGCAGGTTCGTTAAAACCTAACTTATATGCAATTTCTTTAGTTGAAGACTCTGTAAAATATAATAGTCTTTTTGCTTCGGTAATTATTCTAGCCTGAATGTAGTCCTTTGCAGTTTTACCAATTTTGGATTTTACAGTTCTATTAAGGTGGTCTGGAGTAATATGAAGTTTGTTGGCGTAAAATGTAGTAGAATGTTCTTTTTTGTAATGGTTTTCAACCCCTTTTTTAAAAGCCCTGATTAGATTATCACCAGTAGTATCTACATCAGATTCGATTGGATTTATAGAACAAATATTATTACATTCAATAAGCATAAGTTTTAATAAAGCACCTATAGATAGCAGCTTCATATTAGCATCACTATAAAATAACTGGTAAATTTGATTACTATACGCTACAATTGCATCAAATTGTGCTTTGTTAGGAGTTAATGGAGGGCTTTGACCATAATTATTAAAAAGGTTTAAACTTTCAATAAAAGATAATCTAATAGAGTTTTCTACTAAAAACTGACTAGAAAATGTCATTGCAAATCCGCTAGACTGTTCTGTTTCTACTACTTGATGGACTTGCCCAGGTGCAACAAAAAATATTTGATTACTAGATAAATCATACGTACTAAAGTCAATATTATGTTGGCCTTTAGCATTTTTAACTATCAATACGGTGTAGTAGTTATGTCTATGAGGCTCGTCAATTTCTCCGTTTCGTTTTATGTAGATATCTTCCATTTTAGAGATCCCAAAACTTACGTTTTCATTTTCAGTATCAACTTTTTTATATGTTTTAACGGTATTCATTTATCTATTGTTTTTAAACACTTTCTTCAATTCTTCTATCTGGGACTAACCACATTATGGCTACAATACCGAATATTACTATTGATATCCAAGTGTTTAAAAAAGCAAACCCAACTCCAAGAGAGTAACAAACAATTGATATTTTTCCTTTTTTATCTGAGCCAACAACTTTTCTTAAAGGAAATTGATTGTCATGTGAATTGATAATTGTTGATTGTAAAATAAAATAAGCAATTGCACAAAATAATAACACAACCCCGTAAGCTATTACAGGCAACTTAGCGTCATAGTTATCTCCAATCCAAGCTGTTGTAAACGGAATTAAAGATAACCAGAAAAGCAAATGTAAATTAGCCCAAAGTATCTTACCATTAACTTTTTGTGTAATTTGAAACAGATGATGATGATTGTTCCAGTAAATACCTAAATATATAAAACTGAAAATATAACTTATAAAAACTGGTGTTTTAGCTATAAGAGAATTTAAGTTTGTGTCTTCTGGTGCTTTAAGCTCCAATACCATAATGGTTATTATTATGGCTAAAACACCATCACTGAATGCTTCTAATCTACTTGTTTTCATTTTTTGTGGTTTATATTTGGAGGGGTGGTTTTAAAGTGGTTATAGCTTTATTATTTTTTATAAAAACTACAACTTAATGACTTCTGCTTTAGCTAATTCAAATTCTGTAACCATGTCCTTGACAATGTCAGCAACTGGTTTTATATCATGTATTAGTCCTGCAATCTGACCTATTTCTAATTCGCCATCTTCTAAATCACCTTCAAACATACCTCTTTTGGCTCTTGCCCTACCTAACAACTCTTTTAATTGTTCTGGTGTTGGAGCGGTTTTGTAAAGTTCTTGGATTTCATTAAAAAATTTATTTTTAATTAATCTTACCGGTGCTAATTCTTTTAAAGTTAATTGTGTATCACCTTCTTTTGCATCGACAACCACTTGCTTAAATGCTTGATGTGCACTACTTTCTGTACTAGCTACAAACCTACTACCAACTTGCACCCCGTCTGCACCTAAAACCATTGCTGCTAACATGGCTTTTCCTGTTGCAATACCTCCAGCTGCAATTAATGGTATTTGTAGTTGCTCGCGTACCATTGGTATTAATGTTAGTGTTGTAGTTTCGTCACGCCCATTATGCCCTCCTGCTTCAAAACCTTCTGCTACAATAGCATCTACACCAGCATCTTGTGCTTTTAGTGCAAATTTGACACTACTTACAACATGCACTACCGTTATCCCTTTATCTTGTAACCATTTGGTCCAAGTTTTAGGGTTTCCTGCAGAGGTAAATACAATCTCAACCTCTTCCTCCACAATAATATTCATGATTTCCTCTATGTTAGGGTATAACATTGGGACATTAACACCAAAAGGTTTACTAGTTGCTTTTTTACATTTTTGGATGTGTTCTCTTAACACATCTGGATACATACTTCCTGCTCCTATTAATCCTAGTATTCCAGAATTACTTGCTGCTGAAGCTAATCTCCAGCCACTATTCCAAATCATTCCTGCTTGAATAATTGGGTATTTAATATTAAAAAGTTGAGTAATTTTATTTGGCATAATTTGTATTATAACTTACGTTCTATTAATTTTTAATAACTTTTTTGGTAACTGCTAACCCTTCAGCTTCAATTTTAACTAAATACACTCCTTTTGTTATTGCAGAAGTATTTATATTTTGGTTAATTGCTGTTACCTTAGTGTCTATAACTTTTTTTCCTAAAACATCATAAAATCGTACTCTAACTTCGTCAAATTGACTTGGTATTTGAATGGTTAATTGATTTTTGACAGGATTTGGATAGACCTTTAAATTTACATTTTCATTTTGAAACTCGGTAACTGATAAACCTTCTGCTAATGCTAAAGAAAAATCTGGAATACCAAAACCTAAATAGTAATCTGGTGTGTTGTATTGTGATGCTGACTCGCGAACTAACTGCATGATTTGAGCATTATTAAAACTAGGTAGCGCTTGCCATAAGCAAACAATACCGCCCGCTAATATAGGTGAACTAAAAGAGGTCCCATTAGAGGTTACCACTGCATCCGAAGTTGAAATTATATAACTAGCTTGTCCTTGGGCGACCACATCAGGTTTTTGTGTTGGTTGTGCACTGCTACCTCTAGAGCTAAATGTGGCGTATGTACCATCAGATTTAACAGCACCTATTGCAAATACACCTGCAGCATCTGCTGGAGCTCCAATAATCTGCCAACTAGCATTACCATAATTTCCAGCAGAATTAACTACTAAAATGCCTTTTTCAAAAGCAATATCTGCTCCTTTAGTGATAAATGCTGTGTTTCCATCCATCTCAGCTGGTGTGTAATTATAGTTTGGATTATCAAAAGTAGTATAGCTTAATGACGAGTTAATAACATCAACCCCTAAACTATCTGCACGCTCTGCAGCTTCAACCCATAGGCTTTCTTCTAAAGGTGTTTCTGTTGGTGCATTTTCTGTTCTAAATAAATAATAGTTGGCATCTGGAGCTGTACCTACAAATTGATCTTGTATAAAACCTGCCATATCACTTAATACCCATGTCCCATGAGCACTTCCTGTATAAGCATAAACATTTGCATTTCTGTCAACAAAATCATATCCTCCTAAAATACCACCATTATCCCTTAATCTTTGAAAGCCATTCATGGTATTTACATTAGGAAAACCGGCATCAATAACCGCAACCGTCATCCCTGAACCTGTATAATTATTAATATGTTGATGTAGAGCTTCAACACCAATCATTGTCGTTTGATTAACAGCACTTCCATACGTAAAGTTTGTTAAATTGGCTTCTAAGTTATGCTTGTTTTGATGTTGTGTCTGAGATTGTCTTGAGTTAAAATTATCGTCTGCAAAGTCAATACTACTAACTATTGTGGCACCGTTAACTGTTACTGAATTTAGTGCAGTAATATCTACTGGGTCACCAATAACGTGAAGCGCATTAAACCATTTAGATTTTGATAACACAGTAATCCCTGGCTGAGATTTTATTACTGAAATGTAGCTTTCGTCAACCGGAACATCTCTAAAATCAACACTAACATTATGTGCTGCTTTCCTGTCTAATGCTTTTTGTGTTAAAATTGAAATAGGATTAGCCAAAGCTGTTGCGCTATCTGGCTTATCTGATAAATATACCCAGGCATGTTCTTGACTTAAAGCATTAAATGAATATAAGAAAATAAAAAAAAGTAGTAGTTTTTTCATAGCAATAACTTTTTGTTATTGCAATTTAAGAAATTACGCCTGAACCAACTAATTCTTCTCCTAAATACC
Organism: uncultured Olleya sp.; assembly: GCA_947503885.1. Classification (GTDB taxonomy): domain Bacteria; phylum Bacteroidota; class Bacteroidia; order Flavobacteriales; family Flavobacteriaceae; genus Olleya. The sequence continues at coordinate 147,405 of CANNFD010000004.1, read as the reverse complement.
AAGCTACAAATTGCCCTTCGGTAATTGCCGATTGTGGGTTCTCAAATTCTACATATAAACCTGTATCTACCTTATGTAAGGTTGCTTTTTGCAACTCTTGACGGTATCTTATTCTTGCCAATACATCTAAGGTTTGATCCGTTTTTAAAGCTAAGTCTTCTCTAACCCAATGCACTTCTTGGTTAGAAACAAATAAAGCACTTTTATATAGTCCAGGATGTGTCGTACCTTGACCTGCATAAATAACATTTTCTTTAACATCGGTATCAATTACAAATAAAGGTTCTTTTGTACCACCAACTGCTAACCCTTTACGTTGTCCTTTAGTAAAGTAATGCGCCCCTTGATGTTGTCCTTTAACCTCTCCTTCAGACACACTGTAATTAGGTTTTCTAGAACGGTATTGTAACTCTTCTATTTTAGAATTAAAACTTGGTAAAGTAGTGTTATAAAATGGATTATCTCTTGGTATCTCTACAATCACACCCTCTTTAGGTTTAAGTTGTTGTTGTAAAAAATCTGGCAATCTTACTTTACCGATAAAGCATAAGCCTTGCGAGTCTTTTTTGTCTGCAGTAATTAAATCTTGCTGTTTAGCAATGTCTCTAACCTCAGGTTTTAACAACTCTCCAACAGGAAATAATGCTTTTGCTAACTGCTCTTGAGATAATTGACATAAAAAGTAAGATTGGTCTTTATTTGGGTCTTTACCTGCTAATAATTGGTGTACCTCTTGACCATCTTTAGTAATTGTTGTTTTTCTGCAATAATGACCAGTTGCAACGTAGTCTGCGCCTAAGTCTAAAGCAATTTTCATAAAGACATCAAACTTGATTTCTCTATTACATAATACATCAGGATTAGGGGTACGTCCTTTTTCGTATTCATCAAACATATAATCAACAATACGCTCTTTATATTGCTCGCTTAAATCTACCGTTTGAAAAGGAATTCCTAATTTATCTGCAACTAACATTGCATCATTACTGTCGTCTAACCAAGGACACTCGTCAGAAATAGTTACAGTATCATCGTGCCAATTTTTCATAAAAAGCCCAATAACTTCAAAACCTTGCTCCTTTAAAAGATAAGCAGCAACACTAGAATCTACACCCCCTGACAAACCAACAATAACTCTTTTTTTCATGACTTTATTTAATAGACTGCAAAGATAAGTCTTTATTCAATTTTTTTAATACAAAACTGGATTTGGAATCTTCCTTTAGCTATTAATTAATTGTTAAAACAATATGAATTAACTGTATAACTTTTAATTTCCTCTTTTATCTAAATCTTTTTCTTCGACTAACTTACCCTCTTTATAACGTTTCCAAACACAACATTTAAGATCATCTTTATATTTCCCTTCCGTCGCTATATCTCCGTTTTTAGTGTAGGTTTTATAGTCACCATGAAATTTATCATCCTGATAAGTGATTAGCTTCATGATTTTACCATTTTCTGCATACCACTTAGACACGCCATCTAATAAACCATCTTTATAATAGGCTTGTTCTGCAATTTGACCATTTAAATAATATACAATACGCTCGCCTTCAAGTTTACCTTTGTCATTATACCATTCTTGCGTCATCACTTGATCTGCATTTTTATGATAAATAACCCATTTGCCTATATAATTACGACCTCGCATTTTACCTTCGCTTATTTTTTTACCATTACTAGCAAAAAAAGTTACTTGTGCTACTGCATTGTCTTTATTAAATACTTTGGTCGCAGTTAAGACTGCTTTGTTATCAATGTTTATATAAAATTTAAATGTCCCAACCTCTTTACCATGGTCAAATTCGCCTTCATACCTTACCACTTTGGTGTTATCAAAATACTTTTTCCATTTACCATGACGTTGTGCATTGTCATCAAATTGATTTAAATTTTGACCTACTAAAACACTAGTCGTAATTAAGCAAATTAATAGAATACTTAGTTTTTTCATATTTAAATTATAATTATATCGCTTTTGCGGAAAGCTTGCCCTAAAGCTTAACGTTTACATCTAAGATTTGTTATAACAAAAAAGCTGCCAAACTAAATTTATAGCAGACAGCTTTTTATATTATTAATAAAAGAGATTATTTTCCTTTATTTTTTTGTTGCATTTGCTTTTGTTTTTCAGCTTGCTCCATCATGTCTTTCATTTTTTTCTGGAACTTGCTTTCTTTTTTAGGCTTAGCTTTTTGAACCTGAATATTAGCATGAATCTTATCTTCATCTAAAATATAATTCTTAATTACTAATAAGATCCCTATACTAATTAAGTTAGAAATAAAGTAATACAAACTTAATCCAGAAGCATATTGATTAAAGAAAATAAGCATCATAATTGGTGCAAAGTATATCATATACTTCATCATCTTAGCCATATCAGGCATCCCTTCTTGTTGTGGAGCTGACATCTGGTTTTGCCCAGTAGTTAACTTCATGTAAAAGAAAATAGCTATTGCAGCTAATATTGGAAATAAACTTACATGATCCCCATATAATGGAATATGGAAAGGCAACTCTGCAACTACATCATAAGACGATAAATCGTCTGCCCATAAAAACTTTTTCTGTCTTAAAGCAAAAGCTGTAGGGAAAAACATAAATAGTGCATAAAAAACTGGCATTTGTATTAAAGCCGGCAAACATCCTGCTAAAGGACTTGCTCCTGCTTTATTTTGAAGCGCCATAGTTTCTTGCTGTGCTTTTAATTTATTGTCTTTATATTTTTCTCTAATAGCATCTAATTCTGGCTTTAACACCTTAAGTTTCATTTGAGATAAATATTGTTTGTATTGTACAAATGACATTGCTAACTTAATAATCACTGTCATTACAATAATTGCAATACCGTATGGTAAGAAAGAACTTAATCCGTTAAATAATGGAATAAATAAAAACTTGTTAATCCAACCAAAAATCCCCCATCCAAATGGAATACTTTCAACTAAATTATCATCATATTGTTTTAATATTTCACTATCTGTAGGTCCATAATACAATTGTAAATTGTTATTAATAGACGCCCCACTTAATGCTAAAACTGTTTTTGTTGAAAACTGTTTTGTAAAGATTGAGTCTACAGCTTCGTCTTCAACTAAGTTTTTAGAAGTAATTGCAACTTCTTTAAAAGGCTTATCTGTTAATAATATCGAGCTAAAAAAGTGTTGTCTGTAAGATAACCATGTTACATCTTCTTCAATCTCGTCATCATCTCCCATTTGAGATAATTTATCTACATCACCGTCTGTTTGGTATGTTAAACGTGTGTATCTATTCTCATAACTGATGCTTTGATCGTGTCTGTATGTTTTTTGTGTCCAATCTAAATTAATTGGATTAGAAGTATTTATTGCAGATTCTAAACCTTGAGATTTGATAGTAAAATCTATCATATAATCGTTAGGCTTAATTACGTAGTTGTATTCTAAAAACTTGTCTTCAGCAGTTTTTAACTTCATAGACACAATAGTGTTATCACCACTTTTGGTCACTTTTGGTTGGAAGTATAGGTCTTTAGTATTTAAAGTACGGTTATCTGTTGTTTGAAAATTAATATTAAAAACAGAGTTACCATCTTTTACTAAGTAAATAGGAATAGAATCAAAGTCTACAAAGTTTTTTAGTTTAACTTGAGATAAGTGTCCTCCTTTAGTATTAAATTTTAATTCAAACAAGTCACTTTCCACTTCAACTTCATCTTCTGTAGCTGTGGTTGTTGCTAAAGAATAAGCAAAATCACCAATTTTAGATTGTAAAGCTGCAACTTGAGTAGAGTCTTTAGGTTTAGAATAATCTATAGCATTAGTCACTTTTGTATCTGGCGCAACTTTTGCTTCTGTAGCTTTCTGAGCAGCTATTTGTGCTTGTTTTTCTGCCTCTTGTGCTTTTACTTCTTCAGGAGTTGGCTGATTTTGCCACATCATGAATAATAAAATCCCGAAAATTAATACGAATCCTATTATCGACTTTACGTCTAGTTTTTTTTCTTCCATAATTGTTTGGTTCCTCTTATTTGTAAGGAATAATTAATTAGTCAAATATACGACCACTTTTAAATTGGTGTCAAATTGACACTTATTTTTTCTTACTATATATTAAACTTGCTTTTACAAATGCCATAAATAAAGGGTGTGGATTAGCTACTGTACTTTTATATTCTGGATGATATTGCACACCAACAAACCAAGGGTGAGATGGGATTTCTACAATTTCGACCAATTTGGTCTCTGGATTATATCCTGTTGCTCTTAATCCTGCAGCTTCAATTTGATCTTTATAATTGCTATTAAACTCGTACCTGTGTCTGTGACGCTCTTTAATCTCTTGACTTTGATAAACGTTATAAGCAATAGAGTCTTTTTCTATATGACAATCCCAAGCACCAAGACGCATTGTCCCACCTTTGTCTGTGATAGTTTTTTGCTCTTCCATGATGTCAACAACAGGGTTTGTAGTATTTGGATCCATCTCTGTAGAGTTTGCATCTGCTATACCCATTACATTCCTACAAAACTCGATAACTGCCATTTGCATTCCTAAACAAATTCCTAAAAACGGAATATTATTTTCTCTTACATATTTAATTGCAGCTACTTTACCTTCAATACCTCGCTCTCCAAAACCTGGCGCTACTAATACACCGTCTAGATGTGATAGTTTCATTTTGATATTATCGGCATTTAAATATTCTGAGTGTACAGACTCCACATTTACCTTAACTTCATTTTCCGCTCCAGCATGTATAAATGCTTCTAAAATAGATTTGTAAGAATCTTGTAACTCTACATATTTACCAATTAATCCAATTGTAATTTCGGACTTTGGATTTTTATGACGTTTTAAAAAGGCGTTCCAACGTGTTAAATCAGGAACATCACTATTTAATGCTAACTTTTTAAGGACTACTTTATCTAAACCTTCATCCAACATCATGTTTGGCACATCATAGATAGTTGAGGCGTCTATAGACTGTATTACAGACTCTTCTCTAACATTACAAAACAGTGCTAACTTACGTTTTAAGTCAGACGGTAATTCGTGCTCTGTACGACACACTAATATATCTGCTTGCACACCACTTTCCATTAATGTTTTTACACTGTGTTGAGTTGGCTTAGTTTTAAGCTCTCCAGCAGCTTTTAGATAAGGCACTAGTGTTAAATGAATTACTAATGCATTATTATCACCTAAGTCCCATTTAAGTTGTCTTACTGCTTCAATGTATGGTAAAGACTCAATATCACCAACGGTTCCTCCAATTTCTGTGATTACAATATCGTAGTCACCAGAGTTTCCTAAAATTTGGATTCTGTTTTTAATTTCGTCAGTAATATGCGGAATAACTTGTACCGTTTTTCCTAAAAACTCACCTCTACGTTCTTTTTGTATTACACTTTGGTAAATACGTCCAGTAGTCACATTATTAGCTTGACTAGTAGGTACGTTTAAAAAACGTTCGTAATGCCCAAGGTCTAAATCGGTTTCTGCACCATCATCAGTAACATAGCATTCGCCATGTTCATAAGGATTTAGCGTACCTGGATCGACGTTAATATAAGGGTCTAATTTTTGGATTGTGGTTCTGTAACCTTGTGCCTGGAGTAGCTTTGCAAGAGATGCTGCTATTATTCCTTTTCCTAGAGAAGACGTTACTCCTCCTGTTACAAATATGTACTTAGTTTCTGGTATCATGTTGCGTTGTTAAACGCGAGCAAATTTACAACTTTTTAAGTTGAAAGTATTGGTCTTTTTGCTTTTATTTTTAGAAGTCTTGCCAATGGTTTTAATGACCTAGTTAATAGATGGTCAGCTTGAATTTGTAGTTTTTTTCTTTTATCTTCGTTTAACTTCGAATATATTTTATTAGAGCGAAATCAAATTCGTTTTATGTTAGCTACAATTTGAGAAATCAATCTAAATTAATATTAAAACACAAAGAATATGAGCTTATTATCTGAAAATGTGATCCCTGGGAATCACGGAAAAATATTTGGCACAAATGCAAATAAAGAACAGGATTTAGAAAAAATCAAACGCAAAGTCTTGTCAATTGATGGTGTTACAACTGTAATTATAAACAATGAAGTGTTTCCAAAAGAGTTTACAATACATACAGACAAATTAATTAGTGTTAAGGACATAGAAGATGCTGTTATATCTGCCGGTTTCCACGCAATACCTAAAGATATTTTTGAACTTTAAGCAATGATGTGTTAAAAAAATAGCACATCAAAAAATATTACTTAGGATACTGCTTCTTAATATTTCTAATTAAGTCCTCCAAACCGTTAAGTTTAACGGTATAAATGGTTTCTAACATGTCTCCTAATTTACCTTTTGGGAAACCTTTGTTATGATACCACACTATATAATATTCTGGTAAATCTATTAAAAAACGGTCTTTGTACTTACCAAAAGGCATTTTAGTATGTGCCACTTTAATTAAAAAATCTCTGTCTGGTTGTAGCAAAATTATCCTTTAGATTTAAATTTGTCTAAAGCCTTAAGTCGGATAGCAATACTATCTTTCCATTTTTGTTGACCTTCTACATTAATAGAGTATTCACTTTCTGCATCGTAGTTATTCTGCATATTAGCTAGTTCTTCATCAATTGCACTATGCATATCCTGAAGGGTTTGTGCTAAATTATCATGAGGCTTAAGCATAGTAATACGTTGTCTAAATATCCTAGCATGCAGCTCTGTAATATCAAAATGAAGCTGCTCATGACCTAAAACATGAACATCAACTTGGTCTGATTTGCACCAAGAATGTTCTGGATAAAAAAAGGCTTTAACTAGCGTTTTAAAACCATGCACTTTATTATCTAGTTGTTTTATTGAGTAACTAAACGTTATACCTGACGCTGTTACAGCAACTGCGTCAGTATCTTGATTGGGCTGTCCTCTAAAATCGTCCCATGTTAGTTTATACCCTTCATTCCATGATAACTCTTCCATTGCATCACCTTGCAACAGAAATAAACCAGCGAATATGAAAATATATTTAAACATAGTTAAGGAGTAATAGATAACGTGACTTTGTTTTAATTATTCTTTAACTTCAACAATTTTTAAGTCTTTATATTTTACTATATAAACCGTATTGTTAAAGTAACCACCAAATAATTTCTTTTTATAAGCAAACTTATTTTCAACGTAAGTTGTTAATGGTGATGCATTAACGGAAGCGTATAAATCCTCTGATGTTACCAAACGTAACACAACATCCATTGTTAAATCAAAACCTCTTACTGCGTATGTATTTGGGGTTTCACTATATTCTGCGATGTAACGTTTTGTAAAGCTATTATTTTCGTCTTCACTAAACGACTTATTTATAGACGCGTAGGTAAAACCTAAATTAGAGAGATGTGTGCTTCTAACTTCATCATCTTCAAATGCATTGGTTTTGTCTGTTGTAGTTAAAACAATAGACATACTTGGTTTAATTTTAGCGTTTAAAATACTAGATACGTTAGACACAAATCCGGCAGATGCAGTTTCTAAGAACACAACATTTTTACCAGGCTTTAATACTTTAACCATATCCTGATCTAAAACATAATAAGCATCTTCTCCAGTTTTAGTAACTTTTCTGGACATTACTACAGCTGCTTTTGGAAATGCTTTTTTAAGCGCATCTGCAGTCGTATTATTTTTCATGTCAGAGACTATGATAAAGTGAGAAGTACTATCCTTTTTAAAGTAGTTTAACACTTTATCTTTTAATAAACTTTCAGCAGGTCTAGACTGAAAAACATTGTCTTGGATATCTACCGTTTTAGTTATTGGAGAGATTAATGGTATGTTTTTACTTTTTAAAGCACTTGCTGCTGTATTAAAAGATTTTTGCATTACTGGTCCAATAACTGCATGCACATCTTTAAAAGCTTCTGTATTTACAATTGACAAGACTTTACTTTCTCTGTTTTCAGTATCGTAAACATCTACTTTAAGATTAACACCTAAGGTTGATAAACTATCTAACGCTATTTTTACACCAGAGTAAAAATCTAACGACATACTTAAAAAAGGGTCTGTTTTAATTGTTTTTTTAGCATCCAAAACAGAATCAGAATCTACTTTATCTAATTTAAAAGGTAACATAATTGCAATATGCTTAGTTGATGCATCTAGGTTACGCATTGTTAAATCTGTTGAAAATAGTTGCTCTCCGTCCGTCAAAGGTCCGTTACCTTGATTGATTGATGTAATATTAGCATTATAAGGAATTTTTAAAACCATTCCTTCCTTTAATCCTGTTGTTAATAAATCTGGATTTAATTTTTCTAATTGCTCTTGAGTTAATCCTGTTTTTAGTTTTAATCTATAAAACCCTTCCGCTTTTAAAACGGTATAATAACTATACTGCTCGTCAATTGTTTTAACTTCTTCAACGTCTAAATTAGGCACGTTAATACTAGTTCCTGGTTGCAATACTGCTGCCATATTTGGGTTTAAATCCTCTAACTCTTGGACTGTAATCCCATATTGGTAAGCAATACGCCATTTACCTTCTTTAGGTTTAACTATATAAGTTTTTGTTGATGGGCTTGCAACAACTTCTTCTCTAGTTATTTTATAAATAGGAATTTGAATTTTATCACCTTTACGCAAGTTATTGGCGTACAATTCAGGGTTGTGTTTTTTGATATCCTCTTGAGAAACATCATACTTTTTTGATAAACTGTATAAGGTTTCTTTACGTTTTACTTTATGCTTTTTAAAACCGTCTAATGTTTTAACTTCTGTAAAAGTTGGCGCTTTAGTAGGCGTTGTTGGTGTTGGTGTTGGTGTTGAAATTACATCTGTTGCATTAGGAATAATTAATACCGAATTTGGTCTAACTGTTTTTCTAGCATCAGGGTTTAAAGCATAAATCTGAGATTTTGACACCTTGTATTTAGTTGCAATTTGCTCTATCGTTTCGCCTGCTTTGACCTTATGTGTTTTATAATTTTGCGCTTTCGCGGAATTACAGCCGAAAAATACGACTAAACTTAAAATGTATATTATTTTTCTCATATGTTATTTATACGTTTAAAACTGCGTTAGCGGTTGTAGTGGCATCCTTTTTTTGTATTTAATTAAATACCATAATTATTAAATCGAAACATTAATAATATAAAAAGATACTAAAACAAGGTCAATTATAAAAAAAAGATATAACGGAAGACGCGACCCTTGTGGTAACGCCCAATTACTTGATACTATTTTTTATTTTTCAAAAATCACTTGAAGTGACTCTATGTATTATTCCCACTCAATAGTTGCTGGTGGTTTACTACTTATGTCGTAAACTACTCTATTAACGCCTTTTACTTTATTTATTATATCGTTACTTGTTTTTTGTAAAAACTCGTAAGGTAAATTTACCCAATCGGCTGTCATACCATCGGTACTTTCTACAGCTCTTAGTGCTACACATTTTTCGTAAGTACGCTCGTCTCCCATTACTCCTACGCTATTTACTGGTAGTAAAATTGCGCCTGCTTGCCATACTTTATCATATAATCCTGCGTCACGTAATCCGTTTATAAATACTGCATCTACTTCTTGTAAGATACGTACTTTCTCGGCTGTGATGTCTCCTAAAATCCTAATTGCAAGACCTGGTCCTGGAAATGGATGACGTCCTAAAAGGTCTTTATCCATGCCCATACTTGCTCCTACACGTCTTACTTCGTCTTTAAATAAAGCACGAAGGGGCTCGACAATTTTAAGCTTCATGTAGTCTGGTAATCCACCTACATTGTGATGACTTTTAATTGTTGCACTTGGTCCTCCAGTTGCACTTACACTTTCTATCACGTCTGGATAAATTGTCCCTTGTGCTAACCATTTTACATCTTCGATAAGGTTTGCTTCTTGATCAAACACTTCGATAAACGCATTACCAATTGCTTTACGTTTTTTTTCTGGATCACTTAGTCCTGCTAATGCATCCAAAAAGCGTGCCGAAGCATCAACGCCTTTTACGTTTAAGCCCATCCCTTTATATTGTTCTAATACCTGAGTAAACTCATTTTTACGTAATAATCCGTTATTTACGAAGATACAATATAGGTTTTTACCGATTGCTTTGTGTAATAACATTGCTGCTACTGACGAGTCTACTCCGCCTGATAATCCTAGGACCACTTTATCGTCTCCTAATTTAGCTTGTAAATCGTCTACTGTTTCTTGCACAAATGCATTTGGTGTCCAATCAGGATTTACATTTGCGATATCTACTAGAAAGTTTTCTAGTAATTGTTTACCGTCAGTAGAATGGTAAACTTCTGGGTGAAATTGAATAGCGTAAGTTGCTTCGCCTTCAATTTTATATGCTGCATTTTTTACATCGTGTGTACTTGCTAACAATTTACCTTTTGTTGGTAAACTTTTAATAGTATCACTATGACTCATCCAAACTTGGCTTCCAACAGCGATGTTTTTAAAAAAAGCATCTTCTGCTACAAAACTTAAGTTAGCGCGTCCATACTCGCGTGTGTTAGAATCGGCTACTTCACCTCCTGAAAAGTGTGCTAAGTATTGTGCACCATAACAAACAGCTAACATTGGCTTTTTACCTCTAATCTCTGATAAGTCAGGATGAAAAGCATCTTCTGACCTTACAGACATTGGGCTACCAGAAAGCACTACTGCTTTATAGTCGTTAATATTTTTTGGTGGATTGTTAAATGGATGTATCTCGGAATAGATGTTAAGCTCCCTAACTCTACGCGCAATTAGTTGTGTGTATTGCGATCCGAAATCTAAAATAAGTACTTTGTCGTGTTGCATGCACAAAAATAGTAATTGCTTTGATAAATACTATTTATGATTTATGAAATTTCTACTATTTTTTTTAACAATTAACAAATACTATTTCATTGACTCTAAAATTGCTATTATATCCTGAGTGGTTGTATCTGGATTTATAAAGCAAAAACGTGAAACGGTTTCAAAACTATCACCTGTTTTCCATTTAGTTGGCGTTACTAACGCAAATCCTTTGTCGTGGTTTGCAAAAGTCCAATCCCTATAATCATTAGGTGTCCAACCTTTACGTCGGTACAATACACAAGATAAACTTGGCTCTCTAACCAGCTCTACATGATCCATATCTTCAATTAATTGACCTGCGATAGTTGCTAACTCCAAACCTCTTTCTACAGCTTCTTTATATCTGTCTGTACCATGTGTTGCCAGACTAAACCATAAAGGTAGACCACGTACACGTCGTGTTAATTGTATTTGATAATCAGTTGGGTTAAAACCATGTGCACCTTCATCTTTAAAGATATCTAGATAAGAACCTTCTTGAGCGTGTGCTTTTCTAGCTAGTTCAGGCTCTTTATAGATGACTGCTCCACAATCGTATGGAGAAAACATCCATTTATGAGGGTCTATAGTAATGCTATCTGCTTTTTCTATACCATTAAATAAATGTCTAACAGAATCTGCTGCTAAAGCCCCACCACCATAAGCTGCATCTACATGTAGCCATAATTTTTCTGCTTCGCATACCTCTGCAACACCTTCTAGGTCGTCAATAATTCCTGCATTAGTCGTTCCTCCTGTAGCTACCACAGCAAACAAACGTTGTCTTTGACGTGCAGTTAAACCTGCTATAGTTTGCTTTAAATCGTCACCTCTTAAACGGTCTTCTGTATCTACCAATAATACATCCACATCTACAACTTTAGCCATAGCTTTTATTGAAGAATGTGCACCAATAGAGGTAATAATTAATCCTTTTTCAACTTTATTTTGGTCGTTTAGGCTTCTCCAATATTCTCTTGCTGTTACAATTGCCGATAAGTTTGCTGCAGTACCACCACTAGTAAATACACCAAATGCTCCTTGCGGTAAACCGGTAAGTGAGACAATCCATTTCATGGCTTCGTTTTCGCAAAAAATCCCTCCTGCGCCTTCCATCCAATACGCACCATGTATACTTGAAGCAGAGGTTACTAAATCAAATAGTATTGAAGCTCTAGTTGGAGAGGCTGGTACAAACGCTAAGTGTCTTGGATGATCTATCTTAACATTAGCATGCATTAAATGTTTTTTCCAAAGATTAAAAGCATTTTCGCCACCAATTCCTTTGTCAGTAACGGTATCCCCTACTAAAGCTTTTAAAGTTTCGGCTTTTTGAGGTTTACCAATAATATCGTTGGTTTTTGATATACGATCAATGGTATATTTCATGACGTCTAACGTCATTTCAACTAAATCTAAATCTATTTTATGCATTGCTTATATTTCTAGAATTAAAAACTCTCCTTGCAAAGGTTTTAAATTTTTAATTAAATGAGGTATTAAATCAGTACCATATTCTAAATACAACTCTGAAAAATTTAAGTTGCGTTCTTGTAAGCTGTAATTAGGAAACAATTGATATTGTAAATCCGTCATACGTGCTACCTGATCTTTTAATTTTCTTTTTTGAGCAGTCAGCAATCGTTTTTCTAAGTGCTGTAAACCCTTTATTTGTTTTTGTTCTTGTGCAGCAACTGCACCAACAAAAGACGTATCTGTTTTTTTTGCTAAAGTGTATAATGCTTTAAATTGCGATTGTAAATGCTGAATTTGCTCGGAAAAATCTATATCAATATTAGAAATTTCTCTTACTTTTTTGTTGATAAAACTATCGCGTTTTAAAAACAAATCTGTATTAGAGATGTTTAACTTATTTAGTTTTTCAGTTTGCTGCTTAGTCTTAATCATTACAGAATTACGAAGCAATAAAATTGGAAATGCAATGTTATTAGCTTCAAAATTAGCTTTAAGCTGAAACCAATACGCTAACTCTCCACCACCACCAATATAACATAGGTTAGGTAAAATAACCTCTTGATATAAAGGACGCATAATCACATTTGGACTAAAACATTCTGGTGCGTCTTGTATATGTTTTAATAAATCTGATTTTGACCAAGTTATAGAGGTGTTTAAAACACTATACTTATTATCTTTAAAAACAATACGTTCTCTGATATTTTTAGAGATATAAAATAAATTTATTTCTCTTGGATTGACTTGTATTGAATATTTATCTGAAACTTTACTTAATTGACCGGAGGATTCTGTTACCGTTTTAAAAGAGGTATTATTAAATAGCTCAGTCTTGATTTGCGGTATAAACAGTTGTTTTAAATCTTTATTATTTGCATCGATTACTACTAAACCATGTGCTCCAAACAAAGCATTTGCTAGATAATGCGTTGCTTTAGCTAAATTATCATGCTCTAAATATGCATTTTTAAATAGTGTTTTTAGACGTTTAGCATTTGTACCAATGCCTAACTCTTTAGTAAACAAGTCTAAAACCTCCTGCAAACCGTCTGTATCTAGGTCTCCAACTGCTCCTGACGCCTGTTTGTTCCAACGTATCTTTTTCCCTTTGAAATTAAAATAATTAATTTCTTCAAAATCATGGTCCTCTGATGCCATCCAATAGATTGGCACAAAATTGTATTTAGGGTACTCAACTTTTAATTGCTTTGTTAAATTTATCGTAGACACAATTTTGTATAAAAAATACAATGGTCCCGTAAATAAGTTAAGTTGATGACCTGTAGTAATAGTAAATGTTTTACCATCTGCTAGTAACTTGATATTAGCAGCTGTTGCTTCAGAAGTGTCTAGATTATGATATTGATTTTGAAGTACTTTTACTAAAACGCCTCTGTTATTGTGATTAAAATTTTGTTGCTTTTCTTTTATTTGAGTTTCAAAATTTTCAATATTTGGAAACCGATTATAAAAGGGTTTTAGTGATTCAGCTTCAGCTAAATAATCACAAATTAATTGAGAAAAATATCCAGTGTCTTTAAATGAAATACAGTCTGTTGGCATAGTTACAAATTAATCTGATGTAAAGATAAGGCAGATTGCCCATTAGTCTGTCTTAAAATTAACATAAAACCCACTAATAATTTGATGAAATTTGATTAACTTTATAAGATAATCCCTTTAAATAATCAAAGTGAATACTCGTCAATTATCATTTAATTTAAAGCTAGTTTTAGTCTTTTTTATCTTAATAAATACTGCTACTAGTTTAGCACAACACACTAAAGAGTTTAAAGGACTAATATTAGATAAAGATTCTAACAAACCTTTAGGTTTAGCAGATTTAATTATAACCAACTCCAACATAAGTACTATTGCAAACAGCGATGGTGAGTTTACACTTAAAGTCCCTGATAATTTAATGGGTAATAGTGTAACGATTTCCTATTTAGGATATCAAAAACTAGAAGTTGCACTTTCAGACTTTAAGCCTTCAAATACTAAAATTTATTTACAACAAGCTGCTACAGTACTTGCCGAAATAGATATTGCTGCACCAAAAGACGCTAAAGAATTAGTTAAAAAAGTATTAGCCTTAAAAGGAGAAAACTATAGTACAGAAACCATTTTTATGACCGGTTTTTATAGAGAAACTATAAAAAAACGCAATAGAAATGCATCTTTATCTGAAGCTTTAGTAAGCATTAACAAACAGTCTTATGAGTCTAATAGAAATGATAAAATAACATTAATAAAAGCAAGAAAAAACACTGACTACTCAAGATTAGACACTATAGCCTTAAAAATTCAAGGTGGTCCATATAGTAGTTTACATACTGATATTGTTAAATATCCTGAGTTTATATTCTCTGACGAAACCATGCTAGATTACAACTTTTATTTTGGTAGATCTACACAAATTGATGATAGAATGGTTTACGTTGTTAACTTTAGACAAAAGGATAACATTAGTAAGCCACTTTATTATGGCACACTATATATTGATGCTGACACAAAAGCTTTAAGTAGTGCTGTATATAATTTAAATGTCGAAAATCAAGATGCTGCGACTAAACTTTTTGTTAGAAAAAAGCCAAGAAAAGCTAATGTGTATCCAACTGAAGCGTCTTACCGAGTAAATTACAGGACTAAGAACGGAAAATGGTATTTTGGATACAGTAATATATTAATATCCTTTAAAGTCAACTGGGAAAACCGATGGTTTAATACCCGATATACACTACAAAGCGAAATGGCTATTACAGATTGGAATATTGATGAAGCCCTACTAACTAACAAGCAAAATAAGAAACTAAAACAAAATACAATCTTACAAGACCAAGTATCCGGGTTTACTGATCCTGATTTTTGGGGAGAATATAATATTATAGAACCTGAAAAATCTATTGAAAGTGCAATTAAAAAAATTAGCAAAAAGATTAAAAAGAATTAAATAAACCTACAACAAACCTCAATCCTTTTGTTGATGATTTATTATAACGTCAAAATAATTAGTGTCGTAAAAGGTTTTAAGTGAATTATATTTTTGATGGTCGGTTAAACTGTCCGATACTCTTAAAATATTAAGATTATGCTCATAGATACGCCAAATTAGCTCTGAGCAATAGTGTGCTGTACTATCCCTATAATTAAAACTATTGTCAAACGGTAATTGCTTTTTATAGTAATAATCAATTTGTTTTAAAATATTTTGCTGTTTGATAGTGTCTATACCTTTTAATCTTGTGACTACTATAGTACGATTATAAGAGTTATTTACAAACGAATCTATTGCTTGTAACCTTAAGCCATCTTGATTAGAAACACTACTAGACAACGCATGTGCAATTTTTAAACTATCATTTTGTTTGACTACAATACCTAAATGAGTGACCTCAAAATCCTCATCCATCATATTTAAAATCATCGTACTTAAAAGCCCATAACCACGACGTAAAATAATATCTCCATTTTCAAGTTTTGCTTTTTCTGCTGAAGATAATTTATACGAAAAAGACGACTCATACGGTCTGTTTGAATCGTCTTTTATATATATGTATGCTAAAAAAATGATACTTAAAATAAGTACAATTTTAATAGTAATTTTTAACACCTTATTCTTGGTCTTCAAAATCTGAATTACCTGTTTCTTTATCAGCTTTATCCAAACCTTCTTTTTTCATGGACTCTTTGTCCATTTTAACCAACCATTTTCCTTCTATTTTTTCAAGGCTAATTGGCATATTCTGATCATCTTCTCCTTCACTATTTGACATTTTAACTGTACAAACAGCAGTATCACCGTCAATTTTAGTTTCTACAACTTTAAAACTAATATCAGCTTCTTTCATCTTATCAGCAAATTGATCTTTTGCTCCAAAGGACTCCAACATAGATAACATAGATTTGGTATCTGTTGTTGCATATTGCTTAGCTGTTTCAAAATCTCCAGAATACATGCTTTCTAAAAAGTTAATGGTTGCGCCTTCAGGTCCACCTCCGCCACAAGCAGTTAGTATAAAAAAGCATGATACTAGAACTGTCTTTAAAATCGTTTTATTCATTATATGGTATATTATTATTTTGTGTAAATATAATCTATTGGCTTAAAACTAAAATCTCAAACCAAAGCATAATTAAATAATTACTTTACTAACTCACCATACAAATCAAAATCTTCTGCTTCAGTAATTTTAATATCATAATACTCACCAGTTTTTAAATACGTATCGGTTGCATCAATTAACACTTCGTTATCTACATCTGGGCTATCAAACTCGGTACGACCAACAAAATAGGTTCCTTCTTTACGATCAATTACGACATTAAAAATCTCTCCAATTTTTTCTTGATTTAACTCCCAAGAAATCTGAGATTGGATTTCCATTATTTGGTTAGCTCTATCCTGCTTTACTTCTTGAGGCACATCATCTTCCAAGTTGTAAGCATGTGTATTTTCTTCATGAGAATAAGTAAAACAACCTAAACGTTCAAAACGCATGTCCTTTACCCATTGTTTTAACTCTTGGAAATGTGCTTCAGTTTCGCCTGGATAACCAACAATTAAAGTTGTTCTAATGGTCATATTAGACACCTTTTCTCTAAACTGATGTATTAGTTTTGTCGTTTTTTCTTTAGTTGTACCACGACGCATACTTTTTAATAAATCATCACTAATATGTTGTAACGGAATGTCTAAATAATTACATATTTTAGGTTCACGATTCATAATATCCAATACATCTAAAGGAAACCCTGTAGGGAATGCATAATGCAATCTAATCCACTCGATACCTTCAACTTTTACCAAGTTTTCTAACAACTCAGCAAGATTTCGTTTTTTATATAAATCTAATCCGTAATATGTTAAGTCTTGCGCAATTAATATTAACTCTTTAACACCATTTGCAGCTAATTTTTCAGCTTCAGTAACTAAGTTTTCAATAGGTGTAGATTTGTGTTTGCCTCGCATTAAAGGAATTGCACAAAAGCTACAAGGTCTATCACAACCTTCGGCAATTTTTAAATAAGCGTAGTTTTTTGGTGTAGTTGTTAGACGCTCTCCAATTAATTCATGCTTATAATCTGCGCCTAAAGCTTTAAGTAATCCTGGCAACTCTGTTGTTCCAAAATATTGATCTACATTAGGAATATCTTTTTGTAAATCCGGCTTATATCTTTCACTTAAACAACCTGTTACAAAAACTTTATCAACCTCGCCATCTTCCTTTTTTTGCATGTACTCTAAGATAGTGTTCACACTTTCTTCCTTAGCATTATTAATAAAACCACAGGTATTAATTACCACGACATTACCTTCTTCTTCATGCACAACCTCTTTACCGTTAGCCTTTAATTGTCCCATTAGGACTTCGCTATCGTAAACATTTTTACTACAACCTAAAGTTATAACGTTGATTTTGTTCTTTTTAAGTGACTTTGTTCTCATACCTTAATTTTGGACTGCAAAGATACTATCTAATTTTTAGAAGAAACCAATACAAAGTCTTTTATTATTTCACAAAAGGAAAAATGGCTTACGAGCACAATTTAACGGTCATACAATAGCTTCTGCTTGGCATTAGGCAAATACAGGTAGAACACTAACATTATAAACTTATTAAATGATAGCATAAATAAGCTTTTCCAACTAAACCAAATAATAAAACCAAAAATCGGAATTAAAAAAATTAACGAAAAAGCAGTTAAATAAAGTAATTGTTTAGACAATAAAGAACTGTCAAAACGTAAGTAAGTTATTAGTAGCAGATACAATATTGCTTGTAATTAATAATACAGAATATAGGATTACAAAAATTGTTATACCCCTAAATAGTCTTACTGACTTTAGCTCCAAGTCTATTTAAAAAAAGAATCTACAAACTCAAATTTATTAAAGACTTGTAAATCTTCAATACCTTCACCTACTCCAATATATTTGACAGGGATTTGAAATTGGTCACTAATACCAATTACTACACCACCTTTTGCAGTACCATCTAATTTAGTAACAGCAAGACTAGTTACTTCTGTAGCAGCTGTAAACTGTTTAGCTTGTTCAAAAGCATTTTGGCCAGTACTACCATCTAAAACTAACAAAACGTCATGTGGTGCATCACCAATCACTTTTTGCATGACACGCTTAACCTTAGTTAACTCGTTCATTAAATTAATTTTGTTGTGTAAACGTCCTGCGGTATCTATGATAATCACATCTGCATCTTGAGTAACACCTGATTGAAGTGCATCAAACGCAACTGACGCTGGATCACTCCCCATATCTTGACGTACCATAGGCACATCTACACGATCAGCCCAAACTTGTAATTGGTCTATTGCTGCAGCCCTAAAAGTATCTGCTGCACCTAACACCACTTTAAGTCCTTTCTTTTTAAATTGATATGCCAATTTACCAATAGTGGTTGTTTTTCCAACTCCGTTAACCCCAACTACCATTAAAACGTATGGTGTTTTTTTACCATTGGACTGCATAGGTAAATCCGGGATTTTATATTCGGTATCCTCACCAGAGTTTGTTTCTGATAATAAACCAGCAATCTCCTCTCGTAAAATTTTATTTAACTCGTCAGTACCTAAATATTTGTCTTTAGCTACTCTAGCTTCTATACGTTCAATAACTTTTAAAGTTGTATTTACTCCAACATCACTAGAAACTAATACCTCTTCAAGATTATCTAATACAGCGTCATCAACTTTAGATTTTCCTGCAACTGCTTTACTAAGCTTTCCTAAAAAGCTTGTACTTGATTTTTCTAAGCCTTTATCTAAGGTTTCTTTTTTTTCAGAAGAAAATATTTTTTTAAAAAAACTCATTTATTAGTATTGTTTTTATTGATATGTTGACGTGCTTTTAGTTAAAACGCATCAATACTTTTTTACTTGAAATTAATCATTGTCAATTAAACTATTTTCAAGTGGTTAGCTTTTAGTAAATTTAAAAACATGACAGCATAAAATTTTAGTAAAGCTAAAATAAATATTACAATTATGAAGCCTAATTTAATTGACTGCTACATTGTCATATTTTTATATTGTAAAGTAACGCAATATTTTAAAAACAAAAAAGCCACTTTCAAAATAGAAAGTAGCTTTTGTATGTTATAATTTATGAAGACTATTTGTCTTTCAAGAAATCGCTAACGAATTCTGGTGCCATGATTGATTCAACAAACATGTAAGCTCCTGTTTTTGGGGATTTCACCATTTTAATTGCTTTTGATAATCTTTTAGACGATGTCTGTAAAGATGCTACGGTTTTCTTTGCCATGACTTATATGGTTTTAGTATTCTTATTAAAAAGAATATTATTTAATTTCTTTATGTACGGTCATTTTCTTCAAGATAGGATTGAATTTTTTAATTTCCATTCTATCAGGAGTGTTTTTTTTGTTCTTCGTTGTAATATAACGAGACGTTCCTGGCTTTCCAGACTCCTTGTGCTCTGTGCACTCTAATATTACTTGTACTCTATTACCTCTCTTTGCCATAATACTTAAATTTACCTAGTTGGTAATTATTTTATAAATCCTTTTGCTCTTGCTTTTTTCAAAGCAGCAGCAATACCTATTTTATTGATTGTTTTTAATGCAGCTGTAGAAACTTTCAAAGTTATCCACTTATCCTCTTCTGGAAGATAAAAACGCTTTTTTATCAAATTAGCATCAAATGTACGCTTTGTTCTATTCATCGCGTGAGACACGTTGTTCCCAACCATTGCCTTCTTTCCTGTAAGTTCACAAACTCTTGACATTACTTTATAACTTTAAAAATATGTTATTAAAAATCGAGGTGCAAATATACTAATTATTTACTATTTAACAATAGGTATATAATTAATTTTTAAAAATTTCTTTTTGAAGCAACTCTAAAGCTTTATTTACTGTTTTACTTATAACGCGTTCTCTATGGTTTCCCATATTAAACTCGTATCCTTTTACACCGTTTTTTGAAGCTATTGCTATAAAAACTGTTCCAACCTCTGCATCCGAGTCTCCTTTGGTTGGTCCCGCATTACCTGTTGTTGCAATTGCATAATCGGTATTAATTTTTTTTCTAATATTAGTTGCCATAGCCTCGGCAACTTGTAAACTGACCACAGAATATTGATTTATTAAGTTTTCTGGGACGTCTAAAAGGTCTATTTTAGTCTGTGTAGCATAACTAACAATTGCGCCTTTAAAAAAAGCAGATGCACCTGCATGTGCAGTAAATTGTTCTGCTAATTTACCTCCTGTACAACTTTCTGCTAATGACAATGTTTGACCATTTTTTGTTAATTGTTGCGCAATTGCCAGCTCTAAACCTTCATCATTATCTTGAAATCCAACAAATACATCTTTTATTAAAGGTAGTATTTTGTCAATTTCTAATTTAATATCATTTTCTAACTGATTTTCATCTTCTCCTTTTCCAGACAAACGCAATCTAACTTTTCCTAAACTAGGCAAGTAAGCTAGTTTGATATGTTTTGGTAGCGCATCTTCTATTGCCTCAATACGCTCTGCCAAAATGCTCTCTCCAAGACCATAGGTTAGAATTGTTTTATGTACAATGTATGGACGTTTATATTTTTTAACGATGTTAGGTAACACTTCATTTTCTATTAACGCTTTCATCTCATAAGGTACACCTGGAAGTGATATAAAAGTTTTATTTCCTTTTTCTATCCACATCCCTGGCGCTGTACCAAACCGATTTGTAAGCACTTTTGCTTTTGAAAGAATTAATGCCTGTTTTTTATTTACTTCAGAAATAGGCTGATTAATGTAGTTTTTAAACAGTGCTTCTACATGTTGTAAAACACCATTGTTTTGCACTAAAGTATCCTCAAAATAATCGGCTAAAGTGTGTTTTGTTATATCGTCTTTAGTAGGACCTAACCCTCCAGTAATTATAATGATATCCGCATTGCTTTCAGCCTCAGCAAAAGCCTTTAATAGATGCTCTCTGTCGTCTTGAACAGAAGTAATTTGATACACTGAAACACCAATAGAATTAAGTGCTTTACCTATAAATGCTGAGTTTGTATCTATAATTTGACCAATTAAAATTTCGTCCCCTATAGTAATTATCTCAGCTTGCATTACAGATTAAAATCTTGAATTATTTCGTTGGTAGCATTTTCAATTGCATTTAAAACCTTATTTAATTTATCGGTTATATCCACATCTTTTTTTTCTAGCTTACCCCAATCTTGTACCTCAATTATATCATCTAAAATACCTAGCTCGAACATATCTACAGTAGGTTTCATTTTATGTGCAGTTTGATAAGTCAATAAATAATTTTTGTTTTCAACTGCTATTTTAAGCACTTTAGCATCGCAAGGGACTTCATCTATAAAAGTAGTAGCTAATGCCAAAATAAAGTCTTGATCATTATCAGCTAATTCGTTTAGCCTGTGTAGTTTGTAGTGTTGTTCCATGTATTATTTTACTGTTATTGAAAATAGCTCTCTATCTTCAAGAAAACCTTTTAATTTATCATTAGCAACTACCCTGCCAACTCCTGCGGGTGTTCCCGTAAATATAACATCTCCTATCTTTAAAGTAAAATATTTTGACACATATTCTACAATTTCATCAATTTTCCACAACATTAAACTTGTATTTGCGGTTTGAACCACACTTGAATTTTTTTCTAGTCTAAAATTAAGATTATTAACATCAGAAAATTCTGATTTATCAACCCATTTACCTATTACTGCTGCTCCGTCAAAAGACTTTGCTTTTTCCCAAGGCAAACCTTTATCTTTTAATTGTTTTTGTACATCACGTGCTGTAAAATCGATACCTAAACCTATTTGATCATAATATTTATGTGCAAATTTTTTATCAATATGCTTCCCTAGTTTTGTAATCTTCACCAACACCTCAACCTCATGATGCACATCGTTTGAAAAATCTGGGATAAAAAAGGGTTGCTTTTTTAAAAGTATCGCATTATCAGACTTGATAAAAACCACAGGATCTGTAGGTTTTTCGTTTTCTAACTCTTTAATATGGTCTGTATAATTACGACCTATGCAGATTAATTTCATTTTTTTTAAATAATATAAATAAACGTTTGCTACAAGAACCAAGACGAAAATTCTTGGATTATAATATTTTTTTTGAAGAAAACCTTTTACCTCTTAAGTCTTTCTTCTTGATTTAATTTAATTAAAACTTATTATTTAAAGCTCTTAATTTAATTGCTGTTAATACCTTTTTAGTGTATAATGGAAAATCGGCATTAAGTAACCATCCAAAATAGCCAGGTTCTTTATCCAATACCTCTGTTACCAATTTACCTTTATGTTTTCCAAAAGAGAATATTTCTTGACCTTCTTTGTTATATCCAATAAAACCTGCAAAATCAGCAAATTTTCTGCGAGAACTAAATTCTGCTAAAAATTTAGTGTCATTTTCTAGCTCGTCATAACGCTCTACTTGTGCTTTTAACACCTCGTAAGTTGCCAAAGTATCAGCTTCTGCTGTGTGTGCATTTTCTAAACTTTTATCACAATAAAATTTATAAGCAGCACTAAGTGTACGTTGTTCCATTTTATGAAAAATAGTCTGTACATCGACAGCGACACGACCCTTCATATCAAAATCCATCTCTGCGCGAAGCATTTCTTCCGCTAAAAGCGGAATATCAAAACGGTTAGAATTAAACCCAGCCAAATCAGCATCTTTAATCATAGCATTAATTTCTGGCGCTAGCTGTTTAAAGGTTGGCTCATTAGCAACTCTCTCGTCCGTTACACCATGTATTGCAGATACTACTGCGGGTATTGGCATCTCGGGATTAACTAACCAAGTTTTACTTTCTTTATTTCCGTTTGGGAATACTTTTAATATTGAAATTTCTACAACCCTATCTGTTGTGATATTGATTCCGGTAGTTTCTAAATCGAAAAAGCAAATTGGTTTTGTAAGGTTTAAAGACATAAATGAATTTATTGGTATGATTCATGCAAATATAATTCTAATCTGTTACTTTTACTTTGTAATACTTTGAAAATGATAAGAAACCTGACATTACTACTTTTTACTTTACTATCCATAAATACTTTTGCGCAAAACAACCATAAGCATGTAAAGTTGTTAGAAGAAATTAAAGGTAAACGCTACGAACTTTTTATAGAAAACACAGACTCTATCTCTTACGACGTGTTTTTAAAAGTAGATAGTAATGATTTTAGACGTAGCAGTGAGCGTCCTATTTTAGAGACTATTCCCGGTAATAGCAAAAAACGTGTATTAACAATGGTTAAGCTTAACGGAACAGAAGGTAAATACACATATATTTTAGTTGTAAATGAAGTCTCTTACGCTCTAAAAGTTGATAAAGATTACGAAATTATAGACTTTAAATTAGATAAAGCACTTAATAGCAAATCAGTCATATTATTTACAAAGGATGATTGCGCTATTTGTCCAGATGCTAAACATATTTTGGCTAAAAACAAGATTAGTTATACTGAATATAATTTGGACAAAGACACTACAAACTATAATAGGATTATTAAAGAATTTGAAACCATTAAGCCTAAGAGCAACTTTAACAACATCCCAATTTTAAAAATTGAGGATAAGCTTTATAATAATATAAAGTCTTTAGACGATTTTATTAAAGCGTTACGCGAAGGTTTAAATTAAACATATAAAAAAAGCACAATCCTAGGATTGTGCTTTTTTACTAAATAATAATACTTTTTATATCTCTCTGTTTTTATCCCAAGCTTCTAAATAATCCTTAACCGCTTTAACAAATTGACCTCCTAATGCACCATTTACAACTCTGTGATCATAACTGTGAGATAGGAACATTTTGTAACGGATTCCGATAAAATCGCCATCAGGTGTTTCAATAACCGCTGGCACTTTACGTATTGCACCTAACGCTAAAATACCCACTTGTGGTTGGTTGATAATTGGCGTACCCATTATACTACCAAAAGTACCAACGTTAGTTACTGTATAAGTCCCACCTTGTATATCGTCTGGCGACAACTTACCATCTCTAGCACGTCCTGCCAAATCATTAACTTGCTTAGTCATACCAACTAAATTAAGTTGATCTGCATTTTTAATAACTGGTACAATTAAATTACCATCCGGTAAAGCTGCAGCCATACCAAGGTTTATATTTTTCTTTTTGACAATAGTATCTCCTTGTAAAGAGATATTCATCATTGGAAAGTCACGTAATGCTTTAGCAACAGCCTCCATAAATATTGGAGTAAAAGTTAAGTTTTGACCTTCGCGTTTTGCAAAGCTATCTTTTACTTTTTTACGCCAATTCCATATATTAGTAACATCTGCTTCAATAAAACTTTGTACGTGAGCACTAGTTTGAACAGATTCCACCATATGATGAGCAATTAATTTACCCATTCTGGTCATTTCTATAATCTCATCTCCTGCAGCAACTTGAGTTGGTGCCTTAGGTTTTGCTTGTTGTTTTGGTGCTGACGGAGTCGCTGCTGTAGTTTGTGCTGCAGCTTTAACTGGTTGATTACCTCTGTTTTCTAAATAAGTAATCATGTCGTTTTTAGTAACACGACCATCTTTTCCTGTTCCATTAATTGCATCAAGTTCTGATTGAGAAATCCCTTCTGCTTTAGCCATGTTTTTTACTAATGGCGAGTAAAAGCGATCATCGTTAGATGCTAATGGTTGGGTTGCTTGTTGTGCAACCTCTACAGTTTTAGCAACTTCTTGAGCTGCAACTGGCGCAGGTGCAGAACTTGTTTCTGATTTAGGAGCTTCTTCGGTAGTTACACCACCTTCTCCTTCTGTTTCAATTACAGCAATAGTTTGGCCTACCTGAACAACATCGTCAACGTTAAATAGAATTTCAACTAGAACACCATCTACCTCACTGGGTACTTCGCTATCTACTTTATCTGTTGCAATTTCTAAAACTGCCTCATCCGCTTCTATAGTGTCACCAACTTCTTTTAACCAAGAGGTAATTGTTGCTTCTGCAACGCTCTCTCCCATTTTTGGTAATTTAAGTTCAAATCTTGCCATATTAATAATCTAATAGTCTTTTTACTGTGTTGAATTGCAAAATTAATAAAAAAATCAATCATTTAACTAATTAAGTTTAAAACATAAACTTAAAAAAACGTTAATGATTTGATTTACTTTGCAATATTAAAAAATATTTGGTTTTCAAGTAGTATATTTTGTGTCTCTTTATTAGGATTGACTAAAATTACTTGTTTTGAAATTTTAATTAAAGGTAAATCATCATAATGGTCTGTTATAATTGTATGTACATCCAACACACCTTTTGTTTTTAAATAACCAAGTACGTTTTGTTTTTTTACCTCTCTTACATTTTCAAAGTTTTGATGATAACTAGTCTCTGTAAAATTAGTTGCTAAACATGAAGTAAACCCCTCATTTTTAGCAATAATAGTTGCATAACAACTAGGTGCAGCTGTAGCTAATACTTTAATATCAAAACTAGAATTCTCCAATTGCGGTAATTGATTTTTATAGTTTACAATACTATCTACAAATGCGTTATAATTTATCTTTTGATTGTTTTGGATTGCTTTTAGAATTATAAATTTCATTTTGGAATGCTCTATAACACCCAACACCCTTAAAATCATAGCCTTTACAAGCCTTAACAACAATAATATATTAATAGTTACTATACTAAATCGGACTAAATACTTAATAAAATAATGAAAGGTATTAATGCTATATAACGTACCATCCAAATCTACTATAAGTACTTTTTTATTTGAATTTTTATCGTTTATAATCATTAGACCACGGAAATCGAACTAGTTTTTTTTTATATAGGTAATAATCTGGTTTTACAATTGAAGCTTCAATTGTCCAGGCTATTACAGCTATCTCTATTTTTGCATTTGGAAACCAATGCTGCAAGTTGTTTTTAACAATAAACATTGTTTTTCCGGTATCTAAAGCATCATCAATAATAAGAATGTTTTTTATACCTTTTATCTGTATTTCATTAAAACTGAAATCAACCCTCTTATTTTTAAGCGCGTTTACATTTAATTTATGTATTTTTTTTTCTACTTGCTTAGATTCTTTAATACGCAACCAATTTAAAATAAGATATGGCAAAAGGGGCAATACTTTTTTAAAAAATCTTTTTTTTATACTTGTTGACTTTCGTTGTAAAGTTACTGACTTAAATAAGCTGTTTTTTAGTTGAGGGTCATTTTTTACTACCTCAAGCAAATAGCCTCCACCAGTTAAAACACCTAATACTAAGTCTGGCTTAAGTTTTAGTTTTGAAATCAGCTTCAAACTATCCTCTTTAAAAGCATTATTATGTAATGTAATTACCTCCATTTTATTTATAGAAAACAGTCTTTTTAAAATATAGCATTGTTTTTTGAGGTATAATATTAGTTATAAAAGCCCTAATTAACCCAACAGTTGCTGTAAATGTAAAGTTATAATTGTTTAAAAATAACTTAATTCTACTTTTGGTTTGCTCTTTTCGCTTTAAAGCGGAAATACTTTTAGGGTTGACTTCATATTCTAAAAGAAATTGTGGCAAAATTTTGGCTTTATATTGCTTAATCATTTTAAAAAAATAAGCATGATCCTCTAATGCAGGGTAGTTTTCGGGATACATCCCGATAGTCTCCACCACCTCTGATTTATACATTACAGCTGGATGAACAAATGGATTGTATTTATAAATATTTTGCTTTATTTTTTTATAAGTTGTTGGTGGCTTAAAGTTAAACAAGAATGTATTACTTGTATCCACAAAAGTGACCCAACTTGAGACTATCCCTAAATTTGAGTCCAACTTAAATGCTTCTAATTGCTTCTTAAACCTGTTATTTATACAGCGATCTCCTGCATCAATCCTTGCTATATAAATAAAATGTTTTTGTTTTAATATATAGGTTAATCCGTTATTAAGTGTCTTTGTAACACCTAAACATATTGGCTGTTTGATTAAAGTGATATGCAGTTGTTTTTTATACGATTGGACTAGTGTTTCTACCTGCTTTTGGTTATCGCTACCGTCATCGATAATAATAACTGTAAAATCTTCAGCTTCAGTTGTCAAAGATTGTAACGTAGCATCTAGCCCTTCAATATTATTGTAGTGTGGCAATAAAACGGCTAATAGATGCTCCATTATTATAGAATTATAATTTCAAGGAAGACTCAAACGGAATTCTATTTAATATACTTCGTCCTAAAGTAATCTCGTCTGCATATTCAAGCTCGTCACCAACAGATATTCCTCTAGCGATTGTTGATGTTTCAATATTAAAATCTTTTATCTGCTTATAAATATAAAAATTAGTGGTGTCACCTTCCATAGTTGGACTTAATGCAAATATCAATTCTTTTATTTTTCCTGTTTTTACTTTTTGTATTAAACTAGGTATGTTTAAATCGTGTGGTCCAACACCATCCATTGGCGATATTTTTCCGCCTAACACATGATACAACCCTTTATGCGATGCTGTATTCTCAATAGCCATGACATCTCTAATATCTTCGACTACACAAACGACATCTTCTTTTCGTAATGGGTTAGAACAAATGTCACATAACAGGTTGTCGCTAATATTATGACAAGATTTGCACAGCTTTAAATCGTTAACCATATTAAGCAGTGCATGACTTAAATTATGAGTATGCTCTTTGGGCTGACGTAATAAATGTAATGCTAAACGCAATGCCGTACGCTTACCAATACCTGGTAATTGCGAGATCTCGTTTACTGCATTTTCAAGAAGTTTTGAAGAAAATTCCATAACTACAAAATTAATGCTTTTGCTACTGATTCACGAATTTATTTTTGTTAAGAATAGACTAATTGATAACTTAATTTTTAAACCGAGTAGTCTTGACTAATAATTTTATAATTATTAGCATTAGTCCTTTTTACTAATTTTGTACTTTGGCACTGACAAAAAATAATTATGACTTCAATACAAATCCTTTTATTAATAGCTGCCTATTTTGGTGTACTAATTTTAATCTCCTATTTTACTGGTAAAGACGACTCTAACGATGTCTTTTTTAAAGGAAAAAAACAATCGCCTTGGTATGTTGTTGCATTTGGTATGATTGGCGCCTCATTATCTGGCGTCACCTTTATCTCTGTTCCTGGTTTAATAGAAGGTCAACAATTTGCATATATGCAAGGAGTTTTTGGATTTTTTGTTGGATATCTAATCGTCCTTTTAGTATTACTTCCTTTATACTACAAACTAAATGTAACTTCAATTTATCAATACTTAGAGCAACGTTTTGGAACCGTAAGTTATAAAACTGGTGCCTTTTTCTTTTTATTGTCTCGTGTTACTGGTGCTGCTTTTAGACTGTTTTTAGTGGCTTTAGCAATGCAATATATTGTATTTGAAGCTTTAGGCGTGCCCTTTTGGATTACTGTTGTAATCTCTATATTATTAATTTGGTTATACACTAACCGTGGTGGTATCAAAACTATAGTTTGGACTGACACGTTACAAACTATCGCAATGCTAACGTCTGTTATTGTTGCAATTGTTTTAATTGTAAATAAATTAGATTGGTCTATCACAGAAGTCTTTAGCAAGGAAGCCTTTAAAGCTAAAAGTCAATTATTCTTTTTTGACGATGTTAATAATAAAGTTTATTTCTGGAAATACTTTATTGGAGGTATTTTTATAACCATTGCAATGACTGGTTTAGACCAAGATATGATGCAAAAAAATCTAACCTGTAAAAGCCCGAGTGATGCTAAGAAAAATATGTTTAGCATGTCTGTTTTATTGGTCTTTGTAAATGTTATCTTTTTATCATTAGGTGCTTTGTTATTTATATATTCAGAACAATTTGGGGTTACAATACCTGAAGTTGATGGTAAAGTTAGAACCGATTTATTGTTTCCTGAAATAGCTATGAATCAAGGGTTGGGTCTAGGCTTACAAATCACATTTTTAATTGGACTAATAGCTGCTGCTTATAGCAGTGCAGATAGCGCTTTAACTTCCTTAACCACTTCTTTTTCAATTGACTTTTTAAATATTGAAAAACTACCTGAAGCTCAACAAAAACCGCTTCGTAAAAAAGTACACATTGGTGTCTCTTTACTTTTAATTATTGTTGTTGTTATTTTTAACGAATTAGAAGGTAGTGTAGTTAACAACCTTTTTAAATTTGCAACCTTTACTTACGGTCCTTTATTGGGGCTTTTTGCTTTTGGTATACTTACCAAGCGTAGTATTAAAGATAAATTTGCTTGGGTTATTGGATTAGCTTCAATAATAATAACTTATATAATTACAGAATTGCCTGCAAATTTACCGGATAGCTTAATAGGCAGCTATCAGTTTCATTGGGAGATTTTACCTTTAAATGGATTAATTACCTTTATAGGGCTGTTATTAATTTCAAAAAAAAAAACTAAAAACTAAAAACTAATACTGATTAGTTCCTAAAAGCACTAAAGTACAAGCGACTTCAAAATCAATATTATTTTCTTTTAAAATTGTATAAAACTCAGGGTTTTCTGTTCCTGGATTAAATACAACACGATTAGGTTTTAAACTTACAATATAATTATAGTAGTCTTTTTGCCTTGTTGGGTTTAAATATAAAGTTACTGTATCGATGTCTTTATATTGCTTTAATTCTGTATCAATACTAACACCCGCAACATCCCCTGCTTTCATACCAAAAGCTACAGTTTCATGGTTATACTTAACCAATCTACGTATTGCAATATTACTATATCTATCTAGTTTTAAAGACGCTCCAATTACTAAAGTTTTCTTACTCATAAATGTTAAAATTTTAAATTATAGTAAATATACAGTAACAGATTAACATTTTAGGCGTCTTTATATTATATCAAAAACTCATCAATCAATTAATCTATAAATCAACCAATGAAAAAACTACTAATCATCGCATTGCTATTGGCAGCCTTTAGCGTGCAAGCACAAGAGAAAACAAGTCCACAACCTAAAATCGGAACAATTTTTGGTCACGTTTTAGACGTATCACTTAATCAACCGTTACCCTATGTAAATGTTATTGTTAAGGACACCAATAATAATTTAATTACCGGAGGTATTACAAACAATAATGGTGATTTTGAAGTGAATCAAATCCCTGAGGGCAACAATATTATTACTATTGAATATTTAGGTTTTTTACCACAAACTAAAACGATTGTTATTACTAAAGCTAATAATAAAATAGATCTAGGCACCATTAATTTAGAGGAAGCTGCTACTAGCCTAGACGAAGTCACTATTGTTGCAGAAACCTCAACCATACAACAAAAAGTAGACAGAAAAGTTATTACTATCGGTAAAGATTTACAAACCGCTGGCGCAACTGCTAGCGAGATTATGAATAATTTACCTTCGGTTAGCGTAGATCAGCAATCGGGAGCTATAAGCTTACGTGGTAACCAAAATGTAAGAGTTATGGTAGATGGAAAATTATCAAATATTCCTGCTGACCAATTATTAAAACAAATCCCTTCTTC
This sequence comes from uncultured Olleya sp., assembly GCA_947503885.1. GTDB lineage: Bacteria > Bacteroidota > Bacteroidia > Flavobacteriales > Flavobacteriaceae > Olleya. Next base: position 116,595 of record CANNFD010000004.1, on the reverse strand, counting down.
ATCTATAAAAAGTATAGAGTTAATTACTAATCCATCCGCAAAATATAACCCTGAAGGTATGAGCGGTATTATTAATATTATACTTCATAAAAACACAAAAATCGGATTTAACGGTAACATCAATATTGGAGTAGCTCATGATATAGAAGCTAAGTTTAACAGTTCTATTGATGCAAATTACCGTAACGGAAAATTCAACTTTTACGGGTCTTACAGTAATAGCGTTACCAAAAATTTTAATTATGGAGAAATTAGTAGAGTCGAGCAAAACATTCAGCAAAATTTTGACATTTTAAATAATAACAAATCACATATGTTTAAAGTTGGTGTTGATTATTATTTTGACGAAAAGAACACAATTTCTGTATTTACAAATCAAAATATTTTTGACAGCTGGGTTAATGTTAATTCTGGGATTACATATTTGAATAATCCTTCTTTAAACGAAACACAGTTTACTAGAAACGATAACGAAAATGATTCTGAACAATACAATTTTAATTACAAGCATGACTTTAATGATGAAGGCCATAATATAGAGCTTGAAGTTGACCATAATATCTATGATGGGTTTGGAGATTCAAACAACAACTTTTACAGTTCTCAACGTCCAAATTTTATCGAAAACACAGATACAGACAGACGTAGCTCTACAATTAATCTTGATTATACTAACCCATTAAATGAAACTACTAAGTTAGAATTAGGGGTTCAAGCACGACTTTTTAACACGTCAATTTTTTACAAGTCTGATGCTAGAGAGACTAATCAATCTGGAGATTATATTCCTACAACTACAACCTTTGATTATACACGAGACATCTACTCTGCCTATGCTACATATGGAAAAACATTAGATAAGTGGAGCTACCAAGTTGGTTTACGTGCAGAGACTGTTGCTGTAGACTCTGAAGCCTTTAAAAAAGATTTAGCTTCAAATGCAGAAACCGCTATACCCTTTGATAATGATTATTTTAAATTATATCCATCTGCATTTTTAACTTACACACCCTCAGATAAAAATGCCTATCAAATTAATTATAGCAGACGTGTAGACCGTCCAGGTATTGGACAAGTTAACCCTTTACCAGAATGGAGCACACCTTTAATTTCTCAATTTGGTAATCAAGAGTTAAGACCGCAGTTTACAAACTCTATTGAGACTAATTATACTAGACAGCTAAAAAACGGAAGTATTACAGCTGGTGTATTTTATAGAATTATTGAAGACGAAATACAACAAGCCATCTTAATTGATAGAGATGATACTAATAGATTGTTTTTTACAAACTTAAATTTTGACAACTCGACTGCCTACGGATTAGAATTATCGTCCAATTATAGACCGACTAAGTGGTGGAGTCTTAATGCTAGTTTTGATTTGTACTCTCAAACCCAAAAAAGTCTTGCCGAGTCTTTTGACACTAACCAAGACATTGTATTAAATACGGTTAAAGTAGATAATGTAGTTTGGAATATTAGAGCCTTTAACAACTTTAAAGTTACTAAAGCATTAAGCTTATCTGCATTTGGAATGTATAGTGGTAAAAACAAAAACATCCAATTTGAAATGAATGATATGCTAATGGTTAATTTAGGTATGCGCTATAGCTTTTTACAAGGCAAAGCTAGTTTTAGCTTAAGCTATAACGATATTTTTGATACCATGTATGCTAAGTTTGAAGGCGAAAGACCTTTTTTACAAGTAGGACAATTTAATTGGGAAAGTCAACAAATATCTGGTAGATTATCGTATCGTTTTGGAGGCGGAAAATACAGAGCTAAATCCCGAAAACAAAGAGACGACGATACTAAATCTGGTGGCGGGTTTATGTAAAACTATTAATAACACTTTCTAGAAGTTATTTAGCAGCTTTTAAAACAGTTAATGGTTAGTGTTATACTAGTTGCTAAATAAAAAATCCAAAGACTGATCATCTTTGGATTTTTGTTTTAACACTTTTTTTTATTTAAGGCATAAACTGTGTTAAAAATACGTTAAAAGCTGATAATCAATGTAATAAAACTCAATTTAATGCGTCTTATTATAAACAAACAGTAAATCGTTTTATTTTTTATTTGAATTAGTCTTCACAAAAAAACCAATAGATTTATAAAGTTTAGTTTAAGTAGTTAGTTAATTTATATAAAAAAAGCCAGTAACATATTTATGTTTCTGGCTTTTTTGCGTTTAATTATTTTGTAAAACTATAGAGCTAAACTTAGTCGATTGTTACCACTTTATAATAACACTTCCCCAAGTAAATCCACTACCAAAAGCAGCTAACACAACATTGTCACCTTCTTTAACTTTACCTTGTTCCCAAGCTTCAGTTAAAGCAATTGGTATAGAGGCAGCTGTAGTATTACCATATTTCATGATATTATTAAAGACTTGGTCATCACTTAAACCAAATTTCTTTTGTATAAACTGTGCAATACGTAAATTAGCTTGATGTGGGATTAGCATATCAATAGCATCTTTATCCATATTGTTTTTAGCTAGACCTTCCATAATTACTTCGCTAAAACGGACCACTGCATTTTTAAATACAAATTGACCATTCATATGCGGGAAGTAACTTTGGTCATTAGGATCATTATCAGCAATGATATCATTTACCCAACGTTTACCCATCCCTGGCGCCACTAAAACCAGCTCTTCAGCGTGTTCTCCTTGACTGTGCAAGTGTGTAGATAAAATTCCTTTACTATTATCTTCTTCTCTTGTTAATACTGCAGCTCCTGCACCATCACCAAAAATTACGGTTACACCACGCCCTCTTGTAGTTTTATCTAAACCGTGAGAATGTAGCTCGCTACCAATTACTAATATGTTTTTATACATACCAGTTTTTATAAAATTATCTGCTACAGATATTGCATATACAAATCCAGAACATTGGTTACGTACATCTAAAGCACCAACCGTTTTAATACCTAAAGCATGTTGTACTTGCACACCTGGACCAGGAAAATACATATCTGGACTTAAAGTTGCAAAGATGATAAAATCAATATCATCTTTATCTATTCCAGAACGTTCTATTGCTTGTTTGGCAGCTTTCACTCCCATAGTTGCAGTTGTGTCACCAGAGCCTTCTTTTACCCAACGTCTTTCTTTTATTCCAGTGCGTTCAGTAATCCACTCATCATTAGTATCCATCATTTTGGATAAATCTTCATTTGTGACAATGTTGTCAGGCACATATTTACCTAAACCAATAATTTTTGAATTGTACATTAATATTTATTGTTTCTACATCTTTTTCTACTTAAAAAAATGGATTTGCAATTTAATGCTTTCATATATAAAGTGTCTACAATTGTTTTTAATTCGTTATGCATGCATAATACTTTTGCTTATTTAAAATGTCATCTTGTCACCTTTAAGCAATTGGCATTTTTGTTGACTATTAGATAATCAGAAATTAATAGTACGTTTCGCTTCAAGCGGAAATAAATAATAAAACATAAAATTATGGCAAAAGGAAGTATTAATGTTTCAGTTGAAAACATTTTCCCATTAATTAAAAAATTCTTGTATAGTGATCACGAAATATTTTTACGTGAGCTTATTAGTAATGGTACAGACGCAACATTAAAGTTAAAGCATTTAACTAGCATTGGAGAGTCAAAATCTGAATACGGAAACCCTGTAATTGAAGTTAAAATTGATAAAGAAGGTAAAAAACTTCATATCATCGATCAAGGTTTAGGGATGACAGCAGACGAGGTTGAAAAATATATCAACCAAGTGGCTTTTTCTGGTGCAGAAGAGTTTTTAGACCAATATAAAGATAGCGCCAAAGATGCTGGAATTATCGGACACTTTGGACTAGGTTTTTACTCTGCATTTATGGTAGCAGAAAAAGTAGAAATCATTACTAAGTCTCATAAAGAAGGGACTACAGCAGCACATTGGACTTGTGATGGATCTCCAGAGTTTACTTTAGAGCCACACGACAAAACAGACAGAGGTACTGAGATTATCTTGCATATTGCTGAGGACTCGACAGAGTTTTTAGAAGAAGCTCGTATCAGTAGTTTACTAAATAAGTATAACAAGTTTATGCCTATACCAATTAAATTTGGAACTAAAGAAGTAAACGACCCTGATCACAAACCTGAAACTACAAAAGATGCTGATGGTAAAGAAACGACTGAACCTCAGAAAAAAATAACTGTAGATAATATTATTAATAATCCTAATCCTGCTTGGACAAAACAACCAGCAGATTTAAAAGACGAGGATTATACCAACTTTTATCGCGAGTTATACCCTTCGCAATTTGAAGATCCATTATTCCATATTCATTTAAATGTAGACTATCCTTTTAATCTTACTGGTATTTTATACTTCCCTAAGATGACACAGGATATGGCTATGCAAAAGGATAAAATCCAATTGTACCAAAACCAAGTTTATGTAACTGATAATGTAGAAGGGATTGTACCAGAGTTTTTAACTATGTTACGTGGTGTAATTGACAGTCCAGACATACCATTAAACGTATCGCGTAGTTACCTGCAAGCAGATGGTGCTGTTAAAAAAATATCATCTTACATATCACGTAAAGTAGCCGATAAACTAAAATCACTATTTAATAATAGTCGTGAGGAGTTTGAAGCTAAATGGAACGATATTAAGATTGTTATCGAGTACGGTATGCTATCTGATGACAAGTTTTTTGACAAAGCAGATGCATTTGCATTATACCCAACCGTAGATGGTAAATACTATACTTACGAGGAGTTATTTAATAAAATAAAAGCTAAGCAAACAGACAAAGACAACAAATTAGTAATCCTTTATACTAGCAACCAAGAAGAGCAACACAGTTATGTTGAGGCTGCAAAAGATAAAGGTTATGAGGTATTATTGTTAGACAGTCCTATTGTTTCGCATTTAATGCAAAAACTAGAATCTACTAAAGAAAACATTACGTTCTCTCGTGTAGATGCAGATTCTATTGACAAATTAATTGCTAAAGACGAAGCAGCTATTTCTAAGCTTGACGAAGATCAAACTAAAGCTTTAGACGAGTTATTAAAAGAGGTTATCCCTTCAGAAAAATTTATGGTGCAATTAGAAGCTATGGATAGCAACGCAACACCATTTATGATCACACAACCAGAATTTATGCGTCGTATGAAAGAGATGCAAGCGTCTGGTGGCGGAGGTGGTATGCAGATGTTTGGTAATATGCCAGAAATGTACAACCTTGTTGTAAATACAAACTCTGATTTAGTAAATGAGATTTTAAACACTAAAACTAAGAAAAAACAAGAGCGTTTAATTACACAAAGTTTAGACTTAGCTCGTTTATCTCAAGGTCTTTTAAAAGGAAAAGAATTATCTGACTTTATCAAACGTAGCTACGAGATTTTAAAATAACAACTATGCAAGTCGCAAGACAAAGCAAACTATATAACTAATTTCGCTTTCGCGGAAATTAAAAAACCACTTCTTAAACGGAGTGGTTTTTTTGTTATTAATATTATAAAAAAAATACTATGCACGCATTGTATTTTAAGCAAATAAAAATTACCTTATAGACTTTAAATTATACTGATAAATAAATAATTAATTTAAAAGCAAAAACCATATAAATCAACACACAACTACTACAATGAAAATTAAAAAAATCCTGGTCGCTAACAGAGGGGAAATTGCAATTAGAGTTTTACGCGCTTGTACAGAGCTAAATATTGCTACAGTTGCTATTTACACTTTTGAAGACCGTTATTCGCAACATAGAAATAAAGCGGATGAATCCTATCAAATCGGAGAAGACAACCAACCGTTGAAACCGTATTTAGATATGGATGAAATTATTGAATTAGCTAAAGCAAAAAATGTCGACGCTATTCACCCTGGGTATGGTTTTCTTTCTGAAAATTCAGAATTTGCACGAAGATGTGCAGATAACAACATTATTTTTATTGGGCCAAAACCAGAAGTAATGGATGCTTTAGGCGATAAGATTACTGCAAAAAAGATTGCTGTAAAATGTAAAGTTCCGATTATTGAAAGTAATAAAAAGAAACTAACCTCTTTAAAAGTAGCACTTTCTGAAGCGCAAACCATTGGTTACCCATTAATGCTTAAAGCTGCATCTGGTGGTGGTGGTCGCGGAATGCGTATTATTAGGAAGGATGAGGATTTAGAATTTAATTTTGACTCTGCTAGAAACGAAGCACTTAATGCTTTTGGTGATGACACCATGTTTTTAGAAAAATATGTCGAAGACCCAAAACATATTGAAGTACAAGTGGTTGCAGATAACCATGGTAATATTCGTCATCTTTTTGAGCGTGATTGCTCCGTACAACGTCGTCATCAAAAAGTAGTAGAAATTGCACCATCGTTTAACGTTACAGATAAAGTTAAACAGGATTTATATAAATACGCAGTTGCAATAGCGTCAGAAGTAAATTATAATAATATAGGTACGGTTGAATTTTTAGTAGATAAAGAAGATAATATCTTTTTTATTGAAGTTAACCCAAGGATTCAAGTTGAGCATACCGTTACCGAAATGGTTACAGGTATCGATTTGGTTAAAACCCAAATTTTTGTTGCTGGTGGCTATAAATTATCAGACAAACAAATTAAAATTTACGAACAAGACACTTTAGCAACCTATGGTTTTGCATTACAATGTCGTTTAACAACAGAAGACCCTACAAATAATTTTACACCAGATTATGGATCTATAACCACCTACAGAAGTGCTTCTGGAATGGGGATTAGATTAGATGCAGGAAGTATTTATCAAGGGTATCAGGTTAGTCCTTTTTTCGACTCTATGTTAGTTAAAGTTTCTGCTCATGGTAGAACGCTAGATGGAGCTGTCAGAAAAATGGTCAGAGCTTTAAAAGAGTTTAGGATTAGAGGTGTAAATACTAATATTCATTTTTTACAAAATGTAATCCAGCATGACACTTTTAAAGAGGGCAATGTAACCGTTAATTTTATTCAAAATACACCTTCGCTATTTAAAATAAAATTACCACAAGATAGGACTTCAAAATTCACACAATATTTGGCAGAGGTAATTGTTAATGGTAATCCTGATGTTAAATTTACTGACGATAGTAAAGTATTTCAAAAGCCAAAAACACCTAAATTTAGTGCTTCTTCACCTTATCCAAAAGGGACAAAAGATTTGTTGACACAATTAGGTCCTGAAAAGTTTTGCCAGTGGCTTAAAGAGGATAACAAGATTCATTATACAGATACAACAATGCGTGATGCGCACCAATCATTATTAGCTACCAGAATGCGGACTTTTGACATGCTTAAAGTAGCAGAAAGTTTTGCAAAAAACCATCCAAACACTTTTAGTATGGAAGTTTGGGGAGGTGCCACTTTTGATGTTTGTTTACGCTTTTTACACGAAAGTCCTTGGACACGATTACGCGAGTTACGTAAAGCTGTACCAAATATCCTGTTTCAAATGTTATTACGTGGCTCTAATGGCGTGGGTTACAAAGCCTATCCAGATAATTTAATCGAAAAATTTGTTGAAAAATCTTGGGAAAATGGCGTTGATATTTTCAGAATATTTGACTCGTTAAACTGGGTAAAAGCAATGGAGCCAAGTATTAGTTATGTTAGAAACAAAACAGGCGGTATTGCAGAAGGTGCGATTAGTTACACAGGAGATATTTTGGATGTTAATCAAACAAAGTACAACCTTAAATATTACACGCAATTAGCTAAAGATTTAGAAAACGCTGGAGCACATATGTTAGCCATTAAAGATATGGCTGGTTTATTAAAACCTTATGCTGCTACCCAATTAATAGGTGCTTTAAAAGACACCGTAAACATCCCAATACACTTACATACACACGACACCTCATCCTTACAAACTGCTACATATTTAAAAGCTATTGAAGCTGGTATTGACGTGGTAGATGTAGCATTAGGGGGGCTTTCAGGATTAACCTCTCAACCTAACTTTAATGCAGTTGTAGAGATGATGAAATACCAACCAAGAGCACATGAGTTTGAAATAAACTCATTAAATCAGTTTTCAAATTTCTGGGAAGATACTCGCGAGATGTACTACCCTTTCGAGTCTGGTTTAAAAGCAGGAACTGCCGAAGTATTTCAGCATGAAATCCCTGGTGGACAATACTCTAACCTACGCCCACAAGCAACTGCTTTAGGATTAGGCGACCGTTTTGAAGAAGTTAAAAAAATGTACGCACAGGTCAATACCATGTTTGGCAATTTAATTAAAGTTACACCAAGCTCTAAAGTAGTTGGTGACATGGCTATTTTTATGGTAACCAATAACCTGACACCGGAAGATGTTATGCAACGTGGTGAAGAGATTTCGTTTCCAGAATCAGTAATTAATTTCTTTAAAGGCGATTTAGGACAACCAGTTGGAGGATTTCCTGCTAAGCTTCAAAAGATTATCCTTAAAAACCACAAAGCATATAAAGACAGACCAAATGCGCATTTAGAACCTATAAATTTTGATGAAGAGTTTGAAACCTTCAAAAAGAAATTCCAAAAAGGTTTTACACGTGCTATTGAGATTGAAGACTTTTTATCATACACCTTATACCCTAAAGTATTCGAGCAAGCTCACGAAAACTATAAACTTTACGGAAACTTAGCATTAGTACCAACTAAAAATTTCTTTTACGGTATGAAGTTACGTGAAGAAACGTCTATCGAGCTAGAACCCGGAAAAACAATTATTGTTAAATTACTATCTGTTGGAATCCCTAATGAAGAAGGTATGAGAACCGTATTTTTTAGAGTTAATGGAGAAAACCGTTTTGTAAAAGTACTAGACAAATCGCTAAATATTACAAAAGAAGAACATACTAAAGTAGATCCTGCAGATGCTAATCAGATTGGCGCCCCTTTACAAGGTTCACTTTATAAAGTGTTAGTTAAAAAAGGACAAGTCGTTAAAGAAAACGATCCTTTATTTATAATTGAAGCCATGAAAATGGAAACTACAGTTGTCGCTTTTAAAACAGGAAAAGTAAAATCTGTAACCTTGAAAGAAGGTAAAATGGTTAAACAAAACGATTTAATTATCACTTTGGAATAAAACAATTTTAGATATCAAAGCATTAAAAACCACCTAACAAGGTGGTTTTTTTTTAAAATTTTAAAAAAAAATATACATTTTAATAAAATGTATTTACAAAAAATGTATATTTGACATATGTATAGCAAAGAACTCACAAAAGGAACTCTACAACCTATCATTTTAAAGTTGTTAAGTCAACATGAAAAAATGTATGGTTATGAGATTACCCAAAAGGTAAAAGACCTAACTAAAGGAAAAATAGACATCTCTGAAGGTGCCTTATACCCTATTTTACATAAGTTAGAAAACAATAAAGTTTTAAAAACCGAAAAAGTATACATTGGCAAACGTGTCCGTAAATACTATTCGGTAACAAAATCTGGTAAGCAAGTCATTGCAGATCAAACCAACCAGATTAACGATTTTATAAAAACGTTATCGTTAATATTTAATCCTAAACCAACTTTAAAATGATACTTTCCGACAAACAAATAGACTATATCTCTACTAATTTAAAGTTATATGGTTTAAAAAATCAAGACTTAAAAGAGGACATCTTAGATCATATTTGCTCTTATATAGAACAAGCCGATAATACTAATTTTGACCAAGCCTATCAACAAGCAATACAGCAATTTGGTGGATATTTACACATCAACCAAATACAAAGAGAAACCAACGCTCAACTATATCTTAAGTCTTCTAAAAACCGAAAAAGACTACTATCCTTTCTAGAGCTTATAACTGCCATGCTTATAGCTACTGGCAGTCTATTTAAAATCATGCATTGGCCATACGCAGGCATGTTAATATTTATAGGTTTTGTGTGCTTAATCCTTATGACATTACCCTTATATTTTTACAGTAAACATAAAGACCAATCACTTAAATATCAATCTTAATACGAACATTAAAATCAATCAAAATGAAAAAATCAGTTTATGTTTTAGGCTTTTTAGCCTTGTTTACACTAAGTACAGCAACAATGTTTAAAATCATGCATTGGCCTTATTCCGGTATGATACTATTTATTGGGTTTTTACTATTTAACTTTGGGTTTTTACCAACCTTGTTTTATAAGTTGTACAAAAAAGATGCAATAGCAAATTAGCAATACCGCTATAACGGAAATTAAAAACCACCTAACAAGGTGGTTTTTTTGTACTTAAACTCATTATTATAATAATAAAGCAACATTATCTTCTACTTTCATAATCAATCTAATAATTTTACAATTCCCTTAACATCAAACCTCTTCCCTATTCCTAAAAAATAACTAACTTGTAGCCAATAAATTTACAAGCAGTTATTATGACGTTAAAACAATTATCATCCAATTTATTTACATTATTATTTTTAATAACTACAATTAGTTTTGCACAAGACAAAACCGTTCCTGTTTTTGAAAACGGAGAAGCACAAATAGTAGAAGGCTTTAGCAGTCCTAAAGATTGGATTAGACATGACCTTTGGGTAGAGACTACTTTTAACACAGATGGTGACGATAAATTAGATAGGATGCATGTGTCTGTAACTAGACCAAAACAAACAGATACTGAAGGTTTAAAACTACCTATTATATATGTTACTAGCCCTTATTTTGCAGGTGTTGCACCGGATGTACCTGGTATAATGTGGAATGTAGAGCACGAATTAGGCGATTTACCTACTCAAGCACGCTCACATCCAGAAGTTACACGCAGAGGAAAGCGTCCAATAATTTCAAATTCGCATATTTTAAAATGGGTACCTCGTGGTTATATTGTGGTACACTCCTCTTCTCCAGGTACTGGATTATCACAAGGTAGCCCAACCGTTGGTGGAGAAAACGAAACCCTTGCACCAAAAGCAGTCATAGACTGGTTAAATGGTCGTGCAAAAGGTTACACAACACCAGATGGACAAGAACAAGTTGAAGCAACTTGGTCCACAGGTAAAGTAGGTATGACCGGTACTTCTTATAATGGTACACTACCTCTAGCTGCAGCAACTACAGGTGTAGAAGGCTTAGAAGCTATTATCCCAATAGCACCAAATACATCCTATTATCATTATTACAGATCTAATGGTTTAGTGCGCTCGCCTGGAGGTTATTTAGGTGAAGATATAGATGTATTATATGACTTTATCCATAGTGGTGACGAGAGTAAACGTCCCTACAATAACAAAACCGTTAGAGATACAGAAATGGCAAACGGTATGGACAGAAAAACAGGAGATTATAATGATTTTTGGGCTGGACGTGATTACCTAAACCAAATGGAAGGTATGAAAGCTGCCTTACTAATGGCACACGGTTTTAACGATTGGAATGTAATGCCAGAACACAGTAACCGTATTTACCAAAAAGCAAAAGCAATGGGCTTGCCAACACAAGTCTATTACCATCAAAATGGACATGGTGGACCACCACCAATGACAATGATGAACCGTTGGTTTACAAGATATTTACACGGAGTTAAAAATGATGTCGAAAAAGATGCACAAGCTTGGATTGTTAGAGAAAACGATAGACAAGACCAACCTACTGCGTATGAAGCTTATCCAAATCCCGATGCTAAAAACGTAACATTGTATTTAAATAATGGCGGAAATAAAGAAGGTGCTTTAACAACAATAGCGCCTAATAAAAAACAAAAATCAGAAGTGTTAATAGATGATTTTACCATTACTGGGAAAGATCATGCGCAAGCTACCTACTCTAAAAACAGATTATTATATAGTACTGCTATTTTAAATGAAGATGTACATATATCTGGTGAAGCCGAAATTACAATTAGCTTATCTAGTAGTAAACCTGCAGCTAACTTATCGGTTTGGTTAGTTTCGCTTCCTTTTGAAAACGAAGTAAAAGTCATTACAGATAATATTATTACTCGTGGCTGGGCAGACCCGCAAAACCATAAATCAATAAGACAAAGTAACCCTTTAAAACCCGGAAAATTCTATGATTTGACGTTTAAATTACAACCAGACGATCAAATTATTAAAGCTGGTCAAAAAATTGGGTTGATGATCTTTTCAAGTGATAAAGAGTTTACTATTCATCCAAAACCCGGTACAGTTTTAACTGTTGATTTAAATAAAACACGTCTAACATTACCTGTTTTAGGTGGTAAAGATGCACTAGATAATGCAACTAAAAAGTAATACCTATTACAGATTAAAAGTGATAGATTAATCTAGAAGCAATATTACAACCTTCTTTAAAATAAAGACATAACACTTTGTCAAAATTAGAAAAGCTATATCGTTATTTAAATAACGAAACAGAAGAACGTGTCTGTAAAGATATTACCCAAGAGGCTTGTAAACATGTTCCTAAAAATTATTTTTTACTAATTTTTAGCAGCGTGTTTTCTAAGCTTGGTGACACGCTAAGCAATCCTAAAACTGTATTAACTTGGTTAATGAGCTATGTTAGTGCGCCTGTTTATTTAATAAGTTTAATAGTCCCAATTAGAGAATCAGGATCAATGGTACCGCAGGTTTATTTATCTAAATTTGTAAAACAACAACCTATAAGAAAATGGATTTGGGTAATGGGGTCGTTATTTCAATTTTTGGCAATTGCCTCAATTGGTTTTATAACCTTATATTTTGAAGGTACAACTGCAGGTTGGTTAATAATAGCTGCTGTTATTTTATTTAGCTTGTCAAGAAGCTTGTGCTCGATATCCTCTAAAGATGTTACCGGAAAAACCATCCCAAAAACTAGACGAGGAAAATTAAAAGGATATACCGTGTCCATCTCAGGTATTTTAGTTTTAGCTGCTGGGCTTTTTATTTTATATCAATCTAAAAACGAGCAAACCATAACATTTTACAGTAATCTAATCTTTTTTGCTTCAGTTATGTGGTTGATTGCAGCATTAATATATTCTAGAATAAAAGAGTTTCCAGAAACTATTCAAACGGATAATGACCAACAATCTGGTTTTCTTTCAAAATTAAGACTACTAAAAACAGATCCTAATTTTAGAGCTTTTGTAATAGCAAGATCACTATTATTATGTTCTGCTTTAACAGCACCTTATTATATTGTATTATCTCAAAAATATATTGGTAAAGAAGCTTATTTACTTGGTTTATTTATTATTGCAAGAGGTATCGCTGCAATTATAAGCGCGCCAACCTGGGGGCGATTAGCCGATAAATCTAGTAAAAACGTTATGGCTATTGCTGTAACAATAGCATCTGCTTTAGGTATTATCACCTTTTTTATTGTTAGCTACTTTGATACTATAAGAACTCTAGTTTGGTTATACCCTGTCGCATTTTTTATTTTAGGAATAGCACATGGAGGTGTACGATTAGGCAGAAAAACTTACATTGTAGATATGGCTAAAGGTAATAAACGTACAGATTATGTTTCTGTAAGCAACACCGTAATAGGCTTAATATTATTAGTAACTGGTGGCTTAAGTGCTTTGGTTTCTTTACTGTCTATTGAAGGTGTTGTTTTAGTACTGTCATTGTTTGGATTACTTGGTGCCTACAAAAGCTTCAAATTATCTGAAATCAAATAAAATTCGTTCAATTAATTAAGAATATATACAAGTCTAAATTTCTTGTCTTAATTCTAACTTTTTGAAACTATATTTGCCCAACTTAATTTTATAGATGTCAATTACATTATTGTCTTCCCCATTACAAGGTTTTACGGATTTTAGATTTCGTAATGCATTTCATCACTATTTTGGTGGTATAGACACGTTTTATGCACCATATATTAGGCTAAACGGAAAATTAAAAATTAAGCAATCCTACCAATTAGATTTACTTCCAGAAAATAATACGACCCTAAACGTGATTCCTCAAGTCATGACTAATGATGCAGACGAGTTTATGTTTGTTGTTAAGTATGTCCAAAGTTTAGGCTATAATGAGTTAAACTGGAATTTAGGTTGTCCTTATCCAATGGTTACTAAATCCGGAATGGGTTCTGGATTAATATGCAACCCTACTAAAATTGACGAGATTTTAAAACGTGCTCACAACGAAAGTGATATTACTGTCTCCATGAAAATGAGAATGGGCTACGACCATGCAGAAGAAATTTTAGACACCTTCCCGATCTTAGATAGTTATCCGCTTAAAAATATTGCGATTCATGCCAGAATAGGTAAGCAATTATACAAAGGTCCTGTAGATTTAGACGCTTTTGATCGTTGTACACAAAATACAAAACATAAACTGTATTATAACGGTGATATTACTAGTGTCGCGTCTTTTAAAAAAATGGAATCACGCTTTCCTAGTATAGACCATTTTATGATTGGTCGCGGTCTAATTGCTGATCCGTTTTTACCAAGTATGATTAAAAACAATACCACAGAATATCCTAAAAATCGTTGGGAGATTTTTAGCGAATTCCACGATACAATATATCAACAATACGACGACTATCTTTCTGGTCCAACACCAATTAAAATGAAAATGCTAGGCTTTTGGGAGTTTTTCTCTCAGTCGTTTTCTAATCCTCAAAAAACATACAAAGCCATAAAAAAAGCCAGTAATCCGGTTAAGTACAAACAAGCGGTTGCTAGTATTTTAAATAATGAAAAGACTTGATTGGTCTAATAAAAAGACTAATTTATTAAATATCTTTTCACCTCTTTTAGTGTAACTACTATTTAATCTATTTTCAGTTACCTTTGCACTTGCTTTAAATATTTTTCAATTGAAAGACCTTTTACTAATAACACCTCCTTTTACTCAATTAAACACACCTTACCCTGCGACTGCATATTTAAAAGGGTTTTTAAATACCATTGATGTTTCAGTATTTCAGATGGATTTAGGGATAGAGGTAATCTTGGAGTTATTTAGCAAAAAGACCTTTGAAAAATTATTTGATTTAGCAATCAAAAACAACACCATTACATCAGAAAATGGTCAACGTATTTATACTCTAAAGGAGGATTACTTACAACCATTAGATGCAGTAATTTTATTTTTACAAGGCAAAAACCAAACGTTAGCTAGACAAATTTGTACTAGTAATTTTTTACCACAAGCCTCTAGATTTGATCAATTAGAAGATTTAGATTGGGCGTTTGGAGAAATGGGAATGCAAGATAAAGCCAAACATTTAGCAACCTTATATCTTGAAGATTTATCCGATTTTATAATTGAATGTATTGATCCTAATTTTGGATTTAGTAGATATGCAGAGCGTCTAGGACAAAGTGCTAATGCTTTTGACGATTTATATGATAGCCTACAAAATCAACCTTCATTTATTGATGAGCTAACACTTACTATTTTAAAGGAGCGCTTAAACACGGTCCAACCAAAACTAGTAGGGTTTTCAGTTCCCTTTCCAGGTAATTTATATAGTGCGTTTAGATGTGCACAGTTTATAAAAGCTAATTACCCAAGTATTAAAATTACAATGGGTGGTGGTTTTCCTAATACAGAATTACGACAAGTAACTGACAAACGTGTATTCGAGTTTTTTGACTTTATTACTCTTGATGATGGCGAATTACCTATCGAATTATTACACAAAGCGGTGTGTAAATCTGAATATAATAATGGAGTCTCAGAAAACGAGTTTAAGAGAACCTTCCTACTTGAAAACGGAATTGTAACCTACAAAAACAATACTACAAAACCAGATTACAAACAGGTACAAGTAGGCACACCTGACTATTCTGACTTGCGATTAGACGATTATATTTCTGTTATAGAAATTGCTAATCCAATGCACAGTTTATGGAGCGATGGACGTTGGAACAAACTAACTATGGCACATGGTTGTTATTGGGGGAAATGTACGTTTTGCGACATATCTTTAGATTATATTAAAATTTACGAGCCCATTGCTGCTTCACTATTAGTGGACAGAATGGAACAACTAATTGAACAAACCGGAGAAAACGGATTTCATTTTGTAGACGAAGCTGCACCTCCTGCATTAATGAAAGCCTTAGCGTTAGAAATTATAAAACGAAAACTAACCGTTACATGGTGGACCAATATTAGATTTGAAAAAAACTTTACTCAAGATCTTTGCTTTTTACTAAAAGCATCGGGTTGTATAGCTGTCTCTGGCGGATTAGAAGTGGCATCAGACCGTTTATTAAAGTTAATTGACAAAGGGGTAACGGTAGAGCAAGTTGCACAAGTAACTAGAAACTTTACACAAGCCAACATTATGGTGCATTCCTATTTAATGTATGGTTATCCAACGCAAACTGTTCAGGAAACGGTGGACAGTTTAGAGATGGTTAGGCAATTGTTTCAGCTTGGTATTATTCAATCAGGTTTTTGGCATCAATTTGCTTTAACAACCCACAGCCCTATTGGTTTAAATCCTTCAGAATTTGGAGTAACACCTAACTATAAGGCTATTACATTTGCAAATAATGATGTTGATTTTACCGACAAAACTGGGATTGATCATAGTCTGTTTAGCTTCGGTTTAAAAAAATCGTTATTCAACTTTATGCATGGTATTGGGTTTGACCTAGACTTGCAAGACTGGTTTGATTTTAAAATTCCGCAAAGCACAATTACACGATTTTATATTGAAGATTGCTTAAATACCGAAACTACATTAACCACAAAACCCACTGCTAAAATAGTATGGCTAGGTCATTTACCATTAGTTACAGAACGCACAAAAACTAAAAAAGGGTTTACAAATGAAATATTAGAATTAACGTTTCATGACAAAACGGACAGACTTGAAATTTCAGTAAATAAGCCTGAAGGCGAATGGTTGCTTGACACACTTGAAAGCATAAAACCTTCTGTTGGTAAACCAATCTCTTTTTCGGCATTAAAAAAGGATTTTGAAACTCAGTTTGAAGATTTTGAGTTATTTTGGTTTTCTAAACCAATTCAGAAACTTAAAAATTTTGGATTGCTACAACTATAGCCTATCTTAAATTAGATAAGCGTGCCCATAAAAAGGTACAAACAACCCAACTATGAAAAAAGTTTTATCCATCTTAATATTATTTATAATTATAATTACAGCTTTTCAAAATTGTGCTATAAAAAATAACACGTCTATTTACCAAGCAATACCTAATACAGATAATACTATTTTAGCTGCTTATGGTCAAAAAATATATACTAGAGAATCTTGTAGCCAATGTCATACGCAACATATTAAAAACCAAACCAATCAACTAATTAGTTTAGATGGACTTGGCGGAAAATACTCTAACAATTGGTTGTTTCATTATTTAGACCAACCAAAAATGGTCATGTATGACGCTAAAATGCCGGCTTACTCTAAACTAGCTAAAAAACAACTTAATAAAAAAACGGTCTCTAAAATTGCAGAAGAAAACAATTTGGCAACCAATCCTGATAAATTATGGGACACTTTAATTGACCAGGCAAATGTAATTTATAATACTTTAAAGATATCGGAACCTATTGAAAACACAGAAACACTAGCACTAATTGCTTACTTACGTCAAATACCAACAAGTAACTATTATAAGAAAATTATCAGCATTGAACAAAAAGCATTTGATAAAGAAACATCGGTTTGGGATAAAGTTAGTTTTGATAAAAACAGTACACTTCTTAAAGTTGCAAATAATGAAGACAGCATAGAATTGGGCAAAAAATTATTTACTATAAATTGCATTGCCTGTCACAGACAAAACGGTGCTGGTGGTATTGGCCCAAACTTAACAGATGACTATTGGCTACATGGTGGCAGCAAATTAGAAATTGCCAAAACCATATCTTTTGGTGTTGCAGGAAAAGGAATGATTTCCTGGAAAAGCTTGTTTAACCCAGAACAAGTAGGACAGCTTACTGCGTATGTATATTCTTTAAAAGGCACAAATCCTGAAAACGCTAAACAACCACAAGGTGTAAAAGAATAAGCATCCTGTATTACTACATTTTAGTTTAACTTGACTAAAAAGACACTTCCCTAACCCAAAAGCACAGTTTACTAATTGCGGGTTTTATAACACCTAATAGATATATAGATTTGATGTATAGTAACATCTAAACTTATATATCATGAAAAATCAAATTAGCTTAAACATTACGTCTCCTTGTTCAGAAAAATTTAATCAATTTACACCTACTCCAAATGGAGGTTTTTGCAATTCTTGCACAAAAGAAGTGGTAGATTTTACTAATATGAACACGGATCAGATTACTACTTTTTTCAACAAAAAAGACAATCAAAATACTTGTGGCAGATTTAAAAACACTCAGTTAAAAACTTACAAAACTACCTCTAAAAAAAGCAAATTAAGTTTTATAAGTGCAGTAGGATTAGCTTGTTTAGCAATATTTTCCTTAACCACCGCAACTGCACAAGATAAAGGACTGACTAATAATGCCTCTAAAATAAATGCAAGTCAAACTAATAATGAGGTTACTGTTAGCGGAACTATTTATGACGAAACAGGATTACCACTACCAAGTGTAAACGTTGTTTTACAAGGCACAAGTACTGGAGTAACTTCAGATTTTGATGGTAATTTTGAGTTTCCTAAAAAACTAAAACAAGGTGATGTATTAGTTTTTAGCTATGTTGGTTACCAGTCTAAAAAAGTAACCATTAAAGATGAAAATTTAACTTCAAATATTGCGTTAAATGTTAGCCTAAACAATGACACATATATTATGATGGGTAAAGTTGCAGTAGATGAAGTATATTCTTCTAAAAAGAAATAATTAATTTTTTATGAAAAACGTAAGCCTACTATTTTTCTTACTTATACTTAACAGTGCTATTGCGCAAGTATCAGATTTTAAAGCTATCGATTTTACCAGAGCAGATAACATTGCTAAATTAAATGCAGATGCTAGCTTAGAAAACTTACCATTACTTGCGCATAACCTAACTAATAAATTACATACTAAAGCTGAAAAATTTAGAGCAATTTACACTTGGGTTTGTCTAAACATTAAAGGGGATTTAGTACAAGATAACAAAGTAAGTAAAAATCGAAAAAAATATAAAAATGATAGTATTGCTTACTTAAAATGGAATAACGCTTATAAAAAAACAGCTTTTAAAAAATTAAGAAAACAGAAAAAAACTATGTGTACTGGTTATGCGTACTTAATTAAAGAGTTATGTTTTTTAGCAGATATAGAATGTGCAATTATTAACGGTTATGGACGATCAACCACTACTAATGTTACAAGTTTAGAGCTTGCCAATCACTCTTGGAATGCAGTAAAACTAAATGACAAATGGTATTTGTGTGATGCCACTTGGTCTAGCGGTTATTTTATAAATGATGTTTTTATAAAAGACTATAACTTAGGTTACTTTTTAACAGACCCAAGACTATTTGCTAAAAACCATTATCCTCTAGAAAAAAAGTGGCTGCTAAATGACACTTTACTTGATACAGATTTTACTGCTTCGCCAATTGTATATGCCAATACATTTTTACATAAAACACTTCCAATAACTCCTAATAATCTATACACAACTGTTAAATTAAAAGACAAAGTAACCTTTAGTTTTAAAGCACTAAACACCATAAAAATAGAAGATGTATCACTTGTTCAATTATATGGTTTTAAACAAATTCCTTTTAAAATAAATAATCTAAAAATCGATAACGATTTAGTGTCTTTTACTTATGCATTTAAAAACAAGACGACATTTGATGTTCACTTAAAAATTAAAAACGACATTGTAGCAACTTACACTATAGATGTTAATTAATATAAATAGAGCAGATACATTCAAAAAAATATAAACAACATTAAATGCTTGGAAAAAACTACCTTTGTAGTAAATAATTATTCATGTCATTTAAAGATTTACAACTTAACAGACCTATTTTACGCGCCATTGCCGAAAAAGGATACGACAACCCTACTTTAGTACAGGAAAAAACAATTCCGTCAGTACTAGACAAAAAAGATGTTATTGTTTCTGCACAAACAGGAACAGGTAAAACTGCTGCATTTGCATTACCTATTTTACAGTTATTATTTGACAAGCAAGATTCGCCTAAAAAAGGCAGAAAAATTAAAGCATTAATTGTAAGTCCAACGCGTGAATTAGCAATACAAATTTCAGAAAACTTTAAAGCTTACGCCACTTATACTAATCTTGAAAGTGCAGTCATTTTTGGTGGCGCATCAATTGAGCCTCAAATAGAAGTTTTACGCAAAGGCGTTGACATTTTAATTGCAACTCCTGGTCGTTTATTAGATTTACACAAGCAAGATGTAATTAATCTAGATTACATCCAAACCTTAGTATTAGACGAAGCAGATTTAATGCTAGACATGGGATTTATTGATGATGTCAAAAAAATCGAACGCTTATGTCCTAAAACAAAACAAACACTATTGTTTTCTGCAACCATTCCTTTTAAGGTGGAGCAATTAGCTAGCACAATACTTACCGACCCAAAACGTATTGAGGTAGCACAAAACAGTTCGACTTCAAAAAACGTTAATCAGTTAGTTTATTTTGTACCAAAAAAGGATAAAATCGAGCTTTGCTTACACTTACTACGTAATACTATAAAAGGGAACATTATTATATTTAGACGCACTAAATATGGTGTAGATAAGTTAGAAAAAACCTTAATTAAAAATGGCTACTTAGCAGATAGCATACATGGTGATAAAAGTCAAACTGCGCGACAAGACGCTTTAAATAAATTTAAGAAAAAAGAAGTTAATATCTTGATTGCAACAGATGTTGCTGCACGTGGTATTGATATTGACCATTTGGATGCGGTAGTTAATTTTGACTTACCAAGTGTCCCAGAAACTTACGTGCACAGGATTGGTCGTACAGCTCGTGCTGGGCAATCAGGTATGGCATACTCACTATGTAGTGCTGACGAGAAAACCTATTTAGCAGATATACAAAAACTGATACATTTACAATTAGATGTTATGGACGACCATCCATTCCCATTAGATCCAAAAGCAAAACCTATTGTGCATAAATCTGCTAAAAAAGGAAGTAAACACAAAAAAGGACGTAAAAGTGAAGCCTCTAAAAAGAAGAAAAAACGTTGGTATTAAATCTGAACAATTAGTAATATGAAGTTTAAACATATCATTTTATGCCTTTCCATTGTATTTACAATCAATAGTTTTGGACAAACCACAATTATAGATAGTATTTCAAAAAAAGGAGTGTCGTTTGCAACGATTTCATTTGGAAACGGAAACGGAATATTTGCTGATGATGATGGTCAGTTTTTCTTCACTAAAAAATTATATGCAGATATTGACTCTTTATTTATTTCTGCTTTAGGCTATAAAGACATAAAATTAGTTTCTTCGTCATTAAAAGACACACTATTTTTAGCACCTCAATCCGATTTACTGGACGAAGTTATAGTAACAGCTAGACCTACTGGAAAATTTAAAGAAGTTACTTTAAAACCAACCGATCATAACGATTATTTTAAATGTTGGCTACCAACAATAGAAAGCGAAATTGCTGTATTTTTTCCAAATAATGATGCTAAACCAAAACACTTAACAAAACTATTACTACCTATTAAAACCGAAGCTAAAGACTGGAATAAAAGAGGTAATAAGAAAAAAGAAAAACGACCATTTTCCACCTTATTTAGAGTCCAATTTTACAAAAACCATAAAGGGCTTCCGGGAGATGTTGTGACTTACGAAAAAATAGTTTTTATCGCTACGCAAGACACCAAGCCTGTATTTGAATTTGACGTCTCTGGTTTTGATATTTTTATACCAAAAGATGGCATTTTTGTGTCCATTCAAGTCTTAGGATTTACAGATAAAAACGGTAAGCTATTACCAAACAAAAAATATAAAGAAGTTAAAACTAGGCGTGGTATTATAAAAGTATCAACCACTTTTAGACCTTTATTGCCATTTACAGATCAAATTGAAGATAAAACAACTTATGTCAAACGCATTTTTCAAAACAATGGACAATGGGTGCTTTTTGACAAAAAAAACATCAAAAACTCTAACCTATTAAACGCAGGTTTAAACAACTATGGTATGGGTTTAAAAATGGAAGTTTATAAAGAACAGTAAAATTTCAACTTCATATTAGCAATAAAAAAAGCAGGTTATTCAGTTTTATTCAAAATTAGTAAATAGGGTGTTGTCTATTCATAATTTTGTAGTATTTTTAGTATTCATTCCATTTTTAATGAAGTAGAATAGTCTATGACAGATATCGATATTGAAAAAGAAAATGCTGAAATCGCTAAAGCCTACAAACAGCTTTTAAAAGTTAGTTATCGTACTTTATCAAAGGAAGATAAAAAATTAATTAGAAAAGCATTTGATGTAGCAGTTGAAGCACATCGTCCGCAACGCAGAAAAAGTGGTGAAGCCTATATTTTTCATCCAATTGCAGTTGCTAAAATTGTTGCTCAACAAATTGGATTGGATGCAACTTCTATTGCAGCAGCCCTACTACACGATGTTGTAGAAGATAACGAAAACTACACCATTAAAGACATTGAAGATTTATTTGGCGAAACTGTAGCTAAGATTGTAGATGGACTGACAAAAATTTCGACTTTAAGTAGAGAAAAAGACATGGACGTGTCTTTACAAGCTGAAAACTTCAGGAAAATGCTACTAACATTAAATGATGATGTTAGAGTAATTATTATAAAAATAGCAGACCGTTTGCATAACATGCAAACCATGGACAGTATGCGTCCTGATAAACAAGAAAAAATAGCTTCAGAAACTTTATATATTTACGCCCCTTTAGCACATAGGATTGGACTATATAATATTAAAACCGAATTAGAAGACCTTGGATTAAAATATACAGAACCTGAAGTTTACAATGACATTTTATTAAAAATCAAAGAAAGCAAAGAAGAGCAAGATGCTTATATTGAAGAGTTTAGTGATGTTATAAAAAAATCTTTAGATAAAGAAGGTTTAAATTACAACATTAAAGGACGTCCAAAATCTATTTTTTCAATTAAACGAAAAATAGACAAACAAGGGATTTCTTTTGATGAAATCTACGATAAATTTGCAGTTAGAATTATATATAAAAGTGATCGGGAAAACGAGAAGTTTCTAGCTTGGAAAATATACTCGATAGTTACAGATCATTTTAGACCCAATCCAACCCGATTACGCGACTGGATTTCGTCACCAAAATCCACAGGTTACGAAGCGCTCCACATTACCGTTATGGGGCCTAAAGGACGATGGGTAGAAGTACAAGTACGTAGTGAGCGGATGAATGAAATCGCAGAAAAAGGCTACGCTGCACACTACAAATACAAAAACACCGATGATAAAGAAGACAATTTAGACATCTGGATTAATCGTCTGCAGGAAGCTTTAGAAAATGCGTCCACCAACGCAGTCGATTTTGTAGAGCAATTTAAACTCAACTTATATTCTAAAGAAATTTTTGTATTTACCCCTAAAGGGGAATTAAAGTCGCTTCCAAAAGGGGCTACACCATTAGATTTTGCTTTTAGTATACATACCGAAGTTGGTAAAAAAACAAGAGGTGCCAAGGTAAACGGAAAATTAGTGCCTTTAAGTCACGAGTTAAACAGTGGTGATCAGGTAGAAATAATAACATCTGAAAACGCCAAACCAAATGCTAACTGGCTTGATTATGCAACTACTGCTAGAGCTAGAAGTAAAATTAAATCATTACTAAAAGAGGACACTAAAATAATTGCAGAAGACGGTAAAGAGATTTTAAGAAGAAAATTAAAACAACTTAAAATTACTTTAAATGAAAAATCTGTAAACGAAATGGTGAGCCATTTTAGTTTAAAAACAAGTTTAGATTTATTTTATCGTGTAGGTACTGGAAACATTGATAATAGTATGCTTAAGGATTATGCTGCATCTAGAAGCAATGCGTTAATGAGTTATTTTAAAAATAAAATAACCAGAAAACCAGGTGTCAATAAAGAAGAGATTAGTAAAGATGAAATTACCCAAAAATACGATCTTTTAGTTTTTGGTAAAGAAGAAGAAAAACTAGACTACAAATTAGCAAATTGTTGTAACCCAATACCCGGAGATTCTGTTTTTGGTTTTATTACTATTAATGACGGAATTAAAGTGCATAAAAAAAACTGTCCAAATGCAATAAGTTTACAATCTAATTATGCCTATCGTATAATTCAAGCACGATGGATTGACTCCTCTCAACAAGAGTTTGCAGCACAAATAATTTTATCAGGTATTGACAACTTAGGCTTAGTAAATGATATTACCAAAGTCATCTCTTCAAACATGCATGTTAACATGAATAGTATTAGTTTTCAGAGCGATGATGGGATTTTTAAAGGTAAAATCAATGTCATTGTACGCAATAAAACCATGCTTAAGAAGTTAATGGATAATCTTAAAAAAATTAACGGTATTGACAAGGTTACAAGGGTTTAAAACAATGTTGTTAATAACTGTCTAATAACACTTAAAGTAAAGTCTAAATTTTATGATTGCAGGCTCAAAAAAAGATGTAAATTTGCTAAGTATTTATGAGCGCAAAAACAGATATAAAAAATCAAGAGATTGTAAAAAACGTATTCACTTCTTTTTTAGAAGCGAATGGGCATAGAAAAACGCCGGAACGTTATGCTATACTTCAAGAAATCTATTCTAATGATGAGCATTTTGATATAGAATCCCTATATCTAAACATGAAAAACAAAAAGTATCGTGTAAGTCGTGCAACACTGTACAATACTATCGAGTTACTTCTAGATTGCGCATTAGTTAGAAAACACCAGTTTGGTAAAAACCAAGCACATTACGAGAAGTCTTATTTTGATAAACAACATGACCATGTTATACTTCAGGATACAGGAGAAGTAATAGAGTTTTGCGACCCAAGGATTCAGGCAATTAAAAAAACAATTGAAGAAGTCTTTGATATCGAAATCTCTAAACACTCGTTATACTTTTACGGAAATCGAAAAAAAAATAATAACAACACAACTAATTAAAAATGGCAGTAGATTTACTACTTGGTTTACAATGGGGAGATGAAGGCAAAGGAAAAATTGTCGACGTTTTAACTTCCAAATATAATATCATAGCACGCTTTCAGGGTGGTCCAAATGCAGGACACACGTTAGTGTTTAATGGTAAAAAACACGTATTACACACTATCCCATCAGGAATTTTCCATGACAAGGCTACTAATCTTGTTGGAAACGGGGTGGTTATAGACCCTGTAATTTTCAAAAAAGAATTAGATAAGCTTGCTGAACAAGATGTGGATTACAAAAAATCGCTTCTTATTTCTCGTAAAGCACACATCATATTACCAACACACCGTCTATTAGATGCAGCAAGCGAAGCCTCAAAAGGTAAAGCTAAAATTGGTTCGACTTTAAAAGGTATTGGACCAACATACATGGACAAAACTGGACGTAATGGTTTACGTGTTGGAGATTTAGAATTAGACAATTGGAAAGAAAAATATCGCGCATTAGCTAATAAGCACGAGTCTATGATTGACTTTTATAATGTAGATATCCAATACGATTTAAAAGAATTAGAAACTGAGTTTTTTGCGGCAGTAAAAGTATTAAAGTCTTTAAAGTTTATTGACTCGGAAGAATACATATACCAAGCACAAAAATCAGGACAATCTATATTAGCAGAAGGAGCTCAAGGCTCATTATTAGATATTGATTTTGGAACTTATCCATTTGTAACCTCTAGTAATACTACAGCAGCAGGTGCCTGTACAGGTTTAGGTGTTGCGCCTAACCAAATTGGTGAGGTTTTTGGGATATTTAAAGCATACACAACACGTGTAGGTTCTGGACCATTCCCAACAGAGCTATTTGATGCAGATGGAGAAATGATGGCTAAAGTTGGTCAAGAGTTTGGAGCAACAACAGGTCGTGCAAGACGTTGTGGTTGGTTAGACTTAGTAGCACTAAAATACGCTTGTCAAGTTAATGGTGTTACACAATTAATGATGATGAAAGCAGATGTGCTATCTGGTTTTAAAACTTTAAAAGTAGCTACAGCTTATAAATATAAAGGCGAAACTATTACACATTTACCGTTTAATATAGAACCTGAAAATATAGAACCAATATATTCTGACTTTAAAGGTTGGACTGCAGATTTAACAGAAATGTCTGAAGCTTCTACCCTTCCAAAAGAACTTAATGATTATATCGATTTTCTAGAAAAAGAACTAGAACTTCCTATTACAATAGTATCTGTTGGACCAGATAGAAAGCAGACTATTTTTAGGTAATCTAAAATTACAGAAAAAAGTATAAGCCTGCTATTCAATTTAATAGCAGGTTTTTTCATCTTAAATAATTCCTAATAGATAATACTAAGTCTATTTAATCGTTATTTTTGTATCAAAATACTACAACTTGAAATTTAATAAATACACATACTTTTTATTCCTTGTACTAATAATGCAATTTGGGATAGCACAGCAAAAAACCATCGAGATTAAAGACTCTGGTGCATTTGGTGATATTGACGAAGAAAACTTTCCAGGAGCAAGTATCCTTACCAGAAGTGACCAAGGTCAAGTCCACATTTACCATGATGGCATTGATATGTTTTGCGACAAAGCCATTTTTTATGGAAAAGAAGATTTTGTTGAAGCCTATGGTAATGTTAACATGAAACAAGGTGACACCATTAACTTAACTTCAACTTATGTTGAATATTCAGGTAAAACACAATTAGCTTTTGCAAGTGGTGATGTTGTATTAACTGACCCACAATCTACCATTACCTCAGACACACTTTATTTTAACAGAGCTAAGCAAGAATCGTATTATAAATCTGGCGGAAAAGTGGTCAGAGACTCATCTGGCACTATTACTAGTCGTATTGGACATTATTTTATGAATGATAAAAAATATCGTTTTGTAGATAGTGTAAAACTAGTCAATCCTGATTACGAGCTAAACACAAAAACACTAGATTACTATTCTGATAATGGACATGCTTACATGTATGGACCATCCACTATTGTTGGAGACAGCAGCAAAATTTATAGCGAACGCGGATTTTACAACACTAAAAATGACACAGGCTATTTTGTAAGAAAATCAAGAATAGACTACGACAATCGTGTGATTGAAGGGGATAGCTTATTTTTTGACAGAAACCGCAATTTTGCATCTGCAACCAATAATATTACAGTTACAGATACCATAAATAGTAGTATTATTAAAGGACATTATGCAGAAGTGTATCGTGCTAAAGATTCTGTTTTTATTACTAAACGCGCTTTAGCAATTACCATTCAAGAAAAGGACAGCATCTATATGCATGCAGACACGTTAATGGTAACAGGTAAGCCAGAGCATCGTATTACTAGAGGATATTATAATGGTAAGGTGTATAAATCTGACATTAGCGCTAAAGCAGATTCGATTCATGCAGACCATAAAACTGGACTAACGCAATTAATCAATTTAAAACGATTAAATAAAGGGGACGCGTTTTCGGCAGCAAGAAAACCAATACTTTGGAATATTGACAATCAAATGACCGGTGACACTATTCATTTAAAATCAAATCCCAAAACCGAGAAACTAGATTCGCTCATCGTGTTTTATAACGCCTTTTTAATTAGTAAAGACACGATTAGCAAAGATGCTTACAATCAAATTTCAGGTAAACGCTTGATAGGATTATTTGATGACAATAATGATATTAAACAAGTTGATATTCTTAAAAATGCCGAATCTATTAATTTCAGTAGAAATGACAAGCAGGAATTAATAGGTATTGAAAAATCAAAATCGGCAGATATCGTTATATATTTTGAAGATAAAGAAGTTATTGAACTAAGAAAAATTTCTCAGTTTGAAGGAAAACTTTACACAGAAGAAGACTTGCCTTTAAACGCCAGAAAACTTAGAGGTTTTGATTGGC
This sequence comes from uncultured Olleya sp., assembly GCA_947503885.1. Classification (GTDB taxonomy): domain Bacteria; phylum Bacteroidota; class Bacteroidia; order Flavobacteriales; family Flavobacteriaceae; genus Olleya. Next base: position 88,681 of record CANNFD010000004.1, on the reverse strand, counting down.
GTGATGACGAACGTCCAAAATCTGTCGAAGATTTATTTAAAGACGATCCTCCTTTAAACCTACCAGTTATTAAAGGACTAGAACCTTATCAAGAAGGTGAACCCTTTTTTGGAGACGCTTTAATCGGTCGTGTTAATAAAGCCGATAAAGAAGCGGAAGACAAAAAGCTTAATAAAAAAGACGAAGCACCGAAAGCGTCTAGAAATGTTCCAAAAAAATTCTTAAACCCCAAATCAAAAACGCCTCTTAGTCAAAAGGCTTCAGCAAAAAAAAAGGTTCAGGTTAAGGATACTGAAAAGGAAAATTAATGAAGGATCAATTTTTAAAATACCAAGCACAAACGACGCCCTACCCTTTAGCTTTAGAAGTTTCTCATGCCAAAGGAAGCTATATTTTTGACACTAACAACAAAGCGTATTTAGATTTTGTTGCAGGTGTATCTGCCTGTACATTAGGACATAGTCACCCAAAAGTAGTAGAAGCCATAAAAAACCAAGCCGACAAATATTTACATGTCATGGTTTATGGTGAATATGCACAACAACCAGCTGTAGAGTTATGTCAATTTATTGCTAACCATTTACCAGACCCATTGGAATCTACATATTTGGTAAATTCTGGTACAGAGGCTATTGAAGGTGCATTAAAACTAGCACGTCGTGTTACAGGTCGCAGTCAAATAATTGCAGCACATAATGCGTATCATGGTAATACAATGGGATCCCTTAGTTTAATGGATTTTGAAGAACGCAAAGCGCCTTTTAGACCTTTATTACCAGATATTAGTCATATTACGTTTAATTATGAGCCTCATTTTAAACATATCACTACTAAAACCGCAGCAGTAATTGTCGAAACTATTCAAGGTGGGGCCGGTTTTATAGAACCTAAAAACGACTATTTAGCAAAACTAAAAGCTAAGTGTCATGAAGTTGGCGCACTTTTAATTTTGGACGAAATCCAACCAGGTATTGGTCGTACTGGTAAACTATTTGGTTTTGAAAATTATAATGTCATCCCCGATATTGTTGTAACCGGAAAGGGTCTTGGTGGCGGATTACCAATTGGCGCATTTACTGCTTCAAAAGCACATATGGACCAACTTAAAGATAGTCCTAAACTTGGACATATCACTACATTTGGTGGTAATCCACTAATAGCAGCTTCCGCATTAGCGACATTAAAAGAAGTGGTTACAAGTGACTTAATGTCACAAGCATTAATCAAGGAACAATTATTTAGACAACATTTAAAACACCCTTTAATTGCTGAAATTAGAGGTCGAGGGTTAATGTTAGCAGCTATCACTACATCAGCAAAAGTCACTGACCAAGTCGTTTTAGAGGCACAAAAACAAGGACTGATATTGTTTTGGTTATTGTTTGAGCCTAAAGCAATTCGTATAACACCTCCTTTAACCATTAGTAATGAAGAAATAGTGAAAGGTTGTGGCATTATTATTGACCTACTTAATAAAATTAGTGACAATAAATAACATCTAAGTCACTACAAATCAATCAAAAAACACATAATTACCTGTAATTGTTGATTACTTTGTTAAAAACAAAAGTGGCAAATGTCATTTAAAAAGTAATAGTGCAGTACATTTATTAAAATAGAAACACCTAAACAGTGCCTATGGAGTTTAGTCAAGAAGAACCAAACAAAATGTCTCTTTCAAAATTTGAATCCATGTTAAAAACAAACAATGTGTTGTTTTTTGACTCGGACGAATTTGAAAATATTATACACCATTACCTAAATCAAGGTAAAGTCTCTCTAGCCAAAAAAGCAGTTAAGCTTGGCCTAGAGCAACACCCTACGTCTACTAATTTAAAATTATTTCAAGTAGAAATTTACGTATTTGAAAACAAGCTTAAAGATGCTAATCAGTTATTAGACGCCCTTTATATATTAGAACCTTCTAACGAAGAAATTTATATCCAAAAAGCAAACATTTTATCTAAAGATAATAAGCACGAAGATGCTATAAAGGTTTTAAAACTTGCATTAGATTTATCAGAAGAAACCTCAGAATTACATTCGTTAATAGGAATGGAATACTTGTTTTTAGATAATTTTGAAGAGGCAAAGCAAAGTTTTATGCGATGCCTAGAAAATGATCCAGAAGATTACTCTTCATTATACAATGTTATTTATTGTTTTGAGTTTTTAAATGAAAATGATGAAGCTATTACATTTTTAAACGAATATTTAAATACTAGTCCATATTGCGAAGTAGCTTGGCATCAATTAGGGAAACAATATTACACCCTAAAGGATTATAAAAAAGCATTAAACGCTTACGAGTTTGCAATAATATCTGACGATACTTTTGTTGGTGCATATATAGAAAAAGGTAAAGTTTTAGAAAAACTTAAACGTTATAATGAAGCTATAGAAAATTATGCATTAACCCTAGAACTGGAAGACCCAACCTCTTTTGCATTATTAAGATTAGGGTGTTGTCATGAAAAATTAGGTCAAAATGATTTAGCAAAACAATACTATTACAAAACTGTAAAAGAAGACCCTTTATTAGATAAAGGATGGATTGCTATAACTAAGTTTTACAACAAACAAAAAAACTATCAAAAAGCACTATACTATATCAATAAAGCAATAAATATTGATGCAGAAAATGCAGTATATTGGACATTATATGCTAAAATAAACCACAGATTAAACTTTTTGGAAGAATCTGAACGTGGCTATAAACGTGCTTTAGAACTTGGTAATTACGAGTTAGCTTCATGGTTACAAAGAGCAGATTTACTAGTGCAATTAGGCGAAACAGAAGCTGCAAGTCTTAATTTAATACAAGCAGCCGAGTTTTATCCTGAAGATGCTGAAATAGAGTTTAGATTAGCTGGTATTTATTATAGCAGATTAGAAACAGAAAAAGGAAGCTATCACTTAAAAAATGGATTAACTTTTGATAAAGAACTGTTATTTGTTATTGAAGAATTATTTCCGTTAGTTTACCAATCTACAACCTTTAATAAGGCATTAAAAAAGTTACTTTAATCTTTACATAAAACGATTTTTACATACCTTTGATTACTAACAAAATCAAATTATGCAAAGACGCTTAAAAGATTACCTTTTAGTAAGCTTAAAAGGTATGGCTATGGGAGCAGCAGATGCAGTGCCAGGAGTATCAGGTGGTACCATTGCCTTTATTTCTGGTATTTATGAAGAGTTAATTACAACCATTAGTGGTGTTAACTTATCTTTATTAAAAACTTTAAAATCCAAAGGATTTTTTGCATTTTGGAAACAGCTTAATGGTAACTTTTTATTAGCTCTATTATCTGGTATCATTATTAGTTTTGTCTCTTTTATGAGATTAGCTAAGTATCTAATCGAGCAACATACCGTTTTAATTTGGTCTTTCTTTTTTGGTTTAATTATAGCTAGTATCTTTTTTGTAGGTAAACAAATTAATAAGTGGTCTGCAAAAACAATAATCGCTTTAATATTAGGCGCTATAATTGCTTTTTACATTACAAGTCTACCGTCTTTAGCTAGTAACACTAACTCCTACTTTTTATTTATAGCAGGTGCAATAGCCATTTGCGCTATGATTTTACCTGGTATCTCAGGAAGCTTTATTTTAGTAATTTTAGGCGCTTACAAAACATTAAGTGATGCTTTTCATGACTTTGATATTAAAAAAATAGCACTGTTTGCTGGTGGTGCAATCGTGGGTTTATTAAGCTTTAGCCATGTGTTAAAATGGTTATTTAAAAACTATCACAACACTACTTTAGCAATTCTAACAGGTTTTATTTTAGGTTCCCTAAACAAAGTTTGGCCTTACAAAAAAACGGTTTCGGTTATGGAAGATGCAACCGGTAAAGTGGTAGAATTTACAGGTATTTCTAAATATGAAACGCTAAGTGTTTTACAACAAAACACATTAGATTTTGAAACCTACAAAACAGTTTTAGAACAAAGTGTGTTACCATCAACCTTTTCTCAAATAAACGCTAACACTAACCCACAATTATTTTTAGCAATTGGCTTAATGATTGCCGGGTTTTTAACTATTTTTATTCTTGAAAAAGTAGGTAACAAAGCCAAATAAATGGAAAACACGCGCACATTAAAGGATAAAATGTTCTTAATTTTAAAAGGATTAGGAATGGGAGCTGCAAATAAAGTTCCTGGTGTATCTGGCGGTGTCGTTGCATTTGTTGCTGGTTTTTACGAAGAGTTTATTTACTCGCTACAAAGAGTAAACGGAACAGCCTTTAAACTACTTCTTAAAGGGCGTTTTAAATCGTTTTACCATTATATAAATGGTCGTTTTTTAAGCTTGTTATTTTTAGGGATGGTTGTCAGTTATTTTAGTATTTCAAAAATACTAGACTATTTAATAACCCATTACCAATTGTATGTTTGGAGCGTCTTTTTTGGAATGATTATAGGGTCTATTTACTATATCAGCAAAGATTTTAAAGACTGGAAAACGACCACCTACTTTGCATTAGCAATTGGCGCTGTCCTTGGATTAGCTATTAGTTTTTTAGATCCTGCTACAGAAAATGACAACCTTATTTTTGTCTTTTTCTGCGGTATTATAAGCGTTTCCGGAATGACACTTCCTGGATTTTCAGGATCATTTATTTTAATATTATTAGGTAATTATGTATTGCTTTTAGTAGACTCAGTAAATGCATTATTTGATACGTTTTCAGACATTTTAGTTGGCGATTTTAGCTTTACTTCTAATTTAGAACGTATTAGGATGCTTAAAGTTTTAGCTGTATTTACTATTGGATCTGTTGTTGGTCTTGTCACATTTTCTCATGCCCTTAATTATATTTTAAAACATTACAAAAGTGTAACAATCGCCTCTATAATTGGTTTTATAGTAGGCTCTTTAGGTGTCGTTTGGCCTTTTAAACACACGATTTACAAAACAGCGACAACCGGTGATTTATTATACGATTCTAGAGGACAAAAAATAATCGAAAACTACGAACGTTACTTACCAGAACTAAACACTGAAACATTACTTGCTTTTATTTACACCTTATTAGGTATTGCAATCGTGTTAGCACTAGAAATTTATGGGCAAAAAACAAAACAATCACATGCGTAACTATGGTTTAATTGGTAAGGACATCTCCTACTCTTTTTCAAAAAATTATTTTTCTATAAAATTTAATGATGAAAATATAAAAGACGCAACCTATCAAAATTTTGATATCGCTGCTATCACAAATTTTAAAGACAGAGTCTTGTCTACTAAAGGTTTAGCTGGCTTAAACGTTACTATTCCGTATAAAGAAACCATTATACCATATTTAGATAGCTTAGATAAAAAAGCGAAACAAATAGGAGCTGTCAACACCATAAAACTCACAAAAAAAGGTAAACTTAAAGGCTATAATACAGATATTTACGGTTTTAAAAAAAGTTTAAAACCACATTTAAAAAAGCATCATCAAAAAGCATTAATCCTTGGTACTGGTGGCGCAAGTAAAGCAATTGCTTATGTACTTAATAAACTAAAAATAGAGTTTCATTTTGTATCAAGACAAGCCTCTAAAAATGTAAGTTACACCTATGATTTGTTAACACAAGACATTATAAATGATCATCAAATAATTATTAATTGCTCTCCTGTTGGTACGTTTCCTAATGTAGACCAAGCACCAATCCTACCCTATGATGGGATTTCTTCAAAACATATTTTATTTGATTTAATTTACAACCCTTCTCAAACTTTATTTTTAAAACAAGGTAAACAGCAAGGTGCAACAACCATTAACGGGTATGACATGCTAGTTTTTCAAGCAGAAAAAGCATGGCGAATTTGGAATAAAAACAAATAATAAAGACTTAATCAACAAATTATTGGTAGTTTTTGAAGTTGTCACTATCTTTAAAAGCTAAATACATATAAATCAACTAAAAAACATTTTAAAAATGTCAGAGCTAGATAACCTGCAAGATGCAGATGGAACGAAAGAAACTATTGAAAACGCACAACCTGAAACACCTCAAGAAGCTACTTCTACAACAGAAGAGAATGATGATGTTATAAATGAAATTGAGGACTCTAATGCAGAAGATGCAGAAGACGAAGGTAACGTTGATAGACATAATATAGAGGATAAAGATTACGAGTCTTTAAACCTTGAGCAATTGGTAATTGAGATTGACCGTTTACTTAAAAACGAAAAAGTACAAGCCATTAAAAAGCATGTAGACGCTATAAAAACTGAGTTTGATAAGCAGTTTCATGATTTGCTTGAAGAAAAAAAGGAAGAATTTTTAAGCAATGGTGGTAATATCATTGACTTTAGATACCAATCGCCTTTACAACAAAGTTTTAAAGACAGCTATAAAGATTACAGACAACGCTTAAATGCGCACTATAAAAATATAGAGCAAAACCATAAGCAAAACCTAACCAATAGATTAGAAATTATAGAGCAAATAAAAGCATTAACTGAAGATGCAGAAGACTCTATGAACACTAAATACAAAAAGTTTAAAGAGCTTCAAGACCAATGGAAAGTGGCTGGTCCAATACCTAGAGACAAATATAATAATGCTTGGAATAGCTACCATTTTAATGTGGAGCGTTTTTACGATTTATTACATTTAGACCGTGACCTACGCGATAAAGATTTTGAGCATAACTTAGAGTTAAAAACCAAAGTTATTGAGCAAGCAGAGGCTTTAGCCAATGACGAAAACACAAACAGAGCCTTTAGAGAACTTCAAAATTTACATAAAATTTGGAAGGAAGAGCTTGGTCCTGTAGCAAGAGAACACAGAGAACCAATCTGGGAACGTTTTAAAGAAGCAACCAGAAAGATAAATGCTAAACGTCAAGATTACTATAAAAATCTAGACACTGTTTATGAGCAAAACTTAATAAACAAGCAGGCAATTATCACCTTAATTAAAGAAAAAACTAGCGAAAAAATTACAACTCATAGTGGTTGGCAAAACAAAATAAAAGAAATTGAAGCCCTAAGGGAAGAGTTTTTTAAAGCTGGTAAAGTACCTGTAAAAGTAAACGAAGCTACTTGGGCACAATTTAAAGAAGCAGTAAGAGCGTTTAATAGAAATAAAAACGACTTTTATAAAAACTTAAAAAAGGACCAATACGAAAACCTAGAGAAAAAACAAGAATTAGTTAAAATTGCAGAAGCTAATAAAGACAGTGATGACTTTCAGGCAACTACACAACTAATGAAAAAAATCCAAGGCGATTGGAAAAAAATAGGTCATGTCCCTAGAAAAGATAGTGACAAAATCTGGAAGCAATTTAAAAGTGCTTGTAACCATTATTTTGATCGTATAAAAGAACAACGTAATGCTGCAAGCGCAGAAGAAGAGGAAGCTTTAACTAAAAAGGAAGCACTTTTAACCGAGGTTAAAAACATAAAATTATCTGGAGACCAAAAAGTAGACCTTGAGACTATTAAAACACAAATTAATAGTTGGAAAACTATTGGTCGTGTTCCGCGTAATAAACGTCAAATTGAAAGCGATTTTAATGAAGTCCTAAATGATTTATTTAACGCTTTAGATTTAAACAAAACCGAAACCGAACTAATTAAGTTTGATAATAAACTGGACCAACTAGCCTCTGGAGATGATAGTAGAGCTATTGATAACGAGCGTGTTTATATTCAGAAAAAAGTAGACGGTATTAAAGGTGAAATTATTCAACTTGAAAATAATTTACAATTTTTCTCAAATGTTAAGTCTGATAATCCTTTAGTAAAAGAAGTGCATAAAAACATTAAAAAACATAAGGAGGATTTAGAGTTGTGGACTATAAAACTAAAAAAAATTAAAGGATTATATTCTAACTAAAACCACATAGATAAACAACTAAAGTTGCTATAAACATTACTAGACAATGGATATAGCAACTTTTTTTATTTAAGGTGATTTGTAAAATTTCAAGGATATAATTATAACTAATAAATTGTACAATTATGAAAATTAACCTATTGTCTTGCGATGCTCAAAGACCAGATAAAAGAGCCATAGTAAAATGTATTGCAGAAATCTCGATAAATATTAATGAGTCCTTAGCAAGCGAGCTAACCGACATACTTTTAGAAGGTGACCCTGTAGATTTTGAAGTAGGAGACAAAAACTCAGGCTCGGCATTAAGAGCATTACGTAAACTGAACATTGATTATGAGATTTTAGATTAATATGACATATAGGTTACTATAACTAGTTTGCTGTAATACTTTGCCCACAAAAACACAAATGAGACTTTTAAGGTTAAAAAATATTACTGATAATTTTTTTCAGGAAGCATGGCAACTCTATGAAGAAGCTTTTCCTATTGAAGAAAGAAAGCTGTTGGACGAACAATCAAATATTTTGAAAAATGACAATTATCACTATGACGTTTTAATTGATCAGAATCAATTTATTGGATTTATTTTATGGTGGGACTTTGAATCATATAAATTTATAGACCATTTTGCAACCTCCAAACACCATCGAAATAAAGGTATTGGAAGTTTAATCCTAGAAAAAATTATTACACTTAATACCAAGCCAATTTTACTAGAAGTGGAATTGCCAACATCCAATTTAAACAAAAGGAGAATAGAGTTTTATACAAGACATGGGTTTAAGTTAAACCAACATTATTATGAAATACCTTCTGTAAAAAATGGACAATCGCCATTACAATTATTATTAATGTCACACCCAAACCTACTAACTGCTAGTGATGTTGACATTTTTATACAAAAATATCATCCTATTATTTATAAAAAACAATCATAGTTATTGAAATATTAAAATTGTTAATTCCAACAAAAAAAGCACAATCTTAAGATTGTGCTTTTTTTTATTATAATATAATAGTCCTTCTTTTAAAGTAATATTATTTTTTAGGGATTTCTTTTAAAATCTCTAATACAAAGTTCCAATATTTTTGTGCTGAAGATATTTGTGCTCGTTCATCTGGACTATGGGCTCCTTTTATGTTTGGTCCAAAACTAATCATTTCCATGTCTGGATAGTTTTGTCCTAAAATACCACATTCTAATCCAGCGTGACAAGCTGCGATATGCGCTTTTTCGCCATTTAATTTTTGGTATAAATTATCTAACACTTTTAATATAGAGCTGTCCATGTTTGGTGTCCATCCTGGATAATCTCCTGATAACTCAACCTCGCAACCTGTAAGCTCAAATGCAGAACGTAACGTGTTAGCTAAGTCCATTTTACTACTTTCTACAGAGCTACGTGTTAAACAACCTATTTTAACCTGACCATCTTTTACAATTACTCGTGCAATATTATTAGAAGTTTCTACCAATTCTGGAATATCAGCACTCATACGATACACTCCATTTAATGCTGCATAAATTGCACGCGTTAAACCTTCTTGCACACCAAGATCCATAATTAATTCTGGTGTTTCAGTTTTAGAAATCTCCACTTCTAAATCTGGTTCCATCGTCTTCAGTTCTGTTTTAATGCTATTAGCTAATGTTTCCATTTCGTTAATAAAAGCTTCTTCGTGTACTGCATCAATAGCTACTACTGCTCTACTCTCTCTTGGGATTGCATTACGTAAACTACCTCCATCAATTTCTGAAATACGTAAACCAAAATTTTCAAAACCATCAAATAATAATCGGTTCATTATTTTGTTAGCATTACCTAAACCTTCGTGTATTTGCATACCAGAGTGTCCACCTTGTAAGCCTTTTACTTTTATCTCGTATCCTGTTTTAAACTCAGGTGTTTCTTCTTGCTCGTAAGTTCTAGTTGCAGTCACATCAATACCACCTGCACAACCTACACCAATTTCGTCATCTTCTTCGGTATCTAGGTTTAATAAGATTCCGCCAGATAATAAACCACCTTTAAGTCCCATTGCACCAGTCATTCCTGTTTCTTCATCAATAGTAAACAAAGCCTCAATTGCTGGATGTGGGATGTCTGTACTTTCTAAAATTGCCATAATTGTAGCCACTCCTAAACCGTTATCTGCACCAAGCGTTGTGCCTTTTGCTTTTACCCAGTCACCTTCTACAACCATTTGGATCCCTTGTGTGTCAAAATCAAAATCGGTATCTGCATTTTTTTGGTGTACCATATCTAAATGAGATTGCATTACAATAGTAACACGGTCTTCCATACCTGCAGTTGCTGGTTTTTTTATGATGACGTTTCCTACCTCATCTTCTATAGTTTCTAGACCTAATTTAGCACCAAAGTCTTTCATGAATTTAATCACGCGTTCTTCCTTTTTTGAAGGTCTTGGTACTGCGTTTAAATCTGCAAATTTATTCCATAATGCTTTTGGCTCTAAAGCTCTAACTTCTTGACTCATTTGTATTGTTTTTATTGAATTACAAAAGTACAAATTGAAAATATATTTAGAAACCTTTTAAGATAGTAATAACACTAGTCGCTACTCCTGATGCTAGTGGCATCCTTTTTTATGTTAGTTTGAGAATGTCGAACGCAGTGAGACATATATCTAAAACTAATAAAAAAGATATAACGGACAGCAGGTAGAAACCTTTTAAAAAAACCTAAGCGATTGGTTCTAATTTTAATTATTTTTGAGTCATGCTAAAAAACAAAAAACTGTGGATTGCCTTACTAATTATACCAATGTATATTTTAGTAAAATTGTCGGCTAAATTCCCTGATACTGTTGACACGTTGTATAGTAACGGTTTGTACCCTATTATTTCTAAGTTATTTAGATATACTTTAGGCTGGTTACCATTTAGTTTTGGCGATCTTGTGTATGGTTTTAGTATTATTTTTATAATCCGATGGTTAATTTTAAATATTAAACGTATCTGGAAAGACACTGTTAATTGGCTGCTGGACATCTCTGCTACTGCTAGTGTTATTTACATTGCTTTTCATGTTTTTTGGGGGTTTAATTATTACCGTAACCCGTTACATAAAAATCTAAATTTAGAGGACGACTATACTACCGAACAGTTAATTACTGTGACCAAAAAACTGATTGAAAAATCAAATACAATACATTTGCAAATCGCAAAAAATGATAGCTTAAGGATTGATATTCCGTTTACTAAGAAGGAGGTTTTAAAGCTAACTCCAAATAGTTATCTTGCATTAAGTAAAACATTTCCAGAGTTAGAATACCATCCTAAAAGTTTAAAAAAATCGTTATTTAGCCTACCTTTAACCTACATGGGTTTTAGTGGTTATCTAAACCCTTTAACTAATGAAGCACAGGTGGATTATATGATTCCTGTGTATAAATTTCCGACGACTGCTGCGCATGAAGTGGCGCACCAATTGGGTTATGCTAAAGAAAATGAAGCTAATTTTATTGGATTTTTAGCGACTATTAGTAATGAAAATATTTACTTTAAATACTCTGGTTATACTTTTGGATTAAGACATTGTTTGGGCGAAATTTTTAGACGCAATCCCGATTTATATTACCAATTACTACCGACTATTAATAAAGGGATTATAAAAAACTACCAAGAAGTAAGAGATTTTTGGGATGCATACAAAAACCCAATAGAGCCCTTTTTTATATCTACTTACACCACTTATTTAAAAGCCAACAATCAAGCAAAAGGCATGGATAGCTACAGTTATGTGGTTGCATTATTGGTAAATTATTTAGAAGATAAAATCTTATAAAAAAGTTAAAATAGCATTGGGTGTTGTTTGGCATATTGGCTATTGTGTATCTTTAGTTTTTATCAACCTTAAACTATCTAATAATGATTAAAAAATGGGCAATCTTAAGCCTGCTTTTGTGTAGCTATTTATCTTTTGCACAAGAGTACGTTCCAAAAAACGACGGTGTTAAAACCAACACTTCCAATTACACTGCTTTAACAAACGCAAAAATTTATGTAACCCCCAATCAAGTCATTGACAAGGGTACTTTGCTTATTAAAGATGGAAAAGTAGTATCCTCTGGTGCTTCTGTAACTATACCCAAAAACGCGGTAGTTATTGATGTTACAGGAAAATCTATTTATCCGTCTTTTATAGATATTTACACAGATTTTGGTATTAAAAAACCTACTAGTGCTTCTGGTGACAGAAGAAGTCCACAGTACGATGCTAGTCGTGAAGGCTTTTATTGGAATGACCATATTAGACCTGACCAAAATGCTATCGATCATTTTGAGTTTGACAGTAAAAAAGCTGAAGAGTTACGTAAAGCTGGATTTGGAGTGGTAAACTCGCATATTGATGATGGGATTATCCAAGGGACTGGTGTTTTAGTTACATTAGCACCATCTGGTAGCGACGCGACAAGATTATTGGACGACAGAGTTGGACAATTTTCTGGGACCTCTAAAAGTAAAACCTCTAGACAAGCCTACCCTACTTCTTTAATGGGTGTTATGGCGTTATTACGTCAAGTAAACCATGATGCAGATTGGTATGCTAAAGGAAATATTAAAGAAAAAGATCGCGCTTTAGAAGCCTATATTGCTAACAAAAATCTAGTTCAGTTCTTTGATGCTGGAAAAAAGGTTAATGCCTTACGTTTTGACAAATTAGGAGACCAATTTGGCATCCAGTATGTCTTTGTTGGTGGTGGTGATGAGTATGAGTTAATTAACGACATAAAAAACACTAATGCAAAGTTTATCTTACCTCTAGATTTCCCGGATGCTTATGATATGGAAGACCCATTATTAGCACAATCTGTAAGTCTTGAAGATTTAAAAGCTTGGAACCAAAGACCTGCAAACCCAAAAATATTAGCCGATAATAATATCCAGTTTGCTTTAACAACTCATAAATTAAAAGAAGCTAAAACGTTAATGCCAAACTTACTAAAAGCTATAAAATATGGTCTAGATAAAACTAAAGCTTTAGAAGCGTTAACTACTATTCCTGCAGGGATAATCGGTAAATCTACAGAATTAGGTCACCTTAAAGCTGGTGCTTATGCCAACTTTTTGATTACTTCTGGAGATATTTTTGATAAAGAAACTACTATTTACCAAAACTGGGTGACTGGTATTAAAGACGAACTAACGTCAATGACCACCAAAGATTTACGTGGTAACTACACCTTTAATCTGGACAATTCAGAGTATGAGTTAGAAATTTCTGGAGAAATTGAAAAACTAAAATCTAAAGTAAAAACTAGTGATAAGGAATTTGGATCTAAAATCAGTTTTTCTGACAATTGGATGCAATTAACATTTTCTACAGTAGACTCCACTAAAAAAGAGTTTATCAGAGTAGTCTCTAATATTACAAACCCTAAAACACTAAATGGTAAAGTGTATTATCCTAACGGAAACGAAGGGACGTTTATTGCAACTAAGCAAGTCAAAGATGAGGCGTTAAAAGATAAAAAGGATAAGGAAGACAAGGATAAAGATGATGAAGATGAAACCCCAAAAATATATCCTGTAACCTATCCAAACATGGCTTATGGTATGGAAAGTTTACCGCAACAAGAAACCTTATTATTTAAAAACGTTACTGTTTGGACTAACGAAGCTGATGGTATTGTTAAAAACACTGACGTTTTAATTAAAAACGGAAAAATTGCTAAAATAGGGTCTAATCTTAACGAAAGAAACGCTACTGTTATTGACGGAACAGACAAGCATTTAACTGCTGGTATTATTGACGAGCATACACACATTGCTACGGAAAGTGTTAATGAAGCTGGTCACAATAGCACCGCAGAAGTAACAATTGAAGATGTATTAGACGCCGAAGATGTTGACATCTATCGTAACCTTGCAGGTGGTGTAACTAGTGCTCAAATACTACATGGTTCTGCAAATCCTATTGGTGGGCGATCAGCAATTATTAAATTAAAATGGGGCGAAAAAGCCGATAACTTAGTGTATCAAAATAGTCCTAAATTTATCAAATTTGCTTTAGGTGAAAACGTAAAACAATCCAATTGGGGTGATAATGCTAAAACACGTTTTCCGCAAACCAGAATGGGTGTAGAACAAGTGTATACAGACTACTTTCAGCGTGCAAGAGAGTATGAAGCATTACAAAAAAGTGGTAAACCTTACAGAAAAGATATAGAGCTAGAAACCCTAGTCGAAATTTTAAATGGAGAGCGTTTTGTATCATGTCACTCATATGTTCAAAGCGAAATTAATATGCTAATGAAGGTTGCCGAAAAATTTGATTTTAGAATCAACACCTTCACGCATATTCTAGAAGGTTATAAAGTCGCTGACAAAATGGTTGCTCATGGTGTTGGAGGATCAACCTTCTCTGACTGGTGGGCTTACAAATACGAGGTTAATGATGCCATACCTTTTAATGCACCAATCATGCACAAAGCGGGTGTATTAGTAGCAATAAACAGTGATGATGCAGAGATGTCAAGACGTTTAAATCAAGAAGCTGCAAAATCTGTTAAATACGGTGATGTTAGCGAGGAGGACGCTTGGAAATTTGTAACCTTAAATCCTGCAAAATTATTACACATCGACGATCGTGTTGGAAGTATTAAAGTAGGTAAAGATGCAGATGTTGTGTTATGGAGTGATAACCCTTTATCAATTTACGCTAAAGCGGAAAAAACTATCATTGAAGGAAAAGTCTATTTTGATATAGAACGTGATGCTAAATTAAGAGCAACTATCAATAAGGAAAAAAATGAATTAACAATGCTAATGCTTCAAGCTAAAAACAAAGGTTTAAAAACAAAACCTATTGAAAAGAAAGAAAAAGAGCTATTACATTGCGACTCTATTGACCATCAGTTTTAGTTAATAGCATTCATAAAAAAGAAAATATACACTCATAAAAATTTCCGCTTAAGCGAAAATAAAAAAGATAATAAATCATGAGAAAACTCAAAATATTAATCCTGACTTTGTTTGTTTCGGCATTCAGCTTTGCACAACAAACTCCAGGAGACAAACAAACCAAAGCCATTACTATAGAAGGCGCAACTGCCCATCTAGGAAATGGTGAAGTGATAGAAAATGCATTAATCATGTTTGAAAATGGCAAACTAACTTTTGTTGGAAGTGCTAACACAAAAATTGCTAGATCTGGAACTATAATTGACGGTAAAGGCAAACATGTATATCCTGGTTTTATTGCACCAAACTCTACTTTAGGTTTAGTAGAAGTTGATGCAGTTAGAGCTACTAATGACGATGATGAAGTTGGCGCTATGAATCCGCATGTACGTAGTATTATTGCTTATAACACAGAGTCTAAAATAGTAGAGTCTATGCGTCCAAACGGAGTATTAATGGCACAAATTACACCTCGTGGCGGACGTATTTCTGGCACATCAAGTGTGGTGCAATTAGACGCTTGGAACTGGGAAGACGCGGTTATAAAGGAAGATGATGCAGTACACCTAAACTGGCCAAGTAACTACTCTAGAGGGCGTTGGTGGTTAGGAGAACCTAATGTTTTAAAAGAGAATAAAAATTACACAAAAGAAGTTGAAGAGTTAAACAACTACTTTGCACAAAGTAAAGCTTACAATGCTAATAAAACAACACCAAAAGATTTACCGTTTGAAGCTTTAGAAGGTGTAACTAATGGTACAAAAAAGCTTTACGTACACGTAGATTATGAAAAAGGAATTACAGACGCTATTAATTTTGCTAAAGCGCAAAACATTACACAGTTAGTAATTGTCGGTGGTTACGAGGCAATTAATGTTGTGGATTTATTAAAACAAAATAACATCCCTGTATTATTACAACGTACACATTCTAGACCAAAAGGAGACGATCATGATTATGATTTACCTTATAAGTTAGCTACTCAATTAGTTAATGCTGGAGTTTTAGTAGGTTTAGAAAACTCTGGTGATATGGAGCGTATGAATACTAGAAACCTACCTTTTTTAGCAGGCACAACAGTTGCCTACGGACTAACTAAAGCGCAAGCTTTAAGTTTAATTACTTTAAATACTGCTAAAATATTAGGTGTAGATGATAAAGTAGGCTCTTTAGAAGTTGGTAAAGACGCTACCCTATTTATTTGCGAAGGTGATGCATTGGATATGCGTACTAATAAATTGGACAAAGCATTTATACAAGGTCGCGATGTTAGTTTAGAAACGCACCAAACAGAATTATACAAACGTTATTCTGAAAAATATAAAAACAACTAATAGTTAATTAGTTTACATAAAAAAAGCGACCAATTAGGTCGCTTTTTTTATGCTAAAATATTTTTTTATAAAGCTAAACTAGTCAACAAATATCGCGTTTTCTGGCTTTTCAAAAAGTGATGCATTTGGTGCTTCAGTTGTAATTTTTACATCAGTAAAAAAATTAGGCGATTTTGCTTCTGTTGGTTTGTCATTTTTATAACCATAACCCGTAATAGAATTAGGTAAAATCAAACCATTAACCTCTTGCCAATCATTATATCTTCTAAAATGAAATTCTTTTGTATCGATTCCAGGTACAAAATTTACAGTATAACCTAACCATTCCATTTTGTAAGTATTAGGATTGTAAAACAACAAGTATTGATCTTCTGGTGTTTCTCCTACTCCATTATCATAAGTTATTTTAATTCCTGGGTAGGTTACACCTTCAAAAACTAAAGGCTCTGTTTCTGCATAATTAATTCCGTTATCTGCCATTATAAAAGGCATCGAATAAAAGTAAAACATTAAATTATAGCCAAATTTAGGGTCATAACCTTTATACTCTTTTTCGGTTTTATTTAGCAACCATGGTTTTTGACCATCAAAACCAATTGCGTGATTTGGAGATTCTATTAATGCTTTTCTGCTATTTAAATCTGTAATAGTGACCTCTTTTCCCTCAGGTTTATCTTGGGTAAACTCTAAAGACTTCATAGTTTTCCATACGTCCAATCCACCATGGGCATCAAAAACTTTTACTAAATTTTCTGGATACTTTGTGGACTTAACTTCTAACTGTTTTTCTGTGTTATTAACTTCTGTAACAGCTTCAGATTTAGTTTCTGTTTTACACGAAAACAGAAATACACTTAAGGTTAATGCTATAAATAATTGCTTCATTTAATAATTGGTTTTAAATTTTATGTTAGGTCGTCAATAATTATAATTCTTTACATAATAAGTTGTAAAACTTCTTTTCATAAATCAAACCCTATAAATCTTGCTTATATTTTAGATAATTACAACATCTTGTATACTGCTAGAATTACCTTAAATTTGTAGCATCTTAGATTACGGATTTTATAAATATATAAATGATTAATAAACAGATAAGCAGCACTCAAAATCCATTAATTAAACATATTGTTTTATTAAAAGATAAATCCCGCGAACGCAAAAAAACAAACACTTTTGTATTAGAGGGCGAACGTGAGATACAATTGGCACTAAAAGGAAACTATACAATTGAAACTATTTTAGTTTTACCCGAAATTTATGATGTCCAAAAACTAGCTAACTTCTCTAAATCGACCGATATAATTGAAGTAACAAAAGATGTCTATCAAAAAATAGCCTATCGCGAAACTACAGAAGGGATTATTGCAATTGTAAAAAACAAATCGCATCAATTAGATAGTATTATTTTTAATAACAACAATCCTTTACTATTAATTGCTGAAGCACCAGAAAAACCTGGCAATATTGGCGCCATACTACGTACTGCTGACGCTGCAAATGTAGATGCAGTAATTATTGCAAATCCAAAAACAGATTTATATAACCCAAATATTGTGCGCTCTAGTGTTGGTTGCTTATTTACCAACCAAATAGCAACTGGTACCACAGAGGATATTATTGCTTTTTTAAACAAAAACAACATTAATATTTATAGTGCTATTTTACAAGATGCAGAAGCGTATCATCAACAAGATTACACCCAAAGTACTGCTATAGTTGTTGGTACCGAAGCTGATGGTCTTAGTGACACTTGGAGAAGGGCCTCCAAACAAAATATAAAAATACCAATGCAAGGTGCAATCGACTCAATGAATGTTTCTGTAGCTGCTGGAATACTTATTTTTGAAGCAAAGCGACAACGTAATTTTAAGTAACACAATCTTATTGCCGATAAAGTTGGTAATCTTTTAAAATTTATATGACTTCTACTACCTTATTTTACATCATAATTGCAATAATTATTATCAGTTTTATTATTGATAAAGTTTTAGATGCGTTAAATGCAAAACACTATAATGATGCGCTACCACCAGAACTACAAGACGTTTATGATACGGAAGAGTACACTAAATCGCAACGCTACAAGGCTACAAACTATAAGTTTGGGATAGTAACCTCGACGTTTTCAATAATATTAACCTTAGCTTTTTTTATGTTAGATGGTTTTGCTTTTGTAGATCAATTAGCAAGGCAACTTACAGATAATACCATTTTTGTCACGTTAATTTTTTTTGGTATAATCCTGTTGGGTAGCGATATACTAACAACTCCTTTTTCTTATTATAAAACCTTTGTTATCGAAGAACAATTTGGGTTTAACAAAACCACCAAAAAGCTATTTGTAATAGATAAAATTAAAGGTTGGGTTATGACCATTATTGTTGGCGGAGTAATTTTAGGGGCTTTAACATGGTTTTATCAAACTACAGGACCTGATTTTTGGTTATATGCTTGGTTATTAATTACGGTGTTTACTGTTTTTGTTAACTTATTTTATTCACGATTAATCGTCCCAATTTTTAACAAACAAAGTCCGCTTGAAGAAGGACCTTTACGTACAGCTATATCTAATTATGCTAAAACTGTAGGATTTAATTTAGATAAAATTTTTGTAATTGATGGGTCAAAACGAAGCACAAAGGCTAACGCCTATTTTTCTGGTTTTGGAAACGAAAAACGTGTCACACTTTATGATACGCTAATAAATGACTTAGATGAAGACGAAATTGTTGCTGTACTAGCGCACGAAGTTGGTCATTACAAGAAAAAGCATATTATTTTTAATTTAGTAACTTCAGTTTTGTTAACTGGTTTGACCCTTTTCATTCTGTCTCTTTTAATAGCAAATCCTTTGTTAAGTGAGGCTTTGGGCGTGTCAACTCCAAGCTTTCATATTGGTTTGATTGCATTCGGAATTTTATATTCACCTCTATCAGAGGTTACAGGGTTAATCATGAATTGGTTTTCGCGTAAATTTGAATACCAAGCAGATGATTATGCAAAAACAACCTACAAAGCCAAACCCTTAATTACTTCGCTTAAAAAACTATCTAAAAACAGTTTAAGTAATTTGACTCCGCATCCAGCTTATGTGTTTATGCATTATTCACACCCGACTTTATTAGACAGAATCCATAATTTAAATAGACAAAACAATAAATAATTCTATTTTATTTATTATCTTACTTTAATAAGTTTATTAAAAAGCCAAACTTTATGTTTAATTAATTTTAATGGTACTACATTTTAATATAAAATGTTAAAACCATCATTAATGCTATTAAAAACAAGGTTAAATTCGGTATCTTTGAACGTATAATAATAGCTCCCAATTTTAAGTATTTACCCCATATATATTTAATGAGAAATAGCAAGTCCCTAATAATCATTCTTTTTATTCTTCTAGCAGGAGGTGTATATCTACACAAATTAGTATCCTCTTACCAAGACCTAGAGCAAAAAAAAATCCAAGCTAAATTAGAAAAAACACACTCTGACGCTATTATAAGAGCAAGCGCGGGTATTAACGTTTATGCTACAATTGTTGCATCTATAAAAAGTTATACAAAAAATACAACTGCATTCCCTACTGAAGAAGAGTTACAAAGTTATTTAAACGACTTGTTGAATGAAATAAAATTTAACGATTCAATTATAGTAAGTTATATAGACAAAAACCATGTTTTTAAATATGTAATAGCTCCAGATGCAATAGATCCTGCTGGATTAAAAGGGGTTTCTGCAAAAGAGTTTTTAGATCAAAATAGAATAGACGAGTTAGAACAACTGATGACAAGTGAAGACATCCGCTTGTTTACACCAATAAATCTAAGAGAAGGTTGGGTTGGATTTCCGTTTGATTTTACTGTGTTTGATAAAGAAAAAAATGCTTTAGGATATATCGCTCCAATTATTAATGTAAAATATTTATTAGATTATTTTTATAACTACGAGAACAATCATGAGTTTGCACACAAATTTATTGTAAAAGACGATTACGATTTAACCAGAGAAGTGCTTTACAATAACACTACTGTTTTTAATAAAAATTTAGACCCTGAATATTATAAGAATTTTAAAATTGCTGAAGACGAGTTTATTTACTCTAATATTAACGTATTTGGTTTAGACTTAAAAATAGGGAGCGCTTTTAAAAATAGACCCGAAGCTTCAAACACCCTAGCCTATTTAGGCTATTTATGGTATTTTATTATTTGTTTAGCAATACTAACTATCTTTTATCAATATTTTAAAAACAAGACACTTAATAAAAATTTAAAAAGTGCTAATACTGAATTAGAAAAAAGCCTCTTTAAAATACAAACCCTTATTAAAGAAATACACCATAGAGTTAAAAACAATATGCAAATGATTTCTGGTATATTAACATTACAACAAGAAGAAAGTAATGACAAGAATGTTGTCTCTGCATTAGAGCAAAGTAAATCGCGTATACACTCTATGGCTTTAGTACATGAAAAACTTTACGGAAGTGTTTCCCTTAAAGACATAAAAACTAAAGAATACACAGAACAGCTATTAGATTTTGTCGAGCAAATTATTAGTGTAAAAGATTTAGATATAGAAAAGACCATAACTATAGATGAAGATTTAATTTTTGATGGAGACACCACATCTAATCTAGGATTAATCATGAACGAATTGGTAACCAACTCCTTCAAACATGCTTTTAAACTAGATAAGAAAAACACTTTAGACATAACTATTTTAAAAGAAAATGACCATTACGTTTTAGTTTATTCTGATAATGGACCAGGACTACCAGAAAATTATAATTTTGAAGAATCTGAATCTTTAGGTATGCAACTTGTATTGATATTAGCAGATCAACTAAATGGAGAAATGAAATACACTAACAAAGAAAAGAGCACTTTTAAAGTATATTTTAAACCAATAGAAATTAGTTTTTCAGAATAAATCAGCCATCACTAAATGTCAATAGAAAACATACCCCAGATTTACATCAAAGACAAGTCTAAAACACCAGACTTGTTTGTGTATGATTTTAAAATGACCAACGATGTAGTTAAAAGCAAGGTTAATTTAAGCATGAATATGTTTAGTTTTTTACAAGTTGGTAA
The DNA here is from genome assembly GCA_947503885.1 of uncultured Olleya sp. Lineage (GTDB taxonomy): Bacteria > Bacteroidota > Bacteroidia > Flavobacteriales > Flavobacteriaceae > Olleya. The sequence goes on along the minus strand of CANNFD010000004.1, from coordinate 67,465 downwards.
AAAACAAGTCCATTTTGCAGGAACAGCAGTTGCAGTAAATAGAGACCAATCACTATTACTTAAAAAAGGAAATTGGTTGTGGACAGAACTATTGGACGTAGATGCTAGTTATTATTGTAAACTATTCTTTTTTTCTGAACAAAAACTTAAAGAGTTTTTAGAAAAACATTCTCTAAATAAAGTAACTTTAAAACAAGACACCCCTTTTTTTATAATACAAAATGATGCTTACATTACTTCATATTTAAATTCATTATCTACAATTAGTGAAGCACCTCCTATTTTTATGGAGAATTTGCTTATGGTTAAGTTTGAAGAAATAATGCTGTATCTACTTCAAAAATATGGTAACAATTTTGAAAACTATTTACAATCTTTAATTGTTAATCAAAGTTCACCTTTTAAAAAAATTATAGAAAGCAAAATACACTCTAACTTAAAACTTGAGGAAATTGCGTTTTTGTGCAACATGAGTTTATCTACATTTAAGCGACATTTTATAAGTGAATATAATACCTCTCCTGGAAAATGGCTACAAGACAAACGTCTAAATAAAGCTAAAGAAACTTTAGAGCAAGGTAAATTAAAACCATCAGATATTTATTTTGATTTTGGATATAACAATCTTTCAAACTTTAGTGCTGCCTTTAAAAATAAGTTTGGCTTTAGTCCAAGTGAAACAGCTTAGTAATAATCATAAAATTATCACAATATAATCTGACCTTTTTTCATAAGTTATTGAACTGTTTTAGTAACAAAATAGAATAACTCTATATGTATCTTTGTATTGTATTAATAACAAAACTAAAACAATATACTATGAATATTACATTAGCACAAGCAGAAAAAGCAATCGAAGCAGCAAAAGCAAAATCTACAGCAATAGACACAAAAATGAACATCGCAGTTGTAGATGCAGGAGCAAATCTAGTAGCATTTGGACGTATGGATGGCGCATGGTTAGGGTCATTAGACATCTCTATTAAAAAAGCAAAAACTGCACGTTTTTTTGATATGAACACAGGTATTGTAGGAGAGTTATCCCAACCAGGACAACCTCTATATAATATCGAGCATTCAAATAATGGATTAATTACTTTTCCAGGAGGAATCCCTATTAAAAATGCACAAGGAGCTATTATTGGAGCAATCGGTGTTAGTGGAAGTTCTGTAGAGAATGACCATACAGTAGCGGAAGCTGGAGCAAAAGCAATCTAAAAATAAATTATCATTTGCAAAGAGGGTAATTAATTTTAATTACCCTCTTTTTTTTATCTAAAAATTATGAAAGCAGTACAATTTACAGATTACGGTAAAATTTCTACTAATATTACTATTTCAGAAATTGATAAACCAACAATAACAAAAGATGAAGTCTTAATTGAAACTTATGCAGCAGGTGTCAATCCATTAGACATTAAAGTCGTTGAGGGACAATTAAAAAGTGTAACTAAATTTAAGTTACCAGCAACTTTAGGTTATGATGTTAGCGGAATAATAGTTAAAAAGGGAGATAATGTCACTAATTTTAATATTGGAGACGAAGTGTTTTCTAAAGTCAATATAATGGGAACTTTTACAGAGTTTGTGGCTGTAAATAAAAATCTAATTAGTTTAAAACCAAAAAACACAACTTTTAAGGAAGCTGCTAGTTTACCATTGGTTGGACTAACTGCTATACAAGCATTAAAACGCGGAAAACTAAAAGCTAACGATAAAATATTAATTCATGCTGGTTCTGGTGGTGTAGGCGCTTTTGCTATACAATATGCAAAAACAAAAGGAGCTTATGTGTATACAACTACAAGTACTGATAATGTAAAATGGGTAAAGCAACTTGGCGCAGATAGAGTTATTGATTATAAAACTGAAGACTACAAATCTATTGTAAAAAACGTCGATTTAGTTTTGGACACCTTAGGAAACAAATACACTGAGGATGCTTTTAAAGTTATAAAAACTGGAGGAAAAGTAATATCACTTGTAGGTCCAGTTGACAAAGAAACTGCTAACAGAATGAGGCTTAATATAATTATCAAATTATATCTTGCTTGGAAAAGAAGAAAAGTAACAAAACAAATAAAGCTAAAATCTGCTTTTTATAGCTTAGTTTTTATGCGTGCTAACGCAAAACAACTAAATGAAATTAAAGCATTAGTAGAATCAGAAAAAATTAAAACAACAATAGACAAAGTATTTGAATTAAAAGACACATTACAAGCGCTTCTTTATGTTAAAAAAGGACGTACCAAAGGTAAAGTTGTTATTAAAACTAAGTAAATCATGAGCAGAGGTTTTGTAAAAGAAGATGATCAAGAAGAAATCCCTATAGTGCCACCCAGAGCAGATCTACCACCTGGTGTAACAAATTATGTTACTAAAATTGGTATGGAAGCACTTTTAAAAGAAAAAGAGGCTCTTGTAGATGAAAGAGAGCAACTAGATACCACAAATGATAAAGACAGACGTATCGCTTCTAATTTTATTAATGCTAAATTACAATTACTTAATAACAGGATTTTGACAGCAAAAGTAGTTGATCTAAATAAACAGCCTCAAAATGAAATCCGTTTTGGAGCTTTAGTAACATTAAAAATCGGTAAATCTTCAAACCTACAAAAGTATCAAATTGTTGGTGTAGATGAAGCTGATATATCTAAAGGAAAACTCTCTTTTATTTCTCCAATCGCTAAACTATTAACTAATAAGAAAGTTGGAGAAAAAGCAATACTCAAACTAGCAACAGAAAACAAAACCTTTGAAGTTATAGCTATTAATTACTAGCTTAAAAAATTAATCAAATCACCCAAGTTAACGTCTTTATAATGTCAAAACCTTAGTTTTATATTTTAACTATATTTAACTATTAAACCTAGTGTTTATATTAGGAAAATTAAAACATATTGGCTATGTTTACTCTTTATATAAAGATATATTTTTTATTATAATAATAAAATGGAACACTTAATAAAACATCACTTTTCTAGCTGTATCGAGACGCAAATCTCTATGCTGTTTTGTGCTTTTTTTTATTTTGAATTACCTAAAAAGCGTAAAATTATCTTCCTGAATTAAGCAGGCATTACGAGTGTGCCTGAACAACTCTATTTACATTATTAAACAAACTAGATTATCAATTTAAAACATATTGAAAATCTTTACTCGTCTATACTTATTAATGTAATATCCAAGAGTCTAAGCAATGTTATTTTTATAAAATTAAAAAAAATATATCATGGCAGTATTAAGAAAAAAGCTAACAAAAGCCGAATTAAATGCGAAGAGACAAGAAAAAATTCAGAAAAAATTAGAAGAGAAAAAAATGAAAAAACGAAAAGCTAGAGTTGCTTAATTTAGTTATAAAAAAAAGGCTGTAAACGTACGTTTACAGCCTTTTTTAATTCTAATTATAATATATGTTTTTAATAATCTAATATTCTTTTTGTAAAGCACTTTGCAAATTATAATGCTTAAAGCTAAACCCTGTATCTTCTATTTTTTGAGAACTGACCCGTTGGCTTTCAAATAATAAAATATGCATTTCTCCTAATATTAATTGCATTGCAAATTTTGGAATATTTGGTAAAAATAAAGGGCGGTTTAATTGCTTTGCAATTGCTTTTGTAAGATGTATGTTAGTTTCTGGGTTTGGTGCAACACCATTATAAATCCCATCTAACTGATTATTTACTACATGTAAAAATAATCTTGCTAAATCGGTAATGTGTATCCAAGATTGCCACTGCTTACCAGAACCAAATGCTGCACCAGCACCAAACTTAATTGGTTTAGCCATTTCTGGAAGTGCACCTCCTTTTGATGATAATACTAATCCAATCCTAACTTTAGATACTATTATGTCCAATGAAGAAAATGCATCTACTGCTTGCTCCCACTGGATTACTACTTGTCCTAAAAAAGAATTACTAACTTCTGTTGCGTCTTCTTTGTAATAGTTTGTTAATGAGCTTGGGTAAACACCAATTGCACTGGCTGATACGATTTGCTTAACTTGATGTGGTGTATTTTTAAGCGTGTCAAATAATAACTGTGACGTTTGAATACGACTTAATAATATTATTTTTTTATAAGTTTCTGTCCAACGTTTAGAGATGCTAGCTCCTACTAAATGAATAATTGCATCAACATCATTTAAACAATTTGTATCAATTTGGTTGGCAGAAGGATTCCAATAAAATCCCTTATAATTATCATCTTTTGATATCTTAGATTTACTTGTAGTTAGGTAATTAACAGCGATATTATTTTTGTGACATTGTTTTACAATTTCGCTTCCAATTAATCCTGTTGCTCCTGTAATTAGTATGCGCATGTTTTTTATTTAAAAATACAAATTTGTAATGCTAATTTAATCTGTTTAAGTAAGCTTTAACGTTTTTTAATTATCATACTAATTGGTCAACTATTTAAACCGCTTTTATAGCTCTTAAAATATGTCGTTTACTAGGTGGACCTGACAAACGGTCTACTTTAAATCCTACACTTTGCATAGCGCGTCTAGCTGCACCTTGCGCACAATACGTTATTAATACCCCATTGTTTTTAAGTGCTTCAAACATAATTTTAAAAATTGGTGCTGTCCATAGTTCTGGTTGATCTGTAGGACCAAATGCATCAAAATAAATGACATCAAACTTGTTAGTGTCTTTTAAACTAAAAATATCGTGGTTTCTTTTTTCTAAGCTAAATTGCTTAGTAATTTGATGGTTTTTTTCCCAAGAGACTTCATGCATTGTATTATAAATAGCTTGCTGGTCTTGTGCTGATAATTGCTCAGGGTAATTTAGCTGTTTTATTACATCTAATGTAACGGGGTAAGTTTCGATCCCCAAATACTCAATGTTTAAAGCCAAAGCTTCGGTTTTAATCAAAGTGTTAAAAGCATTAAGCCCCGAGCCAAAACCTACTTCTAAAATAGAACAGGATTGTTTTAAGTCTTGCCTTTTTTCCGAAGACAAAAAATAAAACAACCCTGATTTTAAATACACAAAATCGGACTCTTCAATTGCTCCTGCAGTAGAATGATAATGTGCGTTATATTTTGGATGTATTAAGGTTGAAGAACCGTCTTTTGTAATTTCAATTTTTGGTTTCAACTTTATTATTTTATTATTAATTTTTTAATTTTTGGTATTGGACCTGTACATTCTGTTTTATGACAAGCGATACAGGCGTTAATAGCATTATTAAATCTATCTCTTAATTTTAATGAGGAATTTGTATTGTAAATGTCCTGTTGCGCATTAATAAATACATTTGAAAAGCTTTTAAACTGGTCTGTTCTAGCTTTAAAGTCTGATAGTTTAGCACTATGAATATTTAAAAAAGTGTTAGGAAAATCGGCTAGCTCCTTACCCGCTATTATGTCTTGTTTAAGTTGTAGGTTAAACGCATGCATTTCCTTCATCAAAATAGACATTTCTGAAGGTACATACATATCATATACTACTTCTTTTTTAACGTCTTCTTTGGTTGTATTACCACAGGAGGTTAGTAATAGTAACGTTATAATCCACAGACTAGCTTTCATGCTTATTGCTTTTCTACTAATAAAACACCGTCTGCTTCAAAAGAAAAAGTACGTTTTGGTTCTGTAATTTTCTCAATTTCTTCTTTAGATGCTCCTTTATCTTCTGCATAATGACGTAGCTCGTCAACTGGCACTTCTTTTACGTAAGCTAATCCGTTTACAATAACCTCTTGGCCTGCAATATTTTTAGGCATAAAAAAACCATAATCTTTAAACTTTACCATTACCTCATTACCATCACCTAAGTCTGCAGTCATCCAACATCCTTTAGACTGGCATACTTCTGCAACTTTTAAAGTTACTTTAGCCGGAATACTATCTCCTGCTTTCATGTCTGTGTAATGTCCTAACATAGACGATGACTCAATAGCATCTTTTGCAGCAATCTCTTTACCAAACGATTTATAGTTTACCTCAACTATTTCTTTAACTGCATCATCCTTAGACGCATCGTTTTTATTTGTTTCGTTTTTACAAGCAACTATTATTAATAATAATGCAAATAAGATTAGATAATTTTTCATTCTGTTTTTAATTAAATTTGTTAATCAAAGATAGTATTTTAAGCTTAATAGCATACGTTCTAAGATATAATTCTGTACTTTTGTAGTAGAAATTTAACAACTAAATATGGCTACTCTAACCAAAAATGACATAAAAGTTACAAGAACTAAAAACTCAAAATTAAGTTCAATTGATTTTAATAATTTAGCATTCGGACAAGTATTTTCTGACCACATGTTGGTATGTGATTATAAAGACGGTAAATGGCAAATCCCAGAGATTATTCCTTACAGCCCAATAACTTTAGATCCTTCTGCTAAGATTTTTCATTATGGTCAATCCATTTTTGAAGGGATGAAAGCCTATAAGGACACTAAGGAAGACGTGTTTATGTTTAGACCTATGGAAAATGTAAAACGTTTAAATGTGTCGGCTAAACGTTTAGCAATCCCTGAAGTACCTGAAGATTACTTTTTTGAAGGTTTAAAAGCACTTTTAGAAGTAGAAAAAGATTGGATACCAACTAATGAAGGTAGCTCGTTATATATTAGACCTTTTATTTTTGCATCAGGAAAAGGGTTTCATGCCTCTCCTGCAGATGAGTATAAGTTTATTATTTGTACAGCACCTTCTGGAGCCTATTTTTCTGGAAAAGTAAAGGTGTTAATCGAAGAGCAATATTCGCGTAGTGCTAACGGTGGTGTTGGTTTTGCTAAAGCAGGTGGTAACTATGCTGGGCAGTTTTACCCAACACAATTAGCAAAAGCTAAAGGATACCAACAAGTTATTTGGACTGATGATACTACACACGAATTTATAGAAGAAGCTGGTGCTATGAACGTTTTTATACGTATTAATGACACTTTATTAACATCTCCTGTAAGTGATAGAATATTAGATGGTATTACAAGAAAAAGTATTTTACAATTAGCTGAAGCTGAAGGCATAAAAACTGATGTTAGGAAAGTAAAAGTTAGCGAATTGGTTGAAGCGTCTAGAAATGGAAGTTTAAAAGAAATGTTTGGAGCTGGTACTGCTGCAGTAATTTCGCCAATATCTGGTTTTGGTTTTAGAGGTGAAGACTTTGATATACCGGAACTTGAAAATACATTTGCATCGCAACTAAAAAACCGCATTATAAATATACAAACCAATAAAACTGAAGATCCTTTTGGATGGAGAGTTAAACTTTAATTTTTAGTTTTAACACATAAAAAAAGCAACCTAATAGGTTGCTTTTTTTATGTGTTATTATATTAAAATTATTTATCCAGAATTGCCTTAATATTTGGCTTAAAATAATTGGGACCTTTTAACACCTTACCATCCTCACGATATATAGGCTCTCCGTTTTTATCTAATTTACTCATATTGCTACGTTGTATTTCTGTAAAAACTTCTTCAATCTTATGTTGCATTCCATGTTCTATAATAGTACCACATAATATATAAAGCATGTCCCCTAAAGCATCTGCAACTTCAACTAAATCGTTATTTTTTGCAGCTTCTAGATATTCTTCGTTTTCTTCACGCATTAACTCGTAACGCAAAAGGTTTTTATCTAACCCTAAATCTGCTTTTGGTGTCTCTCTGTGTCCTATTTTAAAAGCAGTATGAAATGCTTTTACAGCCTCTATTTTATCTTGCATGTAATTGTTGTTTTATTTCCGTAAAAACGGATACCTTATCTTAATATTTATTTTTATAAAAATACCAATATGCATAGTACAGTACAATTAATTTTTACTATTTGTTTTTGTTGTCGTGTATTTTCACAACAAAAGCATAACATTAATTTATAAAGAAGTAACACAAAAACCTTCTTAAAAACCTATTAACCATAAAGTTAGATAGCTTAATACTTAAATTGAGTATTGTAGGTAACATATTTAAGTCGTAACTTAAACAGGCTAATAATCAACACTTTAAAATCATGAAAAAATCATTATTATTATTGTCAATAAGTTTAATTACATCACTAATAGCGTTTGGGCAGGTCCCGCCTAATGACCTTATTGAAAACGCTACATTAATTAATGCCTTTCCGTTTACTGATAGCAGTGTTAGACTAGACCTAGCAACTGCAAGTGGCACAAATGACCCATCGGGTTGTCCTCTTGGAAATTACAAGACCGTTAATTATAAATTTACGGCAACAGAATCTTCACAATTTGAAGTTTTTATAAAAGACATTAATAATGCCGATATAGTAGGATCTTCTTTTACGGTAATATTATCAGCACCTAGTTTAAATGTCACAGATGAAACTGAATTAAGTATTGAAACGCCTTGTGGTTTTGGCACAAGTATGTATATAGATATAGTACAAGGTACAACTTACTACATAATAGTTCACCGTAATGAATCTAATGCTTTATCAAACATTATTTTTGAATCTACACCAGTAATACCAGTGCCAACAAGTGAACGAGACGCTTTAATTGCGTTATATAACAGCACAAATGGCGATAATTGGAATAACAATACCAACTGGAACAGTGCTGAACTTGTTGGAAATTGGTATGGTATAAGAACAACAAATATTAATGGTGTTGGACACGTTTCTGAGATAAGTTTAGGAAGTAACAATTTAACAGGTACAATTCCTGTAGAAATTGGAAATTTTCCAGAACTTACTTCACTTGATTTATGGTCTAACCAATTAACAGGAAGCATCCCTTCAGAAATTGGAAATTTAACCAAGTTGATTAATTTGGATTTATCTCCAAACACGTTTTCTGGAACAATACCTACTGAAATAGGAAATCTTGTAAATCTTGAAGTACTTTGGCTAAATCAGAATGGTTTAACAGGAAACGTTCCATCCTCTTTTCAAAACCTTGTTAATCTTAAAGAACTACATTTAAGAGGGTCGGTAGATCCAAATACAGAATGGAGCAGCAGCTCATTTAGTGGTGATTTTCCTGATTTAACAGCGTTACCGTTAGAAGTATTAGATATGAAAAATAATTTTTTCCAATTCGAGGATGTCGCAGATGAGTTTGCTACTTATCAAGCCAATATTCCAGACTTTACATTTGCCCCACAATATACAGTTGATCCTCCGGAAGAAATATTAACTGATGTTGGAGAAGATATTACATTAACTATTACTGATGTTCCAGGAACTAATAGATATAGTGCAAGTATAATGTCTGTTAATAATTACCAATGGCTTAAAGATGGCTCAATACTATCAGGAGCAAATTCTTCAAGCTATACTATAACAAATGCTCAAAATACAGATAGCGGGATATATTCGTGCGAAATAACAAACGTTGATGTTCCTGGGTTTATAATTACAAGATCTGGAATAACCGTTGATGTTGGTGGTACTTTAGGTGTTGATGAAAACAACTTAGAAACCACACTAGTATTATACCCAAACCCTAGCAACTCTATCATCAATATTAAATTACCAGAACTAATTTATGAAGCAAGTTTTACGATATACGATATGTTAGGTAAAAAAATACACCAATCACAAATACTCAACTCTAAGGAAGATATTAATATTTCTCATTTTAAAAGCGGAATTTATTTAGCCTATTTTAAAATTAAAGACAAAACAATAATTAAGAAACTTGTAAAAAAATAGAAATATTTTTTTTTGCAGAAAACCTCTAATTTATTAGAGGTTTTCTGTTTAATAAAACACCTATAAGTACTTCAATTCGACTAATTTTAAAGATAAAATTTATGGGGACAACTAGAATTATTTTTATTTCTAAAAAAATGTGTTTTCATTTCATTAAAAACAGAATCCTTCTCTTATTGTTTTTGTATTTTTGTTTAAAATAACGATTATGTTTAGTACAGGACAATTAATTTTCGCCATCTGTTTTGCTGCTGTGTTTATATCAGCATTAGTTTACACCTACAGAAAAGACATAAACACTCATAAAATCCACTATAAAGGCATCTTATGGATTTTTTTAGCTTTTGTTAGTTTTCTTATAATGATAGTTTCTATTAAAGTCATATTTAAGTAAATTAAGCATTAAAAAAAAAATGCTTAATTTGTGGTTGTAACCAAACCATTATAAATATGAAATTTTTAAAACCCGCTACAATAATTGTAACATTGTTAGCCTCTTCGTTTAGTATTGCCCAAAGTTATGTTGGTCATTCTATTGACAATTATTCAGGTATACACGGTGTTGTAGAAAACCCTTCTAACATTGTTGATTCCAGATTTAAAACAGATGTAAATATAGCATCTGTTAGCACATTTATTGGAAGTGATTATTACGCAATTGACTTTAATAATGTTTTTAATGACAGTTTTGATGCAGAATCTAACGCACAACTTTCGTCCACAGACACTAATAACTTTTTTACAAATGTAGAAGTTGTTGGTCCGTCTTTTATGTTTAACCTTAACGATAAAAACAGCGTTGGTCTTATTACTAGAGTACGTGGTTTTGCTAATGTAAATAATATTAATGGCGCTTTATTTGAAAGTTTAGTCGATGAGTTTGAAGGTGCTGAAGATTACGTCTTTGATTCAAGCGATTTAATTACAAACACTCATGTTTGGGCAGAAATTGGTTTTGCTTATGGACGAGTTTTATATAATGAAAAAGACCATTTTTTAAAAGCCGGAATCACCTTAAAACTATTACAAGGGGCTGGTGTATCTTACTTTAATAGTCCTGGTTTTTCTGGTAGTTATAACGCTACTACTGAAACAATATCTACAAACGGAAGTATTAATTACGGAACCATAAATGATATTAATAATGGTGATGATTATAATTTTGATAATCTTGAAACTGGTTTTGGTGCCGATATTGGTGTGACTTACGAGTGGAGAAAAAATAATGATACAGACCACAAAGGTTTTAATAAATACTTATTAAAGTTAGGCTTATCCATTACAGATATTGGATCAATTTCTTATAAAAACATTAATCAATATAGTTTTGATTTAGAAAATCAAAATGCTAGTACTATTGGATATGAAGATGCCGAACAGTTTTTAAATGACAATTATACGTCTGTACAAACTACTAATGCTTTAAAAATTAATTTACCTACAGCTTTACGTTTTACTGCAGACTACCATATTGATAAGTCTATTTATGTAAGTATGTTGGGGGCGTTTTCTATGGTTAAAGACAATAAAGAGTTTACTAATAAAATAAATAATTCAGTTACATTATCACCTAGAATTGAAACTAAATGGTTTAGTTTTTACTCTCCAGTTAGCTTTAGACAGTATGATGATTTTGCTTGGGGTGCAGGCTTTAGACTAGGTCCTTTAACAGTTGGATCTGGATCTATTTTATCTAATGTCATCTCTAAAGAGTCTAGAACAACAGATATTTATGTTGGGCTAAAAGTACCAATTTATCAAAGTAGAAAAACCGAATAGTTAAACATAAAAAAAGCCTTAATCTAAATTTGATTAAGGCTTTTTTAATTTCCGCGTAAGCGATATAATATTAGTTTTCTTCTGGTAAGAAACTATAATTTTTACTGTAGTATAACATCTGACCATCAAAACTTTCTGGTTGTGTTACTTTAATTGCAGTAATTTCTCCCTCGTCATTTGTTTCTGGTACTAAAACTGGATTTACAAAACCACTATATGGTGGCGATGTAAATTGCTTGTTACGCTCTAAAACCTCTGCATGGATAGCTTGGTCAACTTTTACCCCGTAGTTTTCAACTAAATCTTCTACAGCATTATAATCGCCTTCTGACTTGATACGTTGTGTTTCGCGTAACAACTGTCCAAATAACTCGTGTAATTTATCGTAATCATTAATATTAAAATACGTTTTACCGTCACGTGTTATTTTTTCAATTACATTGTCTGCTTTTCCTTTTTCAAAAGCCCAAGCACTTACCCATTGTCTGTTACGCATGTGTGCTTCTTCCACATCATCTCCAAGGTTTAATCTAATTAATTGTGTCATTAATCCGTTACGGATGTAACCATCATAAGCAGCCATACCTATTTTTTTCCAATCGTCAACTAAACCTAACTCTTGAATTTTTGGATTATATAAGTAGTATAAACCTACTAAATCTGCACGACCTTCTTCCAATGTAGAAGCGTACGTTTTTAAAGTCTCTTTAGTTTCTCCAACACCCGGGTTTAATTGTCCAGACGCGTGTCCAATTACTTCGTGTAATGCTGTGTGTAGCTTATCTGCTATTTGTCCGTATTGTTCTTCTAACTCTAACTCTGTTTCATCATTTACAAACTCTTTTAAGCGCCCTGTACTTCCTGCGTTATTATAAGCATGGATAATGTTTCCTAAAGATACAGACTTACTTCCTACTGCTGCACGAATCCAGTTTGCGTTTGGTAAGTTTACACCTATTGGCGTACTTGGTGAAGCATCTCCAGCTTCTCCAGCAACGTTTACAACTTTATAGGTTACACCTACTACGTTTTCTTTTTTATGTGCTTTCATTAAAGGAGCATTATCTTCAAACCACTGTGCGTTTTCTGATAATACAGCCATTTTTTGAGACATGTCAAAATCGTTGATTTGCACTATATTTTCATAAGACCCTCTATATCCTAATGGATCATTATAAACTTCGATAAAACTATTAATATAATCAACATTTCCGTCGGTTGCAGCTGTCCAAGCAACATTATAATCATCCCAGGTTTGTAAGTCTCCTGTTTTGTAATAGTCAATTAAAAGCCCTAATGCATTACCTTGTGCTTCGTTTTCTGCGACTCCTTTAGCTAATTCTAGCCATTTAATAATCTCGTCTATTGCAGCACCATATAACCCACCAGATTTATACACACGCTCTTTTAACACGCCATCCTCTTTAACTAACTGCGAGTTTAAGCCATATGATAAAGGTTTTTTAGGGTCTGGAGATTTCATTTTTTTATAAAATGAAGCCACATCAGCACTAGTTACATTTGGTCCGTAAAAATTTACTGCAGATAAGGCTACGTTATCAACACCTTTAGTTTGGTTAACTTTTTTAGCATCTTTATCATTAAACAGCACTTCAAAAGCTTCGTCTGCTAAACTAGTATTAGTAGCTGCCATAATTTCTTTTAAATACGCTTTAGTAAATTCTGGTTTAAGCTTATCATTAGAATAATGATGATGGATACCATTACTAAACCAAACACGCTTAACATAAGTATCAAAAGCTAGCCAATTATCAGCATTTTTATCTCCTTTGTAATTAGCATAAATGTTTTCTAAAGCTTTTCTAATTTTTAAATTATGTCTATAATTTTGGTCCCACATAATGTCGCGACCTGCCAAACCAGCTTGAGTTAAATAGTATACTAATTTTTGCTCTTTAAGTGTAAGTTTTTCCCATCCTGGGATTTGATATCGCAATATTTTAATATCAGCAAATTGCTCGACATTAAAGTCAAAAGCAGTTTCTGTTTTAACAGTGTCTTCGACAACTGGTTTTTCAGCCTTGTCATTACCGCAAGACAATAATAGTGTTGCTACAAAAGCAGCACTTAATATTGATTTAAATTTCATAATTAAATAGTTTTTTAAAAGTCTTTAAATATAAGAATTTAACATATTGTAAATTGATTATCTTTGAAATAAATAATTTTTAATTATTATTAAAATGAAATATATAAAATACCTATTATTTATCCTTCTTATTGCCATCATAGCTATTGCTATTTATGTGGCAGTACAACCTAATGAGTATAATGTTTCTAGAACTAGAACAATAGAAGCTCCGGCTAGTGTATTATATAATGAAGTTATTGATTTTAAAAATTGGGAAGATTGGAATGCTTGGGTTGAAGAAAAGCCTGAGATGACATTAAATTACCCAGAACAGACTGAAGGTGCTGGTGGATCGTACTCTTGGGAAGACGAAGGACTAACTGGTAAAATGAAAACGATTGAAACTAACCCTAATAAATCTATCACACAAGAAATGCAATTTGGAGACTATCCTAAATCTGATGTTACTTGGCAATTTACACCTAACCCAGACGGAAGCACCGAAGTAAAGTGGAGTATTTCTGGTAAAGATTTACCTTTTGGTTTTAAAGCCTACGCTGCTTTTACTGGAGGTATGGATAAACAAATTGGACCTTATTATGACCGTGGGTTGGAGCTTTTAGAAAAAAAGGTTGTAGAAAGCATGAAGCAATACAGCGTAACAGTTGATGGTATTACAGAGCATGGTGGTGGGTTTTATTTATACAACACGACCTCTACTAAAATAGATGATTTTAAAGCAAAAATGCAGGAAATGCTACCTAAACTAGGTCAGTATTTTGCCAAAAACAAACTTATACCATCTGGTGCTCCTTTTGTAATTTACCATAATTGGGATTTAGAAAACAATTCTGTTATGTTTTCTTGTGCAATGCCAACTGCAGATAGAGTTATTACTACAGAAAGCACTATTTTGACAGGTCAATTAAAACCTTTTAAAGCTTTAAAAACAACTTTAAAGGGTAATTACACTAACCTTGAAGAAGCTTGGAATACAGCCATGAAGTATCAAAAAGACAATAACTTAGAGTCAGAAGAAAATGGAGTTGCACTTGAAGTCTATTTAACAGACCCAACAAATACCGCAAATCCTGCAGATTGGATCACTGAAATATATTTACCTATTAAATAAATGGTCCTTTTAAAAAGACAGCAAAAAAATAAAACTATCTGATGAAACAACTTTTATTAGTTTTTGTAGGTGGTGGTTTTGGAAGTGTACTCCGTTTTATAATTGGAAAAACATTAAACAATACCGAAAACGGTTTCCCTTACGGAACCTTTTTAGTCAATGTCTTTGGAAGTTTATTAATAGGAGTTATACTTGGATTAGCTTTAAAAAACAATACTCTTACCGATAATCAAACCTTACTATTAGCAACAGGTTTTTGTGGAGGATTTACCACCTTCTCTACCTTTGCTTATGAAAATCATTTGTATTTAAAAACAGGAGATTTTACAAGTTTTGCTATTTATACTATTGCTAGTTTTGTAGTAGGCTTTTTAGCAGTATTTTTAGGCTTATGGGTAGCTAAGCAATTTTAAGTTATTGCTTAATGTAATCTTTTTCGCCAGCTTCAATTCGTGTGTATAAAATATTAGCGGTAGGAACAATCGGACAAGAATACTTTTTATTATAAGCGCAATATGGATTGTAAGCTTCGTTAAAATTAATGTCCATTTGATTATTTTTTGGCAGCTTAACATTAACATAACGCCCACCCTTGTAGCTTTCTTCTCCATTAGTATTGTCCATAAATGGTAAAAACAAAGCGTCTTCTTCTCCAAGCTCTTTAACCATATCTAAATCTTGATATACATTTAGTTTAAGCGCTTCACCTTTAATAGTAAAGTCAACTTCTCCATATTTTACATAATCCACCAATCGATCTGTGGTTGTTTTCATTTTAAAAGGTGCCTCATCTGGTGTTCTTTTAAAAGCAGCAGTAACCACATAAGCACTATCAAATTTAAAAAAATCGAGACTTCTAAAAGTTTTACGATCTGCATCCGTTAAAGGTGATTTTGCGGCATCTTTAAAATTAGCATTCATTTCTCGTTGGTACTCAGTATCTCCTAAAAGTGGTAATTTATCTTGACCACAACTTAAAGTAATGATTGCTACAAAAAATAAAATTAAAGACCTCATCCGTTATTTGGTTTAAAATGAATACTTAAAAAAATCAATTCAAAAATACAACTAATTCAAAATTTTGTTTAGCTTTGATATAATAATTTAACTAAAAATGAAACTAGTCATCACTATTTTAACTAATCAAACCTCTTGTAGAGATACAAAAGGTTGGGCTTGTTATATGTTATGATTATGTAAATATCAATTTATACAATATAAAAAAGTCCAACTTAACAGTTGGACTTTTTACATTTATATACCAACCAAACCGATGAAAAAATTATTAAAAAATTATATAAACACTTTTGATGGACTGTCAAAAGAAGTATGGTGGCTATCTTTGATTACACTAATTAATAGAGCAGGCACTATGGTTATCCCATTTTTGTCTTTATACTTAACAGAAGACTTAGGCTTCTCTTTATCCAATGTTGGTACAATCATGACTGCTTTTGGTCTTGGATCTGTAATTGGGTCCTGGTTAGGAGGAAAATTAACTGATAAAATAGGATACTATAAGATTATGGTGTTTAGTTTATTTGTCTCTGGTTTTATGTTTATAGGTATACAATACCTTAAAACAATATATAGCTTAGCATTTGGTGTATTTGCTTTAATGCTAGTAGCAGATATGTTTAGACCAGCAATGTTTGTTGCTTTAAGCGCCTATAGTAAACCAGAAAATAAAACTAGAAGTGTTACCTTAATTAGATTGGCTATTAACCTTGGTTTTTCAGCGGGTCCGGCTATTGGCGGATTAATAATTGTGGGTATGGGTTATGGTGGTTTGTTTTGGATAGATGGTATTACCTGCATTGTTGCTACGCTAGTTTTAATAAAAGTTTTAAATCCTAAAAAAGCGAACATCCAGGATGACGTTAAAACAATCAATCCATATTCTGCCTACAAAGACAAACCGTTTATAATATTTCTGTTTGCTTTGTTTTTGTTCGGGTTTATATTTTTACAATACTTTTCGACAATGCCATTATATTATAGAGAAGCACATCTTTTAAGCGAGTTTGATATTGGCTTACTACTTGGCGCTAATGGCTTTTTTATTTTCTTACTAGAAATGCCTTTAATAAAATACTTAGAAAACACACGTTTTAACAAAGTATCATTAATATTATTTGGAGCTTTTTTAACGGGTTTAAGTTTTCTAATCCTAAACTTTTCAAGTTGGTCAGGTATTTTAATTTTCGGAATGTTTTTAATGACGGTAGGAGAAATGATTGCTTTTCCTTTTGCTAATGCTTTTGCCCTACAACAAGCAAAAAAAGGAAACCAAGGAGAATATATGGCTTTATATAGTATTGCATTTTCATTTGCCCATATATTTGGCCATAAATCTGGAATGGAACTTGCAAGTGGCGTAGGCTTTGATAATACTTGGTATATCATGACCTTATTAGGTGGTTTCTGTATGCTATTATTATATGTTTTAAATCAATTTATGAAAGGAAAACAGTTAGTTAAATAATGCAAATAAAAATCATGAACATTTATAAATCTCAAATTGCTAGAAAGCAGTTTAAAGTGCTTTTATTGTGTTGTTTTTAACTACATGAGATAATATAATCTGTGTTTTACATTCGCCATAAACAATAAGCTGATCTATAAATAACTCTAAATGTTTTTGATTTTTTAAAACCACCTCCATTACTATGTTTTCGTTTCCGGTAATTCTATAACAATTTACAACCTCATCAAGGGTTTTAACTTTTTCTAAAAAAGGTTTTAGTTTACCCATAAAAGCTTGTAAAGTTATTAAAGCTTTTAGTTGGTATCCCACCTCAAAGGGAGAAATTAATGTAATATGGTTTTGGATAATACCCAAATCTTCCATTTTTTTTATTCTTTCAGAAACCGCAGGAGAAGTTATCCCTACTTGCCTTCCTATTGCAGCATTAGATTGTCTTGCATTTTTTTGCAAACAATCTAATATTTTCCTGTTCAACGCATCCACACTCATATTTAAAGAAATATATTAAAAAAATTTAATTATTAAAGCAAATATACTGATTAGCTATAAAAACGAAAGTAAAATATACAATCTTGTCATTATTTTTGATAAAAAGAAAAATTAAAATGTCAGCTCAAATTCCATCTCATTTATCAGAATTGCCTATTTATAAGCAGGCAATGCAGATTTTTATTTTGTCTAGAAGTATTTCGACTTATTTAAGTCAAGACTTATCTTATTTATATGAAGATGGTAAGGAAGACTCAAATGTGTATGTCTCCGGAGACATCGTGCAACAGTCTGTATCATTGGCTCCAGAGATTATTAATGCCGAATTAGAGCGCTGTAATGACAAAAAATACAGACATATTGCATCTGTAAATAGACTGATTAATAGACTATACAAAAACTGTAGTCGATTGGAGACTTGTAATAGTAATGGTAAAGATTATTTACCAATATTAAAAAGAGAAATTAAAAAGTTTAGACAACTTCAAAACACTTGGATGTTGACTCTTTAACATTACGTAAAGTCAACAATTCTAGCATTATACATAAAAGAATCTTGAAAGGCTTTAATTTTATTATTAAATGTTTCAGAGAAAATAACAAACTTTGCTTTAGGTGCGCTTTCGCTTAACCTTAAGATATAATTGTGGTAGTTATTTCTTGTAATAAAATCGGCATCATTTAAAACAAACAATTTTAATTCTCCTAAATGCACACTGTTTAAATGGTAAAGCTTACTTAACCGTTTTGGTGTTGCAATTAAAATATCAACACCATAATAAATTTCTTCACGTTGTTTTTCTATATCATGCTCTTCATAAGCACAATAAACACGTAAGTCTGTTCTTTTTGTAAATGCTTCAAAACGTTCTTTTAAGTCTAGAGTAGTCTGTTTGTCTTTTGCAATAATTAATGCTCTTGGAGAATCTTCAAAAGCTTCAGCACCTAATTTTTGAATAGTACTAATTATCATAGCAGTAGTCTTACCACAACCTTTTGGGCCTATTGCATAAACATCTGACCCAGCCTTAATTAAAGGCATCACTTCTTTTTGAAATTTATTAGTAGTTTCAAAACCTGCTTTTTCAATATTTTCTTTTAATGAAGGATGGTATTTTTTGAAAGACATTTATGTAATTATGATATGTAAAAATTAATTTAACCTATAGATTACAAAGGTAGTAATTAATGGCACATTTTACAGTCTGCTTTGTCTTTGATTTCTCCAACCAAAAAACCGTTATCATTAATTACAAAATCACAACAGTCTACAAACCCTTGTGCAATCATTTTACGACCCCTTTGTATTTGAGACTTTATAGTTGGTAAGGGTAAATGTAATTGGTCTGCAATTTGCTTTTGTTTAAGTCCTTTTATATCACTTAAAAACAATGGATCCCTATATTTTTTTGGTAAGCTTTTAATTATACCATGTAAACAATCCACCTCAGTATGTTCTAGCTTTTGTTCTTCAAAAATAAAATCTTCGTCTGTGGTTTGGTACACTATTTTATTGCTTCTAAAATAATCTAAAACCGTATACCTTGCTATAGAGAATAACCAGGACTTTATCTTATTATCGTCTTTTAAAGTGTTTAGTTTAGTGTGTACTTTAATAAAGGTTTCTTGTAATAAATCGTCAGCAACAACATTATCTTTTACTTTACTAAAAATAAAATATTTGATGTCGTCTGAGTGTAAGTTCCAAATATCTTGAGTATCCATAATTACAAATTGTTAAAAAAAGAACGCTAACCTTAGTATAAATTTACTAAAATTAGCGTTGCAATTACTTGTTTTAAGTCTTACTTAACATTTGCAATTTGTGCAAGTACAGTTATCGCAAGTACAATTTTGACAATTTCCTTTTGCACAACCCTCACAGTTGCAAGTACATTCTTTATTTTTCATGATATCTATTTTTATGTGTTCATATAATAGACGGAGTTATTTGGAAAAAGATGCAAAATTTAATCTATTTTTTAATCCTTGATTATTTAACCACTATAGTTGCGTTATGTACTATAGGAAAATTACATGAATTAGCTATAAAACAAAGTTGATTGGCTTTAATATGAAGACTTTTTGCTAAATCTTTTTGACTTTCGTCTTTTATGGTTACCACAGGTTTTAATCGTACAGTTTTAAAACTTCCACTTCCTGAGGCTTCTACTTCCAAATCGGCTTCAGCATTATCCGTATAACTTAATACTTCTATATTATTTTGAGCACAGACATATAAATAAGACATCATATGGCAGGATGTTAGAGCTGACAACAACAAATCTTCGGGATTGTATAAACTATCGTCCCCTCTAAATGTTTTTGCTGCAGACACTTGTAATGGTATTGCTTTGTTATCTATTAAGACCTCATGATTACGACTGAAAGTTCTAGGGTTTTGCGTGCTCTCTCCTTCTTTTATTTCCCATTTTACAGTTGCTTTAAAAGTGTGGTTGATAAACATATTTTTAATATTTGATAAAAAAAAGCGTTTCAGATTGAAACGCTTTTTTATTTTATTTATTGAGATGTTTTTTGAAATTCTTGATCAGACTCTAAAAACACAAAAAGTGATTCTTTGCTTACATGTTACGTCTATACTGACCGCCTACTTCAAATAACGAAGCTGTAATTTCACCTAAACTACAAACTTTACAAACCTCCATTAAGGCTTCAAAAATATTTTCGTTGTTAATAGCTCTGTTTTGTAAATCTTTTAATAATGCTTTTGTGTCATTTGCTGCATGAAGATTCGCTAACGTTTTTATCTGGAATTGCTTTTCTTCTTCAGTTGCTCTTATCACTTCCGCAGGAATAACCGTTGGCGACCCTTTACTACTTAAGAAAGTGTTTACACCTATAATTGGGAAATCTCCATTATGTTTTAAGGTTTCATAATATAAGCTTTCTTCTTGTATTTTACTACGTTGGTACATGGTTTCCATAGCACCAAGAACGCCTCCTCTTTCAGTGATTCTATCAAATTCTAAAAGCACAGCTTCTTCTACTAAATCTGTTAACTCTTCAATTATAAACGAACCTTGTATTGGATTTTCGTTTTTATTTAAACCTAATTCTTTATTTATAATTAATTGAATTGCCATAGCACGTCTAACCGATTCTTCAGTTGGTGTAGTAATCGCTTCGTCATACGCATTGGTGTGTAACGAGTTACAGTTATCGTATATAGCATATAAAGCTTGAAGTGTTGTACGTATGTCATTAAAATCAATTTCTTGTGCGTGTAAGCTTCGTCCAGAGGTTTGAATATGATACTTAAGCATTTGCGCTCTTGCATTTGCTCCATATTTATGTTTCATGGCTTTTGCCCAAATTTTTCTAGCTACACGACCTATTACTGCGTATTCTGGATCGATTCCGTTTGAGAAAAAGAATGATAAATTTGGACCAAACTTATTGATGTCCATACCACGACTTAAATAATATTCTACGTAAGTAAAACCATTAGATAAGGTCAAGGCTAATTGTGTAATTGGATTGGCTCCAGCTTCTGCAATATGGTATCCAGAAATTGATACCGAATAGAAGTTACGGACGTTATTCTCGATAAAATACTCTTGCACATCACCCATTAAACGCAAAGCAAATTCTGTAGAGAATATACAAGTGTTTTGCGCTTGGTCTTCTTTTAAAATATCTGCTTGTACTGTTCCTCTAACTTGAGCAATGGTGTTCTTTTTAATATCGGCATACACATCTGCTGGTAATACTTGATCTCCAGTGACACCTAACAACATTAAACCTAATCCGTTATTCCCTTCTGGTAATTCTCCATTATAAGATGGGCGCTCTTTGTCTTTATATAGTTTAGCAATTTTAGCTTCTACTTCTTTTTCAAGACCATTTTCTTTAATATATATTTCACATTGCTGGTCGATAGCAGCATTCATAAAAAAGCCTAACAACATAGGTGCAGGACCATTAATAGTCATACTTACCGACGTCATTACATTTGCTAAATCAAAACCAGAATACAGTTTTTTAGCATCATCTAAACAACAGATACTAACTCCTGCATTACCAATTTTACCGTAAATATCTGGTCGTAAATCTGGATCATTTCCGTAAAGTGTTACACTATCAAAAGCAGTAGATAAACGTTTTGCTGGTAACCCTGCACTTACATAGTGAAAACGTCTGTTAGTACGTTCTGGTCCTCCTTCTCCTGCAAACATACGTGCTGGATCTTCTCCTGTACGTTTAAACGGGTATAATCCTGAAGTATATGGGAATTCTCCTGGTACATTTTCTTGCAATGTCCAACGTAATAAATCTCCCCAAGCTTGATACTTTGGTAAGGCTATTCTAGGGATTTGCAGATGTGACAGCGACTCTGAATGCGTTTCTATTTTAATTTCTTTATCTCTTACTTTAAAACTATAGATTGGGTTTTTGTATTTGTTTACTTTTTCATCCCAACCTGTAATTACTTCCCAATTGTACGGGTCTAGGTTTAATTTTACACGGTCAAATTCGCCAACTAAAAGTTTTACAAAATCTTTATTGTTGTCTTTAGGCGTAATAGACTCTGAAGCCAAACCTGCTTTATCTAATTCTGGAGTAGACTCTAAAACAGATTCTAATGTTTTATAAATTCCGTAAAGCTTTTGCGCAACTTCAACCTGTGTATTTGCTGTTTTATCATACGCACGATTATTTTCTGCAATTTCAGACAAGTAACGTGTACGAGAAGGAGGAATCACGAATATTTTTTCGCTCATTTCCTGAGAAATTTCAAATGTCGATTTTAATACCGAATCTGTTTTTTCTACTAACTTATCCATGATGGCTTTGTAAAGCGTATTCATCCCTGGATCGTTAAACTGCGAAGCTATTGTACCAAAAACTGGCAAATCGTCTTGGTGTACATCCCAAAGATGATTGTTACGCATGTATTGTTTTTTAACATCACGAAGTGCATCTAATGAACCACGTTTGTCAAATTTGTTGATGGCAACTAAGTCTGCAAAATCCAACATGTCGATTTTTTCTAACTGTGTTGCTGCACCAAATTCTGGAGTCATAACGTATAATGAAACATCAGAATGTTCAATAATTTCTGTGTCTGACTGACCAATTCCTGAAGTTTCTAATATTATTAAATCGTATTCTGCAGCTTTTAAAACCTCAACCGCTTCATTTACATATTTTGATAATGCTAAATTAGATTGGCGAGTAGCCAAACTACGCATATATACTCTTGGCGAGTTGATAGCATTCATACGTATTCTATCACCTAAAAGCGCACCTCCTGTTTTACGTTTAGAAGGGTCCACAGATACTAAACCAACTGTTTTTTCTGGAAAATCAATTAAAAACCTTCTAACTAATTCATCTACTAAAGAAGACTTACCTGCTCCTCCAGTACCTGTAATACCTAAAACTGGTGTTTTAGAATTTTTATTTTTTTTATGAATTTTTTCTAAAGTTGCTTTTGCTACTTCTGGAAAGTTTTCGGCAGAAGAAATAACTCTTGCAATTGCTCTAGGATTTTTGGTTGGAAGTATATCAAACTCATTATCTAAAGTCTCTCCAATTGCAAAGTCTGATTGCTTAACTAAATCGTTAATCATACCTTGTAATCCCATTGCACGACCATCGTCTGGCGAATATATACGTGTGATACCGTAATCCATTAATTCTTTAATTTCAGACGGAAGGATTACACCACCACCACCACCAAAAATCTTGATGTGTTCTGCACCACGTTCTTTTAAAAGATCGTACATGTATTTAAAATACTCGTTATGACCACCTTGATACGATGTTAAGCAAATTGCATTTACATCCTCTTGGATAGCAGTATTTACAACCTCGTCCACACTTCTGTCATGACCTAAATGTATCACTTCTACTCCTGTTGATTGGATAATACGACGCATGATATTTATGGATGCATCGTGACCATCAAATAAGGCTGCTGCAGTAACTATTCTTACTTTATATTTTGGGTTGTATGGTTTTGCTTGTATCATTCTTAAAATATAATCGGTTTTAGGGTTGCAATTTACGGAATATTCAAAAATATTGCTATATAATCTTTAATTATCTAAAAGTTAAAAACAAAAAACTATTATGCTGTTTTTAGAGTAATTTAGTAACTAATACTAATTGTAAATGAACAAGTTAACCATCCTTATAAATTGCAATGACCAATCCGGAATTATTGCAAGTGTCACAAATTTTATTGCTAAAAATTATGGTAACATTATTTACATAGACCAACATGTTGATAGTGAACAAAATATCTTTTTTATGCGGTTAGAGAGTGAGTTTGAAACCACTGCCTTTAATATAGAAAACTTTAAGACAACCTTTAAACTAAATTTAGCAGATAAATTTAAAATGAAATGGCGAATTTATGCAGATGGAGACCAGCCTAAAATGGCTGTATTTGTATCTAAATATGAGCATTGCTTATATGATATTTTAGGGCGTTATAACTCTGGAGAGTTGAATGTTGAAATCCCATTTATTATTAGCAATCATAACACATTAAAACCTATTGCAGATAGTTTTAATATACCATTTTACCATATTCCTGTTACAAAAGACACTAAACATAAAGCTGAAGAACAGCAACTTAAACTTTGTAAAGCACATGGTATTAATTTTATAGTTTTAGCCCGTTATATGCAAATAGTAACTAGCAAAGTGATTAGTCAATATCCAAACAAGGTGATTAACATCCATCATTCTTTTTTACCTGCTTTTGTTGGCGCAAAACCTTATCATAACGCCTATAAACGTGGCGTAAAAATTATTGGTGCTACTAGTCATTATGTAACCGAAGCGCTTGACGCAGGACCAATTATAGAACAAGATGTTACTAGAGTATCACACACGCATGCTATTGAAGACTTAATTGCTAAAGGTCGTGATTTAGAAAAAATTGTTTTAGCCAATGCAATTAAACTACATATTAAACGTAAAGTAATGGTTTATAATAATAAAACAGTTATTTTCTCGTAGTTACTATTTGCGTGAGCGGTTGAAGTGGCATCCTTTTTGTTTTTCTCAAAAAGATATAACGGAAAACGCGGTTTTTGTTTTAAAAAACACGCCATAATTATAAGTATATTTGCAATTATAAATTATAGATCATGAAAAAAATATTAGCCTTAGTTATTCTTTTAAATTTTACTGCTTGCGCAGAATTACAACAAGTAGTAAACCAATTACCTCAAGGGGGAATTAGCGAACTTGATATTGCTAACGGACTTCGTGAAGCTTTAGATTTAGGTATTGATAAGCAGGTTGCTAAATTGACTGAAACTGATGGTTTTTTTAAAAACGAATTGGTAAAAATATTACTTCCAGAAGAATTACAGAAAGTTGATAAAGCTTTACGAGATATAGGTTTAAGTAATTTGGCTGATGAAGGTCTAAAAGTATTAAACAGAGCTGCTGAAGATGCTGTTGGAGAAGCAACACCTATTTTTGTTAATGCTGTAAAGGAGATTACTTTTAATGATGCTAAAAATATCCTTTTAGGAAATAATGATGCTGCTACCGACTATTTAAAGTCAAAAACACAAACTGCATTATATGACAAATTTAACCCGGTTATAAAAAACTCTTTTAGTAAAGTAGGTGCTGACCAAATATGGGAAAATCTTATTAACAAATACAACTCAATACCTTTTACTAGTAATGTCAACCCTGATTTAACAGATTATGTTACTGGTGAGGCTTTAAAAGGTGTGTATACTATGATTGCTGTAGAAGAGCAAGAAATTAGAACTAAAGTTAGCGCTAGAGGTACCGCTTTATTGCAAAAGGTTTTTGCTTTGCAGGATTAATTTTTGTTATAATAAATTATATAAAGTGGGGCTTTTTAAAATTTAAAAAAGCCCCATTTTTATTTTAAAAGGTTTTAGAAAATTATTTTTTTATTTAAATAAAAATAATTAATTTAATTGTCTGAAAACCAAAACCTAAGACAAAATGAACCGTAGAGATCTGCTTAAAAAAGACAAAAAGAAACTTAATAAACGTTACAAGCAATTAATAGAGCAATCTTATAATTTACGACATACCGATCACGAGGCTAGCGATGTTTCTGCTTTTAAAGCTATAAAAGTTTTAGATAAGCTTAATAAGCTACACTACTTAGTGAGTTAAAATTAAAATTGGTCTCTTAATTTTTTAAAATAGATAAAGGCATCACTTAGCCTTGAACCATACCATGAAAAATATTCACCGTCAACTAAAATGGTTTTTGTTTGGTTTGTAATACTCTTAATTTCTTGAATATGCGTTTCTGTAAACGGGTAAGGCTCACTTGAAAGCAAGATTACATCTAGATTATTGTCTTCTTTTAATTTTACAATATCAACTTCTGGATAACGGTTTTGATTAGCATAACTATTTTCCAGCTTATTTATCTGCAATAGATGGTTGATAAACGTACCATTTGCTGCAACCATCCAAGGCTTTTTCCATATAAAATAAGCCACTTTTAAAGTTGGTTTATCTTTAATAAACTCTTGAAACTGTTTTAAATTTGAAGCAATAGTATTATTAAGTTGTTGTGCTACAACTTTTTTTTCAAAGATTTGACCGTACTGAGTAATCATATCTAAACAATCATCGATTGTTATAATATCAGACACGTGTACGGGACAAATGTCTTGACAAGCCTTAACAATAGCTTCTGTGTTTTCTTCTTTATTACACAGAATGATATCAGGATTTAACACTTTAATCTTATCAAGATTAATCTGTTTAGTCCCTCCAACAACTTGCTTAGTTTTTTTAAAATGAATTGGATGAACACAAAATTTTGTGATACCAATGACAGAATCTTCAAGCCCTAAATCAAACAATAGCTCGGTTTGAGAAGGTACTAATGAGACTATTCGTTTTGGAATCGAATTTAATTTTATTGTGTTTCCTATTTGGTCTTTAAGTATCATTAAAAAATGCTAACTCTAATTATTCAAAATCACTTCCATTTGCTCCTGCAACGCTTTAGCACTATCTGCTGCTGCTTGTGCAAAATCTATATTGTTTGAAGCATAAATAATTCCTCTAGAAGAGTTTATTAGCAACCCGACATTATCACTCATACCGTATTTACAAACATCCTGCAGGTTTCCTCCTTGCGCACCAACACCTGGCACAAGTAAAAAACTATTAGGTACAATTTTTCTAATTTCGGTAAAATACTCTGCTTTAGTTGCTCCAACTACATACATTAAATTTTCAGAATTTTGCCATGTTTTAGATGTTTCTAAAACTTGCTTGTACAATTCTTTTCCATCAACTTGTTTAGTTTGAAAATCAAAAGCGCCTTGATTAGATGTCAAAGCCAACATTATAGTATGCTTATTATTAAAAGCTAAAAATGGCTCTACCGAGTCTTTTCCCATATATGGGGCAACAGTAACACTATCAAACGCTAAGTCTTCAAAAAAGGCTTTAGCATACATCGTACTTGTGTTACCAATATCTCCTCGTTTTGCATCCGCAATGGTAAAAATCTCAGGATGATTTTTATTTAGATACTTAATCGTTTTTTCTAACGCTTTCCAACCTTTTAATCCATAAGCTTCATAAAACGCAGTGTTTGGTTTATAGGCTACACATAAGTGGTGTGTTGCATCTATAATTGCTTTATTAAACTGAAAAATAGGATCTTCAGTTTCTAATAAATGTTTTGGTATTTTATTTAAGTCGACGTCTAATCCTATACAAAGAAAAGACTTCTTTTTTATAATTTGATCTGTTAGTTGTTGTGTTGTCATGCTATAAAAAAAGCCTCAAAAAAAGAGGCTTGTTATTAAATATGTTGGTCACTAGCTTTTAATTTTTCTGTATTATCTGCTAGTTGTAATTCGTCAATAATTTTTTGGATATCTCCATTTACAATATTTTGTAAATCGTATAAAGTTAATCCAATTCTGTGATCAGTTACACGTCCTTGAGAGTAGTTATAAGTTCTGATCTTAGCACTTCTATCTCCTGAGGTTACCATTGTACCACGTAATGCTGCGTCCTCTTCGTTTTTCTTAGCCAATTCCATATCGTATAAACGCGATCGTAATACTTTAAAGGCTTTTTCTTTGTTTTTATGCTGCGATTTTTGATCTTGACATTGTGCTACCAATCCCGTTGGAATGTGCGTTAAACGCACCGCAGAATAGGTTGTGTTTACCGATTGTCCTCCTGGTCCAGAAGAACAGAAAAAGTCAACTCTTACATCCTTAGGGTTGATTTCTACATCAAACTCTTCTGCTTCCGGAAATACCATTACGGTTGCAGCACTAGTATGCACACGACCTTGTGTTTCGGTTTGAGGGACACGCTGCACACGGTGTACACCAGCTTCAAACTTTAAAGTTCCGTAAACATCATCTCCAGTAACTTCAAATTGGATTTCTTTAAAACCACCATTAGTCCCTTCGCTATAATCTACAGTATCTACTTTCCAGCCTCTACCCTCGCAATACTTAGTATACATTCTAAATAAATCACCAGCAAATATACTAGCTTCATCCCCTCCTGTTCCTGCACGCAACTCCATTACTGCGTTTTTAGAATCTTGAGGATCTTTAGGTATTAACATTACTCTAATCTCGTCTTCTAATTTAGGAATCCCTTCTTTAGCTTCTTCGTATTGCATTTTAGCCATTTCGACCATCTCATCATCACTACCATCTGCAATAATTGCTTCCGCTTCTTTCAAGTTTTCTGTAAGCTCTAAATATAGCTCACGTTTATCCATTAAAAGGCGTAAATCCTTGTATTCTTTGTTAAGCTCTACATAACGTTTTTGATCTGTAATAATATCTGGTTGGATAATTAAATCGCTTACCTCATCAAAACGTTGCTTTACTATTTGTAACTTCTCTAACATCTGCTTCTAAAATTGTGAAACAAAAATACGATAATTTATGAATTTGCAATACTTTATAGTCGTTTGCTTACAATTAAAATATTAGCCGGTTTTTAACGTTAGGACTACATGATAAACCAGTTATTTGCCATACTTTACTATTATCGCACGTTTGCGTTATGGTCTTTTGGAATTAATATTTTACTATTAATTACCGGAAGTTCTAATATAATCGTTGCATTATTAACCAAGTTATTTTTGGTAATTTTATTGTTTTATTTGGTATCTGAAACTGATGCAAAACAAAAATTAACCTTTTTTAAAAACCTAGGCATCTCTGATTTTAAATTATTTAGCATCTTATATTTTATTGATGCAATACTTACAATTACATTTTTGAGTATTATAAACCAATTTATATAAGCTAATTTGATTTTTGAAATAAACAACATAGCGCTTTACTTTAAAGATAAACGCATATTAAATGGTATTTATATAAAGGCTGAAGCTGGACAAACAACAAGCCTACTTGGTAGCAACGGTTGTGGTAAAAGTTGTATTTTAAACATTACGTTTGGTACGCTTAACGCGAAATACAGCCAAGTAAGAATAAACAATAAACCTTTATTAAAACCATTGTTTTTAACACAGTTGGCTGCTTTTTTACCGCAGTATAATTTTACCCCAAACAGAGCTAAAGTAGGGGCATTATTTAAATTACTTAAAGTTAATTGGATTGTTTTTTTAAATGATTTCCCAGAGTTTAAACAATTTAAAAACAAAGCTATAAATACTTTGTCCGGTGGAGAACGTCGGGTTATCGAAATATATTTAATTTTAAAAAAAGAGGCTAAAATTGTATTGTTAGACGAACCTTTTAATGGTGTTGCACCATTATACATAGAAAAGATTCAAACTTTAATTACAATAGAAAAAGCACATAAAGCCATTATATTAACCGATCATAGATACAGAGAGGTTATCGAGATTTCTGACACTATTTATTTAATAAAAAATGGTTGCTCAAAATTAATTAATAATTTAAATGAGCTTGAAGATTACAACTATTTAAGTCCAAAAACTATAGAATAAAAAAAGGAAGCCTTTACGACTTCCTTTTTTATTTTGCTTTATAATACTTTGTTTATCCACATTTAGAAGATCCACAATCTTTACATGTAAGACAACCTTCTTGGTAAATTAAATTAGTAGAGTTGCAATTAGAACAGGTTTGTCCTTTAGCTTGCGTACCATCTTCCACATAACGTTTTAATGCTCTAACTACTCCGTTTTTCCAAGTGTTAATAGACTCGCTATCTAATTGAAGACTGTTAATTAAATCTACTATTTTATCAATTGGCATTCCATGACGTAACGTACTTGAAATTAATTTAGCATAATTCCAATATTCTGGATTAAATTTATGCGACAATCCTTCAATAGTCGTTTTATAACCTCTTTTATTTTGATATTGAAAGTCATAACGTGATGTACCATCATCGTTTCTGCTTTTAATAATCACACCGTTATTTACCCAACGTGGTATTAAAATACCATCTTCGTCGTCTACTAACCCTGTAAATACTTCGTATGCTTTTCCGTCAATTAAACCTATAAAAGCAATCCATTTTTCTTTATTATTTTGAAAACGAACCACGTCTGCTTCTAATACTTGTGGTCGTTTTGTTGGAAATGCAGTTAAAGTTTCCTGAGCATCATCTTCTGTTTTTTCTTCGTTTGAAATTAATACACCAGAACGAGAACCATCTCTATATACCGTTACACCTTTACAACCAGCTTCCCAAGCTTCTAAATATAATTGTCCTACCAACTCTTCAGTTGCATCGTTTGGCAAGTTAATAGTTACACTAATAGAGTGGTCTACCCATTTTTGTACCGCTCCTTGCATGCTAACCTTGCTCATCCAATCTACATCGTTAGATGTTGCTTTGTAATAAGGCGATTTTTTAACAATAGCATCTAATTCTTTTTGGTCATAATTTTTAGTTACGTCATACCCCTTAACTTCCATCCATTGTTTAAATCTGTGATGAAAAACCACATATTCTTCCCAAGAATCTCCTACTTCATCTACAAAATCTACACGTACGTTCTTATCGTTTGGGTTTACTTTTCTTCTACGTTTGTAAACTGGCATAAAAACAGGCTCGATCCCAGAAGATGTTTGCGTCATTAAACTAGTTGTCCCTGTTGGCGCAATAGTTAATAAGGCTATGTTACGACGTCCATGCTCTAACATTTCGTAATACAACTTGTCGTCTGCTTCTTTTAAACGCTGAATAAATGGGTTGTTTTTTTCGCGGTCTGCATCAAAAATAGCAAAAGCACCTCTGTCTTTAGCTGCATAAACTGAAGCTCTATATGCTTCAATCCCTAGGGTTTTATGTACTTCTACAGAAAAATCATTTCCTTCTTTACTTCCGTATTTAATACCTAAAGCAGCAAGCATATCTCCTTCAGCTGTGATACCAATTCCTGTTCTACGACCTTCATTGGCTTTCTTTTGAATATTTAACCATAGGTTTCTTTCGGTTGCTTTTACTTCATCTACTTCTGGATCAGCATCAATTTTTGCAATAATAGCATCAATTTTTTCCAACTCTAAATCGATAATATCATCCATAATGCGCTGTGCCACATGAATGTGTTTTTTAAATAATTCGAAATTAAAAGTTGCTTTATCTGTAAACGGGTTTTCTACATAAGAAAACAGGTTTATTGCTAACAATCTACAAGAATCATAAGGACATAAAGGAATCTCTCCACATGGATTAGTAGACACCGTTTTATACCCTAAATCTGCGTAACAATCTGGCACTGACTCATTAATAATAGTATCCCAAAATAAGATTCCAGGTTCGGCAGACTTCCATGCATTATGCACAATTTTTTTCCAAATTTTATTAGCCTCTATAGTTTGAGTAAATTTTGGGGTATCACTAAATATTGGATATTTCTGAACGTAAGTTGAATTTGATTTTACTGCTTTCATAAACTCGTCATCAATCCTAACCGAAACGTTTGCTCCCGTAACTTTACCTTGCTCTAATTTAGCATCGATAAAATCTTCAGAATCTGGATGATTAATAGACACGGATAACATTAATGCTCCACGACGTCCATCCTGAGCTACCTCGCGGGTAGAGTTAGAATAACGCTCCATAAAAGGAACAATACCTGTTGATGTTAATGCTGAGTTTTTAACTGCTGATCCTTTTGGACGTATGTGTGACAAATCATGACCTACTCCACCACGACGCTTCATAAGCTGTACTTGCTCTTGGTCAATTTTCATAATCCCTCCATAGGAGTCTGAATCACCTTCATTTCCAATAACAAAACAATTAGATAGAGATGCTATTTGGTATGGGTTTCCTATTCCTGCCATAGGACTACCTTGAGGGACGATATATTTAAAATCTTTTATAAGGTCAAAAATTTCTTTTTCGGATAATGGATTTGGATAACGCGATTCGATTCTAGCTATTTCTTTAGCAATTCGGTTATGCATATCGTTTGGAGTCAACTCAAATAAATTACCTTCAGAGTCTTTTAATGCATATTTATTGATCCAAACGCGAGCAGCTAAATCGTCGCCTTTAAAATATTTTACTGAAGCTTCAAATGCTTCTTCTTGTGAATATGTTTTAGGATTTGCAATGGGTTGTGTTTGCGTTGGCATATTTTGGATTAATTTTAAAAATTTACATTCTATTTGAAGTTATAAAGAACGTGAAAATTTTAAACTTTAAACATGACAAAAATCATAAAGTTTACAAGAAATAATCGCAACTAACTACTATTAAGCGACTTATAAATTTATCAACACAAAAAAGTTAACAAATAAATTATATAAAAATTGATTATCTCAATAAAACAACAACCTAACAGAATCAAGGGGTTACAACTACTTATCTAAAGATGATTTTAGCTTATTATTATAAACTACAGCTTTTTTGTTTTCATTTTTTTTGAAGAAAAACAGATAGTACCCCAAACACATAAAGCCTAAAAAGTAAAAAATGCGCTCAAAGAAGAAGAACAAATAAACTTTAAAAAAGTTAGCTATAAAGCTACTTAAATCTGCAAAAATGAATAAAAAAGTAAACACAACAAAATAGACTGCTTTTTTAGAGTCGTTTAAAAAATAGTATTTAGCTGCTAATGACCCCGTTAATATACAGGTCACCCAATATGCTTGTATTGTAATTAATTGGCTATTATTTAGTACGCTTGCTGCCTCATCGATTGTTTTATAACCAATTAAGATGTTGATTAATATAATTACTAAAAACAAAGCAGTAAATGCATTATCTAGTTTTTGGGATTTTAGTCTTTTAAATAGAACTACACTTAATATAGAGAGCGCTAAAAGCTTTATCATGGTATAAGTTTCAACCATGTAGGGTTTTAGATAGTATAAATCAAAAACATCTGCAATAATTAACAATATAATAAATACCGTTAACAGCCTGTCTTTTATATTATTATAAGAAAAATATAGTAAAAACAAAACACTAGATACCAAGTTAACAACTTGGCTACTAAAAAAATCTAAAAACGCAATTGAAGCTATATTTAATACAACTATAATTAATGTAAAGATTTGTAATGTATGTTTAGTTTTCAATAAGTTCATTAATTTTTAAAAATCTACAACTACCCCAATACCAAGTAGTTGCTTCCATTGAATTGAGGCTCCTTTTTGCACAAACTCTTCAGCAACGTCAGTTTCTTCAATTATTTTAACATCGTTATCATATCTTAAATGAGAGCCTAAAGTAGCTTTTACAAAGTCATTTACTTTAAAATCAAACATGACTTCCCAATCTACATCTATGTTTCCAAAACTATTTAAGTAGTCTGTATATAGGCTAAATCTATTTTTAATATAAATATTTTCTAAAACTTCAGTCTCGTATGCATTGGTCACTAATATACCCATTTCTGTCCTAACATTTTCACCCTCAATGATTTTATTACCAAAATCGTCATATACTGCTGGCGTTACACCAAAAGATCCTTTGTCCGCTAAAGCCTGATCTAACACAAAAGTGGCTTTAAAAGTTAGTGGAGAAAAATAGAATGAAAGTTTTTCTATATTTCTACCATATTCGACACCACCTCCAATAAATAAATAACCTGGCGCCATAAATCTAGAGATTGCATTATCTCTATTTGGGTAATTATAACCATTAGAGTATTGTGTTTTAAAATTAAATCTACCTGAATAATACCAATTGGTAATTGTATCATTTCTATATCCAATAGTAGAAATAAGCTCAAGTTCGTCTTCGGTTTTTCTTAAACGTTGACTTTCTTGTTTATTAACACCATATCTGGTTCTGACTTCATTAAACCAAATTAAGTTATTTTTTTTATATCGTAAACTAGATTTCATAGCCAATAACGCAGAGATTGAATTTGCTCCACCCGCATTCCAATTAACAAAAGTCACTTCGTTAATATCTACTCCAATCTTATTTTTTTGTTTCCATCTAATGGTATCAAGCACTTTTACAACTGAATCTTGTACTTTTACAACAGAATCTTGTGCTTTTACTTCGTTCTCGGATTGCGCTATTATATTGCTAACACAACACATAAAGCACATTAAAATAATGTATTTCATATTAAAAATAAAAAAAATAGTTTAGTAATTAGTAGTCAAACGTTCCATATTGGCTTTGTATTGTAAGCTTTTTAGAATCTGAAGCTTCCACACGTCCAATTACCTGAGCGTTAACATTAAAAGACTTAGAAATTGAAATAATTTGTTCTGCAATTTCTGGAGAAACATACAATTCCATTCTATGCCCACAATTAAATACCTGATACATCTCTTTCCAATCTGTTTTGGATTGCTCTTGTATTAATTTAAATAATGGAGGCACCGGAAACAGATTATCTTTTACAATATGTAGATTATCTATAAAATGCAAAATTTTTGTTTGTGCTCCACCACTACAGTGTACCATCCCATGGATATCCTTACTTGTATATTTAGATAAAATCTCTTTAATAATAGGCGCGTAAGTTCTTGTAGGAGATAAAACTAATTTACCTGCATCAATTGGTGAGTCTTCCACTGTATCTGTTAGCTTAACGCTACCTGAGTACACCAAATCTTCTGGTACAGAAGCATCAAAGCTTTCAGGGTATTTTTTAGCTAAGTAGTTATCAAAAACATCATGACGTGCAGAAGTTAAACCATTACTTCCCATTCCGCCATTATAACTTTTCTCGTAAGTAGCTTGACCAAAACTCTCTAAACCAACAATAACGTCTCCTGCTTTGATATTAGCATTATCAATAACATCACTACGTTTTATTCTTGCGGTTACTGTAGAGTCCACAATTATAGTCCTAACAAGGTCTCCAACATCCGCTGTTTCTCCTCCTGTACTATGTATTGTAACTCCAAAAGATTTTAGATCTTCGATTAACTCTTCGGTACCATTAATTATTGCAGAAATGACTTCGCCAGGAATTAAATTTTTATTTCTTCCAATTGTAGATGACAACATAATATTATCTGTTGCACCAACACATAATAGGTCATCAATATTCATTATTAATGCATCTTGAGCAATCCCTTTCCAAACCGAAACATCTCCAGTTTCTTTCCAATACATATAGGCTAAAGACGATTTTGTACCAGCACCATCTGCATGCATAATTAAGCAATACTCTTGGTCGTTAGTTAAATAATCTGGAACAATTTTGCAGAAGGCTTTAGGGAACAATCCTTTATCTATATTTTTTATAGCATTATGGACATCCTCTTTAGATGCTGACACACCTCTTTGACTATAACGTTTTGAAATCTCTGAACTCATCTTGTTGTGTTAAACAGCAAAGATATTTATAAATAAAAAGCACACAAATAATATGTGTGCTTTTATAACGTTAATTTATGTTAAGACGTTAATTACTTCCAATCCGGCATTTTAGCATTGGAAACGACTAAAACTCTAGAATTAGTTTCGCCTATAATTAGCGAGTAAACATCGTTTTGTGAAACACCATCATTTGGTGTATTTACAAAAATAACTTTTGCTTCAGTTGGATCAAACTTAGCATCTAAATCGTTAGTTCCGGGAGGTCTTTCAATTGAAATTGATGTAACAACACTTGTAATAAAATTATATACAAACATCTCTGAACTTAATTGTCTGTATTGTAAATTTTCTGTTCCTGACGTATCATAAGTGTACAAAATTTTTGTTCCATCAAAAGAAAAATCTATTCCTCCTGCAGCACCTAAAACACCTTGCAACACAATATCTTGCACAATACCACTAGTGTTAATAGTAAAAATCTCTACATTATACCCTTGATTATTATTAGTTTTTAACGCTATTTGACTTGTGTTTTCATTCCAATCTACCTCAGATATAAAATTACCATTAGTGGTTTGATACAATAATTGTAAAGCGTCTCCATTACTACTTATCTCATACAATTTATCAAAACTTGGATATATTAATTTTGAGTCATTTGACTTCCATTCAAAATCTAAATCTTCAAAATTAAATCCCGAAACTGGTACCGCATTAGTCACCTTAACACGATTAGAGCCATCAAAATTCATTGTATAAATATGGGTTTGACCTCCATCTGTTCTTAAATAAGCAATCCTATTAATTGTGGATGCTTTTCTAGGCCTCCAACTATTATTATTTTCTGAGGTTAATTGTAACTCGTTTCCAACTTCATCTGATGAAAAAATAACATTATTACCATTGATTTTTCTTGTAAACAGAATTCGGTTTTCAGGAAACTCCAAGGTTTCAAAATTAAACACATTACTAGATACTGGATTATTAATGTTATCTGAAGCAAATACTTGCCAGAAATATTTAGTACCATACAACAACCCTGATACTGATAATGTAGTATCTGCAATATTTTCAAAAGTTAAAACATCAGTATTTTGATCATTTAGTATTTCAACTGTATAAGTTAAATCATCATCTTCAGGGTCTGACCCGCTCCATGTTAAATCTAAACTAACTTCTAAATTAGTCGCATTATTTAATGGTAATATTAAAACCGGTGCATTAGGCGCATTATTATTTGCTGTCTCAATATCCATTTCAAATATCACATTGGTTGTAACTTCTTCTGATATAGTTATACCTTCAAATTCTGGCAACAACCCTTCTTTTTCTGCTTGTACAGAATACTCTCCAACATTAATATCTTGAATAATAAAATCTCCTGTCTCATTAGTAAACACAATACTAGAACTTGGGCTGGTTGACACTTTAGCATTTTCGATTGGCTCATTAGTACCAACAGATACAACTTTACCTGTTAACGTCCCTTTTCCAGTAATTGAGATATGCTCCTCACTACAACTAAAGGACGTTACCAAAATAACCAATAATAATTTTATGTAGTTTATATTAGTTTTCATTATCCTCTACTTTTAAAGTTTTATTTTCTTTTTTTGCTGATTTTATAGCTTCACGGTTTGCTTTTTTTTGCTCCGCATTTTTTCTTAGGTTCTCTCTTTTAATCCTTTTTTGCTCTTGCCTAAGCGCCTTAGCTTCTTCCCTTTTTATATTACTTCCAGATTCGGGTCTATCTAAATAATAGGTTAATCCTAATCCACCTCTATAAAACATATCATCACGAGTCCCTGCTTCGATAAAATCTAACTTGTCTGAAAAAGCTGTATTATGTTCTACATACAAATTAAGGCCTAAATTATTTGTTACAAGATACTCTATACCTGCGCCAAATTGCACTTTAGCATCTATAGACTCAAAATGATTTGCTGCAACAGACCCCATTCCTGCATATGCAAAAGGGGTTAATCTGTCAAAAGGTAAAAAATTATATTCAGCATTTAAATCAAAAGACATATATCCTTCATTAAAAAGTTGCTTATTAGCTAAACCAAATTTATTAAAAGTAAAATTGATATTTAAAAAAGGATTTACATAGCGTTTGACCCCTAATTTACTATTAAATTCAAATTCAGGGTTTGGTAAATCTCCACTAATTCTAGAAACTCCTAATGCAGCAGTAATACCATATTTACCACGACGCTCTTCTAATAACCTATCGTAAATTTCAGTATTTAATGCATCATTTTTTTCATAATTATAGTTTTCAATTAATTTTTTTGTTTGCTCCTCACTAGCAACTGGATACCATAATTCGTCTTCGATACCTTCTATAATTAATGCTTCTACCGCTTTTTCAATAGCTTCTGTAACCGCCATTTGTCCAGGTTCATTTTTGGTAATTCCTGTTTCAACTTCCAATAAACGTTTAAAATTAACATATCTAAACACGCTTGCATCTATAGCTTGAGACAATATTGTTTTTGAAACGTAAACTGTTTTTAAAATTTTACCATTTTTTGTTGAAATAGCTCTTAAATACACTGTTATCCTATCTTGTCTATATTGGGTAGACCCACCAACACCAAAGTATCTTGCACCAAATCCACCAGTTATAATATTAGAGTCGTATGAGATTATCCCACCTTCTAATAATACCCCTGCATAAAGTAAAGGGTCCAATAAAGGCTCGTTTGGATTTGTGGTTCTGCGGTATTGCTGTCTGGTAGACTTAATAATATTACGCTCTTGATTTAAATTAGAAAAATTTTCACGTTCAATAGGCGTAAACCATTTAGAATCTTCAAGTGCTTTGATTAAAATAGTAGTAGCACCTTGCGTTACAGCAGTACTAAAAGAACTACCATTTTCAATAGCTTTATACTGTCCTGTTTGGTCTCTAAATTTATAGACACCCACTACAACAGGCTCTTGTGGTTTTGGAAGTGATACTAGTCTTTCTGTCACCTTAGTTGTTTCGCCAAGTTTGGCTGCTTCTTTTTGATAAGGTTGGTTAAAATAGGTACCGCAAGATTGCAGCACTACCATTATTAGTAAAAGACTAACATATTGGTTAAGTTTAAACATTATTATAATATTAGTTTGGGATAATTACTTGTGTTTGCTCTCCTGTAGTAGTATCTAGTATGTCCACTACTAAACCAGAATTAGATTGATAAATCTCTACTGTAAGCGATCCAAAAGAGTAGGTCCCTTCTGACAACCCATCGTTACCAATTTGCTCGCTAAATAAAGAGCGTGATAAACTACTTAATAATTGATTATTTAAATTTTCTGCAAAGCTCTCAATTTCACTTCTCTCCACCCTATCCCTATTAGCACCTTCATCTTGTATTTTGTTTTGCGATTC
Source organism: uncultured Olleya sp. (assembly GCA_947503885.1). GTDB lineage: Bacteria > Bacteroidota > Bacteroidia > Flavobacteriales > Flavobacteriaceae > Olleya. The sequence goes on along the minus strand of CANNFD010000004.1, from coordinate 28,720 downwards.
GGCCGAACTTAATAACCAATTATAATTAAAAGTATCGCCACCAAACGCAGGATTTTTTGGTTTATACACCAAGTCTTGACTAAACACATGGGCTGAAAAAAATAAAAGCAAAGTTGTTATAAAAATTTTCATAATATTAATTTTAGTACTCTTCTAAACTATCTCTGGTTTGTTTAAGTCTGTAAAACTGTTTTTTTACATTATATATGGTTTGCTCGGCATTTTCATTTAGATACTCCACATCAGGTTGCACCAAAAACCTATTAACTATAACATCTCCTACAAAAACTTCAATAATTGTTCTTCTACCTAAACTAAAAATTTCTTGAATAGATACTGGCAATTCGCCATTTATATTGTTTTGATTGTACAAAGTAGAAAAAAATTCGTAGAATTCTCTACCAAATTTAGTTTTTGTCTCATCTAAAACCAATCCTGTGATTTCAACACTATTATAATCAGCCTCAATAGGTTGCTCCTTATCCACATTATCAGCATCCTCTTCTGACTTATCTACTTTGTTTTGTTGTTGCAACTTTAATAACTCCTCAGATATTACTATTCTATTTTTACCAATCAGTTTTTCTTTTTCATAAATTAATAAAAAAGCAATTATCTCGTCATTTTCATCTTCAAAAAAATTAGTTGTAAACGTTGACAGAGCAATCCTTTGGTTTGGGTCAAGAACAAAAAGGTCTTCTTGTTTGTTTTTACTTGAGTTATTAGTCTTTTTAGAGTTTTTTATAATTGAAAAATTATAGGATAAAGACTTATAATCTTGAGTTTTGTTATTTGCTATAGCTTTAAAAATATACACTCCATCTAAGCTAGTAGTATCTATTATAGCCTCGACATCCCTATTAGTTATTTGTTGTGCCAAACTAATGGACACTAATAAGAAACTAGAAAAAAATAACAGGTTTTTTTTAGATATAAACATAATTTAGGATATAATAATACTAACTAAACTATTTATAACTTCTTACAATTACGGTTCTATCTGTGCCAGTCATATTTATTTGAATGTCATCAGTAAACGAATTTGTACCAAATTTTTCGATAGTTAAGTTGTTACCTTTTTGTCTAAAGGTATTATTAATCTCTTTATTAGCACCAAAACTGTAATCAATAACTAAGTTATTGTCTCCAGATTGATTAACTAAAGTAGTTATTTTGTCTGCTTTTAGATCTAAATCTATTGTATTATAGTTTCCTGATTGATTTAAATTAACGTTATGATTTGGTGAAGCCACCTTAACAATTGACACATTAGAATCCCCAACTTGAGTTATAAACACCGAACTGCTACTTGCCTGAACCGTTTTATTTTGACTATTATTATTATTATTATTATTATTAGCTAATACATTTTTTATTATAGCCAACTCTTCATTTTGATTTATCGTATTACCGTCTTCATCTAAATTAGAATTGGACAAAACGTTGGTTTGAGAAAAAAGATTAACCGAAAACAAACATAACACGAAAATTAATATAAACTTTTTCATAATCTTTGAATTTAATTAAAAAAAGGGTAAGATTGCTATTTTTATCTTACCCTTTTTATTAATAATTATAAACTAGAGCTATATTATAGCTTTTGTACAATTGTACCAGAATTCATGTTTCCTGTTTGAGTAACAGTACTTATTTGTCCAGAGTCAAATTGCTTAACTTTAGTCCAGTTGTTGTCACCCATTTGATCTACTTTAGAATAATGTAATGTACCATCTTGCATTGACTTAGCATAGTTGTCATCACCTTCTTGATCATGATCCGCTATGTTCCCATCACCATCTTGAGTTTGGAAAGACTTGTTAAAATATCCTTCTTGGTCAGAATAAGCTAGGTTATCATTACCATCTTGAGTTTGAGTTGAACGGTTTCTTTCAGAATACTTAGAACCTAACCAACCTGATTGATCAGATAAAGCATAGTTTCTATCACCATCTTGCACTTGTGTAGCTCTGTTTTTACCTCCATTAGATCCACTAGTAAACTGGTCGTTTTGATACACTAAAGCACCATTATCATCACCATTTTGATCTTGAGATGACCAGTTATTAGCTTGATTTTGTCCTTGATAAACCTGAGCAGTGTTACCATCTCCATTTTGCATTTGCTCTGCATAAGAGTTTTGTGCATCTTGGTCTACAAAAGCACCACTAGCAAAGAAATAGTATCCAGCCCCACCATTATGACCTACTTGTGTTTGGTAAGACTCATTACGGTTACCATTTTGGTTAGCATCAGCTACGTTACCTGGTGTTGTTTGGTTTGGCCCACTACTTTGACTTTGGTGTGCAGTGTTTCTGTTACCAGTCTGGTCTATATTAGCCCAGTTATTGTCATAACGTTGTTTTTGCTTAGCCTCGTTACGGTTACCTACTTGACTTGTGTAAGCTTCATTGTCCTCAGCATGATTTACACCTTGATCAATGTCTGCGTCATTACGGTTACCTAATTGGTAGATATCACCAATGTTACGGTCACCTGCTTGCTTAATTTTAGCTTTGTTACGATTCCCTCTTTGTTCAACATCAGCATCATTTAATTCTCCACTGTTAGCATTACCTACTACAGCACCATACTGGTCGATGTCCGAATCGTTTAGCATTCCTTTTTGGAACACATTTCCGTCGTTGTTTACTCCTGTTTGGTCTAAATCACTCGTGTTTTGAGCCATAGCCCCTACTGCACATAAAGAAAAGGCAGCATAAAAAAATAATTTTTTCATAATTAAATATATTTATTGATTAATAGCATTACAAATATAGAGAAAAAAAGATGTGAAAAATTGAACTATCCAAAATAACAATTGAAATTAACAGTATTTTCGATGATTCTAATTATTTACACGATTAAACGCAAACAAAAGAAAGAAAAATACTACAAATTAAAGACACGCAAAAAAAACCATAACCCCTTGATATACTTAAAACTACGTAGAACTACGTAGATAAACCTATGATTATACTTAATAGTATTGCACAAAAAAGCCCCAACTTAATTGAGGCTTATATTGGTCTGTAATTATAGGTACTATTATTTAGTAAACAATAACTCTCTGTATTTGGTTAAAGGCCAAAGCTCGTCATCAACTAATAGCTCCAATTTATCACAATGGTATCTAATATCGTCAAATAATGGTTTAACATTATTACAATACGACAATGCTTTAGTTTCTATGTTTTGGTCTTTATTAGATTTTTTACGCGCGTCAATCATTTTAGTCACGTCAGAGTTAATAGACTCGATATGAGAAGAAATTTGCTCGATTAAGTTTAATTGCTCTTTTGCAAATTTTTTGAAGTCTTTACCATAAATCTCTTTAAGTCCTTTTACGTTTTTAATTAAAACGTTTTGATATTTAACTGCAATAGGTATAATATGGTTACGTGCTATATCGCCTAAAACACGACTTTCTATCTGAATACGAAGCACATATTCTTCCATTTCTATTTCATATCGTGCTTCAGACTCAACTTTATTCATAACCCCTAGCCCTTCAAAAAGCTCTAAAGTTTTTTTAGACACTTTAGCTTTTAAAGCAACTGGTGTTGTTTTATTATTACTAAGCCCTCTTTTTTTAGCTTCCTTTTCCCAAGCATCTCCATAACCATTTCCTTCAAATAAGATATTTTTAGACTTTTTAATATACTCTCTTAATACATTAAAGATAGCATCGTCCTTTTTCATATCCTTTTTACTAATTAACGCATCGACTTCTACTTTAAAGTCCATTAATTGTTTTGCAACAATACTATTAAGGACTGTCATTGGATTAGCACAGTTAGCTGTAGACCCTACCGCTCTAAACTCAAATTTGTTTCCTGTAAAGGCAAAAGGAGACGTCCTGTTACGATCTGTATTATCTAAAAGTACATCTGGAATTTTACCAACGACGTTTAATTTTAGATCTGTTTTCTCTTCTGGAGACAACTTACCATCTGTAACGTTTTCTAACTCGTTTAAAGTTTTAGTTAAATGATCCCCTATAAAAACCGAAATAATTGCAGGAGGCGCTTCATTTGCACCTAAACGGTGGTCGTTACTTGCAGATGCTATAGCAGCACGAAGCAACTCTTCATTATCATATACTGCTTTAATAGTATTAATAAAGAATGTTAAAAACTGAAGATTACTCATAGGTGTTTTTCCTGGACCTAATAAGTTAACACCGGTATCTGTACTTAAACTCCAGTTATTGTGTTTTCCTGATCCGTTTACACCTGCAAATGGTTTTTCATGAAACAACACCTTAAAGTTATGTCTGTCGGAAATTTTATCCATAACATCCATTAATAATGAGTTATGGTCTACCGCTAAATTAGCTTCGTCATAAATTGGCGCTAATTCAAATTGATTAGGTGCAACTTCGTTATGTCTTGTTTTAACAGGTATCCCTAACAACATACACTCTACTTCCAAATCACGGATAAATGCCATAGCTCTGTTTGGAATTGTTCCAAAGTAATGATCATCTAATTGTTGTCCTTTTGCTGGAGAGTGTCCTAATAATGTACGACCTGTTTGTACTATATCTGGTCTTGACATAGCTAAGTCACGATCTATTAAAAAGTATTCTTGCTCCCAACCTAAAGAGGCATTTACTTTTTTAACGTTTTTATCAAAGTATTTACACACAGCTACAGAGGCACTATCAATAGCTTGTAACGCTCTTAATAAAGGTGTTTTATAATCTAAAGCTTCTCCCGTGTATGACACAAATACTGTTGGTATACATAAAGTAGTACCATATATAAATGCAGGAGATGTTGGATCCCATGCAGTATAACCACGTGCTTCAAAGGTGTTTCTAATTCCTCCATTTGGGAAACTAGACGCATCAGGCTCTTGCTGTACTAATTGTCCGCCACCAAATTTTTCAATTGCTAATCCACCACCAATAGTTTCAAAAAAAGCATCATGCTTTTCTGCAGTAGCACCTGTTAAAGGCTGAAACCAATGCGTATAATGTGTCGCTCCTTTAGAGATAGCCCACTCTTTCATCCCTGTAGAAATATGATCTGCGACTGTCCTGTCTATTTTCTTACCTAACTTAACAGCATCTACAACACTCTCATAAGCTTCTTTAGTTAAATATTGACGCATAATCGTTTCATTAAAAACATTGCTTCCAAATATTTCAGAACGACGCTGCTTTTCTTCAATTACAACTGGTTTACGCTTTAATGATTGTTTTATGGCATGAAATCTTAAAGTTGACATATCTTATTTTTAAATTAGTTATGAGGCAAAATTAAACTTTTTTGGAATACAAAATCAAATTACCCTAAAAAAAATAGGGTTAATTATAAAATTTTACCAAAAAACTAACTCACACCCTTGTTTTTACAAGGTTAAAATTAGCTAATCCATCTTTTTAAATTTTACAATAAAGAAACACTACTAATTATTACACTTTAATAACTTACTAAAGCCTTAAAACTAACCACCTTTTTTCTAGCACCTATTTATATAGATAGGTATATAAATAAAAAAAAACGCTTTCTAGATTTAGAAAGCGTTTTTTTTATATGATATTATTTGTCTTAGCCTTTAAATGCTAAGACTATAAAAATACCGTAAAGCAACACTAAAGCAAAGCCTTTAATCTTACCTATTTCATGTTGTTTTGGAATTAAACCTAGCACTAAAACTAATGCTGCAAAAATTAACATCCAAAAAATATCTCTAGATAATATTAATGGTTCTGTCACCGGAATTGTTTTTATCATTGACGTTAAACCTAACACAGATCCTATATTAAAAATATTAGAACCTATTAAGTTTCCTAAAGAGATTGCTTTTTCTTTTTTAGCTGCTGCAATAACAGACGCTGCTAATTCTGGTACACTTGTACCAATTGCAATCATAGTTACACCAATAACTGCTTCGCTTACCCCTAAACTAGTTGCTATTTGAGTTGCCCCTTTTACTAACCACTCACTTCCAAAATACAATGCTGCTGCACCAATTAGTAACCAAATTCCTATTTTAAAATTTGACACTACCGCTAAAGCATCATCTACATCTTCTAAATCGTCAGTTGCCTTTTGGCTTTTAATTAAATAAATAACAAAAATTAATAACGCCACAAACAACACCAAACCTTCAATTGCAATTAATTGGTTATCATTCCATAAAAAATAATATAAAGCACCAGAAAACAACATCATAACTGGCCAGGTCAGTCGGTAAAAAGATTTATCTATAGCAATAGCACCCACAATAGCTGTTATACCTAATACTAATCCAATATTAGCAATATTTGATCCCACCACATTATTAATAGCAATTGCAGGCGACCCACTTAATGCTGCTTGCAAGCTAACTAATAACTCTGGTGCTGATGTCGCAAAAGACACCACTGTCATACCAATTACTATTTTAGAGATATTAAGCTTAAATGATAATGCAACAGACGATCGTACTAAAAACTCTCCTCCTACTACCAATAATATAAAACCTAAAATAAGATATGCGACACTCATAAAAAATATTTTTTGCGAAGATACATTTTGAAATCCTAATTAAGAATTTGGATTTCTTTTTTTTCGCTGTAGCCGAAATCAATAATCAAACAACTAAGCTTTTAGCTTACTTTAGACAAAATAAAAAGACCTTCAGTTGAAGGTCTTTTTATTTAAACTTAATAGTATTGTTTTACTCAACAATAATCTTTTTTGTAATGCTTTCGCCTTGAGATTCAATAGAAACAAGATACAAGCCACTTGCTAATTTTAAATCCACATAACTATTATTACTTATTGTTTGTTTTAAAACTACGCGTCCTTCCGCAGAAAAAACAGCAAGATTATATTTTTGTTTATTACCTGAAACATATAATTTATCAGTCACTGGGTTTGGATATACTTTAATAGTTTCTGCAGTAAATTCCGGAATACTTAGTGGTTGTGACCAATCATTACCCATTTGGTTACCCCAAATATACTCTACTAAATCCGGTTGATCAATAAATGGATTTCTGTTAAACTGCCATTCATACACTACATTATTTCTATTCATTTCAAAATCGTCTGGTGGATCATTTCTGTGCCAATCTAACAACACATTTAAATCTCCCATTTGCCCAGAAACACTTGGATAACCAGGCTGGATACTTAATCCATTATATCTGATCTGCATGTACAACACCCCTCTTGCTACATCGCCTTTAAAACTTCCTAATGTCCCAGTTGGTCCATTATATTGACCGTAATGTTGATTACCTCTTGAGCTATTTTCTGGTCCGTCCGCCGCACGCAATGCATGTGCATCACTATTACCATGACGTAAAGAATCGGCTTCAGTAGTCCAATAAATATCTTTACCATCTCTCTCGTCATCTAAATCTATACTAGAATATCCAGCTAATGATCTAGGGAAGGTATGTTCTCTGTTCCAAGTTCCAAAATTATTTGATGTTGTTTGGTAGTCAAGTTTAGCACGACCTTGCTCTGTGTATACTAACCAAACTTGATTAGAGTTAGCTGGGTTTTGATCCGCTTCTCCTAAAATATCAATAATATCGCTGTAAGTTTGCGCTCTTACAATTGTTGGATCCGCAATTATATCTTGCAAAGCCTGCTCTAAAGCAGCACCTGATAACCCATCTAGACTATCATAATAACCCGCAGGTTGCGTGCTTGCAACAATACCATAAGTTGGATTAACAGGCGTACCAAATGGCGCCACAACAAAATCGTTATCAACTACCCTTATCTCTATATTATTATTTAATGCCAAATACTGTGTAGGCAAACTAGCTAGTACAATTTTTAAAACCTCATCACCCTCGTCTAAAACATCATCTATTATTATTATTGTTGATGATACGGTGTTTTGACCACTAGGTATTACAACAGATGTACTTCCTGTAAAATCAGAAGTATTAAACCCTCCATTATTTAATGTAAAATCTATTATTAAATCTGAAGTTACATTTTGCTCTGTAGTAAAAGTAATATCAAATATATCCCCTTCGTCCAACTGACTATGACTAGTTGTTGTTAATACTCCATTTAAAACCACACCACTTCCATCATTTAAAGCTCTTGGTGTTGGTGTAGTTGACGTGTATGTAATACTATTAGCGTTACCTAAGCCGTCATCAAAACGTTGTATTGAATTTGTGTTATTACCTGATCCTTCATTAATTTGCTCGGTCACACCTAATAACCCCATTAAAACAGTATCATCTGCATCACTAGTGTCATAAACTAACGCATCTACTAAATTTGTTTGTGTTGCTAAAGTCCCTTCTGGAAAATCTGTATCATCACCTAAATATATAGCAACTGCATCTGCCCCATTTTGTATTAAGTTAGGAGAAATTATTAACTGCGGAAAAGGAGATACCGTTGTACTACCTATTAATAACAACCCATTAACATCGGTAGTATATCCATCTAAATCTAACGCAAAATAACTAGAGTCACCTCCAGAAGTTGACCCATTAAAAAGCACAACAACATAACCATCTAACGGAAAATTTGGTGTACTAGACAATAATTCTATAAACTCTTTATCGTCTACTCCAGGTGTATCACAATCTAACTCGTTTATAACTACTGCTTGAGAAAAAGCAACAGTTGCAAATAAAAAGGAAAATAGTAATGTAAAATTTTTCATGCCTTATCTTTTTTTGCAAATATAGGATATAATTTTAGGCAAACTTTTTATCGGTGTCTAATTAACTTTTTAATTTCAGAAATAATAAAAACCCGCTTTTTGGACTTTTATCAAATCAAACGCCCCTTGAATAAAAAATTAAGACTAAAAAACGCCCTACATTCATGTTACATTATAACTAAAAAGCATATTTTATATTACATTTTACAACTTTAATGAAGAGTAAATTTAATTTATTATAACCATTGTTATTTTTTTACTTATAAAAGTAAAGCTAAATATATCAATAAGTGAATTTTTGTTTGGTAGGTACTATTGAAAAAATATATATTCAAAAAACAATCCTGAAAAGCATTGCTATTATTAACCCTTAAACTCACTAATTATGCTAACACTTGCCAAACTAATAATCGAATTTATTATATCGATTATACTTTAGATCACAAAACGTAAAACTTAGTCTAGAATAAGTTTTACTTTTTTATCTCTAAATACTATTTGGCTAACAACTACTAAAGCTATAATTTTGGATTTAAATTAATTAAGGATGAAAAAAGCATTTTTTAAGTTTTTAGCAAAAGTCAATAAACTTGTACTACCTAGTTATACAAAACAAAGATTAGACCTAAGTAAAGCCACTAAACTACAGATGGCTATTTTTGGTTGGAAATTATTTGTAACAAAAAACGCAATAAATTAATATTTATCACCAAAAAATTTTGATGTTAATATAAAAAAGCAATATATTTGCACCCACAAAAAAAAGGCCTCGTGGCGCAACTGAATAGCGCACTTGATTACGGCTCAAGAGGTTACAGGTTTGAATCCTGTCGAGGTCACAAAAAAAAGCAAGCTAAAATAGCTTGCTTTTTTTATATCCTAAATCCAAATTTAGATAATCACTATAATTTTTTAAATTATTTCTGCACTTAGACCTGCTTCTAAAAGCATGGTGCAACGTGGTTCCAACTCTTTATAAGCACCCGTCTTAACCGTACACTGTCCTTTGTAATGAACTAAGATTGTACATTGCTCTGCTTGCTCTGGTGTGTGATCGCATGCATAAATTAAAGTATCGATAACATGATCAAATGTATTGACGTCATCATTATAAACCACAATTTCGTTGTTTGGTTTTTCTAAGGTATCTACCTCTTGTTGTTCTTGTATTTTTTCTTTTGTACTCATCCGTACTTCTTTTTTTTTATAAAAATAAAAAATTATTAGATATAAAAAAGACTTCAGCGATTACAGAAGTCCTTTTTTATATCTATTTAACTAAATATTAGCACTTAACACCTTACAACCTCATCTTTTTACTATAAAAATATAAAGTTTAAAAATATTAATACCTGGTTGTTTTACTGCTTTTCAAATTTAAGAGCTACCCAATTGTTTCTCTCTAAAGTGTCTTTTATAATAAGGTTATTATCGTTACACTCTTTTTCAATCATTGGGATATCTTCTTTGTAAAACCCACTTAAATACAAACTTCCTTTAGCATCTAAACAAGTTGCATAGGTTGCAATGTCGTTTAATAAAATATTACGATTAATGTTTGCAATAATAGTATTGTATTTTTTGTCTTTTAAAAGTGAGGCTTCACCTTCATACACTGAGATGTGCTTACAATTGTTACGCTCTACGTTTTCTAAACTGTTTAAATAACACCAGTTATCAATATCTATAGCATCTAATGGTTTAGCGCCTTTCATCTCTGCAAGGATGGCTAAAACTGCTGTACCACAACCCATATCTAACACAGATTTACCTTCAAAATCGTTTTTTAGAATATGCTGGATCATCATGTGTGTGGTTTCATGATGTCCTGTTCCAAAACTCATTTTTGGCTCGATAATAATATCGTATTTTGTATCAAACTTGTCATGAAACGGTGCGCGAACTGCACATAGATCGTCTACTACTATTGGGTTAAAGTTTTTCTCCCACTCTTCATTCCAATTGGTTTGCTCAATTTGGTCAAAAGAATAGGTGATTTGAAACTCGTCTGATTTTAATATTTGGATATCGTCTAAAATAGCGTCATTCCACTCTTCTTTTTGGATATATGCTGTTACGCCTTCTTCGGTTTCGACAAAGCTTTCAAAGCCTGCGTATCCTAATTCTGCGATTAAAATTTCTGTTCCTGGTTGGATTGGCTTTACTTTAAAGTAATAGCCTAAGTATATAATATTTGACATTTGTGTTGTACTATTTTTAGCAGATTAGCCTGCGTTAGCGGTTGTAGTGGCATCCTTTTTTTGCTGCCATATATGGGAAAAAAAGATATAACGGAAGACGCGACCCTTGTGGTAACGCCCTAATTATTATTGTTTTAAAAAGCGTTTACGATAGCGTAAAAATCTTCTGCTTTTAAAGCTGCTCCTCCGATTAATCCTCCATCTACGTCTGGTTTTGAGAAAATCTCTTTAGCATTTGTTGGTTTTACGCTTCCTCCGTAAAGGATAGTCATATGGTCTGCGACTTGATTACCGTATTTGTCGTTTAATGTTTTACGGATAAATTTGTGCATGTCTTGGGCTTGCTCTGGGCTTGCGGTTTCTCCTGTTCCGATTGCCCATACAGGCTCATAAGCCAACACGATGTTTTTAAATGCGGAAGCGTCTAAATGAAATAAAGCGTTTTGTATTTGAGAGGCTACTACTGCTTCATGATTTGCTGCTTTACGGTCTGCTAATTCCTCGCCAAAACAGAAAATTACACGCAAGTCTTTTGATAGGGCTTGGTCTACTTTTTTGGCTAAAATCGCATCGTCTTCGTTAAAATATGCGCGACGCTCTGAGTGTCCTAAAATAACGGTTTGGATACCTATGCTTTTTAACATGTCTGCGCTAACCTCTCCGGTATATGCGCCATTTGTAGCAAAGTGCATGTTTTGCGCAATTACTTCGATATCATCATGTCTGGTTGTTTCAAAAGCTTGCCATAAATTGGTAAACGCTGGTGCAATCATTACCTCTGCATTTGAAGTTTTGGTTTGCTTTTTTAAATCTGAAATTAACGCTTCGGTTTGTGGTAAATCGTTATTCATTTTCCAGTTTCCGGCTACTATATTTTTTCTCATGATATGTCTATTTTATTCTAATTTTACTTTTGGGTCTAACCATGTGTAAATGATGTCTACAAAAATATTAATTATAATGAAAAGTAAGGCTATAATTAACACAGAACCCATAATTACGGGCAAATCTAATGTGTTTAGTGCATTTACTATTTCTTTTCCTAATCCGTTCCAACCAAATATATACTCGACAAAAACTGCTCCTGCTAACATACTAGCAAACCAACCTGATATTGCTGTTACTACTGGATTTAGTGCGTTTTTTATGGCGTGTTTTTTAATAATCTGAAACTCTGATAATCCTTTTGCTCTAGCAGTCCTGATGTAGTCTTGATTAAAGACTTCTAATAATGAGTTGCGCATTAATTGTATGACTACTGCTAATGGTCTGATCCCTAAAACTACTGCTGGTAGGATTAGATTTTTCCATTTGATGTGCATTTTTTCTCCAAAATCATCTAACTCGTATAGGCTTCCTGTCATTTCTAGATTGGTGTATTTGTGCAACACAAAACCAAATAGCCAGGCAAATAAAATAGCACTAAAAAAGGAAGGTACACTCATACCCAATGTGCTTAATATTTGAATGATTTTATCTAAAAACGTGTCTTTTTTTAATGCTGAAATCACACCTAAAACAACACCTAATATTATTGCTATTAAAATTGCTGACACTGCTAAAACAAAGGTGTTTGGCAAAGTCTCTGCCAGTACCTGGCTAACTTTTTTACCTTGCTTTGTAAAGGACTCTCTTAAATACGGAAACTTTAATACAGTTGTTGTATTGCCTATGGAAAACAATTGTGTTGCTGTGTATTTATTTTGCCTTAAATAGGTATAGTCGCCTTCTGTTTTAGAATGTAAAGATATTGGTGATAAATCGTTTAGATAATACAAATACTGTACTGCTACAGGCTTATCAAATCCGTATTTTTTTTTAACTATTGCTAATTGCTTAGCATCTTCGTTTTGACCTAACATCATTTGTGCTGGATCCCCAGGAAGCACACTAAACAAAAGAAATATAACGGTTACTACACCAAATAATGTGAGTAATGCGTATAGGGTTTTATTTAGTAAATAGGTTATCAGTTTAAATTTTTATTTGGTTTGGTGTTATTGGCTATCAATACATTTTACTGAGGAGACACAAAACACTTGTCCTGATGTTATTGATTATTATTTAAAATTATTTTGACAGTACTATTATAATTTTTACCTGTTTCTAAATTTACTGAATCCAATGTAACTTTAGCAGCTGACTTATCTTTAAATACGTATGTATTTTTGATATCCTCTTTAGTTAGGCTTAAAGCTTCAAATTCTTCTAAATTTAAAACCTTGTCATCTACTAAATAAGCAGTCCCGTCATCAATAACTTCTGGCTGATATGGTGTTACTTCTGGCAACTTTAATTGGTCTATGTCATTCCAATGTACTTTTTGGATAATGGTTCCTTTTTCAAGTTTTAAAATCCCTGGGTTTGAACGCACTACGGTTTTTAAAGCTGTCTCATCACAGAAATAATAGTCAAAACCTAATTTAAACTCCGTTTTAACTGCATCCACTTCATTTTGTCCTGATGCTGTTAAACCAATAACATCGTAACCATTAGCAATTGCTTTATCTGTTACTGATTTTATTGCTATTAAACCTGCAGATTCTGCTTTAGCAAGATTATAATTAACAATAAATATAACGTTTGGTCTTGTTAGATAATCTTCTGTAAAATCTTCACCATCTTTTTCGATAGAAAAATCATGGATTGGTGGCTCATAACCTTCAGATATTGTATTGGTAGTGACTCTTAAATATTTACCTGGAGAGTCAGGGTAAGACCCGTCTGTTAAGTATTCTTTTTCTGTACCGTTTTCATCAAACACCCATGTATACTCAATAATTGGTTGCGGTGCATCTTCTGGAACAATCATATTATCTGTAATGTTGTTACCTACTTTAAATGGTCTAAAATCTATTGATGGTAAATGCATTAATACGTGATATGCAAACCCTAAACAGGCTATAAAACTTAATAATGATAAGATAGTTGTTGTTAATTTACCAAAGAATGGCTTAATGTATTTTAATCCAAAGAAAATAATTAAAATTAAAATTAGTAGGAACACGTCTTTACCAAAGCTTTCCCATGGATCCATTTTCATAGCATCACCAAAACATCCACAATCTTTTACTTTATCAAAATAGGCTGAGTAGAATGTTAAAAATGTAAAAAACACAATCATTAGTAACAAACTCCAAACTGTAAATTTAGGTTTGTAACCGATAATTAAAAAGATACCTAAAAGCACTTCAAATACCACTACAATTATTGAAATCCCTAATGCATAGGGTATAAAAAATGGTAAATCCAAAACGGTTGGACCAAAATATTCTTCTAATTTAAAAGCAAATCCAATGGGATCATTAAGCTTTATAAATCCTGAAATGATAAAAAATACACCAACAAATATTCTTAAAAAACCTACTAAGTATTTCATAATTTTTAATCTTCCCTGTGCAAACAGGACTCCTTTTAGTTACTATTATATATGTGTTTCCAATTTACTTAATAATCTTTGATTTACACTCAATACTATTGAAATTATTATCGAGGATTACTAAACAGTTAGGTTACTCTTCATTTAAATGAATCATTGCAAAAATAGCGTAATTAACCATGTCTTGATAATTAGCATCAATCCCTTCGCTTACTATTGTTTTTCCAGAATTGTCTTCAATTTGTTTTACACGTAGCAATTTTTGCAAAATCAAATCTGTCAAGCTACTCACACGCATGTCTCTCCAAGCCTCACCATAATCATGATTTTTATCTTGCATTAGCTGTTTTGTTGCTTTGACTTTGTTATCATACAAAACTATAGCGTCATCTAAATCCAAATCCGGTTGCTCTACAACTCCTTTTTCTAATTGGATTAAAGCCATAATACAATAGTTGATAATCCCAATAAATTCACTTTGCTGACCTTCGTCCACCTTTTGCACATCGTTTTGTTGCAAACCTCTAATACGTTGTGCTTTTATAAAAATTTGATCTGTTAAAGATGGTAAACGTAAAATACGCCAAGCACTACCATAATCTTTCATTTTATTAATAAAAAGGTCGCGACAGGTTTTTACAACTGCATCATATTGTTTTGAAGTATCTTGCATATTTGATAAACTCTAATTGAATTTTGCGTAAATTTCGCATAAAATTTTTTAAAGTTCAAGGTTTAAGGTTTAAAGTTTTACTAACCTTATCTCAACACCATATATAAGTGTACAAATGACAATAAATTGTAAAGGCAAACTTATAGATTTAAGTACTCCAAAAGTAATGGGTATTTTAAATGTTACACCTGATTCTTTTTTTGATGGCGGTCGCTATAAAGACGAAAAATCTATTTTAAATCAAGTAGAATCCATGTTAAACCAAGGGGCTACTTTTATAGATATTGGCGCTTACAGTTCTAGACCTAATGCCCCTTTTGTGTCTGAAGATGAAGAATTACAACGTATTTTACCAATAATTAAACTTTTAGTAGACACATTTCCAGATATTGTAATTTCTGTTGACACCTTTAGAAGTAAAATTGCAAAAGCAACTATTACTGCTGGAGCTGCCTTGATTAACGATATTTCTGCAGGACATTTAGAGGACTCTATGCTACAAACCGTTGCAGGTTTACATGTACCATATATTATGATGCATATGCGAGGGACACCTCAAACCATGCAAACCATGACTGAATATGATAATTTAGTCAAAGACATAAATTTATATTTTTCTGAACGTGTTAGTAAAGCTAGAGCTTTAGGTATTGTAGATTTAATTTTGGATCCTGGTTTTGGTTTTGCTAAAACATTAGAACAGAATTTTGAACTTTTAAATACGTTTGAGCTTTTAAACATTACAGATTTACCTTTGCTTGCTGGAATCTCTAGAAAATCTATGATTTACAAAACACTAGACACTACTGCATCAAATGCCTTAAACGGTACCACAGCTTTACACATGATAGCTTTACAAAAAGGTGCTAAAATATTACGCGTACATGATGTAAAAGAAGCCAAAGAATGTATCACACTTTATAACCAATTACATGCTTAATAAACTATTAATTATTGTCACATTGCTTTTGTTTTTTTCTTGCGGAAATGAAAAAATACTACATTTACCAGAAATACAAAATGCGAAAATTACCGAAGTTCTAGACGTTTCTCCTGCTTATATTTTTTATGACGAAACCAAGCAAGATAGTGTCGAGTTAAACCGAAAAAACTTAATTATATCTACCAACTGGTTAGTAAACGTAGATAAACGCTTAACTTTAGAGCAAGCCTTACCATCGATTATTAAGTTACAAGAAAAAAAACGTAATGCGTCAATGCATAAAAACGAAAAAGCGCGTAATTATTACACTTGTAATGATACAAGTATTAAAAATTTAGGGTTTATGGATTTTACTGAAACTGTTTACGTAAATCAATCTGAAAACTCTGACATCATAAAAGCAGCTATAAAAAAAACTCCAACTATTTATTTAAAATTTAATGTAAATGACTCTATAATAGCCAAATCTATTTATGGAGGAAAAATAACAGAAACCAAAAAATACGATAACATTGATAAAATTAATTTTAACGGTTTTTCTGACGTAATTTTAGGGTTTGAAAATAAAATGAAATTTCAAGATTATATAACTAACAAATCTTTAATATCGCAAAATTTACCAGAAACATTATCTATTACAAATACTGAATTTATTTATTAACCCAATTGTATTAAATTTACAAAAACCCCTTTTAGTTGGAAGTATTTAAAGACATTTTAAAATTTAGTTGGATAGACATGATAGATGTCGTGTTAGTCGCACTGCTACTCTATTATGTATATAAATTAGTCAAAGGGACTGTAGCTATTAATATCTTTATTGGTATAGTGGTTATCTATTTTATTTACCTAACTGTTGAAGCTTTGCAAATGGTTTTATTAACTAAGATTTTGGGAGGTTTTATTAGTGTAGGTTTTATAGCTTTAATTATCGTATTCCAACAAGAAGTTAGGAAGTTTTTATTAATGGTGGGGTCTACCAATTTTGCTAGTAGACGCAAGTTTTTAAGTCAGTTAAAATTTTTAAAAATAGAAACTGGGACCTCTACAGATATTGATGCTATTATATCCGCTTGTACAAAAATGAGCAGCTCTAAAACTGGTGCTTTAATTGTTTTAGAACGTAATAACAATCTTGATTTTTTGGCAAATACAGGTGATGAGATGAATATTAAAGTCACACAACCTATAATAGAAAGCATCTTTTTTAAAAACAGCCCATTACATGATGGCGCTATTATTATACAAGACAATATTGTAAAAGCAACTCGTGTTATTTTACCAGTAAATAACGAAAAAACCATTCCGCAACGCTTTGGTTTACGTCATCGTGCAGCAGTTGGAGTAACAGAACGTACAGACGCAATTGCAATTGCTGTTAGTGAGGAAACTGGTCAGGTTTCTTGTTTTAGAAATGGCGAGTTCCTTCCGTTTGAAAACACATCAGAATTAGCTGAAATTTTGAAGAATGATCTGGAGTAAGCCTTATTTTTTTTTAAACTAAACATCCACACACACCCTTTACTATATTATATATTAATTGAAAGATTATTACAATGCATATTAATTACAACGAAAAAGACAAGACTATTGAGATAAAAGACGGATTAAAATCTCAATACTTTATGATAAAAGCGTTAATGATTTTAAACCTTATTAATGCTATTCTTAATGGTTCTTATATTGATAAAAGTGGGATTGGTTTTATGCAAATCATCTGGCTAATATTAGGGGTTGTATCAATAGTTGTCTTATATTTTTATTTCTTTAAAAAATCAAGTCAAGAGAAAATTGCAGTTAAAACCATAGACAGATTAACTGAAAAAACAGTGTTTGGATCCAAACGAATGTCGTTAAAATTAACTAATGGAAAAAGTCGTGATTTAGTTTACTTAAAAACTACTGAAGAAATTTCTAAAGCAAAAAAATTACTTACTAAAATTGGTGTTACTGTATAACACTAATTTGAACATCTTTGTAATAAGAACAGCCTTGTCGTTTTCTTAAATAATCAATTAAACTATTATTTACAGACCAATAGCTTACTTGAGGTTTATTTCTGTTTTCTCAGGTATTACGCCACCTTTTCTGCCTGAACAAATTGTACTTCGTATAAATTCTTATAATAGCCGTTTTCTTTTTTAAGCAATTGGTCATGTGTACCTTGCTCGACAATTAATCCGGCATCCATTACTATAATATTATCAGCTTTTTGGATGGTTGCTAATCTATGCGCAATAACTATAGATGTACGACCTTTTGTAATTTTCTCGGTAGCAGTTTGAATTAATTGTTCTGAATACGAATCTACAGACGACGTTGCTTCATCTAACACCAATATACTTGGATTAGTTACATAAGCACGTAAAAATGAAATCAATTGACGCTGTCCCGACGATAGCATTACTCCTCTTTCTTTAACATTATAGTGATACCCATTAGGCAAACTCATTATAAAATCATGTATACCAATATCTTTTGCAGCTTGGATCACATCCGCTTCAGTGATATCTGGATTATTTAATGTTATATTGTTTAAAATGGTATCTGCAAATAAAAACACATCTTGTAATACTACACCTATTTGCTGTCTTAAAGAGACTAATGTGTAGTCTTTAATATCAGTATTATCAATTGTTATAGCACCAGAATTTATTTCGTAAAAACGATTTAATAAATTAATTACTGTGCTTTTTCCTGCTCCTGTTGATCCAACAATAGCAACAGTATCTCCTGCATTAACATTAAAACTAACACCTTTTAACACCTCTTCATCTTCAACATAACTAAAATGTACGGTATCAAAGTTGATATCTCCTTTAAGGTTTTCTGCAATAATATCTCCAGAATTATCAATATGTGAGGTTGTATCTAATATTTTAAACACACGATTAGAAGCAATCATACCCATTTGAAGTGTATTAAACTTATCTGCAATTTGACGTAAAGGCCTAAACAACATCGGTATCATGGTAATAAACATAAACAAATCCCCAGGCGTTACATTACTGCCTTCAACCAATATATTTAAACCTCCAAACCATACGACTAGCCCTGTAGTTAACGAGCCTAAAAACTCAGCAATCGGAAAAAAAATCGAGTTATACCAAACCGTTTTTAACCATGCTTTTTTATGGCGATTGTTAATCTCTTTAAAGTTTTTATATTCAGTGTCTTCTCTTGTAAATAATTGCAAAATCTTCATCCCTGTAACGCGCTCTTGTACAAACGAGTTTAGGTTAGAGACTTCATTACGTACATCTTCAAAAGCACGTTTCATGTATCGTTGAAAAACTTTTGTAGCAAATAGTACTATTGGTAACGTTACAAAAACGATTAAACTTAATTGCCAATTAAAATATAGCATGGCTCCAGAAATAACAACCATAACTAATAAATCTCTAACAATCGTAAATAACCCATCACCAAAAACAGACGCGATACGCTCCATATCTGTAACTGCTCTAGTAATTAAAACCCCAACTGAAGAGGTGTTAAAATACTTCATCCTAAAGCTAAGAATATGATCAAAAAGCTTAACGCGAATATCTTTTACCATTTTTAACCCTAGCCAAGACGAATAGAATATAAAAAACAATTGAAGCAACACTTGTGCTACTAATAAACCAATCATTAATATTATTAAATAGACAAAGCCATTATAGTCTTTTTTAACAAGATGCTGGTCAATAATCTCTCTTAATAAAACAGGGGTTGCAATACTTAAAGCACCCAAAATAAGTACAGATACAATTAATCCGTAAAATACAGTTCTGTAGGGTTTAGTGTATTTAAACAGGCGTTTGAACAGCCCTAAATCAAATATATTTTCTTTTGTCTTAGTCATTTAGTTTTATGGTATCAGGATATTCAACTTTAGTTAAATATAAACCTTTTGCAGGAACAGAGTATCCGGCTTTACTTCTGTTTTTAGATTTAATAATAGTATGCAAATCACTAACTTCTAATTTACCAATTCCAATATTAATTAATGTACCAACAATAGCTCTTACCATATTACGTAAAAAGCGGTCGGCTTTAATTGTAAAATGGATTTCGTCATCAACAACATCCCATTTAGCGTACATTATATCACAATTATAAGTATGGACATCCGTATTTGACTTACTAAAACATTGAAAATCTGTATAATCAAATAATATTTTAGTAGCCTTATTAAGTTTATCAATATCTAAAGACTGTTTTAAAAAATAAGTCTGATCAAAATTAAACGGACTTTTTTGTAAAGCAATACGATATAAATACGTCCTACTTATTGCATTAAAACGTGCATGTGCGTCTAGTTTAACTTTAAAAATTGATTTAATTGCGACGTCCTTTGGTAAATACGAGTTTAGTTTATACTGTAATTTATCAGCTTCAAAAACTACTTCTGTATCAAAATGCGCAAACAATTGCTTAGCATGTACACCAGCATCAGTACGTCCTGCACCCATTACTGCAATGATTTCTCCTAAAATAACCGTTAATGCTTTTTCTAAAACTTCTTGTACAGAAATAGCGTTGGGCTGATTCTGCCAACCATGATAATTTGTTCCGTTATAAGAGAGTTCTACAAAATAGCGCAAGAAAACTGTATTTTTACATTTTGAAAAAACAAAGATAATACAAAGACAGAAGCTTAAAGTCTTAAGCCTAAAATTTTAAGAATAGTTTACCTAATAAACGTACTGAAACAGATTCAGCATAAATGAAAAAAATACTACTACTATCCGACACACACAGTTATATTGATGATACAATACTTAAACATGTTAAACAAGCAGACGAGGTTTGGCACGCTGGGGACATTGGAGATTTAAAAGTTACCGATGCTATTAAAGCACTAAAACCATTACGTGCGGTTTGGGGTAATATAGACAATGATAAAGCTAGAGCTGAATTTCCAGAAAACAATCGTTTTACTATTGAAGGTATTGATGTTTGGATTACACATATTGGCGGATACCCGAATAGATATAATATTAGAGTACGTGAAGAAATTACTAAAAATCCACCTAAATTATTTATTTGTGGACACTCCCATATTTTAAAAGTTATGCCTGACAAAAAATTAGGCTTATTGCATATCAATCCTGGTGCAATTGGCATACACGGGTTTCATAACGTTAGAACCATGCTTCGCTTTACTGTAGACAATGGTAAAATTGATAATTTGGAAGTCATTGAATATCCAAGAAAATAAAAAAAACCGAAGCTTTCGCTTCGGTTTTTTCTCGCACTAATACTACTAAGATGTTAGGTTTAACGTAAACGATCTACAGATTTTACAAGATCTTCATCCTTCTTAATGGCCCTATTTGATAAAATCAAAAAGACGATAGAAATAACAGGGAGGAAAATCGCAACACCTTTCTCTGAAACATCATTTGCTTCTCCAGATGCATTTAGTATTCGATACACGAAAAATCCTAGTAAAATTAAATTTAATATCTGATTTAGTCGTCCCAACATAAATTGAGACTTTCTATTTTTATAATTAAAAATTGAAACTAAAGCTAACATCGCAGACGCTAGAAACAAACCAAAAACAACTAGCTCATCTTTTGCAAAAACTACTACCTCATTTGTTGTTGTCCATAAATCAAAGACAAAAATTAATCCGCCAGATATAATTGCAACAATTAATAAATAAACAGTTTGAATACGTTGTAACATATAAAAGTTTCAAATAGTATGAATGACAAAAATATAGTTTCTTTTAGAATTAAAGAAACATAGTCGCCTAAAAATTTATAGAAAATAATAATAAAGACAATACGTGCTGACTGCCTGATATTTAAAACTAATAAACATAGTCACATAAATAAAAAATTAAAATAAAAGTTGTATAATTGCAGTAACGTATTGCAACACTCACCATAGCAAAACGTTAATTCTTCAGAAGTATATCTTATTTTCTACAAGAAATAATCAATTCAAATTACATCAACACATAAGTTAATTCAACATCAATGTTTGAAATCTCACAATTAAAAGAAATGAAGCTTCCTGAATTGCAGGATATAGCTAAAAAACTGAATGTCTCAAAGTTTCGTTCATTAAAAAAACTAGATTTAGTATATCAAATACTAGATAAGCAAGCAGCAGATCCAAAAGCTGTATTAGAGGTTAAAAAGGAAGACGCTCCTGCTAAAAAAGCTCCTGTAAAAAGAGCAACTCCAGCAAAATCAGAAACCTCTGAAAAACCTGAAGTTAAAAAACCAAAAAGAGCAAGAGTTAGCAAACCTGCACAACGTAAGGATAATAGTAGTCAACCTAAATTAGACTTGAATCCTGAAACAGAACCTAAAAAAGAGGTTGAAAAAGCACCTGTAGCAAAAGCGCCTGCCAAACCACAACCAAAAAAACCGGTTCACAACCACCAGAAAAACAAACCGTCTAACGACAATAAGGACGATAAACAAAGCGATAACAAACAACCAAATCGTCCAAAACATCAAAATCAAAAAAATCAGAAAAATCAAAAAAACGGAAACCAACATAACGGTAACAAAGACAGTCGTAACCGTTATAGAGAACCAGATTTTGAATTTGACGCTATCATAGAAAGTGAAGGTGTTTTAGACATCATGCAAGATGGATATGGCTTTTTAAGGTCTTCAGATTACAACTACCTTTCTTCTCCAGATGATATTTATGTCTCTCAATCTCAAATCCGTTTATTTGGACTTAAAGTTGGAGATACTGTTTTAGGTCAAGTTAGACCACCTAAAGAAGGTGAAAAATATTTCCCTTTAATTAAAGTAAGCAGAATTAATGGTCAAAACCCAAATGTGGTAAGAGACCGTGTTGCTTTTGAGCATTTAACACCATTATTTCCTCAAGAAAAATTTAATATTGCCGAAAAGCAAGCAACTATATCCACAAGAATCATGGATTTATTTGCGCCAATTGGTAAAGGACAACGTGGTATGATCGTATCACAACCTAAAACAGGTAAAACAATGCTTTTAAAGGATGTTGCCAATGCAATTGCAGCAAACCATCCAGAAGTATACCAAATGATCTTACTAATTGACGAGCGCCCTGAAGAGGTAACGGACATGCAACGTAATGTTCGCGGAGAAGTTATCGCGTCAACATTTGATAAAGAAGCACATGAGCACGTAAAAATTGCTAATATCGTACTTGAAAAAGCAAAACGATTAGTAGAGTGTGGACATGATGTTGTTATCCTATTAGACTCTATCACACGTTTAGCAAGAGCATACAACTCTGTACAACCAGCCTCAGGAAAAATCCTTTCTGGAGGTGTAGATGCCAATGCATTGCATAAACCAAAACGCTTTTTTGGAGCTGCACGTAATATAGAAAACGGTGGATCATTAACAATTATCGCAACAGCGTTAACAGAGACTGGATCTAAAATGGACGAAGTTATCTTTGAAGAGTTTAAAGGTACAGGAAACATGGAACTACAATTAGACCGTAAAATATCTAATCGTCGTATATTCCCAGCTATCGATTTAACATCATCAAGCACGCGTCGTGACGACATCCTATTAGATGCAACAACAATCCAACGTATGTGGGTAATGCGTAAATACCTAGCAGATATGAACCCAGTTGAAGCTATGGAGTTTATAAACGATAGGTTTAAGCAAACTAGAAACAACGAAGAGTTTTTAATCTCAATGAATGGTTAAAACCTAAAATTAAATACAATAAAAAAAAGCCTTAACTATATAGTTAAGGCTTTTTTTTATTTATAGTATAATCAAAGACCAGTAATACAATTTAAGTAAATTTTAAAAAACATATCTAATCTAGATAAACATGTTTTATGGCGTTACCCAAGGGTCACGTCATCCGTTAATAGTTTTGGCTCGAAGCGTACGCTCGCCAAAAGCTAACCACTACTACCGTTAACGCACCAACCAAAGCACCCTACTTAAATTTTAAACTAAGACCTGCCAAAATTAAGACACAAAAAAAGCGCTTCATAAAAATGAAGCGCTTAAAGTTTTTAAACTAGAAACTAATTATAAAGCAGCTACGTGCTTAGATAAACTAGATTTTAAGTTAGCAGCTTTGTTAGCGTGTATTACGTTTCTCTTAGCTAGCTTGTCTAACATAGATGCTACAGAAGGAAATAAAGCTTCAGCCTCTTTCTTATCTTCTAACTCACGTAATCTTTTAATAGCATTACGAGTAGTCTTATGCTGATACTTATTTATTAAACGCTTAGCTTCGTTACTTCTAATTCTTTTTAAAGCTGACTTATGATTTGCCATTTTGTTTTTTTCTATTTTAATTAAAAAATTGTAGCCCGTAGGGGAATCGAACCCCTCTTACATGGATGAAAACCATGCGTCCTAGCCGATAGACGAACGGGCCATTTTGCTATTGAGAGCGCAAATATAAAACTTATTTTTTAAACTTGCAAACTTTTTCAAATAACCAACAATGTTTCCATTGCGGGTGCAAATATACAACTATATTTAAGTGTTGCAACAATAATTTAAAAAAAAATAAAAAAAATTTAATAAGCTTTCGCAAATAAAACGCGACGTGCTGATTCTCTGCCTGTAAGCACACAAACACCTTTTTCAATTTTGCCTTCTAAAGGCATACATCTAATAGTTGCTTTTGTAATTTCTTTAATTTTATCTTCAGTTTCTGTAGTTCCATCCCAATGCGCAGAAATAAAACCACCTTTTTCTTCTAAAACTTTTTTAAATTCTTCAAAAGAATTTACTTCTGTAATGTGATTATCTCTAAAATCTAAGGCTTTTTTAAATAAAGTGTCTTGTATTTCGGTCATTAAACCTTCTACTTTATCTGATAAACCATCTAATGCAACAACTTCTTTAGTTAACGTATCACGTCTAGCAAGCTCGACAGTTCCGTTTTCTAGGTCTCTTGCACCAATTGCTATTCTTAATGGCACTCCTTGCAATTCATGCTGCGCAAACTTAGCTCCTGGTCGATAAGTATCTCTATTATCAAACTTAACTGTAATGTTTTTACTGCGTAAGTCTTTCATTATACCATTAACAACTTCTGTAATCGCTTCTAGTTGTTCATCTGTTTTGTAAATAGGTACAATAACAACTTGATTAGGTGCTAAATTTGGAGGTAACACTAAACCATGATCATCACTATGCGTCATTATTAAAGCCCCCATTAACCTAGTAGACACACCCCATGACGTAGCCCATACATAATCCTGCTTCCCTTCTTTTGAAGTAAACTTAACATCAAATGCTTTAGCAAAGTTTTGACCTAAAAAGTGAGACGTACCCGCTTGTAGCGCTTTTCCATCCTGCATTAATGCTTCAATACAATAGGTTTCATCTGCTCCAGCAAAACGTTCACTTTCTGTTTTTAAACCTTGTATTACAGGTATTGCCATAAAGTTTTCAGCAAACGTAGCATATATATTGTTCATTAATTCTGCTTCTGTAATCGCTTCTGCTTTAGTTGCATGTGCTGTATGACCTTCTTGCCATAAAAACTCTGCTGTACGCAAAAACAAACGTGTACGCATCTCCCAACGTACTACGTTAGCCCATTGGTTAATCAGTAATGGTAAATCTCTATACGATTGGATCCAACCTTTGTAAGTGTTCCATATAATAGCTTCACTAGTTGGGCGCACTACTAGCTCCTCCTCTAATTTAGCATTAGGATCTACTCTTAATTTACCTGGGTTATCTGGATCGTTTTGTAGCCTATAGTGTGTAACCACTGCACACTCTTTAGCAAAACCTTCAGCATTTTTTTCTTCTGCTTCAAATAAGCTTTTAGGGACAAATAATGGGAAATACGCGTTTTGATGACCTGTTTCTTTAAACATTCTATCTAGTTCTGCTTGCATTTTTTCCCAAATTGCAAAACCGTAAGGCTTGATAACCATACAGCCTCTTACTGCAGAGTTTTCTGCTAAATCAGCCTCTACCACCAACTCATTATACCACTTGGAATAATTTTCAGCTCTACTTGTTAGTTTTTTACTCATATATAGTGTTTTGGCACAAAAATTGTGATTATGTTAAATAATAAAATAGTTGGACAAAACTAACTATTTTTGTAATGTTCAACAATTAAAAACAACACGATATGAAATTAATTAACTACTTATTAAATAAAGCACAGGCTTTTACTGTACTTTTTGCAGCTTTAGTTTTAACCTCTTGTGGTTCTTACCAATATGTTGGACAATCTAGTGATGGCATTTATGGGACACCTACAGAAAATCAAGAAAGAGAAACTGTAGCAATCTCTGCTGAAAATAATAATGATTATTATACTAATTATTTTAAGGAAAAAGCAATTGAAGCTGAAGTATACACCCAAACAGATGATGTTTTTACTGATGTAGACTCTTATCAAGGAACTTATGACGAGAGCACTGAAGTTACAGAACAAAATGCAGGTTGGGGCGCTACAAGCAGTAATGTTATAATTAATATTCACGATACCGGTTATTACAATAATTATGGTTGGAACAGACCTTGGGGTTGGAATGGTTGGTATAACTGGGGCTGGAATAGTCCTTACTCTTGGAACTACGGTTTTGGTTGGAATAATAGTTTTTACAATCCTTATTGGGGATGGGGCTCTCCATACTATGGGTATTACCACTATGGATATGGATATGGATACGGACACGGATATGCTTACAACCATGGGTATTACCGAAGAGGTATATCTTACAATGCTGGTAGAAGAGGCTCTCTGATAAACAGAAACTATTTAAACACAAGATATTCAAGAAACAATACTGTTAGACCTAGAACTAATAGCACAGTTAGACCTAGAACTAATAATACCGTTAGACCTAGAACCAATAATACCGTTAGACCTAGAACCAATAATACCGTTAGACCTAGAACCAATAATACCGTTAGACCTAGAACTAATAACACTGTTAAACCTAGAACTAACACAACTAGACCTAGAACTAACACATCAACTCCTAGACCTAGAAGTAATAACACTTCAGCCCCTAGAAGCACTTCTTCTCCAAGAAGTAGCTCAACTTCAAATGGTGGTTCTAGAAGAGGAAGAGGTTAAAATTTAAAAAAAATAATATGAAAAAAATAATTATGCTAGCCATAGGTACATTTACTATGGCTATTAGTCAAGCACAGGTTATAGATGACGCTTTAAGGTTATCAAGTGGCGACATAAAAGGAACTGCTCGTTTTAAAAGCATGAGCGGTGCTTTTGGAGCACTTGGTGGAGATTTAAGCGCAATTAGTGTAAACCCTGCAGGATCTGCAGTATTTACAAGCAGCTATGCCTCTTTTTCTTTAGGTGTAGAAAGCAATAAAAATGATACTAACTATTTTAACGGAATAGATAACTCATCAAACTCATCTTTTAATTTAAATCAAGGTGGTGGCGTTTTTGTTTTCAAAAACACTGATACTAACTCTTTATGGAAAAAGTTTTCCTTAGGAATCAACTATGATATTTCTAAAAATTATGATGATGATTGGAGAGCAAATGGTACCGGAAACACAAGTATTGCTCAGTATTTTCTTGCTAACGCACAAGGTCTTAGATTAGACGAAATTTCTGAATCTGACGAAATAACAACTTCACAAGCGTATGGTAAGATTGGTAGCGCTTATGGGTATCAAAACCAACAAGCATTTTTAGGATATGATTCTTATATCCTAGAACCAGACACCTATGACGATGACAACACAGGATATTCTAGTAATATTTTAGGTAATTCTTTTAAGCAAGACTACGTTTATGCTGCAACTGGGTATAACGGAAAAATTAGCTTTAATGCTGCTACACAATATGGCGACAACGCTTATTTTGGGTTAAACCTTAATTCTCATTTTTTAAATTATGAACGTTTTACAAGTTTTTACGAAACAAATTCAAACTCTGGTTCTCAAGTAAAAGAAGTCTTATTTGACAATACTCTTTTAACTAATGGATCTGGATTTTCTTTCCAGTTAGGTGGTATTTTTAAATTGACGAATGAATTAAGAGCTGGACTAACATATGACTCTCCTACATGGATGTCTATACAAGATGAGACCACACAATACCTTGAAACTTTAGTTACTGATGATACAAATGGTGACTTCTACCAAATAGTAGACCCAAACATTGTAAACGTTTTTGATAGCTACCGCTTACAAACTCCAAGTAAAGTTACAGGAAGTTTAGCATATGTTTTTGGAACAAAAGGGTTAATTAGTTTTGATTACTCTAGAAGAGATTATAGTAAAACAAAATTTAAACCTACATCTGACAGCTACTATAATGAGCAAAATACTATTATGAAGAATACACTTACTGCAGCTTCTACATACAAAATAGGTGCTGAATATAAAGTGAAACAATTAAGTTTTAGAGGAGGTTATAGATTAGAAGAAAGTCCGTATGCTAACAAAAATAAGATTGGAGATTTAACAGGCTATTCTTTAGGTTTAGGGTATAACTTTGGAAACACAAACCTAGATCTTTCATACAATTCGTCTAAACAAGATAGAAATCAGCAGCTTTTTAATTCTGGATTAACAGATGCAGTAGCAATTGACAATAAAAACTCAAACATTACTTTAACATTAGGTTTCAAAATATAACCTATTTTAAAACTTAGAATTTTATAAACCTGAACGTAATGTTCAGGTTTTTTTTATACTCCTACTTTAGTATCACTATTAGTTTTTAAACAACAAACAATAATTAAAAACCAATATTATGGCAGTATTAAAAGTAATTGAAGTATTATCAAACTCAGAAAAAAGCTGGGAAGATGCAACTAAAAAAGCAGTTAAGCACGCGTCTAAAAGCGTTAAAAATATTAGATCTGTATATGTAAAAGATCAAAGTGCTAGCGTTAAAAATGGTGAGGTAGTGGACTTTAGAGTTAACCTAAAAATCACTTT
>CANNFD010000003.1 GCA_947503885.1 uncultured Olleya sp. | reverse complement strand
CTTCTGCTACAATTACTATTGGTGTTGTTGCATTTGGACAGACTTCGTAAACTGGACTTTCAAATGTGGTTTGTGGTAAAGCACCATAAGCTAAAGTAAAAGAAGTTGTATCAAAACAGTCACTAGAAGTAGCATTTTCTACTCTAACATAAATTATTTCTTGACCAGTAGCTACAGTATATGCTGTAGGGTTTGCTATTGCATTAGCTCCACCTAATGCATCTGCATCAGAATTATGATACGTTACAACAACTCCGGTTTGAGCTCCAATAATTGTAGCTTCATTTTGTGTTAAATCAAAAACATTATTTCCTGTTCCATCATCACAAACTTCAATATCTAAAGGTTGTGTTGCGACTGGTGTTGTGTTAACCACTAAATTAAAGTTAGTGTTAGTTGACGCACAACCAGAATTAGAGCCAACAGCATCAACATCTTCTACTCTTACATAAATAGTTGTTCCATCTGTTGCAGTATAAGGAGACGTTAAAGGATCTATTCCTGCTTGAGCATTTGGTAATGCATCATAATAAGTTACAGAAAAATCAGATGCACTTTGAGCGCCTAATATTGTTGCAGTTTGGCTTTCTAAATCAAAAACTCCATTTCCAGTACCATCACCACAAACTTCTAAGTCTGGTGCTTGTTGTACTGTTGGTGAATCATAGAAATTAATATTAGCGATTAATGAAGATGTAAAATCATCACAAATTCCACCACCTACAATACATTGGTATTGACCAGATTGTGTTGCTACAAAAGTTGGAGAGTTGATACCATCTTGGTAAATACCATTATAATACCAATCAAAACTATCAACAGAATATGCTGTATTTGCTGTTAAAGTCACTGACGTACTTCCACATAGGTTTATGTCATCACTTTCTCCATCTGGAGCAGTAGTACCTTGTTCTACTAAAACACCATCGTAGTCTATTTCTACATCACAAACAACATCACAGTTAGTTCCATCTGGTGGACCTGAAGTTTGTGTAAAGTTATAGGTTCCTGATTGTTGAGAATAGTTAGTAATTACAATTACATAAGTAGAGTTAGCTGGGACATTATTTAATGTAATAGTCTCAGTAGCAGTAGCAGAGAAACTACAATCTGCTATACTTGATGGTAATAACTCAAAACATCCTGTTTCTTGTTCTGTAAAAGGACCCCAAACTAAAAAGTCTATATCAATTCCCGTTCCTGCATCGTTAGTTTGTGCTAATTGGAACTCGTAGTTACCAGCGTCATTAAACTGAATAGTATTCCATTGTGGATCTGGCTGACTTCCTAAACATCCATAATCTAAATAAGGAGGTGCAGTTTGGTCACCTACAATACTAGGATAAAAAATTGTTGGATCAGCACATATAGGTAAAGCTTCTGTACAATACGTTGGCGCACCTAATGTTTGAATACATAAATCAAAAGTTATGTTTGTTGGTGTTGTACCTCCTGAGAAAACTCTAATATAATAGGTATTACCAACTGTTAATGATGGTGTTAAACTATAATCATCATTAGAACAATATAATTGTGTTAAATCATTACAATCTACACCTTCTTCGTACACTGCATGGTCTACGTTAAATCCACCAGCTATATTCTGAATTTGAATAATTTGTTGATCTCCAAGAGCAGTAAACTCGAACCAAACATCATCCTCTACACCTGTTGTACAAGATCCACTTGGCACACCAGAGTCAGTAGCTTCTATTAACGTTCCTGAATTTACAACTGTACAAGATTCATCTGGGTTAACAGATGCAACTGTTGCATTACATGGGTTATCATTATCCGGAGGACAAGCTGAAAGTGATATTGCGCTACTTGTTATAACACAATTAGAATCTTGTAAATTAGATACTGTAAAAATGATATCCGTATTAAAAGGGTAAGGTCCAAATTGTTCTGTCCCTGTTCCAAAAACATCTAATTGGTTACCTTGATTATCTTCAATTGATAGAGATGTTGCATCACCCATTGATGAAATATTTACATCTACTAAAAACTGATCTCCTGTTGCACAATCATCTACTACAACATATGTAGCCTCAGGATTTACACAAGTTGCACATGCAACTGTTAAGTTAATAGAAGTATAATTTCCGTTTTGACAACTAACACTTCCGTCAGATTGAACAGCAAATGAAATTGTATCTCCTGTAGATTGAAAAGTTAGTCCTGCTAATTGACCACCAACACCATAAGGTGAAGCAGCATTTAAGTTTGTAACCCCATCAGAATCTAATACTATTACCTCATCAAAATTGTTTTCTACTTGTCCTGCATTAATTGTTAAATTAAGAGGTGTACCATCTGTTGAAGAAAAAGTAAACACATTAGTATCATTACTATCGTAACAATAGTCGATAGATTGTGGTCCATCTATTGCACAATCTAAAGTAAAGTTAAATTGTAATAATGTTGAAAAACTAAAAGGTCCTGCCCATGTACTTGTGTCTGCACCACAAATTGATTGCACATAAACTTCATAAGCAGTAGCTGGATTTAATCCTGTTTCAGATATAGTTGTTGTACTAACAGTTGTTCCTGAAGTTGGTGTACCTGTTCCTGCAGGTTGTACAACATAATTCCATTGTGTTTCTCCACCATTTGGTGTCCAAGAAATATCAGCTGATGTTTCAGTTATATTAGTTGCAGTTATATTACTAGGTGCAACACAAAAATCTCCACAAGATTCTACTCGAACTTGGTCAATTGCCATATCACCTTCCCATACATCACCTGTTCCTGCATAACTAAATTCTACATAAACTACTTGACCTAAATACGCATCTAAATTAATTCCAATAGGAATCCAAGGTTGATCAGCTGTAGTTTGGTAATCTCCTATCCATGTATATTCAGTTGTAAATGGTCCTGTTTGAGAAGTACTAACTCCTACATTTAAAGTTCCCATATCACCACCAAAAGCATGCATCCAAAAAGAAAGTTCTGCTCCATCTAAAGCTAAAGTTAAATCAATAGCTGGCGAAATTGCAGACGCAACATTAGCAGAGTTTCCAGATGCTTCATACTCTAAGTGCATACCTGGATTCCCGTCCCAAGTAACATTTGGACCTGTCCCTGTTGAATTTGCATTTTCTCCTGTTATATCCCAGAATCCATTATCACCTGAAAATCCGTTTCCTGTCCATCCAACTGGATCTGTATTAGTGTCAGTACCAAAATCTTCTGTAAAAATAAAAGTAGAAGTTCCTGATGCACATGTAACCCCTACCGGAGCAGGAGGTGGTGTATTAAACGTTGAAAAATTAACTGGTCCAATCCAAACACTATATCCGTTTGCACCGCAGTTAGCTCTAATATATACTTCGTAAGCTGTACTTGGTGTTAAACCAGTCGCTTGATAAGGCGCATTTGTTGTAGTAACAACTCCATCTGTTGTTGGCACACCTGTTCCTGCAGGTTGCACCCATATTTGCCATTCTGTTTCAGTCCCACCTGCATCCCAAGTGATATCTGCTGTTGTATCTCCTGTTACGGTTGCTGTTAAACCTAAAGGATCTGAACATGAAGGAATTGCACGTACTTGGAAATTATCTACAAAAACTTCATTATCAGCTGAATCATCAACTGTACCTTCAGATGCTCTAATACCAAATTGAGCTGTAGCACCTGAGTAGGCTGTAAGATCATGTACAACATGCATTCCTGCATTAGGGAATACTGTTGTTGCATCAAATGTTTGTAAAACAGTCCATGTTGCCCCACTATCTGTAGTAATCATTAACTCTACTGTATCATCAGACCCTAGAGTACCTGCTACAGTTTCGCTACCATAATCCATAACTCCAAAGTCAAATTCTACTTGAAAAGGGACTCCTGTTAAATCAAAAAGAGGACTTAATAACCAATCGCTTTTTGATGCTAACCATAAATTAATTCTGTAAGCTCCAGTAGTTTCATTATTAAGATTAAGAAATCCATCATCACCCCATGAAGACGTACCTAAGTCACCAGGACCTGTAGTTGCATCCCCACTATCAGCTACATCCCAACAGTTAGCTGGTATAGTAGTAAAATCTTGATAATAATCTGGTGTAAATACTGAACAAGCTGTAGTAAAAGTTACTGGTCCAGTCCATACACTAAAATCTGTACCGCAATTAGATCTTACATAAGCTTCATAGTCTGTTGCTGGTGCTAAAGTATTATCTGTATAAGGTGCATTTAAATTAGTAGCGTCTCCAGAGCCTGTAGGCGCTCCAGTTCCTGCTGGTTGAACTATTACTTCCCATGCAGTTTCTGTACCTCCAGCTGTCCAAGTTAAATCAACTGAATTTGCTGTTATACCATCTGCAATTAATGCTGAAGGGTTTGGACAATCTGTATTAAATATTGTAATGTCATCAAAAGCAAAACCATCATCATTAACAGATGTGTCAGAACCAAATCCAAATCTAAAGATCACATTTGTTTCTCCTGCTAAACCAACTAAAACGTGATTTGCAGTAACCCATCCATTTGAACCATTTGCAGCATTACGCCCTGACCAACCAACAGGCTGACCTCCAGGATTACCACTTATAGAATCGTCTGTAAACCAATTATTAGGATCTCCAAATGCTCCAACATTTTGCCAAGTTACTCCGTTATCGATTGAGCTTTGAAAAACTGCTCCATCCCAACTAAATTCTGATTGCCACCAGATACTAAATTGAACTGTTGGTGCAGCTAATGATGATAAATCAAAAACTGGACTAGTTACATAAGAATTTTCTGAAGAGTTATAACTACCTGTTAAATTGGTTACCCATGAATTGGCACCTGAAGCAGCACTATTTATAACTGGGTTTGCTGGTAAACCAAGCGCCCAAGTACCATTATTGGTATTATCTGCAATCCATCCTCCATCTCCTGCTTCAAAATCTTCCGAATATGGGTAAGTTGTAATTTGTGAATTAGCTTGCCAACCTATAAACAATAGCAGCAAAGCTAAAATAAACGTAGTTTTTTTCATTTTTTGAGAAATCGTTAGTTAATTTAATCTCCTAAATTATAAAAAAAACAATCCGTAAAAATGTTAAAAATACTATTATAGACCAACTGCATTTATCATCGATAAAACACCTTTAAATAGTCCA
This sequence comes from uncultured Olleya sp., assembly GCA_947503885.1. Lineage (GTDB taxonomy): Bacteria > Bacteroidota > Bacteroidia > Flavobacteriales > Flavobacteriaceae > Olleya. The sequence goes on along the minus strand of CANNFD010000003.1, from coordinate 337,599 downwards.
TATTTACTCACAAAAAATTAAGGTGCTGGATTTGGAATCTCAGCATGAATTTTTTCAATCTCCTGCATTAATTCTTCACTTAAATTTATATTAATAGAATTTATATTTTCTTTAAGTTGATCTAAATTAGTTGCTCCTATAATATTACTAGTTACAAATGGACGATCATTAACAAAAGCTAACGCCATTTGGGCTAACGTCAAATTATTAGCTTCTGCTAAATCCATATATTTTTTTGTGGCTTGTGTAGATTGCTGACTACTGTATCTAGCAAATCTTGGAAAAAGTTTTAGTCTAGAGTTTTCACTTTCTACACCTTTAATATATTTACCTGAAAGCACACCAAAAGCCATTGGTGAATACGCTAATAAACCTACCTGTTCTCTAATTGATAATTCTGCCATATCTCCTTCAAAAACTCTGTTTAATAATGAGTAGGCATTTTGGATAGTAATTGGTCTTGGCAAATTGTTGTTTTTGGACTCTTCCAAATAACGCATTGTACCCCAAGCTTTTTCGTTAGATAATCCAAATTCTCTAATTTTCCCTTCTTTTTTTACTTGGTTTAAAGCTTCTAAAACTTCTTTAAAATTATCTATCCACGGGTCGTTTGGGTTATGCTTATAATCTCTAACTCCAAAAGTATTAGTTTGGCGTTCAGGCCAATGTAATTGGAACACATCTATATAATCTGTTTGTAGTCTTTTTAATTCTGAATTTACCGCTTCTTTAATAGAGTTACCTGCAAATCCTGTTGTACGTATGTGTGCCGTATAATCTCCGGGTCCTGCTATTTTTGAGGCTACTACTAAATCTTCTCTTTTTTGATTTTTTAACCAACTACCTATTATTTTACTTGTTCTACCTGATGTTTCTGGTGTTGCAGGTACTGGATACATCTCTGCAGTGTCAATAAAATTAACTCCTTGTTGTATTGCATAGTCTAATTGTGCATGTCCTTCTGCCTCGGTATTTTGATTACCAAAAGTCATGGTCCCTAAACATATTTTACTGACTTTAATATCTGTGTTTGGTAGTGTTGTGTATTTCATTTTAGTGGTTTTACTTTTAAACAAATATAAAAAGACCTTTAATTATTGTTAGTAATTAAAGGTCTTTTGTTTATTAAGGTTTGCGTTAGCGATAGTAATGGCATCCTTTTTTTGCTGCCATATATGGCAAAAAAAGATATAATGGATAGCGCGACCCTTGTGGTAACGCCCAAATTAGACACTATAACTTTTTAATTATTTAATAGGTTAGTTATTTTGTCCAACTTTGGTGTTAAAATCACTTCTATACGACGGTTTTTTGCTTTACCTTCTGCTGTTGTATTTGGTGCAATAGGTGCATACTCGCCACGACCTGCTGCTGTTAAATTATCTGCTTTAATATTTGGGTTTTCTTGTAAAATAGTAACAATCGCTGTAGCACGTTTTGTTGATAAATCCCAATTGTCATTAATGTTTCCTCTTGGAGAATATGGTGCATTATCCGTGTGCCCTTCTATTAGGACTGAGATTTCTGGATTATCGCCTAAAACGCTACCTAATTGCTTAACTGCTTTACGACCCTGCGTACCTACTGCCCAACTACCTGATTGGAATAATAGTTTGTTTTCCATGGAGACGTATACTTTACCGTTACGCTGCTCTACCGTTAGTCCTTTACCTTCAAAATCTGTTAAGGCGCTAGAGATTGCGTTTTTTAGTGCTGTCATCTCTGCTTCTTTAGCTGCTATGATACTTTCTAGATCTGCTACACGTTGCGAGCGCGACTCTAACTCTTTTTTAAGTTGCTCTAATCTTGCGTTTTCTGCTGCTAATGCTTGTCCTTTAGTTTCTAATTGAGCTAAAAGCTCTCTGTTTTTTTGTGTATTTGCTGCAATTGCAGAACTGCTATTGGCGTCTAATGCATCATATGACGCTTTTAAGGCGTCATACTTACTTTGGGTTGAGGCGTAATCGGTCTCTAACCTATCTATTTTTTCTAATGCATCGCTGTACTTATTACTAAGTAGTGTTAGATCGTTTTCTAAACTGTTTTTAGCGTCAAGCAATTCTTGATTTTCTGTTTTTAGATTTCTGTTTTCTTTTTTTAAGCCAGCATATTTACCTTCTAACTCTTTATAAACTTTTGGAGAGACGCAACTGCTAGCGATAAAAACTAATAGTAATAAGGTGATTGTGTTTTTCATTTTTATAATTTGGGATTATGATTCTATTTGAACTAATATAGGACAATGGTCACTATGCTTTGCTTCTGGTAATATAACTGCTCTTTTTATTTTTTGTTGTAGTGGTTGGCTTACCATTGCATAATCTAAACGCCACCCTTTATTATTGGCTCTAGAGTTTGCACGATAGCTCCACCAAGAATATTCTTGACGGTCAGGGTTTAAATATCTAAACGAGTCTATAAAACCACTATCTATAAAATTACCTAACCACTCACGCTCTTCTGGTAAAAAACCTGACACACCTTTCATTTTTGGGTTGTGGATGTCAATTTCTTGATGACATATATTATAGTCTCCGCAAACAACTAGGTTTGGGTTTTCTTTTTTTAATTGGTTTAAATACTCGTGGATTAAATCCATATATTCAAACTTATGTTCTAATCTTGCTGCATTTGTCCCTGAAGGCAAATACATGCTCATTATAGACAAGTTATCGTAATCTACACGAAGATTTCTGCCTTCAAAGTCCATAGATTCTATTCCTGTACCATACTCTACATGATTAGGTTTTGTTTTACATAACACAGCCACACCACTATAGCCTTTTTTTTGGGCACTAAACCAGTAGTTATAATGATACCCAGCGTCTTTAAACAAATCTAAATCCAACTGGTCCTCCATTGCTTTTATCTCTTGTAAACAGATTACGTCTGGGCTTGCAATTTGTAACCATTCTATAAATCCTTTTTTGATTGCAGCACGAATTCCGTTAACGTTGTATGAGATTATTTTCATGTGTTTGATATTTGTTTTATGTATAATATAAGTCGTTTGGCAAGCATAACTAGTTTAAATAAAACCCTTTTTTATACTCAAGTTTAATGACTTTTATATTTCTTTCTGCTAAAATAAATAATGCTTTACTTTTACAAGATAAAATACACCATTTTAACTGAAAAAATTTAAACAAAATAATCTGGTGATTTTAATGTTATAGCTAAAGATGAAATTAACCATTACTTGTTTCTTTTTTTTCTTCGGAATTTTTGCTTTTGCGCAAGAACAAACTAATGGGTTAAACCAAAAAACTTTTAAAGCCAATAAAACCATAATCATAGACAGTGTTAGCATTAATACAAATGGCTTTAAAGTTGAAACAACAGAAGGTGTCATACTGGACTCCTCTTATTACAACGTAGATTTTAGTAAATCTATAATTACTTTACTTAAACCAATAGAAACCGACTCGGTAGTTATTAATTATCAAAATTATCCCGAGTTTTTAACCAGAACCTATAAACAGTTTGACAAAAGCGTTATTGTAGAAAATACAGATAACATAAATAAATTAGTAAAACTATCCCAACCCAATTCAACCAGCACTTACAAACCTTTTGATGGATTAACAACTTCCGGAAGTATTAGTCGCGGTGTAACTATTGGTAATAATCAAAACTCTGTTTTAAATAGTGAGCTTGATTTACAAATTACCGGTAAACTAAACGATAAAGTATCGCTTCGTGCCAGTATCCAAGATGCAAATATCCCTTTACAAGAAAGTGGTTACTCCCAACGTTTAGACGAGTTTGACCAAGTGTTTTTAGAATTGTTTTCTGACGATTGGGCAATACGCGCTGGAGACATAGACCTAACCAATACACAGTCTTACTTTGCGTCCTTTACCAAACGTGTACAAGGTTTACAGGTTAAAGCTAAGTTTGGAGACGACGACCAAAAGACTAATGTGTTTGCGTCTGGCGCTTTAGTACGTGGTCAATTTACCAACTATCAATTTACAGCTCAAGAAGGTAATCAAGGTCCTTACAAATTGCAAGGTCAAAACGGTCAGCTTTTTGTGTTAATTGTCTCAGGTAGCGAAACCGTTTATGTTAATGGTGTCGCTTTAAAACGTGGCGAAAATGAAGACTACATAATAGATTACAACGCTGGTGAGATTATTTTTAACGCCACCTACCCCGTAACCTCAGAAATGAGAGTAAGCATTGATTTCCAATATTCTGAAAGAAATTACTCTAGAATTGTAGCTTATGGTGGTGGAAATCATGAAAGTGACAAACTAAAGCTAGGTGTATCTGTATATTCTGAAAATGACTCAAAAAACAACCCTTTGCAGCAAAATTTATCCGAAGATCAAGTAATAATACTAAGTAATGCTGGTGATGATAATCAGCAAATGGTAGCACCTTCTGAAATACCTGAAACTTTTAATGAAAACAGAATTTTATATAAAAAAGAAGTATTAAATGGAGAAGAGATTTACGTGTTTTCTAACAATCCAGATGACACACTATTTGGTGTGACCTTTACTTTGGTAGGCGATAATCAGGGCAACTATATATTATCCTCAAGTAATGCTATTAATAATATTTATGAGTATACAGCGCCAATAGCAGGTATCCCACAAGGTAATTATGCACCAATAATACAATTAGTATCTCCAACATTATTGCAAATTGCTACTGTTAATGGAGAATACAATCCCACAGAAAACACAAAAATTGGCTTTGAAATTGCAGGTAGTAAAAATGATCTTAATTTATTTTCAAGTTTAGACGATCAAAACAATAATGGTTTTGGAAGCAAACTAACCATCCAACAAAAGCTTATTAAAAACGATAGTTTATGGAATGTTAATGCAGTTTTTGACGCAGATTATATCCAACAAGATTTTAAAACCATCCAACGTTTATATGCGCCAGAATTTAATCGTGATTGGAATTTAAGCCAAGATAACTCTAGCCTATTAAACACCAATTTAGGAAATCAAGCATTACTCTCTGCTGGGTTACAAAGCCATCATTATAAAAAAGGACAAATCAATTACAATTTTCAACACTTAAATTATTCTGAAAACTTTAATGGTAATCGACATAATTTAAACGCAAATTTAAAAATTGGTAAAATACGTTTAAATACAGCATCCAGTATCTTAAAAGCAGATGGAGCTTTTAATTCTTCTAAATTTTTCAGAACATATAATAGTGCCATTTATAATTTAAAAAAACAATGGGTAGGTGCAGGTTTTTCTGCTGAAGAAAACAAAGAACGTATTAACCAAACACAACAATTTACAGACTTAACGCAACGTTTTTCAGCCTACGAAGCTTTTACTGGTATCGGAGACAGTACTAATGTTTATGCAGAGGTTGGTTACAAATATCGCGTCAATGATAGTTTGCGTAACGGAAAACTTGATCGTGTAAACGCGTCCAACACTTACTATTTAGATTCGCGATTACTTAAAAACAATACTACAAACCTTTCCCTTTATGTTAATTACCGAACCTTAAAAAATAAAGACCAAGAAAAAGCTAATGAAAACTCATTAAACTCTCGTTTACTCTTTAATCAACGCTTTCTAAAAAATGGAATCCTTTGGAACACCGCTTTCGAAACTAATTCAGGAACCTTACCTCAACAAGATTTTACTTATGTCCAAGTTGAGCCTGGTCAAGGCGCTTATACTTGGATTGATTATAATCAAAATGGTATCCAAGAGTTAGAGGAGTTTGAAATTGCACAATTCCAAGACCAAGGAGAATACATTAGAGTTTTATTACCAAATCAAGTCTTTATAAAAACGCATCAAAACAGACTTAGTCAAACTATAACTTTAAATCCTAATAATTGGGTGGACTCTGAGAACAAAACAAAACTTTTAATTTCTAAATTTTACAATCAAAGTAGTTATTTGATTGATAGAAAAATTAAACGAAATGATTCAGATTTTGATCTAAACCCATTTAGCGCAGATAAAGACAACCAACTTGGACTAACACTTAATTTTAGAAATATATTGTTTTTTAATCGAGGCAAACAACGCTATACAACATCCTACACTTATCTATGGAATAGTAGCGAAAATACATTAAGCTTCGGATTTATCGAAAATAATTTAAAAAGTCATCAACTTAATTTTATACATAAAATTAAAAACAGCTGGTTAGTAACAATCACCACTGCTTTAGAGCAACAATTTAGCAATAGTGAAAACTTTAGCAGTAAAAATTTTGATATCGACTCCAATAAATTTAATCCAAAATTATCCTATTTATTAAACGACAATGTGCAGTTTGATGTGTTTTATCAATTTACCAATAAAGACAATACCATCAATAATTTAGAGGCCTTAAAACAGCAAAAATACGGTCTGTCTTTTGCGTTTTCTCCAAAAGACAATGCTCAGGTTGGAGCTGTTTCTGGCGAATTTAATGTGTTTAACAACAACTTTGAAGGTAATGCTAATAGCCCTGTTGCTTTCCAAATGCTAGAAGGTTTACAACCAGGAAAAAACTTTACTTGGACCTTACTAGCTCAAAAAAAACTAACCAAATTTTTAGATTTAAACCTAACTTATTTTGGTCGCAAAACTGAAACTAGCAAAACTATACATACTGGAAACGTACAATTAAAAGCTTATTTTTAAGACATTTGTAACTTTTGTTACGCTTTACAATAGCTAATTTTGTAAATTTGTTACTGCATGAGTAAAGTATTAGCCATAACCTATTCCTTTTTGATTCTTATCCAAAGTTTCAATATTAACTTAGAAGATTTTTCTAAGATTAGCGCGTTGGTGGAACATGCTCAATATCATAAAGAAAAATATGGCGACTCTTTTTTTGAATTTTTAGCAGAACACTATGGGGATGCTAGAGAAGAACACGAAAACAGCCATGAAGAACATGAAGACCTACCGTTTAACGATAGTCATCACATGTGTTCACATATTAACAACTCTTTTTTAAACGTCGCTATTACTTATAATTTCAAATATCAAGAATATATAGAAATTCCTGTTAATTTCTATTATAAAGATATGTTTACTGCTTTCGAAAAAACTTCTATTTTTCAGCCACCAAAACACACATAATTCAATTTAGATCATAATCCTGTTTATTAACAAACAGGTATTTATTATTTCTTAATTATTATGAATTATGTTAACAAACATTATAAGATTCAGTTTAAATAATAAACTGATTATATTTCTATTTACAGCCTTTATTGCTGGTTTTGGTGTTTTCTCTTTAACTCAAATATCCATTGGTGCAGTACCTGATATCACCAATAACCAAGTGCAGGTTATTACCACATCGCGCAACTTATCTACACAAGATGTAGAACAATTTATTACCTATCCTGTAGAGCTAGAAATGGCAAATTTACCAGGAGTTGAAGAAATTCGTTCTATTTCAAAATTTGGTTTATCAGTAGTTACTATTGTTTTTAGTGATGCTATGGGAACCTACCTTCCAAGACAGCTTATTGCAGAAAAAATTAAATCGGCTTCCGAGAAAATTCCTGAAGGATTTGGCACACCAGAAATGGGTCCAATTACAACTGGTTTGGGCGAAATTTACCAATACATTTTAGATGTAAAACCTGGTTATGAAGACACATACACCACAACCGATTTACGTACTATTCAAGATTGGGTTGTAAAACGTCAATTGTCCGGAATTCCTGGAGTGGTTGAAGTGAATACTTGGGGAGGATTTTTAAAACAATACGAAGTTGCTATCAACCCAAATAAACTGGCAGCTATGCATATTTCTATTGCAGAAATTTATGAGGCTTTAGAAAAAAACAATAGTGTTTCTGGTGGTGGTTATATCGAAAAAAATGACAAAGCCTTTTTTATTCGTGGCGAAGGTTTAGTGACTTCATTACAAGATATTGAAAACATTGTAGTAAAAAACGATGGTACACCAATTTACATTAAAGACGTTGCTAACGTTGGTTTTGGTAGCGCAACACGTTTTGGTGCAATTACAGGAAATGGTGAAGGTGAAAAAGTATTAGGGCAAATCATGATGCTTAAGGATGGTAACTCTAAAGCAGTGATTGACACTGTAAAAGAACGCGTAGCATCTATACAAAGCACCTTGCCAGAAGGCGTTTATATTAATGGTTTTTTAGAACGTAGCGAACTGATTGGAAAAACCACATATACAGTTGCCGAAAACCTAATACTAGGTTCCTTAATCGTAATTTTTGTAGTGGTTTTATTATTGGGTAATTGGCGTTCTGGTTTGGTAGTTGCTTCTGTTATTCCTTTAAGTTTATTGTTTGCTATTATACTCATGCATCAATTTGGTGTTGATGCCAATTTAATGAGTTTAGGTGCTATTGATTTCGGAATTATTATCGATGGGTCTGTAATTATCGTAGAGTTTATTGCGTTTCAAATTATAAGAAAATCAGACCACCTTGCAGCAATTAGTAAAAACGAAAAACAAGCAGAAATTGACCAAATAACTCTAAAAAGTGCTTCAAAAATGATGAATTCAGCCATTTTTGGACAATTAATCATCTTAATTGTGTTTATTCCAATTTTGTCTTTAAGTGGAATTGAAGGTAAAATGTTTAAGCCAATGGCAATGACTTTTAGCTTCGCATTAATTGGAGCCATGATTTTATGTTTAACCTATGTTCCTGTGGTTTCATCCTTGTTTTTAAAACCAGGAAAACAGTCTGCAAAAAACATTTCGGTAAGAATTATGAAGGCTCTAAATAAAGTCTATCAACCGGTTATTCATTGGGCTTTATCTAATAAAAAAATAGTAGTTATTCTTTCTGCTATTTTACTAGCGTCTAGTGTTTGGATTTTCAGTAAAATGGGAGGCGAATTTGTACCCACTTTAGACGAAGGCGATTTTGTTATTCAACCTGTTTTAAAAACAGGAACATCGCTTGGAAAAACTATTGAAATCACAACAAGAATAGAACAAATCTTATTAGATAATTTTCCAGAAGTAGATCAAGTAGTGACACGTATTGGAGCAGCAGAAGTTCCAACAGATCCAATGTCTATGGAGGAAAGTGATGTGATTATTAAACTAAAACCTAAAAAACAATGGACGTCTGCAAATAGCAAAGACGAATTAGCCGATAAATTTAAAGAAGCACTAGCTGTAATTCCAGGAATGGAAGTAGAATTCACCCAACCTATTGAAATGCGTTTTAACGAGCTAGTTACTGGTGTTAGAGCAGATGTTGCTATTAAGATTTTTGGCGAAGATTTAACCGTTTTAGCAACGAAAGCAAATGAAATTAGGAGTCTTATTGAAAACGTGGAAGGCGCTGCAGATATTTCGGTTGAAAAAGTAGAAGGATTGCCACAAATGAGCGTGAAATTTAACAGAAGTAAAATTGCGCGTTATGGACTAAATATTTCCGATTTAAACAAAATCATTTCTATGGGATTTGCTGGCGAAACTGTTGGTAGTGTTTTTGAAGGAGAAAAACGTTTCGATTTAGTGCTTCGTCTACAAGAGAATAATAGAAAAAACTTGGAAAGCCTTCAAAATCTGTATGTGGATACTCCAAGTGGAAATAAAATCCCGTTGAGTGAATTAGCAGAAATTAGCTATACAACTGGTCCAGCACAAATATCTCGAGACGATACCAAACGCAGAATTGTGGTTGGAATTAATGTTAGAAACAGAGATTTACAGTCTGTAGTTAAAGATGTACAAAAAATAATCAACGATAAATTAATTTTGCCTGTTGGTTATGAAATCACTTATGGTGGACAATTTGAAAACTTACAAAGTGCAAAAGACCGATTGTTAGTTGCTGTTCCTGTAGCGCTTTTGTTAATATTTGTATTGCTTTATTTTGCTTTTAGCTCTGTAAAAGAAGCGCTAATTGTGTATTCTGCTATTCCGCTTGCAGCAGTTGGTGGCGTATTGTTATTGTGGATTAGAGATTTACCTTTTAGTATTTCTGCAGGTGTTGGATTTATAGCACTTTTTGGAATTGCAGTTTTAAACGGAATTGTATTAATCGAGCATTTTAAAGAACTAAAATTAGAGGGTTTCACAAACGTTGAAGAACGTATAAAAAAAGGAGCAGCTGAGCGTTTAAGACCTGTTATATTAACTGCTGCTGCTGCTGCATTAGGGTTTTTACCTATGGCAATTTCAACAAATGCTGGAGCAGAAGTACAACGTCCTTTAGCAACTGTAGTTATTGGTGGTTTGGTTACAGCAACCTTATTAACACTAGTTGTTTTACCAGTTTTATATGCTTGGTATGAAGAAAAAAAAGAACTTAAAATCAATAAGAAAACGATAGCTTCGGTGGTTATTTTACTTTTAACTTTTAGTGTTCAAGCACAAAACAAACCATTAAATATTTCGGAAACATTAGAATTAGCAATTGAAAATAACGCCAATTTAAAAGCGGAAAAATTAAAAATTGACCAATCTAATGCTTTGGTTAGTTCTGCTTTTACTTTTGATAAAACGAGTGTCTATTATAACTATGACAAAAGTAATTTAGCTATAAACAATGAACCTTTAAGGGTTTTTGGTATTTCGCAAGACTTTAAATTTCCAACGGTTTATTTTGCTGAAAAAAAAGTAAACCAATCTAAAGTCGGAATGCAAGAAGCTAATTATAGCTTGCAATTACAGCAAATAAAAAAGCAGGTTTATGCCAATTATTACCAATTACGTTATGTTAAAAATAAATCAGAAAGCTATAAATATTTAGATAGCCTTTATCAAGATTTTGCAAGAAAAGCAGCACGTAGGTTTGAGTTAGGCGAAACTAATTATCTGGAAATGATTACTGCAAAATCTAAACAGAAACAACTGGAGACACTCTATAAACAGTCGCTTCAAGAAGTGAACTTATCTACAGAACAACTTAAAAAAGTAGTACAAGTAGATTCCATTACTATTGAAGAAGGTTTTCTTGAAAAACTAGAAGTTGAAAATCTATCTATTAATCAGAATGTTGGTTTAACGCTTTTTGATGCATCTATTCAATTCCAAGAAGCGCAAACTAAATTAGAAAAGCAAAGCTTGCTTCCTGATCTTAATGCAGAATATTTTCAAGGTTCTAATAGTGGATTAAACGATAATATTAAAGGCTATCAATTAGGAGTTAAAATCCCGATTTTGTTTGGTGGACAACGTTCTAAAATTAAAGCAGCAAAAATTGCACAAGAAGTGGTTTTTGAACAAAAACAAGATTATCAAGCTAGATTGCATGCAGAACACCAATCGTTATTGGCAAAGCTTCAGCAGTATGATGAAGCAATAAATTATTATGAAACGCTAGGAAAATCACTTTCCGAAGAAATTATAAAAACAGCAAATCGAACCTTTAAAGAAGGTGAAATTGATTTCTTTCAATACATTCAAAGTTTAGAAACTGCAAAAGACATTCAGCTAAATTATTTAGAGCAATTAAATCAATACAACCAAACAGTTATCACTATCAATCACTTAATTTTATAAAGATGAAGAATATATATATCCTACTATTTTCAATGGTTTTAGTAGCCTGCGGAAATCAAGAACAAAAAGAAGAAATTATAATAGAAAACCAATCACATAACGACGAAATTACCATAACTAAAGCACAATTTGATGGTGAAAAAATGGAGTTAGGTACGTTAGCGGAATACGACTTTAATGAAGTTGTAAAAGTAAACGGAATGATTGATGTGCCACCACACAACAAATCTAGCATCACCACTTTTATTGGTGGTTATATTACCAAAACGCCTTTATTAATTGGTGATAGTGTAAAAAAAGGACAGCTTTTAGTAACATTAGAAAACACAGAATTTGTTGAGATTCAGCAAAACTATTTAGAAGTTTCTGAACAATTAAATTACTTAAAATCTGAATTTAACAGACAAAAAACCTTGTTTGATGAAAAAATTACTTCTGAAAAAAATTATTTGAGAGCCGAAAGTGCTTACAAAAGCAACTTAGCGCACTACAACGGATTGCGTAAAAAACTGCAAATGCTAAACCTTAATCCAAGTCGTGTGGCGCAAGGTCACATTTCTTCAACCATCAACTTATATGCACCAATTAACGGTCATGTAACTAAAGTAAATGTTAGTAATGGAACTTATGTAGCACCAAGTGATGTGATTATGGAAATTGTGGATATTGATCATATTCATTTAGAATTATCCGTATTTGAAAAGGATATAATGAAGGTGAAAAAAGACCAGAAAATTTTGTTTAAAATCCCTGAAGCTTCAGATAAAACCTATGAAGCAGATGTGCATTTAGTTGGCACTACAATTGATGAGCAAACCAGACGCGTAAAAGTACATGGCCATGTAGATAATGACAAAGAAAACTTTATAGTAGGTATGTTTGTAGATGCCGATATAATTATTGCAAACACAAAAGGATTAGGTTTACCAAAAGAAGCTATAATTGAAGTTGAAAATGATTTTTTTGTGTTAATTTTAGAAGAAGAAAATACTAACGAATTTCACTTTGAAAAAGTAAAATTAGACATTGGGAAACAAACCGAAGCACATGTTGAAATTTTAAATACGGAAGCTTTAAAGAATAAACAAATTCTTGTAAAAGGTACAACAATGCTACTAAATAATAGCGAAGGTGGACACAGTCATTAATAACAAAACATTGAATATTTTAAATGAGCAAACATAATAACAACACCCATAACCATAGTCACAATTTAGTTTTTGGAAAAAACACAGAACTCTATTTCTCACTCCTTTGCGGTGTGTTTTTGATTTTTGGTTTTTCAGTTAGTAAACTAACTAATTTACCTACATGGATTTCATTAGTAAGTTACATTATAGCTTACTTTTTTGGTGGTTATTTTATAACTATTGAAGCCTATAAAAAAATAACTAAAGGCGGTTTTGATATCGATTTTTTAATGATTGCAGCTGCAATTGGAGCAGCATATATTGACAGTTGGGCAGAAGGGGCTTTGCTTTTATTCTTGTTTAGTTTAGGGCATGCTTTAGAGCATTACGCAATGGATAAAGCACAAAAATCTATTGAAGCTTTAAGTGACTTATCCCCAAAAATAGCACTTGTTAAAAAAGACAATCAGATTATTGAGACACCAATAGAAGACTTAAAAATTGGTGACGTTATTGTGGTTAGACCAAACACTAAAATAGCAGCAGATGGCGTCATAATAACAGGAAACAGCAGTATTAATCAAGCACCAATTACTGGCGAAAGTATGCCTGTTGATAAAACAGCAATTACATCTACAGATAATTTACCAGAATTTAAAGATATAGACAAAAAACATATTGCTTTTACCGGTACAATAAATGGTGATAACAATATAGAAATCCAAGTTTTAAAACTAAGTAAAGACTCGACAGTTGCACGACTAATAAAAATGGTGAGTGAAGTTGAAACCCAGAAATCACCAACCCAACGTTTAACTAAAAAATTTGAAAAATGGTATGTACCCATTGTGATAATTGTTGTGACACTTCTTTGTTTTGCTTATTTACTTATTGATGAAACTTTTAATGAAAGTTTATACAGAGCCATTACTGTTTTAGTAGCTGCTAGCCCATGTGCTTTAGCAATATCTACACCAAGTGCAGTACTTAGCGGAATTGCAAGAGCAGCACAAAAAGGGGTGTTAATAAAAGGCGGAAAAGCGTTAGAGGATTTAGGAAGCATTACCACTATTGCATTTGATAAAACAGGAACATTAACGGAAGGAAAACCTAAGTTAACCAATGTTATTGCCTTAAATAATTTTGATGAAAAAGAGTTTTTACAAATCGTTTTAGAAGTAGAAAACTTAAGCAATCATCCTTTAGCAAAAGCAATTACAAAAGATATAGAAAACATACATGGTTTAAGTTTTAAAGGTATTGCTAAAAATATTGAAGCTATTCAAGGAAAAGGAATAACAGCACTTTACAATAATGACAAAGTATTTATTGGTAACTTAAAATTGATGCAAGATGAAAGGATAACTGTAGAAGACACAATAATATCTCAAATGGACAGCCTTTTACAAAATGGACACACTGCAATGCTTGTTGCTATAAACAATAAGGTTATTGGGATAATTAGCGTTATGGATGTGCCAAGAGCTGCTGCTGCAAGTACACTTAAAAAATTAACTTCTATTGGAATAAAACGTATGATTATGCTTACCGGAGACCATCAAAACGTTGGAGATTCTATAGCTAAGCAAATTGGATTAACAGAAGCAAAAGGAGGATTACTACCAGAAGACAAAGTTACTGAAATCGAAAAACTGTTAGCCTCGGACGGTAAAATAGCCATGATTGGCGATGGTGTAAATGATGCTCCTGCTATGGCTTTAAGCACTGTTAGTGTTGCAATGGGTGCTGCAGGAAGTGATGTAGCATTAGAAACAGCTGACGTCGCTTTAATGTCTGATAAAATCGAAAAGCTACCATTTGCTATTGGATTAAGCAGAGCATCTAAACGTATTATTAAGCAAAACCTGTTTATAAGTTTAGGCGTTGTAGTCTTACTTGTTCCTGTGACTATTTTAGGACTAACCAATATTGGATTAGCAGTTTTATTTCATGAGGGCTCTACAATTGTTGTAGTTATAAATGCGTTGCGTTTGCTGGCTTATAAAGGAAATTTGTAGTTGTAGATTTATTTATAATAAACAATTAGTTGTCTTTATAAAAAATGCCCAAACTAAATAGTTTGGGCATTTTTTATATCCAGGATTCCTGCTATTACAGAAATTTACATCTTCATTAACCACTCTTTAACATCAACTTCTTTTTTAATGATGTCTTTAAGCTCTGAGATTTTTACACGTTTTTGCTCCATAGTATCTCTATGTCTTATGGTAACTGTATTATCCTCTAAAGTGTCATGATCTACTGTAATACAAAATGGTGTTCCATTTGCATCTTGACGTCTGTAACGCTTACCTACTGCGTCTTTCTCGTCATAAAACACATTAAAATCCCATTTTAAATCTTCAACAATTTGTTTTGCTACTTCTGGCAAACCATCTTTTTTAACTAAAGGAAAAACCGCTGCTTTTGTTGGTGCTAAAACTGCTGGTAGTTTTAAAACGGTTCTTACACTTCCATCCTCTAAAGTTTCGTCCATTAATGAGTTTGAAAATACTGCTAAAAACATTCTGTCTAAACCAATAGATGTTTCTAACACGTAAGGTGTGTAACTTGCGTTGTCTTCATGGTCAAAATACTGTAATTTTTTACCAGAAAACTCTTCGTGTTGTTTTAAATCAAAGTCTGTACGAGAATGGATTCCTTCTAGTTCTTTAAAACCAAATGGAAATTTAAACTCTATATCTGTTGCTGCATCTGCGTAATGGGCTAATTTCTCATGGTCATGAAAACGGTAATTGTCTTCTCCTAAACCTAAAGATTTATGCCATTTTAATCTGGTTTCTTTCCAGTAATCAAACCATTCTTTTTGTGTCCCTGGTTTAATAAAAAATTGCATTTCCATTTGTTCAAACTCACGCATTCTAAAAATAAATTGTCTTGCAACAATTTCGTTTCTAAACGCTTTTCCTGTTTGTGCAATACCAAACGGTATTTTCATTCGTCCGGTTTTTTGCACATTTAAAAAGTTAACAAATATACCTTGTGCTGTTTCTGGACGTAAATATAAATCCATTGCAGTTTCTGCACTTGCGCCTAATTTTGTACCAAACATTAAGTTAAACTGCTTAACATCTGTCCAGTTACGACTTCCGCTTAAAGGGCAAGCTATTTCTAACTCTTCGATTAGTGCTTTAACATCTGCTAAATCTTCGTTTTCTAGAGATTTACCTAAACGCTTTAAAATAGTATCTATTTTTTCTTGATAACCAACTACACGTGGATTTGTAGATACAAATTCTTCTTTATTAAAAGCGTCTCCAAAACGTTTTTCAGCTTTTTTAACTTCTTTTTCAATTTTAGTTTCAATTTTTAGACAATAATCTTCCACTAAAACATCTGCTCTGTATCGTTTTTTAGAATCTTTATTATCTATTAATGGATCGCTAAATGCATCAACGTGTCCAGAAGCTTTCCATGTTGTTGGATGCATAAATATTGCTGCGTCTATCCCAACAATATTATCATTCATCTGTACCATTGCTTTCCACCAATAGTCACGTATGTTTTTCTTTAATTCTGCTCCGTTTTGTGCATAATCATATACTGCACTAAGTCCATCGTAGATCTCGCTACTTTGGAACACGTAACCATACTCCTTTGCGTGAGAGATTACTTTTTTAAATTGATCGTCGTTGTTTGCCATAATAGTACAAAGATAAACGATAAATAAAAGTGTACAACCAAAAATTGATTAGTCTTTTTGACAAGTGTAAATAAATGCTGGGGGAATGTTTAATGGTTCAAAACCTAATGACACATTACCTTTAAATGTATCTTTTAAAGTCGAATAGTAAGTTAGGCTATATTGATATTGAAAAAAATAACCTTTTGGTTTTAAACTTTGGTAAGTACTTGTTAAAATTGAATTTGTAATAGGTTTAGGAATATTGGTAAGTGGAAGACTTGACACGACATAATCTGCATTTTTATATCCATGCGAGTTTAAAACTTCTGAAATTTTATCTGCAGATTGGTTTGAAACTATTAATCTTGAGTCTTTAATGTTAAGTAATGCGTTGTAAAAGCTTTCGTTTATTTCAAAACAAATTAGTTTTGCGTCTGGTGCTAAACGTTTTATAATTTGCTTAGTGATTATTCCATTACCTGGACCAAACTCAACTATTAATTTTACCTCATCAAAATTTATCCCTTTTAGTAATTTTGATGCTAAGAATCTTGAACTTGGAAACAGTGTCCCAGAGGTTTTTAAGCTTTTAATTGATTCTTTTAAAAAATTTATTTTGTTCAAAAAAGGGGTGTTTTAATGATATTTTAAACGAATATAGGTTTTTTATTTTTTGCAATAAAAAAAGTAAACAAAAGCATTACAATAGTAAGGTTACTATTTTTAATGTTTATTTAAGTGTAATGGAAGTCCCACCTAACCTAGTATTGTCGTAAAACACATTTACAAAATACACACCTTTTGTTAAAGGCTGATCAACATCTGTTGTTATTAAGGTATTAATATCAATGTCGTCGTTATTATAATCTATCTTAATTTTTCTGCTATATATTAAGGATTGTTTACCAAAAAAGACTGCGCCTTGATCTGCTACAACATTATTGTTTGGATTTAATATTTGTATGTATAAATCCTTTTCGCCTGCGGAAACAAACTTGTTTTTAGACAAAGTAAACTCGACATATAACTTATTAGCTCTATTTGAGTTATTAGTACTTACTATACGTTTTTTAGTAACACGCTTAACTGCTTTAGCTTCTAGGTTTTCAATATCTAATACACTAGCTTCTTTTATCTTCTCAGACATTATAGTGTTAGACATAGCTAAGTCTTTATTTTTATCGGCTAATGTAGATGTAATTTTAATTGCACCCTCTAACTCTTCTTCTACCTTTTCTGCAATGTTTGCAAGGTGTAGATTTTCAGTTTTAAGTGTCTCTACCAATTGTAAAACTTCTGCATTTTCCTTTTGCAAAATTTTTATTTTTGAGCGATAAACAGTCAATAACTCAGCACTTGGTTTTAATATCTTAATAGAATCTAAAGCACGTTCTATTTTTGCATTAGAAATTTCTAATTTTTTACTTAAAGAAGTATTTTCTACTTTAAAATTATCATAACGGATTATCATGTCTGACAATTCGTTTTCTAAAAGTTTTTTTTCTTGAGATATATAGATATTAAATTCTTCTAATTTATTAAAGCTAGAATATGTATAAATACCTAACGCAAGAAATGCTATAACCAATGAACTTATTATTAACCTGTAGTTAAATGAATGTGGGAAAACTAACATGTTAAATTATATTTAATATAAAAATATCCATAAATTATTAAGACTTCCGATATTAATCGATGAAGGGGTGAAAAATTTGTTTAACTATCTTTTTATTGTAAAAAACGCTTCTGCAATACTGCCAAAGCGTTTTTAAATAAATGGATTAATATTTATTTTTTAAAATTATTTAAGGCTTAAAGTGGTTTTACCTACCAACATATTGTTGTGGTAAATGGTTACATAATAATCCCCTTGTAGTAAATCTTCATCTTCTGAAGGCTGAATAAAGACACACTTATTAATGCTTGTATTATTATAGTCTACTACTATTTTTTCGCTATATATTAATGACGTTTCTCCTACTTCAATATGTCCTTTGTCAGAAACCACATTGTTTTTAGGATCTAAAATTTGAAGATATAATTCTTTTTGACCTTTAGAAGCAAACTCATTAGATGGTATGGTAAAACATAAGTTTAACATTTTAGCTCTTCTTGCGGATGATGTAGTTTTGATATTACCACTATTAGTAACCCGCCTAACTCCTTTAATCGAGACCTCGTCGATAGTTAATAATTTTGCTTTATTGATCTTATCTATATAGTTTTTGTTTATTTTAGATAATGTCGAGTTTTTACTTTTTAAGGATTGGCTTAAAGATATTGTTTGATCTAACTCTTCTCCAACACGAAGCGCTTCTTGTTTTAAAAATTCGTTTTCAGTATTAAGTTCATCGACTAATGCTAGTATTTTTTTGTTTTCAATTTTAATAGCTTCTAATTGTTTTTTATAATGAGACACCAAATACACATCTGGTTTAAGATATTTAACCGAGTCTAAAACACGAGCAATCCTAATTTTTGAAGCTTCTAATTTTTCTTGTATATCTCTATTATCAATTTGTAAAGCACTATAGTCACTTGACATTTGTTTTAGCTCTGCTTCGACTAAATTATTTTCTTCTAGAAGAAATTTATGATACTTATTTAAAGAAGTATAATTGTAATAACTGTATATACCTAAAGTGCAGATTAATGTTGAAAGCACAACAATAACTAACCTTAGACTATAGATTTGGGGTTTTATAATCATTAGTTTTATTATTTAAACGCTAATTTACAAGCAATTAACCATTTTGTAAGAATTTTTCGATAACTTGAATAAAATTTCTGTTTAAGTCTATTTTTAAAACATTTAAAAGGATTTTTAGCACACTTTAACTAGGCTAACAATTCAGTAATCAGTTAATTATGAGTTTAACAGCATTAGCTAATCTGTTTTTTCCTTTGGTATGTAATGGGTGCAAAGACACGCTTTCAGACAACGAAACTTTTTTATGTACAACCTGCCGGCATAACTTACCTACAACCAATTTTCATTTAGATAATGACCCTTTTGTTAAAAACATTTTTTATGGAAGAGCAAAAATTGAAGCTGCTACAGCACTGTTAAGGTTTGAAAAAAAAGGATTAGTCCAACACTTAATACATCAATTAAAATATGGTAATAATGAAAGTGTTGGAGACTTTTTTGGAGGTTGGCTAGGTGAAGAGTTAAGTAATAGCGACCAATATAAAAACATTGATATAGTAATTCCTGTCCCGCTACATTCTAGCAAGTTAAAAAAGAGAGGCTATAATCAAGTCACAAAATTTGGTCAAAATATTGCTAAAAGTTTAAATGTAGATTATACTGAAAACGTTTTAATAAAGATTACAAGTACAGCAAAGTCGCAAGCCAGAAAAAACAGATTAGAACGTTGGGAGTTAAACAATGAAACATTTTCTGTCAATCAAATAGAACAATTAAACAATAAACACATCTTACTAGTCGATGATATAATTACTACCGGAAACACTTTAGAAGCCTGTATAATAGAATTGAACAAAGCTGAAAACATAAAAATAAGTATTGCAACTATAGCAATAGCCTAAGCCATTTTTCGTTAAACGATAAATATGTTGTTAATTTGTAGCTTCATTTAAATTGTATGCAAAATCGTCTGTTAAATTTTTGTTTTTATTGTGCGTTAGCACTTTCATTTATTAATTGTGCTAATAGAGGAAATATTACTGGAGGTGAGAAAGATATCACCCCACCAAAGATTATAAAAACAACGCCTAAAAATTATTCTACTAATTTTAATAGTAAGGAAATTAGAATATATTTTGACGAATATATTAAAATTAAAAACCTTTCTAAACAACTTATTATATCTCCACCAATGACTATAATGCCAGAGATAACACCACTTGGTAGCTCTAGCGATTATATAAAGATTAAAATTTTTGACACTTTAAAACCTAATACTACTTATGCCTTTAACTTTGGAAATAGTATTGTGGATAATAATGAAGAGAATCCTTACACCTATTATAAATATGTATTTTCCACTGGAGATTACATAGACTCATTAAAAGTAAAAGGAAAAGTAATGGATGCATTAAACCGTGCAACAGACCCTTTTATATCCGTTAATTTATACGAAGCAGACTCTACCTACACAGACTCTGTTGTTTATAAACAAAATCCTAAATACGTAACTAACACCTTAGATAGTACAACTAATTTTACTTTAGAAAACCTAAAAGCAGGTAAATACAAATTAATAGCTTTAAAGGATAATAACAGCAACAATAAGTTTGATCAAAAAACAGATAAAATAGGCTTTTACAAAGATTTTATAACGGTATCTAATGACAGTTCTGCTTTTTATGAAATGAAATTATTTAAAGAAGAGGTTAATTATAAAGCTAACAAGCCAAAATTAGTCTCTGGCCAAAAAATTAGTTTTGGTTTTGAAGGTAAAGATTATAAAAACATGGTTATTGATATTTTATCAGATGTGCCTTCAGATTTTAAATATAGCGTAATTAAGGACCAAGCAGCAGACACGCTAAATTACTTTTACAAACCTAAATTAGAGGTGGATTCGTTAATTTTTAAGGTAAGCTACAAAACAAAAATTGACACTTTTAGTGTTAGAATAAAAGATAATAAAAAAGACTCGTTATTAATAAAGGCGACACCAAATAGTGCTATTGACTTTTCTGAAACTTTAAAAATATCTGGAAATATACCTTTTACTAAATTTGATAAAAATCAAATTAGCATAATGGATAAAGACTCTACAGACGTAACTTTTACAACTAAACTAGATACTTTACACAATACAATCCAGATTATATTTGATAAAAAAGAAGACAATAAATATAAAGTCCGTTTGCTTCCAAATACAGTCACTGACTTTTTTAACAATACTAATGATACATTAAACTTTAATTTAACAACAGTAAAAGAATCAAGCTTAGGTAACGTACGTGTAAATATTAAAAATGGTGTTTACCCATTAATTGTGCAGTTGGTAAACGACAAAAACGAAGTTAAATACGAGAAGTATACTACTAAGCCAGAACCTCTTGACTTTTATTTAGTTAAGCCTAACAAATATTACATTAGAGCAATCTTTGATAGCAATAAAAACAAACAATACGATACAGGCGTTTTTCTAACAGCTACTAAACCAGAACGTGTTAGTTATTCTGAAAAGCAAATTGAAGTTAGAATTGGATGGGATTTGATTGAAGAGTTTATTTTAAAATAAAATCATCCCTGTCCTCTAAAAACCTTAGCTTATTTCTTGTGTTGTCTACGTGAGATTTTGTTAAAACAACTTGCTTAATGCATTCCGTATTAGGTTGTAGGCTAATAAGGTTATCGCCTAACACATTATATACTGCAGAGTGTCCAGAATAGTTATAGTTATTAGCATCTAAGCCAACCCTATTTACTCCAATGCAATAACTCATGTTTTCTATTGCTCTTGCTTTTAATAAAGCATCCCATGCTGCAATCCTTTTTTCTGGCCAATTAGCAACGTATAACAGCACATCATACGTATTAGATAGTCTTGACCATACCGGAAAACGCAAATCATAACAAATAAGCGGTCTTATCTTAAACCCTTTATAGTCTATAATTAATGTTTTGTTTCCTTTTGCATAGACTTTATCTTCTCCCGCAAGGGTAAAAGTGTGACGTTTATCATACGTCTGTAAAGCGCCATTAGGATATACAAAAACAAGTCTATTATAATAATTATTGTTTTCTTTTATAACTATACTTCCTACTATTGCTGTGTCTTTTTGCGATGCAATAGTTTGCATCCATAGTACGGTATCCCCATCCATAGTTTCGGCAACAGACTGAGGAGACATAGTAAAACCAGAGGTAAACATCTCTGGTAATACTATCAAGTCTAAAGTATTGGGTAAAGATTTGATTTTTTCCGAGAAATTAATTCTGTTTTGCGCAGGGTTTTCCCAGACTAAATCTGATTGAATGATCGCTATATTTAAACTGGTATCCAATCTCAAAAAAAATTAAAAGCGTTTCAACTTGTTTTCTGCATCCTGAACATCTTTTTCAAGACCTTTAATTGTCTTTTCCCACTTTTCAATGTCATTAGGTGATAATTTTCCTTTATCAAGAAGTTTTGCATATTTTTCTTGTCTGCTTTGTAACTTGTCTTTAGCTTTAAAAAAGTCTTTTCTAGCGTTCTCTTTCTCTTTTATTCTTTTTTCAAGTCTTTTTTGCTCTTTTTCAGCTTTCTTTTTTGCTTTTTCAGCTTTAGCTTGTGCTTTTTCAAGTGCTTCTTGTTTTTTTGCAGCTGCTTCTTCTACTGCTAACCTTTGCTCTAAAACTTCTTTAAGTTCGGTTTTTTCTTCATTAGTTAAAACCTCAGTTACATCTTCTCCATTATTAAAAAACTTATTGCCTTTTAATTCATAAACCTTACCATCACTGGAAATTACTTTTTCGGTTGAGCCACATGAAAAGGCAAATACACAAGTAACTATTGCTAGTAATTTTAAAATTTTTATTGATTTCATATTTCTTATAATTTATATCAAATTTAATCATAATAACTGATATATTTTGAACAATTTATTAATATGTAATATAACTACAGGCTTTTAATTAACTAGTTTTAACAATTTATTATTTAATGGTTTTTTATCTTTGAGGTTACTATAAAATTAAACCTATGAGATTTTTAAAATTCCTATTGCTTTTTATTACCATCCAAGTTTCTGCACAACAAGGTGGTATGTGGATTCCTTCATTATTAGAAGGTATGAATGAAACAGAAATGACTAATCTTGGTAGTAAACTTACTGCTAAAGATATTTACGATGTCAATAACTCAAGCTTAAAAGATGCAATCGGCCATTTTAATGGTGGTTGTACAAGTGAAGTTATTAGCGATCAAGGTCTAATCCTAACAAACCATCACTGTGGATTTGGTCAAATACAATCACATTCTTCTTTAGAAAATGATTATTTAAAAGATGGATTTTGGGCAATGTCTTTAGATGAAGAACTGCCAAACGAAAGTTTATTTATCGAGTTTATTGTCCGTATTGAAGACGTTACAACACAAGTCCTTGCTGGGGTAACAGATAATATGACAGAAAAAGAAAAGCAATCTTTAATAGACCGAAACAGTAATACTTACCAAAAAACTGTTGCAAAAGAAGATTGGCAAGACACTAAAGTAAAATCTTTTTACGAAGGAAACCAATACTTTTTATTTGTTACAGAACGTTTTGAAGACATCAGGTTAGTTGGTGCGCCACCAACAAGCATTGGTAAATTTGGAAGTGACACTGACAACTGGGTATTTCCTAGACATACAGGGGATTTTGCAATGTTTCGTATTTATGCAGATGCTAATAACAGACCTGCAAAATATAGCAAAGACAATAAGCCTTACAAGCCAAAACACTTTTTACCAATCTCTTTAGATGGTGTTGAAGAAGGTGATTTTACTATGGTATTTGGTTTTCCTGGTCGTACTGCCGAGTATTTACCTGCTGTAGCAATACAACATATCACAGAAGAATTTAATCCTACAAATATTGCTATTCGTGAGGCTGCTTTAAAAGTTATTGATGCTAAAATGAAAGAAAGCGATGCTGTTAGAATCAAATATGCATCTAAACAAGCACGAATTGCTAATGCTTGGAAAAAATGGATTGGAGAAAATTTGGGTATTGAAAAAAGCGACGCAGTTACAAAAAGACGTGCTTTTGAAGCCACTTTTACTAAAGCATTAAAGGAAAAAGGACTTGAAGATAAGTACGGTAATATCTTATCAGATTTTGATACCCTTTACAAAGACTTTGCACCTATAAATATTAAACGTAGAAACTTTATTGAAGTCTTTTTAGTTACAAACGAGTTAATGCAAATGACCTTTAGAGCCTATCAAATGGAAGAAGCTATAAAAGCTGATCCTGAAAATTTTGAAAAAGTAAAAGCGCGTTTAGTTGGAACTTTGCAAGGCATTCATAAAAACTATGACGTTGGAGTAGACAAAGGTGTATTTAATAATGTAATGCCATTTTATAATAAAAATGTAGAGACATCTATCTATGATAAAACTGCTTTTACTAATTTAGATCAAGCATTAAAACTATTAGAAGGTAACGCTAAAGACGTACTAAAAAAATTAAATAAGGACGCTGCATACAAATATGCAAAACCTTTAATTGAAGATTTTTACAATAACATTGATAAAGAGTACCAAGAAAAAAATCAACCTATTACTGCATTACAAACTAAGTATATGACTGCCTTGATGGAGGCTTTACCTAATGCACGTTATTTTCCGGATGCTAACAGTACACTGCGTGTAACCTATGGTCAAGTTAGAGGGTATTCTCCTAGAGATGCTGTCTATTATAACCCTGTTAGTTATTTAGATGGTGTGATAGAAAAATATGTCCCTGGTGATTATGAGTTTGATGTACCAGAAAAACTATTAGAATTGCATAAAAACAAAGACTTTGGTCAATATGCAGATAGTAACGGGAAAGTACCTGTTTGCTTTTTAGGAACCAATCATACTACCGGAGGAAACTCTGGAAGTCCAGCAATTGACGCACATGGAAACTTAGTAGGATTAAATTTTGATCGTGTTTGGGAAGGTACTATGAGTGATATGAACTACGACCCGGAAATCTGCCGAAACATTATGGTTGATGTACGTTACGTATTATTTATAGTAGATAAATTTGCTGGTGCAACGCATTTAATTGACGAAATGAAATTAGTGCATCCTAAAACAAATAAACAATAAAAAGTATCTAGTAAACACTTTGTATTAGATAGTGAAGGTTTACAATACTTAGACCTTACCGATTTAAAAATTGGTGAGGTCTTTTTTTTTAACGCCTCTTTCTTAAAATTTTAAATAATGAAGGGGTTGTTCAGATTACACAATCTCCATCTTTTTTAATAAAAAACTTGCATTCATATTTTGACAAATTCCTTTTTTAAAGGTGTAATCAAAATACAATTCGTCATTTATAATCTGCGCATCAAAATAGTAGTTTTTAACTTCTTGTAAATGGTTTTCAATTTCACACAGACTTAAATCGTGTGTTGCTATAATACCAGTTGCTTTAGTTGCTACTAGTTTTTCAACAAATTTACGAGACCCAATAGCTTTGTCCGTGCTGTTTGTTCCTTTTAGGATTTCGTCTAAAATAATAAAGTAATTATCCTGCTTAATAGCATCTACGATATATTTTAAACGCGTTAACTCTGAAAAGAAATAACTACTATCGTCTGTTAACGAGTCGCTTGTACGCATGCTTGTAATCAGCTTTACCGGGCTATACACTGACGAGGTTGCACAAACTGGCAATCCAACATTTGCCATTACAATATGTAAAGACACGGTACGTAAAAATGTACTTTTACCTGCCATATTAGCGCCAGTAATAATAAAAAACTGGCGGTTTCTTATTTCAAAATCATTATCAACTCTTTTATCCGTTTTTAATAAGGGATGCCCTAATTGCGTTACTTTAGTATCACTATTTTTATCAACTATTTGTGGATAGACATAGTGTGGGTGATTAAACCCATAATTACCTAAACTATTATAAGCATCAAAAAAAGCAACCACTTCAAACCAATCTTCTACTTTATCTTTATAGTTAGTTATCCACTGTTCTATTTTATAAGTGTTTTTTAAATCTGTTAAAAAATAACCATTACCAAAGATTGCCGAAATCAGATTATTTCTGTTATCCAATGCATCCATAGCACTAGATAATTCTTTTAAAATCTGAGATGCTTTTTTATCTTTTAATTGAATCTGAGCCTGCTTGTCTAGTAATAATTGTGAAGTAAATGATTCGTTTTCTATAGCATTTAAAAGCGATGCATATTGCCTAAACGTATCACGCATTCTATCTGTATTAGCAGCTAGACTATTTATTTTTTTTAGATAACGACCCGTGATTAATAAACCAACAAATAGCCAATATCCTATACTTATTGCCGGAATAACTTTTGCAATTGCTAATCCAAAAATTACAACAGAAAGCATAGAAATAACTAATGGGATATATTTAAAAATTTGTGGCATAAACGATTGGTGATTTTTTAAAAAATCTACTATCGTTGTTGCTTTAGTTTCGGCATTTATCAAACTAGCATATGCCTGAAATTGTTGTCTCCAATCTGACTTTGCAGCTAACTCTTTTACAGCCTCTTGCCTAGAAATAATATTATCTGTAGCGTTTGCTTTTAAGCTATTGGCTAATTTTACTGAACCTTCATTAATTGCAGTTCTATTAATAAATTGATAAAAACTACCTCTACCAAACAAGTCAATATCCAAAGCATAGTTATGACTAGCGTCTTGAAATTGCACTCCTTGATTTCTATCAAAAAAATCACCGTTAGCAATCTTTAATTCTTCTTTATTAATTGCGACTAACTCTTTTTTTAAATTATAGACGGCTTTAATCGTGGTGTATTTAGATAATAAAAAGATAAAAACTACAATACCGACAACAATAATTACTACAAATAATAGCCAATTATTAAATGTAAAATATGCTCCGATTCCGGTTGCAACAAAGACTAACAATCTAGCTATACTTAAAATGGTTAGCTGTTTATATAGTTTTGAAACTTGAGCGGTATAGTTGTCTATATTAGTTTTATAGTACTGTAAATGGTCTGTCATTATTATTAAAATTCTAAACTATCAAACGTATTAAATACGGTTATAATTGTTTGTACTGCATCCTTAAAAAATTGTTGGTCAATGTTTTCAAAATCATCAGTAGGCTTATGGTAATCTTCATGATCTGCAACTCCAAAATAAATAAACGGAATATTGGCTTTGTGGAATGCAGCGTGATCGCTTGAAAAGGTCCAATTATCTCCAGTGTCTAATCCTTCGTGACCAATTAATAAGTCAACTTTTCCAATATCTTTAAAATTTTCTAGAGCAGGTTTTAGTTTTGGATAAAATCGTGACCCAACTGCAAATAATTGGTTGTCATCACTCCTACTTATCATATCCATATTAAGGTTTAAAACAATGTTTTTTTGTTGTATAGTATTGTCGTTAACAAAATGGTAAGCACCTTTTAAACCCAGCTCTTCAGCATCAAAAGCAGCCAAAATAACATTGTACTTAGGGGGGTTATTTTTAAAATAGTCTGCAAAAGCAAATAACGCACTAACACCTGAAGCATCATCATCTGCTCCGTTATAAATCTGTCCATTTTTAATACCTTCATGGTCGTAATGTGCTGACAAAACTATGTATTTATTAGTGCTTGTAGTCCCTTCTATCAATCCTAAGATATTAGTAGCGTTATAACTTTTTCTAGCTTCAAAAGTAAAGGGTTGTAGATAAGTAGAGAGTAGTGGTTTTACATTTAATTGTTCAAATCTTTTAACAATAAAATCCCTTGCTAGTTCTGCTCCTTTAGTTCCTGTTCTTCGCCCTTCAAAAGCATCAGAGGATAATGTTTTAATGTCTTCAATTAAAGCCACTGTATCAAACATATAATCAACACTAACTGTGTTGTTTTGTGTTGTCGTTACTTTGTCAGCGTTCTCATTAGTTTGTTTAGAGCTATTCTGTGTTTTACACCCTATAAATAGTAGGCTAACTATTAAAGTATATAGTAAGTATTTTGTTTTCATATTAAATAAAATTATAAGTAAATCTAATAAAAAAACCCAAGCGAAATGCTTGGGTTTTTATTTATTAAAAGATTACTGCTTACGCAGAAATTAATTATCCTTTTAAGCTTGCTGCTAAGTACTCACGATTCATACGTGCGATGTTTTCTAAAGAAATTCCTTTAGGACATTCCACTTCACAAGCACCAGTATTAGTACAGTTACCAAAACCTTCTTCATCCATTTGTTTAACCATGTTTAATACACGGTCTGTCGCTTCTACTTTACCTTGTGGTAATAATGCAAACTGAGATACTTTAGCACCAACAAATAACATTGCTGAAGAGTTTTTACAAGAGGCTACACAGGCACCACAACCAATACAAGTTGCTGCTGAAAAAGCATCATCTGCATCATGTTTATTTACTGGGATTGCATTAGCATCAATAGTGTTTCCTGAAGTATTTACAGAAATAAATCCTCCTGCATGTTGGATACGATCAAAAGATGATCTGTCTACTATTAAATCTTTTATTACTGGAAAAGCGGTTGCTCTAAATGGTTCGATAGTAATAGTATCACCATCTTTAAACATACGCATATGTAATTGACAAGTCGTTACACCACGATCTGGACCATGAGCTTCTCCATTAATATATAACGAACACATACCGCAGATACCTTCACGACAATCGTGATCAAAAGCTACTGGAGATTCGTTATTGTTTACTAATTGTTCGTTTAAAACGTCTAACATTTCAAGGAAAGACATATCTGGAGAAATATCGCTGACTTTATAATCAACCATTTGTCCTTTATCACTTGCGTTTTTTTGACGCCAAATTTTTAGTGTTAAATTCATATTCATAGCTTTCCTTATTTGTATGATCTTTGTTTTAATTCTATATCCTTGAACTCTAATTGTTCCTTATGTAAAACTGCATCACTTGGTTCTCCTTTATATTCCCAAGCTGCTACATAAGCAAAGTTTTCGTCGTCACGTTTTGCTTCACCTTTTTGCTCTCCATCTAATTCTACAGCATCTTCTCTAAAGTGACCTCCACAAGACTCTTCTCTATGTAATGCGTCTTTAGCAAATAACTCTCCTAATTCTAGGTAATCTGCTACACGTGTTGCTTTTGCAAGCTCTTCATTAAATTCTTCGTTTGTTCCAGGAACTTTAACTTCTTTCCAAAACTGCTCACGTAATGCTTTAATTTCAGCAATAGCTTCTGTTAAACCAGTAACATTTCTAGACATTCCAACTTTGTTCCACATGATTTTTCCTAATTTCTTATGGAAATAATCTACAGAGTGTTGTCCGTTATTATTAATTAATTTATCGATAAGCTCTCTTACACTCTTCTCAGCTTCATCAAATTCTTTTGAATCTGTAGAAATTGGTCCTGTACGGATATCATCTGATAAGTAATCACCAATTGTGTATGGTAATACAAAATAACCATCTGCTAATCCTTGCATTAATGCCGAAGCACCTAGTCTGTTTGCACCATGATCAGAGAAGTTAGCTTCACCAATACAGTATAGTCCAGGAACAGTAGTCATTAAGTTATAATCTACCCAAATTCCACCCATTGTATAATGTACCGCAGGGTAAATCATCATTGGTGTGTTGTATGGATCTTGATCTACAATCTTCTCATACATCTGGAATAAATTTCCGTACTTATTTTTAACAACTTCTTGTCCTAATTTTTTAACTAAAGCAGCATCATTTACATCTAAATGTCTAACGGTTGCTTGCTCTTTACCGTAACGTGTAATTGCCGAAGCAAAATCTAAAAATACAGCTTCACCAGTTGCATTTACTCCAAAACCAGCATCACAACGCTCTTTTGCAGCACGAGAGGCAACATCACGAGGAACAAGGTTACCAAATGCTGGGTAACGACGCTCTAAATAGTAATCTCTATCTTCTTCTTTAATATCTTTAGGCTGTAATGTTTTATTACGAATAGCCTCCACATCTTTCATGTGTTTAGGTACCCAAATACGTCCATCGTTACGTAAAGACTCAGACATTAACGTTAGTTTTGACTGATGGTCTCCAGAAACTGGAATACATGTTGGGTGAATTTGTGTGTAACAAGGGTTTGCAAAGTAAGCACCACGTTTGTGAGCTTTCCATGCTGCTGTTACATTACTTCCCATCGCGTTTGTAGATAAGAAGAATACATTACCATAACCACCTGTTCCAAGAACTACAGCGTGTGCTGAATGTCTTTCGATTTCTCCAGTAATTAAGTTACGTGTTATAATTCCACGAGCTTTTCCATCAACTTTAACAACGTCTAACATTTCGTGACGGTTGTACATTTTGATTTTACCACGACCAATTTGACGGTTCATAGCAGAATATGCTCCTAATAATAATTGTTGACCTGTTTGCCCAGCTGCGTAAAAAGTACGAGATACTAATACACCTCCAAACGAACGGTTGTCTAATAACCCACCATATTCTCGTGCAAAAGGAACACCTTGCGCAACACATTGGTCGATAATATTTGCAGATACCTCAGCCAAACGGTATACGTTTGCTTCTCGAGAACGGTAGTCACCTCCTTTTACAGTGTCATAAAACAATCTGTAGGTTGAGTCACCATCTCCTTGGTAGTTTTTTGCTGCATTGATACCTCCTTGTGCTGCAATTGAATGCGCACGTCTTGGAGAATCTTGAAAACAAAATGCTTTTACGTTATATCCAAGCTCTGCTAAAGTAGCAGCAGCCGATCCACCAGCAAGTCCAGTACCAACAACGATAACATCTATGTTACGCTTATTAGCTGGGTTTACTAAGTCGATTTGATTTTTATAATCTGTCCATTTATCTTTAATTGGACCTTGAGGTATTTTAGAATCTAAAGCCATAAATCTCTCTATATTTTAATGGTTAAAGTAATGGAATAATGCAATAAAAATGAATCCAACAGGAATACCAATTGCATAAATTTTACTAAACCCTTTTAATCCTTTTGTGTATTTATTATTTGCTCCAACAGATTGGAATGCCGAGTTAAAACCATGTAATAAGTGCAATGCTAAAAATACAAATGCAATTACATATAGTACAACTCTCCATAAATCCATAAACTTGTGTTGCAGCTCTTCGTAGTATCTAAAACCGCTGTCTGCATTGTTTGGATCTACTAAACCAGACATATCGCCAACAATAAATTTGGTGTTTATTTCTGGAAACCAAAAATCGTAAAAATGAAGTCCAACAAAAGCTAAAATTGCTAATCCGCTCCAAATCATGTTACGACTCATCCATGAAGAATTTGCTGCCCCATTGTTTTTAGCATAGCTAATTTGTCTTGCTTTGTTGTTTTTAATTTCTAAAACAAATCCCATTACAAAGTGAAAAACAACCCCTAGAATTAAAATAGGTTGTAACACATATTGCACTAACGGGAATGTTCCCATAAAGTGAGAAACATCGTTAAAAGTCTCAGGACTAAATACCGATATTATGTTTATTGAAAAATGTTGAAGTAAAAAAAACATTAGAAAGAATGCTGAAAGTGCCATAGCAAACTTTCTTCCTATTGAAGAATTTAAAATTCCGCTCATTATAATTGAAGTTAAAGTATTGTTATAACAAAGATAACGTGTTGTTATAAGTCAAACAAGTTTTACTAGTTTTTAAAAATTATTTAGAATGGATTTAAGTAGTGTAAATCTGTTAAATATTAGTTTACGCTTGGTATTAAACCGCGGACACCCATGTCTACAAGTTGCTCGCCAGCACTAGGCTCGTATTTACCATCTGCATTTACCTCTGTCCACTCAAAACTATTATTTACAGAAAAAGATAAGACTACTTCAACATCTTCTGTTTCGTTACCAGTAATTGTAAAAGGCGTCACAAACTCACCTGTAACGACACATGAGCCTTGCGGAATTGGAGAAGAATCAAATAATGGATTTGGAACTGTAGTTGCGCCTTCAGGAGCTTGACCTTGAGTTGCAAAACCTAAAGCTTCAAACGCCCAGAAACCTTGTAATTTGTTTTCATTTACTGTAAAAGTATTTCCGTTTAAATCAAATGAAGTTATATAACTATTGTAACCAATAAAACTTCCTAGTGTACCAGTAATATCATTACCATTTGCTAATAAATCTATATTACCTTCTTGATAAGCTAAGGATACACGCACCCATTTATAGTCGCCAGAGGTTACATCACTTAATGGAATAGTCATAAAAGTTTCATTATTACCTGCAAAGGAGGCGTTTTGAAAATCGATTGCAGCGCTTCCGCCTTGAGTCGTTTCTGGTCCCATAAATATAATTTCTCCTTGACCTAAAGCTGTTGTAGCAGTTGGAGCAAGCTCTATATAATTAGCACTCATCCGTTCAAAAATTGGAGATTGAGCTGCATTTCCTGCTGAAACCGTAGCTGGTTGACCTACATTATCTAATCTAACTTGCGTTGGGTCAAACTTAAATTTAATAATCAAATTTGCTTCTGTACCATTATTAACTATGGGCTCATTATTATCACTTGAACATGAAAAAACAAATAAAATACCAAATATTAAAAGAGAGTTTTTTAGAGTCGTCATAAGAGTTAGGTTTTATTAATAAACTTGAAAAACAGAGAATTATTATTTATTCAACTTCAAAAGCTTTTACTACACCTTCAATTTCAATTTTATAATTTCCTTTAACTAAGTAGTATTTATCGTTTTTAGCTTTATTGATATCTATAGTAGTGTTGTTTTTTAGCAAAGTTTTTCTGCCTTTATCATGGATTGTTAAATCGTAGTTGATAAAATTGAAGCCTTTATCTAAAATAACATAAAAACTTTGCAACTCTTTACCACTGTCTGTTACAATTTTAACTTCTTTTTTTCCTGAAACATTACTAAATAATTGGACTGTGATATTTGGCTCAAAAGGTTGCAACCATTTACTCCATGAGTTTCCCCATCTGGAATAATATTTAATTGGATCTAAATCAAAGATGGTTAGTTTATTACTTAAAGTCATACCTGAATCAAACCTTTGTAAAGGCGCTACATTTGTTTTATAGATACCCCTACCGTGAGTTCCTAATAACAAGTCATTACTCTCTTTTTGGGTTTTAATATCGTGCACTGCAACCGCTGGAAGGTTATTAGAAAAAGCCTCCCATTTTTTACCATTATTAAAACTAACGTAAGCACCATTATCTGTTCCTAAGTAGATAATATTTTCTTTAACTTCATCTTCTACAATCACATTTACAGGAGAAGCTGGTATATTAGAGCTAATAGATTGCCAAGTCTGACCATAATCGTCACTAAGATATATATAGGTTGCAAAATCGTCAAATCTATATCCATTTAAAGTTGCGTAAACACGTTCTTTTTTGTGTTTTGAAGCCACAACACGAGATACCCATAAATTAGATGGTAAATTAGTAGATATGTTTTGCCATGTTGCTCCTTGATTTTTTGTAATATGAATCAGTCCATCATCGCTACCAACGTAAATTAGTCCAAAATCAAAAGGTGATTCGCTAATTGAAGTTAAAGTCCCATAGGCAACATTGCCTTTTTTACCACCTAACGTTAAATCTTCACTGATCGCTTTCCAAGACTCCCCTTGATCTAAAGAGCGCATTAATTTATTACCTCCTAAATATAAAATATCTTGATTATGACGTGACAAATAGATTGGCGTTTGCCAATTAAAGCGGTAAGGCTTTTCGCCAAGTTTATGTTTTGGTTGTATGTAAGATTGGTCTCCTGTCGCTCTATTTATTCTAAAATAATTTCCAAATTGAAATCCTGTATAAACAATATCTGGATTACGATTGTCAATTTCTATTTGCATACCATCACCTCCCATTAAACTTTCCCAAGGATATTGCCCACTTTGATGCCAACTTTTATCCTCTCTAGCGTTATTAGGTCCAACCCAAACACCATTATCCTGCAAACCCCCATAAACATTATATGGTTTTTGATTATCCACATTAATGGCATAAAACTGTCCTACTGATGGCGAATTATTTTTAATCCAACTAACCCCATCGTCATAAGTTATATTTACACCTCCATCATTACCATTTACTAAATGATTTGGATTTTTAGGGTTGATCCAAAGTGCATGATGATCCACATGTACGTTTTCTGCATTAATAGAGGTAAAGGTTTTCCCCCCATCTTTAGACTTTAAAATTGGTACTCCGTATACATAAACATCATTTTGATTTACTGGAGACACATATATATGACCAAAATAATACCCATAACTATAATATAAATCGTCTAAATAATCGTCGTGAGTTTTTTTCCAAGTTTTACCACCATCTGTACTTTTATATACCTCTGCTCCAACTACTGGCGTATCAAACAACATGGAATTAGCGTCTTCTAAATAGTGTGCTAAATCTATTGGCTTTACATTTCCGCTTCTTACTAGTTGTTTAACATTTTCTGCTCTGTATTTTTCCTGAAAACCATTTGTTTTTAAAAAAGCGTTTAACTTTTTATCATCTAAACTTAAAAACTGATCAGTTGTCATGGTCTTAAAATCGTCTTTTTGAAACCCTCGTTTTTCTTCTTTATTTTCATTTGAAGGTCTTCTAAACTGACTATCGTGTATTGCATAAATAGTATTATTATCGTAAACTGCCAATCCAATTCTTCCTACTCCATCACCTGTTGGAAACCCACTATTTTTAGTTGACACTTTTACCCAATTTTCTCCTGCGTCAGTACTTTTATAAATTGCCGAATTGTTTCCGCTTCCATTAAAATTCCATGCTTTTCTGTCTTTAGTCCAGGAGGTTGCAAACATGGTATTATAGTCTGTTGGCGAGTGTTGCATATCTATAATTCCGCTAACATCATCAACATATAATGTATTGGTCCAAGTAGTTCCACCGTCTTTAGTTTTATAAACACCTCTGTCCTCCGATTTAGTATATAAAGCACCTGTAACACCAACCGTAACCTCATTTACATTATTAGGATTAATTAAAATACGACCAATATGTTGCGAGTTTGGTAAACCTACATGCTGCCAAGTATTACCATTATTTACAGATTTTAACATCCCAATTCCTGCGTATGAAGATCTTGAAGCGTTATTTTCTCCTGTACCAACCCAAATGGTTCTGCTGTCCCAATGCACAGCTAGATCGCCAACGTTTTGTGTTTGAGTTTTATCTAAAATAGGCGTAAATGTTGTACCGTTATTAGTTGTATGCCAAACCCCTCCTGAGGCATACCCAACATAAAACTCGGTTGGGTCTTCTGGATTTACTGCTAAATCAGTAACACGACCACTCATAACAGTTGGTCCAATATTTTTAAAAGGCACGTTTTTTACAATAGAAGTAGCTTGTAGTTGTGTTTTTTGATCAAGTGTTGATTGTTGCGCGCTTGCAGAAGTTACAATAAGTAATAAAAATAAAAATCTATAAATCATGGTTGTAAATTATAAGTTTTGAAGATACTGATAAAACTAAAATTGACAAAGTTAAAACTTAAAAGCCATCAGATTTTAAGACGCTTTTATAATTTATCTATTTTAAACTTCTTATTTTTACGACTACTTATAATTTCCGCTTGACGGAAAAAAATAATTTAAATAATTTCAATACGGTTTTCACAGACGTGAGGACAAAAATCAAACATAATTTATTATGAAATATCACAAAATAGATTCATCCCTTTTTATAAAAAATCGTAAAAACTTTGCTTCTCAAATGAAGCCAAAAAGTATTGCTTTTTTTAACTCAAACGACATTTATCCAATTAGTGCAGATAGCACAATGCCTTTTCAACAACACAGAGACATCTTTTATCTAAGTGGTGTAGACCAAGAAGAAAGTGTTTTAGTATTGTTTCCGGATTGTCCAAACCCTAAAAATAGAGAGGTTTTATTTTTAAAAGAAACTAACGAGCATATTGCTGTTTGGGAAGGAGAAAAACTAACCAAAGAAGCAGCTTTAGCGACTAGCGGAATTAAAACCGTTTACTGGCTTCAAGACTTAGAAAAAGTTGTGTTTGAAATGATGACACAAGCTGATACAGTTTACATAAACACAAACGAACACTATAGAGCAAACGTAGAAACTGAAACTAGAGAAGACCGTTTTACTAAATGGATAAAAGACAAATATCCAGCGCATACAGTTGCAAAAAGCAATCCTATTTTACAACGTTTACGCTCTGTTAAAGATCAAATAGAAATTGATTTAATTCAAACCGCTTGCGAAATTACAAATAAAGGTTTTAGACGTGTTTTAGATTTTGTTAAGCCTGGTGTTATGGAATATAACATTGAGGCAGAATTTATGCACGAGTTTTTAAATAATAGATCAAGAGGGTTTGCTTATACACCAATTGTTGGTTCTGGTAACAATGCCAACGTATTACATTATATTGAAAACAATCAAGAATGTAAAGCTGGTGATTTAATATTAATTGATGCTGGAGCAGAATACGCTAATTACGCAAGTGATATGACGCGTACTATTCCTGTTTCTGGAAAATATAACGATAGACAAAAAGCGGTCTATAATGCAGTTTTAAGAGTCAAAAATGAAGCTACAAAAATGCTAGTTCCTGGAACAATTTGGGCAGATTACCACGTTGAAGTTGGTAAATTAATGACAAGCGAGTTATTAGGTTTAGGCTTACTAGATAAAGCAGACGTTAAAAATGAAAATCCAGATTGGCCTGCATATAAAAAATATTTTATGCATGGTACGTCCCACCATATGGGATTAGATACACATGATTACGGAATTTTAACCGAGCCAATGCAAGCTAATAATGTGTTTACTGTTGAACCAGGAATTTATATACCTGAGGAAGGTTTTGGTATTAGATTAGAAGACGATGTGGTTATTCAAAAAACTGGATCACCTTTTAATTTAATGCGAAATATCCCAATTGAAATTGAAGAGATTGAAGATTTAATGAATAAATAAATTATTTAAATATTATAAAAAAAAGCGAGCTTGTAGGCTCGCTTTTTTTTTGTGTTCTTAAAAATGAAATTATTAAATTACTAAAACATTTTAAGTGTATTTTTTTTGAAATAAATTAGCTAATAAAAACCCAACTAAAGCTGGCAATACCCAACCTAAACTATGCTTAGCAAATGGTATAATACTTACCACTTTTGACAACCCATCTGAAGGACTTAAAAAGCCAATTACATCAGGAATACTAAATAGTAATGTTAACACAACAACAACTCTAAACACTAAACTAGAAGCCCATTTATTTGGAATAGCATTTAATATTATTAATACAATTGTTATTGGATATATTAATAACAAAACCGGTATTGCTACTACTATTATAGTATTAAAATCTAATTGCCCAACCACAACACCTATTACACAAGCTACTATTGCAGTAACAACGTAAACGGTTTGAGAATTATTGATTAAGCCTTTAAAATAATCTGCGGTTCCGGTTACAATACCAACTGCAGTTGTAAAACATGCTAAAGCAATTAACACACTTAAGATGGAGTAACCAAAAGCACCTAATGCTTTTGTACTTATCCCTATTAGTAAATTAGCACGTTGCATGTCATTGTCTAGTGTGCTATTAATATCTATTTCTGCACCATAAGATGCACCCACCGCTATTAATCCTGCATAGATTATAAATAACGCAAAACCTGCTATGAGTCCCGACTTTTTAATCAAGTCCTTTTTTGCTTCAAAAGAAGCCTCTATTTTTAAATTAATAGATATAATAATTACCGCACCCACAACAACTGCTGCAATAGCATCAAATGTTTGGTAACCTTCTAAAACACCATTAATAATTGGTGTTTTCATTTTAGTAGGATTGGTAATCATTTGCGTAGAATACAAACCAATACCAATTACCAACATCAAAGTCAAAACTATAAATGGTGTTAGATATTTACCAATGATATTTAATATTTTAGACCGATTTAAAGCAAAAATTAATACTAAAATAAAGTAAACACTACTTGTTAATAATGGAGTTGTCCCAAAGTTTGGGTGTATTGCAATCTCATGGGTTGCTGCTGCTGTCCGCGGTGATGGTATTGCAACTGCAATAAGATAAATTAACACACAGTAAATAAGACTAAAGGTTGGTGATACTTTTTTGCCAAAATCATACAAAGTCCCTTGTAATTTAGCATGCGCATAGATACCAATTATAGGTATTGCAACAGCTGTGATGACAAATCCTAAAGTAACCCAAAACCAATGCTGACCAGCATTATAGCCTAAAAGCGGTGGTAATAATAAGTTTCCTGCTCCAAAAAAAAGAGAAAACAGCGCAAAACTAGTTATAAAAAGGTCTTTTGTTTTAATCAAAATTAGTCTTGTTTATAAAGCTTTAAGTCTTCAAAGTCGAAACTAAAATCTGTAACAGGTGCTATTGGTTTTAAAGTTGCACTAACTGCTTTCCCTGCTTCGTTAAAGGTAAATTGCATATAACAATCTGCATCATAACTTCTGTTATCCCATTTAACAATAAATGTAGTAGCATTATAAGGCAATAAGCTTCCTTTTAAAGTCGGTGATTTTTCTGAAGTTATCCTTAGGTCATTTCCACTATGCGATAGTATAACATTTCCAAACCAAGTATCGGTATAAGTTCCTGTTATATTTGTGGTTTTTGGTATAATATTACTGTTTTTCATTTTAGCAACTTGATCAAAAACTGCGGTTTTTAAACTATCATTATATTGGTACCATTCGGTATTGTTTTTCCCTAATTTAGTTAACCAATCACGGTCTTCGTAACCTAAATAACTATCTTTAATAGTATTGGTAATGGTGTTAAATGCAGAACCATTCATTTGATTAGTTAATACAACAATTGCTAAATCTAAATCCGGTATCATTGTAAATTGTGTAACGGTCCCTAACAAACCACCTGTGTGATACACTTGCTTATAACCTCCTTTAACATCTGTAACAAACCACCCTAAACCATACCCTCTAAAATTAGAATTATAGGTGTCATTTTTCCTAACTTTTAATGGTGTTTGCAATTGCCAAAGCTCGTGGAATTGTGCTTCGCTAAGTAATCGCTCTCCATTTACGGTCACAGCATCATTCATTAAAAACTGTGCCCAAGTTAACATATCCTCTACATTACTTACTATCCCTCCTGCCGGATTTGCGGTCGGACTCCAATCGTGAGGTATTTGCACTAATTTTCCGTCTGCTAGTGTATGCGCTTCAATAATATTTGATTTATCTGTTACATGATTATAGGACGCTTTACTGTTAGTCATCCCGACTGGTTTCATAATTTTGGTTTCAATAAACTCTTCCCAAGTTAATCCACTTACACGTTTAAGCACTTCTCCTGCAATTATATACATGTTATTATTATAAGCAAATTTGCTTCTAAAAGAACTTTCTGCTTCTAAATGCCCAACATTTTTTATAACATCCTCAACCTTAAAATTAGCTTCCGGAAAAAACATTAAATCACCTGCACCAAGCCCCATTCCGCTTCTATGCGTCACCAAATCCCTAACCGTAAACTGCTCTGTCACCCATGCATCATTAAGCTTAAATTCTGGAATATGCTGTCTTACTTTATCATCCCAATTTAATTTACCTTCATCCACCATCATAGCCAAAGCAAAACAAGTAAATCCCTTGCTATTAGACGCCACACCAACTAAAGTGTTTTTATCCATTTGCTTATTATTAGACATCGCACGCACACCATGACCTTTAGCATAAACAACTTTCCCGTCTTTAATAATACCAACAGACATCCCAGGGACATCAAATGTTTTTAATGTGTTTTTTATAAGTTGATCTAGTTTACCCTCTTCTATTTGAGCAGATAAAGTAATGCAGCTTAAAAATATAAACGCGTAAAGAATCGATTTTAATTTCATGTTTTAAAAGTTTAAAATAAAGGTTATCAAATATAGTAAATACTTAAGCAAAACAACTTACTAAAAACACGACAAATCTTATCTTTGCACTCTATGATTTTAACATATAAAGGCATATCAGTTTCTTATTCTGTATCAGGACAAGGTAAAACCGTTACACTATTGCATGGCTTTCTTGAAAATAGCACCATGTGGAAGGATACTATCCCAGTACTAGAAAAAACACACCAAGTCATTACTATCGATCTTTTAGGTCATGGACAAACGGACTGCTTAAGTTACGTGCATACTATGGATGACTTTGCAGATGCAGTTAACGCTGTATTAATATATTTAAAAGTTAATAAAACGACACTAATTGGTCATTCGCTTGGTGGTTATGTTGCTTTGGCTTTCGCCGAAAAAAAGCCGGAACTGATTAATGGGTTATGTTTATTAAACTCGACACCATTTGCAGACAGTAAAGACCGTATCACACTTCGAAACAGAGCCATAAAAGTTGCTAAGTCTAATTACAAAAACCTAGTTAGCATGTCAATAAGTAATTTGTTTTTTGAAGACAACAGACTACGTTTTAGTAAAGACATTGAAGCCATTAAAACCGAAGCATTAAAAACACCTCTACAAGGTTATATCGCTACTCAAGAAGGAATGAAAATTAGAAAAGATAGCACCAGCATCTTAGAGGACTTAAACTGTAAAAAACTAATAATTGTAGGTAAAAAAGATCCTATTTTATCAAAAACAGACTTACAACACTTAGAAAAATTAGACGGAATTGACATTACCGTTTTAGATGGTGGACACATGTCCCACATAGAAAATAAAGAAGAATTCTTACAAAGAATAATGCATTTCATCGAATTAATATAGCTTTTTGTCGGTTATTTCATTTTTATTCATATATTCGTTTATCGCTATCTATCAGATTTAAAGTATTTTACATGAAATCTGACCGCAAATTAACCAAGTTATGAATAAAGCAGAACACAAACCAACCAAAAAGAGACACTTATATTGCTCTGTATTTGGACACAAC
Source organism: uncultured Olleya sp. (assembly GCA_947503885.1). Classification (GTDB taxonomy): domain Bacteria; phylum Bacteroidota; class Bacteroidia; order Flavobacteriales; family Flavobacteriaceae; genus Olleya. Next base: position 296,827 of record CANNFD010000003.1, on the reverse strand, counting down.
TTTCAAGTAAGCAAAAAAATAACGTATCATATTAAAGAGTACAAATGTTGTCATTGCAAAAAAGAAATGACAACAAATAGTAAGGGTAATTTAACAGAGTTAACACAAAAATATAAAGAGATAAACTCTGTTTTAGAGCGTATTCATCAAAATAAATTAGTCCGTTTTAATGCCAAGCAGCTATTAAAGATGTCTTCTTAATTATCTTTAAAACTACTCCAACCTTGAGCAGTAAGTGGTATTTTTTGCTCTCCTCTAGTCACCAGGTGTGCTCCAGAAGCTTCATCAGTCATATAACCAATTACTGTTAAATGCGGATTTGCTTTTATTTTAGGAAAATCTTCTTGAGAGATTGTCATTAATAACTCGTAATCCTCACCACCACTTAAAGCAATAGTCGTACTATCCATATTAAACTCCTCGCTTGTAGATATAACTTGAGGGTCTAACGGTAGTTTTTCTTCATATAAATCACAACCAACTTTACTGTGTTTACAAAGATGTAAAATCTCTGAAGACAATCCATCGCTAATATCAATCATAGACGTCGGTTTAACCTCTAGATCTTCTAATAATTTAATAATATCTTTTCTTGCTTCAGGTTTTAATTGGCGCTCGATAATATAAGTGTAAGCATCTAAATCTGGCTGACTATTAGGGTTAACTTTAAAAACTTCTTTTTCGCGCTCTAAAACTTGAAGCCCTAAATAAGCTCCACCTAAATCCCCTGTAACTACTAATAAGTCATTAGGTTTTGCACCGCTTCTATAAACCTCATCGCCTTTTTTAACCTGACCAATCGCGGTTACCGAAATAATTAAACCAGATGTTGATGATGTTGTATCACCTCCAACCAAATCTACATTATATAATTTGCAGGCAGTTTGCACTCCTGCGTATAATTCTTCAATCGCTTCTAAAGGAAAACGGTTAGAAACAGCAATAGATACTGTTATTTGAGTTGCTTCCGCATTCATAGCATACACATCAGACAAATTGACTATAACAGCTTTATAACCTAAATGCTTTAAAGGCATATAGCTTAAATCAAAATGCACACCTTCTACCAAAAAGTCAGTAGATACAACTACTCTTTTATCATCAAATTCTAAAACAGCAGCATCATCACCAATAGTTTTAATTGTTGATTTTTGTGTAACCTCAAAGTTTTTAGCCAAATGGTCTATTAATCCAAATTCACCTAATTGACTTAAGTCTGTACGTTGTTGATTTTTATCTTCTATCATAGTGCAAAAATACTAAGCAAAATTTAATAGTAGGTCTAAAAAATTCTAAAATGTATTAATTAAAGATAAAAAGGAATAAATTTTAAAGTAATTCAGCAATTTAACACGTCTAAAATGTAATTTAATAGGATTTCTGTTAAATTTGTTACACAAAAAACATCATTTACTTAACCTAATGGATTTCACAAAAAAATTACCCCTCCTATTTTTATTATTTAACATCCAACTATTATTAGCTCAAAGTCCTTGTGTCGGTGGTTTTGCAGTCCACACTATTGATGGTGTTGAAACCAGTTACCCTTGCGACGGATACGATTTACTTTCAAGAATTCCAATCTCCACTTTAGCAACTACTTTAGGCAATGAAGAAGGTAGTGATATTTGGGGATGGACAGATCCATTAGACGGAAAAGAATATGCAATAGTAGGCACAACTAACAGTACAGCTTTTGTAGATGTAAGCGATCCGTTAAACCCTGTTTTTTTAGGAAGAATTGAAACTGCAAACGGAAACACTTCATACTGGAGAGATGTTAAAGTTTATAATAACTATGCTTTTATTGTCGCTGATGGCGTTGGCGCACATGGTATGCAAGTTTTTGATTTAACTATTTTAAGAAACGGTGTTGATAGCGATTTAACCTTTAATGGTTCACAAGTTCTTAGATTCACTGGTAATGGAGGTACTGGTGATTTAACTATTGGTAGTTGCCACAATATTGTAATTAATGAGTCTGAAGGCGTTGCCTATTTAGTAGGATGTAACGGAGCAGCTAGCGGAGGGCCTGTTTTTGTTGATATTTCTAACCCATTAACACCAAGCGTGGTTGGAAGTTATTCTGATAAAGGATACACGCACGACGCACAAGTTATCACTTACAACGGTACAGACAACAATGTAACTAGCCCAACTGTAACAGGTGTTTCTAGTTATATTGGAAGACAAATTTTACTAGCTAGCAATGGAGGCTCTAATGATAGAGTTGTACTTTTAGATGTAACCGATAAAAACAACCCACAATTTATTTCAGAAATTACCTATCCTAACCCAGGTTATGCGCATCAAGGTTGGTTTACTGACGATCATAGATATTTTATTTTTGGAGATGAAACTGACGAACAAAATTTTGGCTTTGGAACCAGAACATTTGTATTTGATATGTTAGATTTAGATAATCCTGTTTTAGCTTCGACTTATGAAGCTTCTTTTGCTGCAATTGACCACAATGGATATGTTAAAGGAGATAAATTTTATTTAGCAAACTACAGAGCCGGTATTCGCGTTTTAGATATAGCTACAATGATTTCTTCTGATAATACTAGTTCAGAAATTGGTTATTTTGACACGTTTCCTTCTAGCAATAGTGCTAATTTTAATGGCGCATGGAGTATTTATCCTTATTTTGAAAGCGGTAACATTATTGTAAGCGATATAGAAAGAGGCTTATTTGTATTAAGATCTAGTGATACCCCTTTATTAAGTACAAAAGATTTTGAACTAGACAACACGTTTTCATTATCTCCAAACCCAACCTCACAATCAGAAGTCACTATTAAAGGCTCAAGCAAGATTACTACAATAGTAGTTTATAGTTTACTAGGCAAAAAGCTTCTTACTAAAAACAATATTAACAAAGACTCTGTCGTTTTACCTATTACTAATTTATCAAACGGAATCTATCTAGTAAAAATCAACAATTCAGCTTCTAAAAAACTGATTGTCAACAAATAAAATTATGATAAAATTTAAGCAACTATTAAAATCTATTGTAGCAACTTCTAGCATCATATGCTTTGTTTTAATCTATCAAAGTTGTTCTAAAGATGATGATAACGGACCAGGTACGACGATCCAAGATGCAGATCAAGATGGAATAGCAGATGCAGTGGATAATTGTCCTGATATAGCAAACCCAAATCAAGAAGATTCAGACAATGATGGAATTGGCGATGCTTGCGAAAGTGAAGACTTACCTCTTCACCCTTGTATAGACGGTATGGCTGGCCCATATCCTTGTAATGGTTATGACTTAATGGGACATCTAAATATCAACACTTTAAGCGGAGACCCTAACGAAGAAGGAAGTGATATTTGGGGCTGGACTGACCCTTTAAACAATAAAGAATACGCAATAGTTGGCTTATCCAATACCACAGCTTTTGTAGATGTAACGGACCCAATACACCCTGTCTTTTTAGGAAGATTAAATACAAATGCAGGATCAAGCGCTTGGAGAGATGTTAAAACATATAATAATCATGCTTTTATAGTTGCAGATAATGCTGGACCGCATGGTATGCAGGTATTTGATTTGACACGATTAAGAAACATAACTAATGCTCCTGTAACATTTACTGCAGATGCAGTTTTAAATGATGTTGGAAGCTGCCATAACATTGTAATTAATGAGTCTGAAGGTATTGCTTACCTAGTAGGATGCTCTTCTACAAATGGAGGAGGCCCAATTTTTATAGACATCAACAACCCTACAAATCCTGTAAACTTAGGCGACTACACAGCAGCAGGATATACGCATGACGCACAAGTTGTAACATATTCTGGCCCAGACACTGACCATACAGGAAAACAAATTTATGTCGGTAGCAATGGTAACACAGATCAAGTTGTCATTTTGGATGTTACAGACAAATCAAATGTAATAGAAATTAGTAGCTTTACTTATCCACAAACTGCCTATGCACACCAAGGATGGTTTACTGAAGATCAAAAATATTTTATCCTAGGGGATGAGGTTGACGAATTAAATTTTGGTTTCAACACTAAAACTTTAGTCTTTGATTTCACAGATTTAGACAACCCAGTTGCACATGCCACCTACTTTGGACCTACTCCAGCAATTGATCATAATGGTTATGTAAAAGGTAACGAATATTACTTAGCAAACTACAGAGCAGGATTAAGAGTTTTAGACATCTCCAACATTGCATCTACAACTAACACAATGACCGAGACTGGTTATTTTGACACCTACCCTTCAAGCGATAGTGCTGACTTTAATGGCACTTGGAGTATCTACCCTTATTTTGAAAGTGGTAACATAATTATTGGAGATATAGACAGCGGTTTATTAATTGTCCGAAAAAGTAATTAAATGAAAACCTTAAATCCTTTTAAAACACTACTGTTTTATATGTTTTTAATTACTTTATCTTGTAAAGATGATGCAATTAATAACACTCAACCTACACCTATTATCCCAGAAGGCACCACTGAAGTAGTAACAACCTTAGGGGGTACTAAAAACGAAAGTGGTCAGGCTGTTAAAAAAACGTCTGATGGCGGTTTTGTTGTTCTAGGTTTTACACAATCTACCGATGGTGATGTTACAGGAAAAACTAATGATAGTTATGATGTTTGGGTTTTAAAATATGATTTAGAAAGCCAAATAGAATGGACAAAAACCTTTGGCGGTACAAATGATGAAAGAGGTAATGATATCATACAAACTTCAGATGGTGGCTACGCTATAATCGGATTTACTTACAGTAATGATGGCGACGTTACTAACAATAATGGTCAAGAAGATTTTTGGATTATTAAATTAGACGCACAAGGCAATCTTATTTGGCAAAAAACATATGGCTATTCTGGAATAGATACTGGACATTCAATACTTCAAACCAATGATGGTGGTTATTTTATAACTGGTGTCCTTGACGTTACCGCCTCTAATGGAGCAGGTAACACAAAAAGTATGCAAACTCAACATGCAGGTGGGGATTATTGGGCTATTAAGTTAGACCAATCAGGTAATTTACAATGGAGCAAATACTTTGGTGGCTTTTTCTCTGACACCGCCTATGATGCCATTCAAACCGCAGACCAAGGATTTATTATAGTAGGATCATCAGATAGTGCAGACACAGATATTTCTAACAATAAAGGGTCTTATGACTTCTGGGTCGTTAAAGTTTCTAGCACCGGAACTTTAGAATGGGAAAAGAATTTTGGTGGAGATGAAATTGACGAAGCTAGAGCTATAGTAAATTCAGGTGATGGTAATTATTTAATTGTTGGAGATACTAGAAGCGAAGACATTGATGTTAGTACTAATCTTGGTGCAGCAGATGTTTGGGTAATAAAAATTTCGCCTTCAGGTCAATTACTTTGGGAAAAAACCTATGGTGGAGAAAACTTTGATGTTGGTAGAGCAATAGCTGTTTCAAATGACGATGGGTTTATCATTAGCGGAAGCTCTAGAAGCCAAACAGGAGACTTAATACAAAACAAAGGTCAAAATGATGGTTGGGTTTTTAAAATAGACGCCAACGGTACTTTAAAGTGGCAGCAAAGTATTGGTGGTAGTAACATTGACTTTTTATACGGTGTTACACAGATAAACAACGGAACGATAATATCTGTAGGAGAATCTAGTAGCGACGACTTTGATATAACAGAAAACAAAGGGTTTACAGATTTACTTTTAATTGAAACTAAATAACAATGAAAAAAATATTTGTCTTATTTACACTTTTAATAGTTACATTATCTTGTCATGAAGACTTTGATGACAATTCTGTTTTAACACCTAAAGTTGATTTTAATTTCACACACAACTGGGATGACACAGCTATTAATAGTAGTAATTTAGAAACAGAAACAGTCACCAATGCTAATGGAGAAGTTATAAACATATCAAGTATAAGGTATTTAGTTTCAAGTTTTCAATTAACCAACTTAGCTGGAGAAACTTATAGTTTTGAAGGTTATAATTTAACAGACTTAGCTATAGAAGACTCTTATAATTTTATTCCTGAAATAAACAACATCCCAACAGGCACCTACACTTTAAAGTTTGTATGGGGGTTTAATGAAGAAGATAACATAGACGGACAATACCAAGATCTAAACACAGCTAATTGGAGTTGGCCAGAAATGTTAGGTGGTGGGTATCACTTTTTACAATTTGATGGCATGTATAATGTAGACACTACTAACCCATTACCATTTAATTTTCATAACGGTACTGCTAGAGTTAGTGAAGGTGTGTTTGAACAAAATTTTGCAGTTATACAGTTAGACACACCAATTACAATTACTAATAATACTACAATTGAAGTGAAAATGAATCTTGCTGAATTATTTACCAATCCTAATACATGGGATTTAAATGTTTTAGACACAGATTTAATGCCAAATTATCAAGCACAAAAAATGATGCAACAAAACATCATGAGTGTTTTTAGTATTGGAGAAATTGCACAATAACAAATGAGACATTGGTTAATATATTGCTTTGTTTTTAGTATTCTTCTTGGTTGTTCTTCGGAGGACGCTAAACAAGATAATACTTATGTTCCAATACCATATCAACTTGATATACCAGTTCTATTTCAAAACAAATTAATTGACCCAATAATACCAATAGATAATCAATTAACTGTTGAAGGGGTTGCATTGGGTAAACGGTTGTTTTTTGACAATATACTCTCTGTAAATAACACAAAAGCTTGTGTAAGTTGTCACTCGCCACAAAACGCATTTACAGACTCTAATCAATTTAGTGTTGGCGTAACTAATACATCGGGCTCTAGAAACAGCATGCCTCTATTTAATATGGCTTGGAATTTTGACGACAGATACTTTTGGGACGGTCATGCTTTAGGATTAGAACAACAAGCATTAGAACCTGTTATTGATGCTATTGAGCTTGGTAATGATAGCTGGGAACCGGTTGAAGCTAAGCTTAATAACCATCCTGAATACCCACAATTATTTAAACAAGCTTTTGGTACTTCAACAATTACAAAAACACTTGTTACCAAAGCTATTGCACAATTTGAACGCACTTTAATTTCTGGAAACTCAAAATTTGATAAGTTCTCTAACGGAGAAGTTACTTTAACTGCTCAAGAACAAAATGGCTTATCCGTTTTTATGGACGAAAGCAAAGGGGACTGTTTCCATTGTCATGGAAATCCAAATAATCCACTTTGGACAGATAACAAGTTTCATAATAACGGTCTAGACGCAACTTTTTCAGATTTAGGTTTAGGTCAAGTGACTGGTAATCCAAATGATAACGGTAAATTTAAATCACCATCTTTACGTAATTTAGCTTACACAGCACCTTATATGCATGACGGACGATTTACAACACTAGATGAGGTCATTGAGCATTACAGCACGGGATTACAACCCTCTTCAACAATAGACCCTTTAATGAAAAAAGTAGGGCAAGGTGGCGTCAACCTTTCAACACAAGATAAAGCCGATTTAAAAGCCTTTTTACTAACTTTATCCGACCCTTCTTTTATCAACAATCCAGCTTTTATTCAGCAATAAAAAAAACCTATAAAACCATATGCTAATATAATGTTAGCGGGTATGGTAAAAAGGGACTGATGTTGTATCTTTGCACTCTATTTAGATAAAATCTAATTAACAGATATGATAAAAGTTTCTGATACAGCTAAAAAGAAAGTCATTGAGCTAATGAGCGATGATGGCTTTAACCCAAGCACTGACTACGTTCGCGTAGGTGTTAAAAGTGGTGGTTGTTCTGGTTTGTCTTACGATTTAAAGTTTGACAAACAAAAGGAAGAAGAAGATAAAGTTTTTGAAGATAACAATGTAAAAATTATTGTTGATAAAAAGAGTTTTCTTTACCTAATCGGAACAACTTTAGAATACTCAGGTGGATTAAACGGAACTGGCTTCGTGTTTAATAACCCTAACGCTAACCGTACTTGCGGTTGTGGCGAATCATTTTCATTATAATTAAACTGATAGACAAGATATGTCAAAGTATACAGAGGACGACCTTAGAGAAGAATTAAAAACCAAAGAATACGAATATGGTTTTTTTACAGATATTGAATCTGAAACATTCCCTATTGGTCTAAACGAAGATATTGTTCGTGCTATTTCAAAGAAAAAAAATGAACCAGAATGGATGACAGCGTGGAGGCTGGAAGCATTTAAAGTATGGCAAGCAATGGAAGAGCCTGACTGGGCAAATGTAAATTATACAAAACCAGATTTTCAGGCAATAGCTTACTACTCTGCTCCAGTTGCAGTAGACCCTAATAAAACATTAGACGATGTAGACCCAGATTTATTAGCAATGTACAAAAAGCTAGGAATCTCTGTCGACGAGCAAAAAAAGATGAATAATGTTGCTATGGATATTGTAGTAGATTCAGTTTCTGTTGCAACAACTTTCAAAAAAACATTAGCAGAAAAAGGTATTATATTTATGCCAATTTCTGAAGCAATACAAGAGCACCCTGAATTAGTTAGAAAATATATCGGTACAATAGTACCAACAACCGATAATTTTTATGCCGCATTAAATTCGGCAGTATTTAGTGATGGTTCTTTCTGTTATATTCCAAAAGGTGTTAAGTGCCCAATGGAATTGTCTACTTATTTTAGAATTAATCAAGGTGGAACTGGTCAATTTGAACGCACATTATTAGTCGCAGACCAGGGTAGTTATGTATCATACCTTGAAGGCTGTACTGCGCCAAGTAGAGACGAGAACCAACTGCACGCAGCTGTTGTAGAGCTTATAGCACTTGACGACGCAGAAATAAAATACTCTACAGTACAAAACTGGTACCCTGGTAATGCAGAAGGTAAAGGTGGAGTTTACAATTTTGTTACCAAACGTGGATTATGCGAGAAAAACGCTAAAATCTCTTGGACTCAAGTTGAAACCGGAAGTGCAGTAACTTGGAAATATCCAAGTTGTATTTTAAAAGGGGATAACTCTGTAGGAGAATTTTACTCTATCGCTGTGACAAATAACCATCAACAGGCAGATACAGGAACAAAAATGATACATTTGGGTAAAAATACCAGATCAACCATTATATCCAAGGGTATCTCTGCAGGTAAATCTCAAAACTCATACCGTGGTTTAGTACAGATTAATAGTCGTGCTGACAATGCTAGAAACTTCTCGCAATGTGATAGTTTACTAATGGGTAACGACTGTGGCGCTCATACTTTTCCGTATATCGAGGCAAAAAACAAAACTGCACAAATAGAGCATGAAGCTACAACAAGTAAAATTGGAGAAGACCAAATATTTTATTGCAACCAACGTGGTATTGATACTGAAAAAGCAATTGCTTTAATAGTTAACGGTTTTAGTAAAGAGGTATTAAATAAACTACCAATGGAGTTTGCTATTGAGGCTCAAAAATTATTAGAAATTTCTTTAGAAGGTTCAGTTGGATAAAATATAAGCTAAATCAATAAAGTTACTTGTAAAAAACAGTACCAATCAAAATTTAATCAATGAAAAAAGTAGTTATTCTTTTATTATTTATAGCTTTTGTAAGCTGCAAAACTGACCAAGGAACATCTTACACCGGAGACTTTGTCTATTATGCTGATGCTGCGGTGTTTCAAATAGGAAACGATGTGCACGGTGTGGTATTAAATGACAAAGTAGATACACTAGCCGAACAAGCAAAACAGTTTCAAAACGAACCAACAGATATGGTTAAAGTGGAGGTTTTAGGAGAATTAATTCCTAAAAAAGACAATGAAGAAGGTTGGCCTTTTAAACTGAAAATAAACAAAATTGTAAGCGTAAACGCTTTAGACAAAAATAAAAACGACGTTATCAAACTAGGAAAATAAACAGTATGTTACAAATAAAAAATTTACACGCAAGTGTTGAAGACAAATCTATATTAAAAGGTATTAACCTTGAGGTTAAAGCAGGAGAAGTACATGCTATTATGGGACCAAATGGTTCTGGTAAAAGCACATTAGCTTCTGTAATTGCTGGTAAAGAAGAATATGAAGTAACAGACGGAACTATTCTTTTAGAAGGAGAAGATATTGACGAGTTAGCTGCTGAAGAGCGCGCACACAAAGGAGTGTTTTTATCCTTTCAATATCCAGTAGAAATCCCAGGAGTTAGTGTTACTAACTTTATAAAAACAGCTATTAACGAAACTAGAAAATCTAAAGGTTTAGAGGAAATGCCAGCTAAAGAAATGCTGCAACTAATACGTGAAAAAGCTGAGCTACTAGAAATAGACCGTAAATTTTTATCTAGATCTTTAAACGAAGGATTCTCTGGAGGAGAAAAAAAACGTAACGAGATTTTCCAGATGGCTATGTTAGAGCCTAAATTGGCTATTCTAGATGAAACGGATTCAGGATTAGACATTGACGCTTTACGTATTGTAGCTAATGGTGTTAACAAACTAAAAAGTAAGGATAATGCTGTAATTGTAATTACACATTACCAACGTTTACTTGATCATATCGTACCAGACTTTGTACACGTACTTTACAATGGGCGTATTGTTAAATCTGGAGGAAAAGAATTAGCACACGAGCTTGAGGAAAAAGGTTACGATTGGATTAAAGAAGAAGTAAACGCTTAATCTAGCTATAAAAGTAAAGCTACTTTAAACCAAGCTTTACGACACTACTAGAACAAATAATTAAACAAAACACAGCTTTAATTAGTAAATAATTAAAGTCTGTCACAGAAGACTTAAAAGATGAGTTTAAAAGAAAAATTAGTATCCTCGTTTTTAGCATTCGAAAATCATGTTGATTTAGATTCTAAAATACATGATATTAGAAGTGAAGCAATAAAAACATTTGAAGCAGAAGGTTTTCCTAGTAAAAAGGATGAAGCTTGGAAATACACGTCTTTAAACAGTGTTTTAAAGCATGATTATAGCTTGTTTCCTAAACAGGAAAACGCACTAAATTATAGCGATGTTAAAAAATATTTTTTAGATGATATAGATACATTTAAAATTGTATTTGTAGATGGAAAATACGCTTCTAACTTATCTGAAACCACCCACGATGGTATTGATGTTTGCTTAATGTCTTCTGCTTTAAACAAACCAAAATATCAGTTAATAGTTAATAATTACTTTAATAAAGTTGCCGAAAAAAACGGAATAACATCCTTAAACACTGCTTTTTCAAAAGAAGGTGCTTATATACATATCCCTAAAAATAAAGTCGTTTCTAAACCCATACAAATTGTTCATTTTTCGACTGGAAAAGAAGCTGCTTTAATGCTTCAACCACGTAACTTAATTGTTGTGGATGAAAATTCTCATGTTCAAATTATTGAACGTCATCAAAGTCTTACAGACAATGCAGTATTAACTAACTCTGTAACAGAAATTGTTGCCAACAAACGTGCTATTGTAGATTATTACAAGCTACAAAATGATAAAGCTAATGCATCATTAATTGATAGTACTTATGTACAACAAAAGCGCGAAAGCCATGTTTCTGTTCATACTTTTAGTTTTGGAGGAAAGTTAACACGTAATAATCTTAACTTTTATCAAAATGGAGAGCATATGGACTCTACATTAAACGGAATAACCATTATTGGAGACAAACAACATGTTGACCATAATACATTGGTACACCATATAGAGCCAAATTGCGAAAGCCACCAAGACTACAAAGGAATATTTAACGATAGTTCTACTGGTGTTTTTAATGGTAAAGTTTTAGTAAATAAAGAAGCTCAAAAAACTAATGCTTTTCAATCAAACAATAACATATTATTAAATGATAAAGCAACAATAAACTCTAAACCACAACTTGAAATTTTTGCTGATGATGTAAAATGTTCTCACGGTTGTACAATTGGGCAGTTAGATGAAAGCGCTTTATTTTATATGAAATCTAGAGGAATTCCAGAAAAAGAAGCTAAGGGCTTACTAATGTATGCTTTTAGTAATAATGTTTTAAAATCTGTTAAAATTCCAGAATTAAAACAACGCGTCACAAAGCTTATAGCTAACAAGCTAGGGGTTAACATTGGTTTTGATTTGTAAAAAATATGGATATTTTAAACATCTCAAATAAAACCTTTTTTAAATTAATTAGTGTTTGTTTACTTATTGCAATAGTTACTGGAACACTATTTTATTTTACTAAAGGAGGTTTTTTTGACGGTATATTATTAACCTTTGTTGGGCTTTCATTAACCTATTTAACACTAATTTTATCAATATTGATATTTAAAAGTGTAAGTAATATATTAGCTAAAGACACAATTAAAGTCTCTCATGTCATTATATCATTTATAGTTTCTGCTGTATTCGCAGTAACCGTATTTGTATCGTTATTTAAAATAGTTGCAAAACAATTTTAGGTTATTTGATTGACTTTCAATTTTGCTTTAGCTTCAAAATCTCTAATTAAATTATTATGTTAGACATTAACAAAATACGTAAAGACTTCCCGATATTAAACCGAACAGTTAATGGTAAACCTCTAGTGTATTTTGATAATGCAGCAACATCACAAACACCACAGCAAGTTATTGACGTAATTGTAGATTATTACTCTAACTATAATGCTAACATCCATAGAGGTGTACATACACTAAGCCAAGAAGCTACAGATAAATACGAAGACGCAAGACATATTATTCAGCAACATTTTAATGCTGAAAAAGCTCACGAAATAATTTTTACTTCTGGTACGACACACAGTATAAACTTAGTCGCAAATGGCTTTGCTTCATTGATAAAAAAAGGGGACGAGCTAATTGTTTCTGCCTTAGAGCATCATAGTAACATTGTACCTTGGCAAATGCTTTGCGAAAAAACAGGCGCAACACTTAAAGTTATACCTATGACTTTGGAAGGAGAATTAGATATGGAAGCCTATGCTAATTTGCTGTCAAACAAAACTAAATTAGTTTTTGTTAACCATATTTCAAATGCTTTAGGGACTATTAACCCTATTAAAACTATAATTGATCAAGCCCATAAATTTGGCGCTGCTGTCTTGATTGACGGTGCTCAGGCTTGTCCACATATCAAACCAGATGTGCAAGCTTTAAATGTTGATTTTTATGTAACCTCAGCACATAAAATTTGTGGTCCAACGGGAGTTGGGATGTTATATGGTAAAGAAGAATGGCTTACTAAAATGCAACCCTACCAAGGTGGTGGAGAAATGATTGACCAAGTAACGTTTGAAAAAACAACATACGCAGGTCTGCCACATAAATTTGAAGCTGGAACTCCAAATATTTGTGGAGGTATTGCTTTTGGAGCCGCCTTAAACTATATGAATGCTATCGGATTTGATAAAATAGCTGGTTATGAGCATGAGTTATTAGAATACGGAACCAAAAAATTAAAAGAGATTGAAGGTTTAAAAATCTACGGAACTTCAAAAAATAAAACATCAGTTATATCATTTAATTTAGAAGGTATTCACCCCTATGATGTTGGAACTTTATTAGACAAAATGGGTATTGCTGTACGTACAGGTCACCATTGCGCACAACCAATTATGGATTTTTATAAAATCCCCGGAACCATACGTGCCTCGTTTGCTTTCTACAATTCTAAAACAGAAATAGATGCATTAGTAGCAGGAGTTAAAAAGGCTAAAATGATGTTGTCTTAGTATAAAGAGATTAAAAAATTAAAAACGCTCAACCATTTATCTATTTGGTTGAGCGTTTTTTGTTTTTATACATTTCATCGAAAAATCGCAAAAAAAACCACATTTACTTAATTTAATTAATCTTTTTATATACATTCGGCAAATGTTTAACAAAATTTTAATGAATATGAAAAAAATATTTCTTTGCATGGCTACCGTAGCCTTGTTATTTTCATCATGTAGTGATGATAAATCAGAAAACATTACTGAAGATCAATCTAAAGTAGACATGTCAGATTTTTATGTTTACACAGATGCGGATGTAGATGAAAACGCGAGACAAGTACAAGGAAAACAAGTTTGTCATACAATGGTTAATTTAAATAGACTGTTAAATGAAGACCCTTCATTAGAAAAGAAAATGTATGATATCGAGTATCAAACCAGAGCGCTTACCAATGCTAAAAAAGGTGGTAACGGTAATGGTGGTGGACCAGGCGGTGGTGGATCTGGTGGCGGAGACCCTGTAGATAACCTTGGTGTAGTAAACATTCCTGTTTACGTTCATGTTGTATATAGTAACTCACAACAAAATGTGAGTGACCAACAAATAAACTCACAAATTTCAGTTTTAAACAACGATTTTAGAGCAACAAATAATGACACTAACCAAGTACCTTCAGAATTTGCTGGATTAGTAGCAGATACAGAAGTTAACTTTACATTAGCAGGTACTTTTAGACATTCTAACTCAACTTCTGCGTGGAGCACAAATGACGCAGTTAAATCTGCTTACCCACCAGTAACGCCTTCTACACACTTAAATATTTGGGTATGTAATATTAGTGGAGGGATATTAGGATATGCACAATTCCCAGGTGGACCAGCTGCAACAGATGGAGTTGTTGTTTTATATTCTAGCTTACCAGGAGGTTCTGCAGCACCTTATAACCAAGGAAGAACATTAACTCATGAAGTAGGTCACTATTTAAATTTACGTCACATTTGGGGAGACGGAAGATGTAAACAAGATGATTTTGTTGCAGACACACCTTCTTCAGATGGACCAAACTACGGTTGCCCATCTTACCCAACTGTTAATTGTCGTTCAAATGACATGACAATGAACTATATGGATTATGTAGATGATTCTTGTATGTATATGTTTTCTGAAGGTCAAAAATCTAGAATGAGAGCAATTTTACAACCAGGAGGTTCAAGAGCTGCTTTAGCTGGAAACTAATAATATTTTGTTTTTATATAAAAAGACGCCAACTTTGGCGTCTTTTTTGTATTATTAAGTTAAACAAACAATAAATTTAAAGATGAAAACATTTACTATATTATTATTTTCGATATTAATCAACGGTTGTGGCGCATCTCAAGATGCTAAAACAAGTTTTAATCAAGATATGACTGATAACACACTTAACGGAGATTTTACTATCACCACTCTAGACACTCAAGCTAATATTGAACAAGAGTTAACTTTAAAATTTGATGATGCCACTAAACAGGTTTCGGGTTTTGCAGGTTGTAATCGATTTTTTGGAAGCTACGCAATAGACGGGGACAAGCTAACGTTTTCAAACTTAGGTTCTACAAAAATGTTATGTCCAGAAAATGACAATAAAATTGAAACTGATTATTTTAAAGCACTAGAAAGTGTTACAAATTTTAATGTATCAGACAACTCTATTACACTGTTAAACAACAAAAAAGAAATACTAAAAGCTACTAAAGCTGCTACTAGTAAAGTATCTAAAATCCAAGACGGTAACCTTTCTTATACTTATTCTGCTTTTACTAGAGGGACTTACACTATGATTAAGATAGATCAAAGCAATATTAAAACACAATTTAATAGGACTGATAAGGAACAAACAAGAACGATCAATACAGAAGACTGGAATACTTTAAAGACATTAACAGAAGCTATAGACATAAAGTCTTTAAACAACGTAAAACCGCCAAGCACAGCACATCAATATGATGGTGCACCAAGCGCAGTATTAACCATAACTGTTAATGGCGAAGAATATACAACGCCAACTTTTGATGATGGCAATCCTGCAAAAGAGATTTCAGAAATAGTTAATAAAATTTTAGCTATGGCTAAACAAAACACAAAAGAGTAAGACTTACAAGCTAGCATTATATTTAAGACTTCTTTAGTAACAAATCAGTGAATATTGATTAATTTTGTGATCTAAATTATTTTGAAAAAATGCAGACGATAAAAGAAATACAAGACGAGATTGTAGATGAATTTTCAATGTTTGAAGATTGGGAAGAGCGTTATCAGTATATGATTGATTTAGGAAAAACACTTCCACTAATTGCTCCAGAGTACAAAACTGAAGATAATATAATTAAAGGTTGTCAAAGTAAAGTTTGGGTACATGCAGAAATGGAGGACAATAAAATTGCTTTTACAGCAGATAGCGACGCTATTATAACTAAGGGTATTATTGCTATACTAATTAGAGCGTTTTCTAACCAACACCCAAAAGATATTTTAGAAGCCAACACAGATTTTATTGATCAAATTGGACTAAAAGAACATTTATCACCTACTAGAGCTAACGGTTTAGTAAGTATGATAAAACAAATTAAAATGTATGCAATAGCGTACCAAACACAACTACAATAATTATGAGTACTACACCTATAGACACAGCAGTATTAGGAGAAAAGATTGTAAACGTTATTAAAACTATTTACGATCCAGAAATCCCAGTAGATATTTACGAACTAGGTTTAATTTATGACGTTTTTGTAAACGAGGATTACGATGTTAAAATATTAATGACTTTAACAACACCAAACTGTCCTGTTGCAGAAACATTACCATTAGAAGTTGAAGAAAAGGTGAAATCTATTAACGAAGTTAAAGATGCAGAAGTAGAAATTACTTTTGATCCACCTTGGACACAAGACTTAATGAGTGAAGAAGCTAAATTAGAATTGGGTATGCTTTAATGCCAAAATATAATGGCTAGACGCGCTCCAAAATCGCTAAAAGAAAAAAACAAAACAAATTTAAAAAAATCTTTTAGCGCTTTAATCTATATCCCAAGATTTTTTAAAGAAATCTGGAATACCAATAAAAAACTATTTTTAAGCTCAGCCTTTTGTAGACTTATTGGTGCAGTTTTACCTGTCATTATCTTATGGGTTGGTAAGATTATTATAGATGAAATAATTTTACAAATTAGCCTTGAAGTACCTGACTACACCCAACTTTGGACTTATGTTGGGATAGAGTTTGGGCTTGTTGTACTTTCAGATTTAATTAGTCGCGCCATACAATTAACCGATAGTTTGTTAGGTGATGCCTACTCTATCGATACCTCTGTTAGAATTATAAAAAAAACCAATCAAATAGACATTAGTCTTCTTGAGGATTCAGAGTTTTATGATAAGCTAGAACGTGCTAGAACACAGACTACAAGTCGTGTGGGCTTAATGTCTAATGCTTTAGGCGAAGTACAAAGCCTGATATCCATAGCCACATTAGTTGCTGGTTTAGTCTATTTTGAACCTTACCTTATCATACTTTTAGTACTAAGCATTATCCCTGCTTTTATAAATGAAATTTGGTTTAGTCAACAACAATACTCTTTAGCTAGAGGTTGGACTGCAGAACGTCGTGAGCTAGACTACTTAAGATTTATTGGTGCAAATGATAAAACAGCCAAAGAAATCAAACTATTTGGCTTAACAGATTTTGTAGTCGATCGGTTTAAAAACCTATCTCAAGAGTATTACGACCTTAACAAAAAACTAGCCATCAAACGCTCTGCTTTAGGTTTTGTGTTTAATGTATTAGGGACGTTAAGTTATTATGGTGCCTATGTATTTATAATTTATCGTGTAATATCTGGAGTAATCACTTTAGGAGAATTAACCTTTTTATCAGGCGCTTTTAATAGGTTGACAAGAAACTTACAAGATTTCTTTTCTAAATTTACACGTATCTCTGAAAGTGCATTATACTTAAAAGATTATTTTGATTTTATTGATATTTCAATACAACCAAAACATATCGAGGATATGCCACTTCCTGACAAAATTAAGGAAGGTTTTGAATTTAAAAACGTTAGATTTTCATATCCAGAATCTGATAATGAAATTTTAAAAGGCATCAGTTTTAAAATTAAAGCTGGAGAAAAGTTAGCATTTGTCGGACAAAACGGAGCAGGAAAAACGACACTTACTAAATTATTATTACGTTTTTACCAGCCTACTTCTGGAGAGATTTTGTTGGACGGCATTAATATTAATCGTTTTGACAAAGCCCAATACCAAGCGTTTTTTGGAGTTATATTTCAAGATTTTTTTAAGTATGAATTTACGGTTAGAGAAAACATTGCAATTGGTGACATTAGTCAAATTGACAACCAAGAAAAAATTGAAAATGCAGCAGAATTAAGTTTAGCAAATCAAGTCGTGTCTGAGCTTAAAAAGGGCTACGACCAACAATTAGGAAAACGCTTTGCTAAAGGCCAAGAGTTATCTGGTGGACAGTGGCAAAAAGTAGCATTAGCAAGAGCGTATATGAAAGATGCAAAAGTGATGATATTAGACGAGCCAACATCTGCATTAGATGCTAAAGCAGAAAGCGAAGTATTTGACCGTTTTATAGGCTTAACAGAAGACAAGACTAGTATTATTATATCACATAGATTTAGTACCGTAAGACAGGCTAATAAGATATTAGTATTAGATGAAGGACGCATGTTAGAAATGGGAACACACGAGCAGCTAATGGCTAATCAATCTTTATATGCTGACTTATTTAAATTACAAGCAGAAGGATACCAATAAAAATTACTTATTTTTAAATTATGGCTGAACAGATTATTAATCGCGTTGCGAATAGCAAACTAGTTACTATCGATCTTGAGGATTATTATCCAAAAGGTACCCGCGTAGTATTAGATATTAAAGATTGGTTGTTTCAAGAACTAGTTTTAAAAGAAAAAGATTTTAGAGAATACGTTAAAAACCATGACTGGAGTCAATATCAAAACCAGTATGTAGCTATCACTTGTAGTGCAGATGCTATCATACCTGACTGGGCTTTTATGTTATTGGTCGTAAATTTAGAACCCTTTGTCGAAAAGTGCCATATTGGATCACTAGAGGGTTTAGAGACTACTATTTATCATGACATAATTAGCGCAATTGATGGTACTAAATACCAAGATAAACCTGTTATTATAAAAGGCTGTAGTAACAAGCCAGTGCCTATAAACGCTTATACTATGATAACAAACAAGCTAAAACCTTACGCTAAATCTATCATGTATGGAGAGGCTTGTTCTTTTGTGCCATTATTTAAAAGATAATACACCCAAATAAAACGTAACAAACTAAAAACCAACCATTTGAGTGCTTTTGATAATTTCTTTAAATTATAACTAAGATGTATATTTGCAATCGTTTTATTTAAAACTTAAAAATTATGAAAAAAATATTATTAGTAGGAGCATTATTTATTGGAATGGTATCCATGAATGCCCAAACAAAAGAAGAGTTACAAACTCAGAAAGCAGAAAAACAAGCAGCAGCAAAAACTTTACAAGGTGAAGCTAATGCTTTACAAGCTAAAATAGATGCACTTCCTGGATGGAGAAAAGGTCTTTTTGGAACAATTGGTGGAAGTATTTCTAATTTTAACAATTGGTACTCTCAAGGAACACCAAACAATTCTTCTGGAAATATTGGAATCTCATTAAATGCTTACGCTAATTTAATTGAAGATAAATTTTTCTGGAGAAACTCTTTAACATCTAACCTTAACTGGGTGAAATTAGATAACAAAGATAATCCTAATGATGATGATAGTTTTAACCCAACAACAGATGTATTTAACATCTCTTCATTATACGGAAGAAACATTACTAAAAACTTTGCTGTTTCTGGTTTAGCAGAATACAGAACAACGTTATTAGATAATTTTAACGATCCTGGATATTTAGATGTTGGAGTCGGAGGAACTTGGACACCTTTAGAAAATCTAATCGTTGTTGTCCATCCTTTAAACTACAACTTTGTATTTGCAGAAAATGATGCTGTTTTTCAATCTTCTTTAGGTGCAAAAATAGTTACAGATTACACAAGACAAATTGGTGCTGTTAGCTTTAAATCTAACTTATCAACTTTCCAAAGCTACAAAAGCGGAGATTTATCTAACGTAACTTGGACAAACTCATTTAGCTACACATTATGGAAAATGATTGGTGTTGGTTTTGACTTTGGTTTAAGAAGCAACAAACAAGAAGCATTAAATTACGAGTTAGGTCAATATGATCCTTTAGCATTACCATTACAAGCGGTTCCAACTTTTGGAAACGTTGATAACAAATTACAATCTTATTGGTTATTAGGTTTAAGCTACAACTTATAATCTACAAACACTATAATTAAAAAAACGCGTTTCTAATCGAAACGCGTTTTTTTTGTGTCTTATAAAATGAAGTACGTTTATTACATTTATGATACAAAAAAAAATCAATTTAGGTTAACTACTAAGTGTCTTTGTTAAATTGTCTCTCGTTATCCTTTTTATTAAACAATCGTTTAAAAAAACCATCACGTTTTTCTTCTTCGCAATCCAACGCCTTTAAAACATCACTTGAAGGTGATTCAAAACGACTTTTTGTAATCGTATTGTAATTTGAATCTGCATTTAATTTTTGATAAAACTTAGCAAAAATTGGCAATGCAGAATTTGCACCTTGTCCCATTCCCGTCGTTTTAAAACCAATATTATAATTATCGTTACCAACCCAATTAACCGTTACCAAATTTGGTGTAATACCAACAAACCATCCATCCTTATTATCTTGTGTTGTCCCAGTTTTACCTGCTATACTATTGCTAAGTCCATAGGTAGAACGCAATCTAGCTGCAGTACCTGAATTAACTGTGGATTGCATAATTTGTAATAGGACCTGCCTAGTGTAGTCACTATATGCTTTATTTGGATTTACTTCTGGTTTAAAAGACGCGATTTCAACTCCATTTTTATCTTCAATTTTAGTAATAAAATAAGGCATTACAGATTGACTATTGTTAACATAACTAGCATAAGCACCTGCCAGTTCTTTAATATTAATTTGAGCGACACCTAAGGCTAATGACGGTTGGTTTGGAAGCGTACTAGTTATTCCTAACTTTTTAGCCTGTTTTAAAACCTTGTCTATACCAACTTGATTTAAGACCTTAACAGCAATAGTATTAAGCGATTGACTTAAGGCTTTTTCTAAATTATAATTAATATGCGGATCTATATCTGAAATACCAGAATTGGTTGGTGTCCAATTTTTATAATCCGTATAAGTTATTGCTTCTGGCGAAAAATAAGTACATGGTTTCATCCCATGGTCTATTGCTGCTGTATATACAAAGGGTTTAAATGTTGACCCTACTTGACGTTGACTTTGTGATACGTGATCGTATTTAAAAAAACGATAATCTATACCTCCAATATAAGACCTAATAGCTCCAGATTTTGGATCTAATGCAATCATACCTGTATTTAAAAACTTTAAGTGGTGTTGTAAACTATCTATTGTAGATATATTATGTTTTTTAGAGTCTGACCAATCAAATAAATCGACGTCATGTTTTATAGAAAGTGAATCTATAATTTGATCATGCTTCAAACCCATCGCTTTAAATTTTTTGTACTCTGGAAGCGCTTTAATAGCGTTGTCAATTATTTTTTTATTGGTTGTCCATGGTGCTTTATTACCATAAGACGCTTCATAATCTTGCTGCAATTTTGTTAAATGCGATTGCATGGCTTGTTCCGCATATTTTTGCATTTGAGAGTCTAAGGTTGTGTACACAACTAAACCATCCTTATATAAGTTGTAAGCCTCTCCATTTGGCTTTTTTAATGCTTTTAAAGTAGTTGTCAATTCTTTTTTTAATTGTGCCCTAAAATATGGTGCTAAACCTAAATCGTGATTAAAGGATTGGTAATCTAATACGACTGGTTTTTGGGTTGCTAGAGTAAATTGAGCTTGATCTATATAATTATATTTAAGCATTTGTTGCAAGACCACATTACGCCTTTTTGTACTGCTTTGCAAATTACGTCTTGGGTTGTAATAATTATTTGCCTTTAATGTTCCAACTAAGGTTGCTGCTTGTGATAATGATAGGTCTGTTGCTGATATATTAAAAAATTTGCGTGCTGCACTTTCTATACCATAGGTATTGTCTGGAAAAGGCACAGTGTTAAGGTATAGTGTAAGAATTTCTTGCTTAGAATATATTTTTTCTATTCGTTTTGCAACTATTGCTTCTTTAACCTTGTTTATGATAGTACTAAATGCAAAATGCTTATCTCTTCCAAATAAGTTTTTTGCTAGTTGTAAGGTTATTGTACTACCACCTCCTGAGGATTGGTCTTGAAATAAAAGTGTTTTAAAAAACACACGCATTAGACTTATATTATCTACTCCGTTGTGATCATAAAATCTAACATCTTCTGTTGCTATTAGTGCGTCCAAAAGGTGTTTAGGAAACTGATTATAGGTTAAGGGTTGCCTATCGTAGATATAATACTTACCTATTAATTTACTGTCTTTATCTAAAATCTGAGTGGCTTCTGCTTGTCTTAAATTTGTTAATTCTGATGTGTTTGGCAGCTTACCAAATGTGCCAAAATAGATACTGATATAAAAAACGATGGCTAAAAGTAACGATGCTAATAATGCTATCGCAATCCTTTTTATCCATTTTTTTTTAAATAACAAGTGTGTTTTTTGTTGTATCATGTGCTGTTATAACGCTAAAATATTAGTTTTATTTGTTTACAAAATTATCTAAATAATTCTGTTTTTTTTTATTTGATATATTGAATTTGTAATTAGAAACAACCTTTATAAAGCAGAACAGATTTTGAGATAAATTTAGACTTTGCGGATAGTTGCAATAACGATTGAAACGGTATCCTTTTTTGAGGCACGAAAAAAAGATTTAGTGTAAAGCGTGGTTGCTTTTGGCTTTTTCTGCCAAAAGCAAATTGCC
The DNA here is from genome assembly GCA_947503885.1 of uncultured Olleya sp. Lineage (GTDB taxonomy): Bacteria > Bacteroidota > Bacteroidia > Flavobacteriales > Flavobacteriaceae > Olleya. The sequence goes on along the minus strand of CANNFD010000003.1, from coordinate 274,150 downwards.
CTAAAAATTTTAAAAACTTTTTTAAATAAAAAACCCAAACTATTAAGTTTGGGTTTTAGTGTTATGTTTTACTCTTCTTCTCCTAGATTATCGTAATCGTAGTCTGGATACAGGAAGTGATTGTACGGGAAACGTTTTACGTGGATTTCTCTAACCTCATCATAAACTCGTTTTTTAAAGTCTTCTAAATTACTTTTGTTTAATGCTGAAATAAATAATGCGTTATCCTCTCCTACACGGTTCATCCATGTCTTTTTCCATTCTGCTAGACTGTAATGCTCTTCTGTACGTTCTGCAATTAAGTCGGTCTCGTCAAAGGGTTTTGCTTTATAGGCATCTATTTTATTAAACACCATAATTATAGGTTTGTCAGCACTTTTAATTTCGCCTAAAACTTTATTTACGGACTCTATATGGTCTTCAAAATTTGGATGAGAAATATCGACTACGTGTAATAACAAATCGGCTTCTCTAACCTCGTCCAATGTGCTTTTAAAACTGTCTACTAGTTGCGTTGGTAACTTGCGTATAAATCCAACGGTATCTGTTAATAAAAATGGCAGGTTTTGGATAACTACTTTTCTAACTGTTGTGTCTAAGGTTGCAAAAAGTTTGTTTTCGGCAAAGACCTCTGACTTACTTACGGTGTTCATTAAAGTAGATTTACCCACATTGGTGTACCCTACTAATGCGACACGCACCATTTGACCACGATTACCACGTTGCACTGACATTTGCTTATCAATGGTCTTGATTTTGTCTTTTAATAAAGAGATCCTGTCACGTACAATACGTCTATCTGTTTCTATCTCTGTTTCCCCAGGTCCTCGCATACCAATACCCCCTTTTTGACGCTCAAGGTGTGTCCACATCCCTCGTAGTCTTGGTAAAAGGTACTCGCATTGCGCCAACTCTACTTGTGTTCTGGCATAACTAGTTTGTGCACGTTGTGCAAAAATATCTAGTATTAAATTGGTACGATCTAAAACTTTTACGTTTAAAATCTTACTTATGTTACGCTCTTGCGATGACGATAACTCGTCATCAAAAATAGCGGTTCCTATATCATTGTCTTCAATATACTGCCTAACCTCTTCCATTTTACCTGTTCCAATGTATGTTTTTGGATTAGGCATTTCCATTTTTTGAGTGAAGCGTTTTTTAACCTCTCCTCCTGCAGTGAACGTTAAAAATTCAAGCTCGTCAAGATATTCTTTAGATTTCTCTTCGTTTTGCTCTTTAGTAACTACACCAATTAATACTGCTTTTTCAAGCTCTATATTTTTCTTTTCTAACATATAATAATTTATACTACAAAGTTACATAATTGTATCCATAATAAAATCGCTATTTTTAGCCTTCTAAATGTACGCTTTTGAATTTTAACATCTTTAAATCTAAAACTAATAAACAGGCGATTGCTTTTTATAATATCGAAAATTTATTTGATATATACAAAGACGATTTAACACGTGATAGAGATTTTAATCCGACATCTGATAAACGTTGGACCATAAAACGTTATAATAATAAGTTACGAAAAATTGGCTACGCAATTTCTAATATTGGTAGAAAAGAAACCAACACTCATCCAGCAATTATAGGTTTAGCTGAAGTTGAAAACGAAGCGGTATTAAACGACTTAATCACCTCAAAACATCTTAAAGACTATCCCTATAAGTTTGTCCATTATGATAGTAAAGACGAACGCGGTATTGACGTTGCTTTTATATACGATAGCACAAAATTTACTGTAACAAATACAGAGGTATTTACCTTTAGTTTTAAAGAAGAAGATGGATCGCCAGATTACACAAGAGATATTTTATTAGTGTCTGGATTGTTTTTAGGAGAATCCATACATTTTTTAGTTAATCATTGGCCATCAAGACGCACAGGTAATAACGAGACCGAATACAAACGTATTACCGCATCAACCAATTTGCAAGCTATTGTAAGCACGTTAAAAGAAAACATTACAGATGCTAAGATTGTAATAATGGGAGATTTTAATGACGACCCTGCTAGTAATAGTATTGAGCAATTAGTGGCTAATCAAAATTTGTTTAACCCAATGGAAACCCTATTATCTATTGATAGAGGGACGACGAGTCATAATTTTGAATGGAATTTGTTTGACCAAATAATTATCACACATAATTTTTTAGAGCGACAATCTAATCCGCTTAGATTTGTAAAAGCTGATATTTATGATGCTGATTTTTTAAAACAATTAGATGGTAAATACAAAGGGACTCCTTATAGGACATATGTTGGCAAGACTTACAAAGGAGGTTATAGTGACCATTTTCCGGTGTATATGATTTTAAATAAAAAGTAAATTATATAACATTTAAAAAATATCATATAATATTATCACTGTACTATTTACTTAATTTTGAGACAACTAAATTACGTAAAATGGATAATATTATTAAATATGAAGTAGGTCAAAATGCAATCCAGCATTTAATTGCAATTAGTGATGACTTAGAATTATCCTATTACTATCTAAAATCAAAGACTAAAAGCGAAATAGTTAAAACTTGGATTGAAGACAAACAAAAGCACATTAATATTTTTAAAACAAAGTCTTTTACGCTTTTAAATACTTTAAAAATGGAAGACAGAAAAAAACCTAATCTTAATATTAAATTGCATTATTTATGGTTTAATATTAAATGTCTTTTTTTTGAAAAGGAAGAACAGATTATAAAAGAGTGCTTAAAACTTGATGCTTATTTTTTAAACGAGGTCAATAAACAAATTAAAACCGGAATACTATCTAAACCAACCTATACCCTGTTAAGCACATTAAAACACAATCTATTAACCACAAAGCAAGAATTTTATTTATCTAATTTAAAGCTTAGTTAAGATTTAACTTTTTTGTTTTTTGTTTTAACATAATTGCTGCGCTTGTATAACCCCCTTCTGTACCATCTACAAAGTGTATGTGTTTTTCTTTTCTGTCTTCAATAAAACAGGACATAATAGAAGCATGGGTTGTATGCAATCCGTAAACAATCTTATTATTAGACTCTAAATCATCCAATAAAATTTGTAATCTCTTTACTTGTTTTTCTGTTCCAGAAATAACAGTATTGATAGAGCCATCTAACATAATAGTGTCTGATAGTTGACTTACCCTATACACGTACAGTTTTCCTGCTTTAAAAAATTTAAAATAATATTTACCAAAAACTGTTATTAGCCAGCTGTTATATACTTTATTAATTTTATTTTTTCCCGTTTTAACAAACACCTCTTTTCTAATCTTTTCAATCGAGGTATTTAGCTTTAGTTTAAATGTTGTAATTGGATTACGTTTTTCTAAATCTCCAAACACATAATTAATCTCGTTCATTATAGTACCAAATATTTCGGCTTGTTTGATTTCGTCTTCACAATTTACTAGCAAGCACACTACTTTATTTAAAGGTTGGTTTGGATAAATTTCGTCCCAACGACACTCCATACCTTCCAGGTTAAGCGCTATTTTTTTATCGGTCTTAATTGGTGTGGCTTTAAAGCTTTCTTTTATAAAATTTTCGGCATATTTAATTCCATTACCTAAAACCACAGGTGTTGTTAAGTATTTGTTATGTCTAAGTTTAGCTATTCTTAAGGTTACATTATTAAGATAGACCTGATCAACCCCTAAAGAGCCAACTCTTAAATTAAGGTCAAGCGTATTTTTAATATGTAAACTATAATTATTTAATGCAACTAAAATGGGCTCTAATAAGTCATTAGGAACAATAAATGTTGATCCATCTCCACCAAAAAAATAGGGGATTTCAAGTTTACTATTAATACCTTTTAAAGTGTTTAAAACCGTAATGATGCTACCTGTAGCACATAAATTAACATCGTTGTGCAAGCCATTTGCAACTGCATTGGTAGAGTTTTCTATATCTGTGACTACAATCGACCAGTTTTTAGGCACGCTTGAAAACAAGCTTTCGTCCTTTAAAAGCTCTGTTAAGGGTAGTTTGTTTTTAAAAATACTTTTGTAAAAATTTAAATCATTTTTCATTATTACATTAAGTATTTCTAATAATACTCACAGGTTAAAGGTAAAGCTAATCAAATTAAAATAATGTTTTATTACATAATCATATAACAAGCAACAAAAATTATGTAATAAAATAAGTAGCCTCTCTTTTTAACTTTGTACCATAACATCTAAATACCATCAAATTATGAAACCCAATAAAATATTATTAATCATCACATTATTATTAGTTACACCTTTAATAATAATGTCTTCAAATAATGAAGTAGAAATAGTTGATAGTCTAGATCCTATCCAAAACACAAAACAGGTAGAACCAAAAAAAAACTCTGACACTTTAGATATTGGGGATAGTTTTTTTGATATAAAAGTTAAGGTGCCTTATTATAACGTCACTATAAATAGTGATCAAAATGTAGTGGTAAAAACTAAATCAAAATGGTTTATGCTTGATTATACAACCACTAAAGACATAGACAATTATGATGTCCCAAACACTTCTAAAATCATAAAGATTGATATTATAAAATAAATTGCATCTATATAGTTTATATATTATCTTTATTTGCAATTAAATATTTAATATGACGCTGTTTTTTAAATTTGATTTTAATAGTATTTGCCAAATTGTTTTACAACAAATACTTACTGATAACAATATTAAATATAAGATTGTTGGTTTTGGAGAGGTTGAAGTTTTAGAAAAATTATCAAAAGACAAACTATCCCAATTACAAACTGCATTAGACCAGTATCAAATAGAGATAGTCGAGAATCAAAAAAGTATTTTAGTTCAAAAAATAAAGGACACAATTACGGATATGGTTTTTAATGAAGACACTATTGTAAATGTAAAAAGCTCAGTATATCTAGCTGAGGCTTTAGGACACAGCTATGGTTATTTATCCAATTTGTTTTCTGAAGTCACTTATACTTCAATAGAGAATTTTATCATTCTTCAAAAAATAGAATTTGCAAAACAATTAATAATAAAGCAAAATTTAAGTTTAACTGAAATTGCATTTAGATTAAACTACTCAAGCGTGGCGCATTTAAGCACTCAGTTTAAAAACACAACAGGTATTACGCCTTCAGCTTTTCAAAGAATTATTGCTAAAAGAAGAGAGTTAAACCAACAAAACACTAACTAAAACTCATGCAAGAAGATTACATTAATATTACTTTGGCGGATGATGATGAAGATGACAGGTTGTTTTTTACAGACGCATTTGACGAAATAAAAATAACTACTAGAGTATCAACTTTTAACGACGGTGTGTACTTAATGGATTATCTAAACAGTGAAGACGCTTTATTACCTAACGTCCTATTTTTAGATTTAAATATGCCAAGAAAATCAGGTTTAGAGTGTTTAAAAGAAATTAAACAAAATCCAAAATTTAAAGACATTGCAATCACTATATACTCGACCTCAGCATCAGAAGAAGACATAGAAAACACTTTTGTTCAAGGTGCTAATATTTACATTAAAAAACCAAGCGATTTTAAAACACTTAAAAAAGTACTATCAGAAGTGGTAACTATAAATTGGCAATACCATACCAATAGTATGAATAAAGAAAACTTTTTACTGCGTTTTTAATTTATGATAAGAGCTTTATCTAATAACATTTCCTTTTTAAGAACAACACTTTACATTAGTACATTTGTTATTCTAGTTGTCGGTGCGTTAACCTACAGAAGTATTGTAGATGCAACAAATTCTTCCGAGATGATTACACATACCTACAAGGTAAATGTAGAACTAGAACAACTACTATCTAACCTAAATGATGCCGAAACTGGTCAACGTGGTTATATAATTACTAAAGATTCTGTCTTTATTGGACCATACATAGAAAGAAGAAGTAAAATTAATAACAGTTTTGCAGAGCTTAAAGTATTAACAGAAGACAATCCAATATTAAAAGAAGACTTAATAGAGATTAATCGTTTAATTAACGAAAGGCTACTTGCCTTTCAAACGTCGTACCAATCATTACCTAAAGGTGATATAAAAGACCCCAATTTTATTTCAAATTTTAGAAATGGAAAAGTTTTAATGGACAGCATTAAACACAAAATTAGAGGTGCCATCCAAGTTCAAAATAACTTATTAGAACAACGACAAAGCAAATATAAAAGCGACTTAATTGCAACCCCATTATTATTATTTTCATTATTACTATGCTCCTTAATATTAATGTACGTTGCCTACAATAGTATATATGACAATATTAAAAAACTAAAAAGTAAAAACGAAGAATTAGAAATATTTAAAGAATCTACAAACCAATCAGAGATTGTAAGCAAACACGGGACTTGGACTTTTAACGCAAGAAAAAATGTCTATACCTATTCTGATAATCTATATCGCCTTTTAGGAGAACAGCCTCAATCCTTTGAGCCAACCATTGAAAACTTTTTAAAATATGTCCATCCTGATGATGTTGAACAACTAAGTAAACAAGTTGATCAAATGAGGGAAAACATAGAACTACCATACATTTACTATAGGGTAATACATAAAAATGGTAACATCAAGCACCTTAAAGCCTATGGTAGATCTATAGTAAATGATGATGACGAAATTATTTTACTTGGTACAACAGCAGATATTACTGACGAGATCATGAGTTTTAGAGCGTTAGAAGAACGTAACATGGAGTTAGAACGAAACAATAAAGAGTTATCGTCCTTTAACTACGTAGCCAGTCATGATTTACAAGAACCACTTAGAAAAATTCAAACCTTTTTATCTAGATTAGAAGATGAAGAAGCTGAAAAACTATCACCAAAAGGTCTAAAATATATTAGCAGAATACAAAATGCAGCATCCAGAATGCGCTTGTTAATTGATGATTTACTTCAATTTTCTAGATCTAATAAAGCAGATAAGGTCTTTGAAGACGCTAATATTAACTTATTATTAGAAGCAGCAAAACAAGATTTAGCAGAAGTTATATCTGCAGAAAATGCTATAATTACATCAGACAACTTTCCATCCATAAATGTAATCCCTTTTCAAATACAACAGCTATTTGTTAATCTATTAGGTAATGCAATAAAATATAAAGCAGAAGAAAGAACGCCTAAAATAGAAATCACTCATCAAATTGTTGAAGCAGAAAAGGAAGAAAGTATTAAAAAGCCTAAAAAATCTTTTTATCATAAAATAGTATTTACAGACAATGGTATTGGGTTTGATAACGAATATGCAGACCAAATATTTGTATTATTTAGTAGGTTACATAATAAAGATCAATATTCAGGTACAGGAATAGGACTTTCAATTTGCAAAAAAATTGTAGAAAACCACAGAGGTTATATTACTGCAACCGGACAATTGGGTGTAGGCGCAACATTTACAATCTATCTACCTATAGAATAACTAATTAATAGCCACAAAAATTAAAAAACCTTACTATACGTAAGGTTTTTTTTATGCACAATATTAAACATAAGTTGAAATATTATAACCTTAACTTAAAATAATGTAACATAAAACATGGGGTTGTATACCATCTTTGTAAAGTATTTAAACAGCAATTAATACTAATTGTGTAAACAATACAAAAAATGATGTAACACAAAACACAAAAGACAGTTGCATCTTTGTAATATAAAACTATAAATAAGAAATGAAATATTTAAAAAACAGAAAGTACACTGTTTTATTCTTCTTTACAGTATTACTAATTGGTTTTAATCTAAATTCTTGTGATCAACTTATAAAAAATAAGAATTTAGAAACAAAAAAAATAGAAAATCAAAAACAAGCGATAAGCGATAATAAAAATGAAGCAAAACTATTACTAATGTTGTCTAAAGACAATCAAGTAGTTATTAAGCTAAGCAAAGCGCTTCAAAAAGTAATAAATAAAGATAGTAATGTCAAATTAGCAAAAACAATTGAAAAAACACATTTAGAAATAGCGGATGATTTATATGATGTAGCAACAGACAAATTAATATCAATACCTAACTATTCAGAATTAGCTTTTAATAAAGCTATAATTGACATTAATCAAACTAACAAAATCGCAGCGCTTAAAAAGCTAAAGTCTAAAATTGACAATCAATTATTTTTATTAGACAAACTATACAAAGTAACAAATAGTAAAGAGTTTAAAACAGTACTTGTAGAAGCAGATTCTAAAATTACAGACAGCTTAAACAAAACTAAAAACTTAATTAACGACCTTAAAAAAAATAGCTAAAAATGAAAAAAATACTACTAACCCTAACACTTATAGTAACTAGCATATCACTTACTAATGCTGCAGAGCTTGATTTACTTGATAAACAATTATTAAATAATGATCCAATAAAAACTGTATCAAAAACACAAATTTATCAGTGGACTGTAAAAACACCTGAGACTGTTTTTACTGGGACTTCAAAAACTTTAAAAGAAGCTAATAACCAAATAGCTAGTCTTACAAAATATTCAAAGGTTATTCAAAAAGAAGTAGCAACTATTACATTAAGTAGTGATAACAATACTAAACATATATATACTTGGAGTGTAGTTACCGATCGTGGATATGCAACAGGTGTTGCAACCTCATTAGAACAAGCTAACACAATGTTGAAGCTTTTGGGCAGTACAGAAGTACCAAAATCTAATATTATAGAAACAATAAAACCAATAAATAATATTAATAATTAAAACATAAAACCATGAGAGGACTACTTTATATTATAGCAGTAATACTTGTAATAGGATGGGCATTAGGATTTTTTGTCTACAGTGCAAGTGGATTAATACACATATTATTAGTAATTGCAGTAATTGCAATCCTATTAAGACTAATTGGTGGTAAAGGCGTTTAGCGCAAGACAATTAAAAACTTAATTATAACACTTTAATTTAAAAATTAACTAAAACAACAAACATGAAAAAACTAATTTTCTCACTTTTAGCTGTAACAATCACAGCATTTACAGTAAACGCTCAAGACATTTCTAAAAATGCATTAGGTCTAAGACTAGGTGATAATGACGGATTTGGATCAGAGATATCTTACCAAAGACACTTAAACGAAAATAATAGATTAGAATTTGATTTAGGTTGGAGAGACTCAAAAGATGTTGATGTATTTAAATTAGTAGGACTATACCAATGGGTAATGCCTTTAGACCAAAATTTTAATTGGTACGTAGGTGCTGGTGCAGGATTTGGATCTTATGATGCTGGAGAAGTGGATGGATCATATGCATTAGTTGCTGGTGACATTGGTATCGAATATAACTTTAATATCCCGTTACAACTGTCTTTAGATTTTAGACCAGAATTAGGACTTGATAACGACTACAGCGACGATGTAGATTTTGATATAGCTTTAGGGATACGCTACAGATTTTAATATAAAATCAAAACTCATGCTTTATTATAGTAATAAAGCTAAAAAACAAATTTAAACCTAAAACCAAATATTATGAAAAAAATAATTTATACAGTACTTACTTTAGCAGTATTATCAACTTCTTTTGTGTCTTGTAGAGAGGAAACAGAAAAAGAAAAAGTAATCCAAGAAATGAAAGATGAAGGAGCTGAGATTAAAGTAAAAGATGACAAAATCAAGATGGAAACTGAAGACAAAAAAGTTAAAATCACTGATGACGAAATGAAAATAAAAGACAAATCATAAAACATTCATATCATGAAAAAATTATCATATACGTTTCTAGTTATGTTTTGTTTAGCAATCACGCTAACAGGATGCAGAGAAGAAACCACTGGAGAAAAAGTTGAAGACGCTGTAGAAAGTGTTGCAGATGATGTTGAAGATGCAGTAGACTAAATTTTTTCAAAATTTATAATAAAAAAAGGCTCACTTACGTGAGCCTTTTTTTTGTAATCTAATTAGCAAACTACTTCCCTAGCATTAATAACTCGTTACAAACCACTTCAGTAGTGTAACGTTTCATTCCATCTTTATCCTCCCAACTTCTTGTTGTAAGCTTCCCATCGATAGCAACTTCTTTTCCTTTTATAACATATTTTTCTATAATATCAGCGGTTTTACCCCATGCAACAATTTGATGCCACTGGGTGTCAGTTATTTTTTCGCCTTTAGCATTTTTATAACTCTCATTAGTTGCTAAAGTAAATTTAGCTAGCTTCTTTCCAGATTCTAAGTTAATAATTTCTGGATCTTGTCCAAGGTTTCCAATTAATTGTACTTTGTTTCTTAACGTATTCATAAGATAAGGTTTTTAATAATGTCAAATTTCATTAGTTCCATTCGACACTGCAAAGATGTAACAGTATCAAAACTTTAGTCGGTAGTTACGCATTTAATGTCGATTGTAAACGTTTGTTGTCGTTTGTAAACGGAAATTACGTATCTTAGAAGACAAGTTATTAGGCTTATAGACAAAGTTATAACTGACATTTAATGACCAAAAACAAATATGACATTTAATATAGAAACCGAAAGATTACTACTACGCGAGTTAAGAGCGACCGATGTAGACGGTATGTTTGAGCTAGATTCTAACCCAAATGTCCATAGATATTTAGGCAACAAAACGGTTAAAACTAAAGCTGAAACTATAAAAATATTAGAAAATGTTAAACAACAATATATAAAGCGTGGTATTGGAAGATTTGCAGTTATAGAAAAAGCATCAGGTGACTTTGTAGGTTGGTCAGGCATTAAATTAAATACTGAACAAAGTATGAATGGTTTTACTAATTATTATGATGTTGGCTATAGATTTATAGAGCGTTTTTGGGGTAAAGGTTATGCTACCGAGTCTGGTAAAGCTGCAGTAGATTATGCCTTTAATGTTATGAATCTACCTGAATTATATGCCACAACCGAAATTGAAAACCAAGCCTCACACAATGCACTTTTAAAAATTGGTCTAGAATATATTACCGATTTTTATTGTAAAAAAGAAGAGTTAAACTTACGTTGGTATAAAATTAATAACACAAAATTATGAGTAAATCCTGCCCAGAATGTGGAGACAAAATTGTAGGTCGCGTAGATAAAAAATTCTGTAGTGATGGTTGCAGGAATGCATATAATAACAAAGTCAATAAAGACGGAAAAAATCTAATTAGAAATATAAATAACCGTTTACGTAAAAATTGGCGCATTTTAGAAAGCTTAAATCCTGATCAAAAAACCAGAACTACAAAAACAAAACTAGAAGCAAAGGGTTTTGATTTTAATTACTTTACAAGTACTTATACCACTAAAGCAGGTACTGTTTATTACTTTATTTACGACCAAGGGTACTTACCTTTGGAAAACGATTTTTATGCATTAGTAAAGCGTCAATAATTAATTAATAGTAGTTAGCATCCATAAAAAAAAGAAAAACTATATATGAAAAGAATAATCATTTTAGCATTTATCATATTATCAATTAACTGTTACGGACAATCTGAAAAAAAGATTGACTCGTTGAATTATGCTCATATGAAGATAGCTGTTCCAGAGAATTGCGAAGCAAAATCAGAATACGAACTATTAGATTGTGAAGGAATTTCAATACAATGGTTATTCCTTAATGATGAAATGCTGAAAACTGTCCCAAATCAATTTATAGAACAATTTTCAAATCAAAAAACGATTAAAAAGCGAACTAAAATAACAGTAGTCTCATTTGGTTCAGAATTGGAAGGGTATAAATTCAAAATGAAAAATACGGACGGAACTTCGTATCGGATTATTGTTTATGGAACTGTTAATAATCAGCCTTTACTTTTAAATATCGGAACGAAAACAGACATTAAAAAAGGTGCTGATTTAAATGGTTTCTTAAAAAAATTAATTGAAATAAAATAAATAACGATATGCCAAAACCATATATAATTAATGGCATATTCTAGCCTACTAACAGAAATCCTTACAGAAACTCTATTCGGTTTTTATTTGCTAAACATTATTGCTTAATACACGTAACAAAACAAGTAATTAAACCAAGTCTGGTTTATATCTATTTCCAATTTTGCCCCTTTAATTTCATTGCAGCTTTTAAAATATCTTTTTGACTAATTTGACCTACTAGCTTTCCGTTTTCAACAATAGGAAAACGTCTGCGTTTAGACTCTAAAAACTTAGTAGCAGCATCAAATACATTTAGGTTACCATCAATAGTTTCAACATTTCTAATCATATGTTTTTCTACACTATTATTTTCTTGTGGCATATTGTAATATCTGCTATCACTAATTTGTTTAATGCAATCCCCTTCAGATATAATCCCAATTAACTCGTTATTATCATTTACAACTGGACCACCAGAAATTTTATGCTTTATTAAAGTATCAATAACCTCTTCTACACTTTGCGTTTGTTTAAAAGTTATTAAATCTCTTGTCATATAATCACTCACCTTTAACGGTTGATTATTCTCTATCTGCTGCCCTTTTCTTGGACCTTCAAAACTTTTAATTCCCATAGTATATTATAATTTTAAAATTCACTTAAAGTTACTGATTTTTAAACACTTAACCTAAACCATTAACATTCTATGTGTTAACACACCTCTAAAACAGGCAATCAGATAAAAACAAATGTAAATCAACTGATTAATTATTAATTATTTAAGAAAAAATCCCTTAAAAAAGTTATAGTTTTGACGTAATTAAATTAATTAAAATGAAGAACCTATTTTACCTAGTAATTTTTTGTTTCAGTTTTGTCGCAACAGCACAAAATAATGATGCATTGACAAAACACTACCAAGCTTATTACAAACAAATGAAATCTCAAGGAGACGTTCAAGGTATTATTAATGCCATGACACATCTAAATATTTTAAAACCTTCTGAAGCTAGAAAAGACACGTTAGCCTATATTTATTTAAACGAAGGTAAATTTACTCAGGCTTTAAACACTATTGGTATAGAGCAAAAATCTACAGACTCTGACATTGCATTAGAGGTAAAAGCTGTTGCTTTAAAATCTTTAGGAGATTTAAAACAATCGCTACCTTTTTACAGCGCATTATACACCAAATCTAAAAATGCATCTGTAGCTTATGAAATAGCAGAGAATTATTTAAATTTAAATAATTTAACCGAAGCTAAAAAATATGTTGACTTAGGGTTAAAAACAGTAAATGACAATCAAGGCAAAACGTTTTACGAAACACAACAACCTTATGCTGTCTCACTAAAAGCTGCATTATACTACTTAGACGCAATAGTTTTACTAAATAAAAATAAAGAGACTAATGTTAACGCTGCAATATTAATATTAGATAAAGCTTTAGCTATAGAGCCACAGTTTAATATGGCATTAATTGCAAAAAACGCATTAACAACACAACAGAAGCAACCAAAAAACTAAATTAGTTTTTTATAACTCATAAAAAAAGCCTTCCAAAATGGAAGGCTTTTTTGTTTTAATAGATATAATTTTTACCAGATTCTAACTCTGTCTTCTGGAGCGATATACATTTTATCACCTTCTTTGATATCAAACGCTTTATAAAACGCATCAATATTTAACAAAGGTTGTACAGCTCTAGTCATTCCTGGAGAATGTGGGTCTGTTTTAATTCTAGTCTTTAAGGCATCATCACGCATCTTTGTTCTCCAAACGGTTGCCCAAGACATAAAAAAGCGTTGCTCTGCTGTAAAGCCATCTATATCTTCCGGTCTACCATTTTCTTCAAAACTTAATTGTAAAGCGTCATAAGCTGCTAGTACTCCACCTAAATCTCCAATGTTTTCTCCTAATGTAAAAGCACCGTTAATATTAGTTTCTGGTAATACTTCTATTGCAGAATATTGGTCCGCTAAAGCTTTTCCTAAACCTTCAAATTGTTTTAAATCTTCATCAGTCCACCAGTTATTTAAGTTTCCATCTTTATCATAACGCGATCCAGAATCGTCAAAACTATGCGAAATTTCATGACCAATTACAGCACCAATACCTCCATAATTTACAGCATCATCTGCGGTATAATTATAAAAAGGTGGTTGTAATATTGCTGCAGGAAAAACAATCTCGTTGTAAGCAGGATTAAAATAAGCGTTTACAACTTGAGGTGCCATATACCACTCTGATTTATCAACTGGTTTACCTAATTTTTCAATATCCTCTTTAAAATTCCATGCTCTAGCATTTAAACTATTTTGTAAATATGATCCTCCATCTTCAACGCTACTAATTTCTAATTCAGAATAATCTTTCCATTTATCTGGATAGGCTATTTTAACTTTAGTCGCTTTTAGTTTTTCAATCGCTTTTTCTTTGGTTTCCGGGCTCATCCAATCTAGCTTATTAATACGATCCTCGAATGCTAAAATCACATTCTCAATCATTTTTTTAGCTTTTACTTTCGCCTCTGGCGGAAACTTTTTGTCTACATATAATTTACCTAAAGCTTCACCAATTGTACCATTTAAAGCTCCTAAAGCACGCTCGTCTCTTGCACGTTGTGCTTTTGACCCATTAAGTTCTTTTCCATAAAACTCCCAATTAGCAGTTTCAATATCTGTACTTAAATATCCAGCAGCTCCTCTAAACGTATTCCATTTTAAATACGCTTTCCAATCATTAACATTACCTTCTGCTAAAACGTCTTGAAGTCTATTAAAATAACCTAAGTCTCCGATAATTACGGTGTCTAATTGTTTAACACCAATACCAGAAATAAATTTTTTCCAGTTTACAGCAGGCACCATTTTTTGCACCTCTTCAATAGATCTAGGGTTATAACGTTTACGTGCATCACGACGATCAACCTTATCCATCTTAGCTTCTTCTAATTTAGTTTCAAAAGCCAATACTTGATCTGCTTGTACTTTAGCTTCTGCTTCGTTATCGCCTAAAAATTGAAACATTCTAGTGATATGTGCTACATATTTTTGTCTTTTTTCTTTGGAGTCAGCATCATCTTTAACATAATAATCTCTGTCAGGTAACCCAGTGCTTCCGCCTCCTAGATAAGCAACGTTACGGTTACTGTCTTTAGGGTCAGAGCCTACACCAAATCTATAAAGACCTCCGCCACCTTTAGGCATCATCTCTATCATGTAAGCTTGTAGGTCGTCAATGTTTTTAATAGCTTCAATTTTTGCTAAATAAGGTTTTAAAGGCTCGATTCCTAACTTGTTACGACCAATTGTGTCCATAATAGTTTGGTAAAAATGTACTGCTTTTTCTTGGTCAGAACCTGGTAGTACTTTAATATTTTCTAGGTCCTTATTGTCAGACATTGCTGCTTTTAAAATCCCTAATGCATCTGCATCAGTTTTTTTACGTAGTTCTTGGAAGCTTCCCCATGTGGATTGGTCATCTGGAATTTCGTTGTTTTCTAACCATTTTCCATTAACGTACTTAAAGAAATCTTCTTTAGGTTGCGTTGATGTGTCCATGTAATCTAAATTGATTCCTGGAACCACTTCTAATTGTGCGGTAGTTTCTGCTGGTTTTTCTTCTTTACATCCCATGATGGTTAAGCAGCCAACAATACCAATTACAGTTGTTTTTTTAAAGTTGATTTTCATCTTTTAATAGTGTTTATTTATGCAAATAATAATTGTTTAAGGTATAAAAAAAGCGCCTACTAGGTTATAGTAAGCGCTTTTTTTAAGTTTAAATTAACAATTAGTTAACAATTAACTTTTTAGTCAATTTACTAGTTTTAGTTTCTAAGTTTAAAAAATATACTCCTGTAGCATATTTACTTAAATCTAACTGGTAAGTATTATTATTAGTTTTGGCATTAGACTTAGTGTAAATTAATTTCCCCGTAAGGTCATAAACATTTACATTAAAACTTATATTAGCTTTAGTCTTTATATTAAATATGCCTTTAGATGGGTTTGGATATACCATAAAATTAGTAGTATCAAAAGTTTGGACACTTAAAATATCTGTACCTCTAATTACAAAATTATCTATTATAACACCCTCTTCCTGCACTGCTTGATCAGAATGAAATACAAATCTAAACATGATATTTGTCTCTGCATTTAAAGGGGTTAGGTCATAACTATACTCGGTTAAAGTCGCATACTGCGCTCCTGTTCCTGTCCATTGTGCACCAGGACAATTATAACAGGTATTATTTTCTCCTTCTGTTAATGCATTGTTATACCAGTTAGGGTCCGAAGCAGATCCTAATAGTGACCATGTTAACCCTTGGTCCGTAGAGTATTGCATGTACATTATATCCCAATCATCTTCTAAATGAAAAGCCATATCAAATTTAAGCTCTGGATTTATTAAGGTTGTCAAATCAAAGCATTGAGAGACTAAGTAACTTTTTACGTTATTATCATAATCTCCTGTAAGGTTTGTACCATACACTTGATTAGATAAATTATCTGCTGCGTTACTTAAAACTGTTCCTGTTGGTACACCACGTTGCCAGTATTGAGTTGTTGCCCCTTCATCTAAAACTAAAAGTGCTTCTTCTGGAGTTTCAAAAGTGTTTACAATTTGTGTTACACCACTGTCATTTGCGTAAATATTTTTTTGCTCTGAAGTATTATTGCTACTATATGTATCATTCGCAATTGTTGAAACCACCTTGTATGTATGTACACCTTTTGGTAAATTAAGTGTTGGTAAGTCAACAACTGTTGAAGCCTCGGACACTAAATTACCATTCCACGTAAAGCTATTTGATGCCCCGTCTATTAAATATGTAAAATCAACTGAGGTGATAGTACTAACACCGTTGTTTTTAATTTCTACTTGAGGTGCAATTGCTGCATTACACTCTACAGCACTACTAATTCCATTTAATGTAACTAGTTTTACATCGGAAGGCGCTAACTCTGTAGGTATATCAGATTGCCATACACCTCTACCATAAGTTGCTGCTGTAATCTTATCGTCTATCGTATTTATTTCAATATCTGTAACAGAAACATTAGGTAGGTCGTTATTAAATAACGCCCAAGTTAAAGTCTCGTCATCATATCTATAAACCCCTAAACTTGTCCCTAAAAACAATGGGTTTTTAGAGTGTAAATCTTGGTGTTTTATACTGTTTTTAGTAACACTAGGTAAGCCATTAGATATGTTAGTAAAATTGTATCCACCATCCACAGATTTTAATACCTGACCTGAAGACCCAGAAGTAGTCACATATATAATATCACTATTAGAATTATTAACCTCTATTGAAGTAATATTAGAACTAAAGTTTTGAACTGTAGTAAAAGAAACACCAGCATTTGTACTTTTTCTTAATGAAGAATTAATAGCTACATAAATATTATTTACATCTAATTGGTCAATTTCTAAAACATCGATATTGCTTCCAAAAGAAGGAGATACAACTACCCAATTATCATTTTCTAACTTATACAGGCTTTTGTAACCAGCATATAGCACACTATTACTACTCATAACTAGTGGTGTAACCCAATTACCGCTTTCTCCTGCTGGTGCATTAACGCTGCCTGTTAAACCACTACCTGCTGTTGATGATATATATAATCCTCCTCCATTTTGTATAAAACCATAATAGTTATTAGAGTTTGCTGGATCAATTGCAGTATCCATCCCATCTGCACCAAAGTAGTTTTGCCACTGTCCATTATTTAAAGCATGACCACCATTATCTTGTAAACCTCCAACCATTTTGTTAGAAGATTGCTTTGAGACAGCTACACGGTAAAACTGACTGATTTGCATACCTCCAGTTAAATCTGTAAAACTAGTCCCTCCGTTAGTAGATTTATAAAACCCACCATCTGTTCCTGCATATAAATCGCCATTAAAAAATCTTAAAAAATGAATATCTGCATGAGAATATGATGACGAAAATGGAGCACTCCAATCATTAAGTTTTGTAAAAGTTGACTGCGCACCATTTACGTTTCCTTTCCAAATATTTAAAACTCCTGTATAAATTTCGTTTTCATTAGTGTCTGAGACTGCAAAAGCCATATCAAACCAAGATTGTGTTGATTCAAAAATATCTCCGTTATTAGCAGGAGAGGCTACTTGAGTAAAGTTTGTTCCAGAATTTGAAGATTTATAAACACCTTTAAAACCATAAGAGTTATCAGAAATTAACACATAAACCACTTCTGGATTTGCTGGTGTAACATCAATAACCATTCTAGAGATCCCATTAAAAGGTAAACCACCGGTAACAATACTAAACGACTCTCCACCATCCGTAGATTTATATAATCTAGTACTAGATACTGCATAGATCACATCAGGATTTGTTGGTTTAATTTTTATATCCCTAATATTTGATCCAGCTGTACCATTAGACCCACCTGATGTATTTTGGTTTGTCCAGTTAGCACCTCCATCGGTTGTTTTATATACCCCGTTATTTGTCGCTACCCAAAGCATGTTTGAGTTGTTTGGATTGATATAAATATCATTCATGGAGCTTGGAGAATTTCCAGCATTTAAACCTGTAGTATTCCATGTTAATCCACCATCTAAAGATTTCATTACACCAACACTATAAGAGTCTCCTGCATCATCATCTCCTGTTGCGATATAAATAATATTTGAGTTATTACTATCTATTGCAATTCCGGACACTCCAATTTGAGGTAAACCATCCGTGGTTGTAACCCATGTTGCTCCAGCATCTGTAGACTTCCATAATCCACCAGCCGGTGCTCCAGCATAAATTGTTGTTGGAGTATTTGGATCTTGAACTACTACGTTTACCCTTCCTTGACCAGAAGACCAAGATCCAGTATTTGAGTGTGTAAATGGACCTACGGGTTGCCAATTACTTTGATCGACTAATATATTACTACTTTTAGAATTGCTTTTGGCGTTAGTAACTTCTTGAAAAGTATTCCATAACTCTTCAGATGTTGGTAAAGTCCCATCTTCTTTTACAAAGTTAGACCAATGCGTCTCCCATCTTTTAAAAGGTTTATAACCACTACCTTTTACATTAGGATCTCTAGTTTCCCAATAGGAATTAAAAGCATCAACTATGTCTTTAAATTTTGGAGATTGGGATTTGTCACCGTTAGTAACATTTAGGTTGCTCATCCAAGGGGCTTCTTGATTAAACTGAGCATAAGTTAATGTGCTAAAAAGCACAAAAACTACAAGAAATAATTTATTCATTTTATTAAAACAATTTTAGCCAAAAATAGAGGTTTTATATTTAATTCTAAGACCAATTAACACAAAACATCGATTAAAAGCACAATTTACTTAGATAACAGCCTTATTTAATTAAGTTTAATTTTAAAATACTGTCAGTTTTTCTTTTTAAATCAACCACAGTTTTTACATTTTCATTTGGAACTGCGATAGATAAAACGTAATGTTTAATCTTCCATTTACCTTCTAATTTTTCAACTATCCCAGAACCTCTACAAATTTCCATTTGGGTGTCTAGTAACTCATCAAACCAAGCTAATTCTTGGTTGTCGTAGATGTAAACATTTCGCTCTAGCGGAGTAAAACTCCAAGCTTTTCCTTTATCAAAATAGGGTTTAGAAAATGACTTGAACGCTTCAATTTGCCAATTTTCAGTTGCATCAGTGCCTATAAACACACCATCATTTGTCATTAAATTAAAATACGTTTCAAAATTAGCATCTGCAGCTGCTTTATGCCAAGCATCAAGACTTACATTAATGTCTTCTTTTATTAAAGCTGGATCTTTTAAAGTTTCTTTTTCTTTACACGAAAAAAAGACCATAAAACATAAAAGATAAATAGAAAAATATTTCATTTTAGTAGGGTTTTATAATGGTTTGGCTATCCTTTTCAACCTTTTTATTAATTTGAAGATTTAAGTTAGACATAGCAATAAACACTTGCTTTATAGCTGTTAGCTTTTCTTTTTTTGTACTCGTTTTTAAACTTTCAATTTCTTGAAACTTAAATAGCATTGTTTTTAAAACTAAAATTCTTGATTTGATAGGGTTTGTATTTACTTCTTGTGGAATTGTTTCTTCTAGGTCCCTTAGCGTAGATATAAACATATCTGTGTCTGAATTAAAAAAGGAAAAATCTGGTGTTTTAATTTTTTCAACTCCATTAGCTACATTTAAATAGGGTTGCCAATCTGCTATAACATTGTTTGTTTTTGAATCTAAACCTATATCCTTATAATTAAGTCGAGAAATATCTTTTTTAGTGATCTTTAAAGAGTCTAAAACAGTGGTGTTATCTTCAACAACTATTTCTTTTTGGTCTTTATTACAGGCAGTAAAAAGAAAGGCTAGAATTAAAAGTAATTTTATAAATTTCATGATAAAAACTAAATGTTTGATACACAAATATATTAGTTTAAAGAGTTAAATTTTGCTAAAAATTAAAATTGTTTGTTCAGACCACTTTTATATTTTTTTTATTAATTAATCCTTAAAATGTTATTACTTTTGAGCGCATATTATTAAAATATCACAAAAAAAATGAGTGGAAAAATATTAATTATTGGAGCAGGTGGACAAATTGGATCGGAGTTAACTTATAAGTTAAGGTCTATTTATGGAGAAGAAAATGTAATTGCAAGTGATTTAAATTACAATAATGTTGAATTAGTAAATTCTGGTATTTTTGAAATAATTGATGCTTTGGATTATGCGTCAATTAAAATATGTTGCGAAAAACATAATGTAGATACTATTTATTTAATGGCTGCTTTGCTAAGTGCTACTGGAGAGAAATACCCAATGAAAGCTTGGGATATAAATATGCAATCTCTTTTTCACGTGTTAAATTTAGCTAAGGCTAAAGCTATTAAAAAAGTATTTTGGCCATCTAGCATTGCTGTTTTTGGACCTACAACTCCTAAAGAAAACACTCCACAATACACGATCATGGAGCCTACAACGGTTTATGGTATTACTAAACAAGTTGGTGAGCGTTGGTGCGAGTATTATCATGAAAAATATGACGTAGATGTTAGAAGCTTACGCTACCCTGGAATTATTAGTTGGAAAACATTACCAGGTGGTGGGACTACAGATTATGCTGTTGAGATCTATCACGAAGCATTAAAAAATAAAAAATACGATTGCTTTTTAAGCGAAGATACCGCATTGCCTATGATGTATATGGACGATGCTATTGAGGCAACTGTAAATATCATGTCTGCTGAAGAAGAAAAAATAAAGATTAGATCATCATATAATTTATCCGGAATTAGCTTTACACCTAAAGAAATTGCTGAATCTATCAAAAAACAAATTCCTGAATTTGAAATAAGCTACAGCCCTGACTTTAGACAACAGATTGCAGACTCTTGGCCAAGTAGTATCAATGACCAAGAAGCAAGAGAGCAATGGGGTTGGAAACATAATTTTGACTTGGATGGAATTACAAAGGATATGCTTAAAAACTTAAGCAAATAACCCTATTTAAACTTATTAAAAAGTCTCTAGTTAACTCTAGAGGCTTTTTTTTTATTTATTAAGACTTGACTTTACCCCATAAAAAAAGCCACTATTTCTAGTGGCTTATCTAAACTTGCTCCTCCTCTTAGGCTCGAACTAAGGACCCTCTGATTAACAGTCAGATGCTCTAACCAACTGAGCTAAGGAGGAGTGTTTTTCGCTATTGCGAGTGCAAATATAAAACGTTTTTTGACTTCTGCAAAACAAAAATTAATTTTTTTTAATTAAATATTGCTTTAAAGATATCGTTACCGTTTGCAAACAGCACTAAAGCAATCAAAATGAAGAATCCAACTAGTTGAGCCTTCTCTAAAAATTGTTCGCTTGGCTTACGTCCAGAGATCATTTCGTATAATAAAAACATAACATGTCCTCCGTCTAATGCAGGAATAGGCAATAAATTAAGTACACCCAGCATTATTGATAAAAATGCTGTTAAGCCCCAAAAATCTGGCCAGCTCCATGTACTTGGAAAAACATCGTATATGGCTTTAAATCCACCAACACCTTTGTAAGCTCCTGTACTAGGATTAAAGATTGCTTTTAATTGTCCAAAATAAGAAACAATTTGATTTTTAAATTTTAAACTTCCTACTCCAATACTTTCTACTAAACCATATTCTTTTCTAACAATATCGTAATAGCCTAGTTTTTCTAGTTCTATTGGGTTATTAGATGTTATTATATCTAATTTTCCTTGATCATCAACAATTAACTCTCTATTAATAGTAGTATTATTTCTTTTAAAAACAGCTGAAATTGTTTGTCCTTTAGAGTCTGCTAACACAGGTTCTATCTGATCATAAAAATCGGCAACCTTACCATTAATTGAAACTAAAATATCTCCTTCTTTTAAATCCACCCCTTTATTTAAAGATGTATCTAAGACCTTATTTACTATAAATGGTTTTCTCATACCAAATAAGCTTCGGTCTTTACTTGATGATAATTGACCTAAAAAGTCGATTGGTAAGTCTATGGTGTTAGTTTCGCCATTTCTTTGGTAAGTAACGCTTGTCGCTCCAATAATGTTTCGGCTTATATCTGATCTATTAATAATTTCAACATCATCAACTTTTATAATCTGATCTCCGGTTTGAAAACCTAAATCAGTTAATAAAGGGTTTTCAATTAAAAAACCACCTTTAATACTTGAGGCAGCAATATCTGTATCTCCGTAAGCAAATGAACCTATTATGTAAATAACTAATGCTAAAACAAAGTTAACAAATACACCACCTAACATAATAATTAAACGTTGCCAAGCTGGTTTAGATCTAAACTCCCAAGGTTGTGGCGGTAAAGCCATTTGCTCTTTATCCATGCTCTCGTCAATCATACCTGCGATCTTAACATAACCTCCAAGGGGTAACCAACCAATACCGTAAACGGTTTCACCTATTTTCTTTTTAAATAAAGAGTACTTTACATCAAAAAATAAATAAAACTTTTCAACTCTTGTTTTAAACAATTTTGCAGGAATAAAATGTCCTAATTCGTGCAAAACAATTAATAATGACAGACTTAACAAAAACTGTCCAATTTTTATAATAAACTCCATGTAGTGTTTCTATTCTTTTTAATAATCGCCAAAAGTAAGTATTTACACTTAGTTTAGAAAGTAATCGCTTTATTGCTTTTAAGAATTAACAAATTTTATGAGTAATCCCATAAGCTTAACTAAGGTTTTCATTGTATTTTTGTGATATTAAATTAAAATCATCAAAATGCTTTCGTTTTTTAAAGATTATAAGTTGTTTGCTATAGTATTTGGAATAATTTCACTTATTATAATTTCTATTTTTTATAATATTTTAAATGTAGAAAAGCCCTTACCTATTTACCAACCTGCTATGGTTAACACAGAGCTGGTTGACAGCACTATACAACATAAAATAAACTACCATAAAATTGCCAACTTTAGTATGACTAACCAGAACGGTAAAACCATTACTCAAGCTGATTATAAAGATAAGATTTATGTTGCCGATTTCTTTTTTACGACCTGCCAAACCATATGTCCTATAATGACAAATAACATGGAGCGTATTCAAAAAGAAATTATGAATGATGACGATGTCATGCTTTTATCCTATTCTGTAACACCAGAAATAGATACGGTTGCACAGCTTAAACGTTATGCTATTAAAAAAGGGGTTAATGACAAAAAATGGAATTTAGTAACCGGAGATAAAGGTGAAATTTACAGATTAGCTAGAAAAAGTTATTTGGCAGTAAAAGACGATGGATTTGATGATGATTACGGGATGGTACATACAGAAAACTTTATGCTAATTGATAAGAAAAGTCAAATTAGAGGTTATTATGATGGCACTAAGGAAGAAGACATCACCACCCTATTAAATGATATTAAAAAGTTAAAAAAAGAATACAAAGACTAGTTTTTTGCTTGCATCTTTTTTAAGCTGAAAATTTTGACCTATTTTTGCTTCTTTAAAATCAATCTAAATAAGCTTGAGCCATACACTAGACACATTAAAAAGAGGAGAACGCGCTATAATTATAGACGTATCTTCAGATTTGATACCTTTAAAACTATTAGAAATGGGTTGTTTACCTGGTAATAGTGTGGAATTGGTCCAAGTAGCACCGTTTTCAGACCCATTATATCTTAACATTAATGGTAGTCACTTAGCTATTAGAAAAGAGACAGCCATCCATATAATTATTGAAAAAGAGATTATATGAGCAAGCAAATAAACATTGCCCTAATCGGTAACCCAAATACTGGAAAAACATCCGTTTTTAATGCACTTACTGGTTTAAACCAGAAAGTAGGTAACTACCCAGGAATAACCGTTGAGAAAAAAGAAGGTATTTGCAAATTACCAAGAGGACTTAAAGCACATATCATTGACCTTCCTGGTACGTATAGTTTAAACGCATCCTCTTTAGACGAAAATGTTGTTATAGAATTACTTCTAAACAAAAACGACAAGGACTTTCCGGATGTTGCAGTAGTAGTTAGTGATGTTGAAAACTTAAAACGAAACTTATTACTTTTTACACAAATTAAAGACTTAGAAATCCCAACCATTTTAGTCATAAATATGGCTGACAGGATGAAATACAAAGGGATATCTTTAGATATTGAACATCTAGAAAAAGAGCTAAAAACCAAAATAGCGGTAATAAGTACTAGAAAAAATATAGGAATAGATAACTTAAAATTATTAATCTCTAACTATAAAGACCTACCTACATCGCCTTGTTTAAATGCATCATCAATAGATATTGAGTATTTTGACAAATTAAGAAAAGCATTTCCTAATCAATTACTTTACAAACTTTGGTTAGTGATTACTCAAGATGTAAATTTTGGTAAAATGGATAGGAACGAGGTTGAAGCTATTGCCAGTTTTAAAACCAAATCCAAAAGCGACCTAAAAAGGTTACAACAAAAAGAAACCATTAAGCGCTATCAATTTATTAACAACACGCTTAAAAAAGGGCAAACAATAGACGTCAGTCAAGCTAAAGATTTACGTACAAGATTAGACCGCGTCCTAACTCATAAAGTGTGGGGATATCTAATATTCTTTTTTATATTATTAACTATTTTTCAAGCCATTTACGATTGGTCAACAGTACCAATGGATTTTATCGATGGTGTTTTTGCAAACCTTAGTGACTGGGTTAAAAACACATTGCCAGAGGGTGCTTTTACCAATTTATTAGCAGAAGGTATCATTTCAGGACTTGGAGGAATAGTAATATTTATACCGCAAATCGCATTTTTATTCTTGTTTATAGCAATACTAGAAGAAAGCGGTTATATGAGTCGTGTCGTCTTTTTAATGGACAGGGTCATGCGACGTTTTGGACTAAGCGGTAAAAGTATTGTTCCA
The DNA here is from genome assembly GCA_947503885.1 of uncultured Olleya sp. Lineage (GTDB taxonomy): Bacteria > Bacteroidota > Bacteroidia > Flavobacteriales > Flavobacteriaceae > Olleya. Next base: position 248,931 of record CANNFD010000003.1, on the reverse strand, counting down.
TTAATATCAGGTACAGCTTGTGCAATACCAGCAATTATGGCAACTCGTAATATCGAGAGTTGGAAAGAACGTTTAATAACTATATTAGTAACACCATTTACAACCTGTGCTGCTAGGCTACCAGTATATCTAATCATAATCGCTTTAGTAATACCAGAAGGTCGTTTTTTAGGGCTAAGTTATCAAGCACTAACACTAATGGCGCTATATTTATTAGGGTTTGCAGCAGCAGTATCGTCAGCTTATATTTTAAATAAAGTTTTAAAAATAAAAAGCAAAACATTTTTTGTAGTAGAAATGCCAAACTACAAATTACCATTATTTAAAAATGTAGCATTAACCGTTTTAGAAAAAACAAAAGCTTTTGTTTTTGGAGCAGGTAAAATTATTTTAGCAATATCAATCGTACTTTGGTTTTTAGCATCCTACGGACCTGGAAAAGAATTTAATAATGCTGAAGAAATTGTCGCTACTGAATATGCTACAGATAATTTAAGTGAAGACGAATTACACCAAAAAGTAGCCTCTCATAAACTAGAACATTCATTTATAGGTATTGCAGGTCATGCAATTGAGCCTATAATTAGACCACTAGGTTACGATTGGAAAATTGGTATAGCAATAGTAAGTAGTTTTGCTGCTAGAGAGGTCTTTGTCGGCACATTAGCAACCATTTATAGTGTAGGTAATGATGATGAAGACACAATCAAAAACAGAATGGCTGGAGAGGTCAATCCAATCCTAGGTGGTCCACTATTTAACTTTGCTTCAGGGATCAGTTTATTACTATTTTACGCTTTTGCGATGCAATGCATGAGCACACTAGCAATAGTTAAAAAGGAAACCAATACCTGGAAATGGCCAATCCTACAATTAGTAATAATGACAGCAATTGCGTATATTACTGCATTAATTGCTTATCAATTTTTAAAATAAAAGATGAACACTATTATTCAAAACATATTAGTTTTTGCAACTTTAGGTTTCGCTTTGTTTTTTCTTTGGAAGAAATATTTCGCTAAAACGAAATCAAAAAAAGCTTGTGGAACCGACGATTGCGGTTGCCATTAAGCCTTATTTACACACAAACCGAAACTCAGTTTCCTATATAACTTAATATAGTTACTCCAGCTTATACCGCTTTTCTAAAGCTTACTTAAAGTTGCACATCCCCCTTTTCCATTCTTAACACCATATTATTTTCATAAAACACAATATATCATATAGTTGCAGCTATAATAATGTCTTTTGCAAATCTAGATAATAATCAAATAAAACAAACTTTAGGAAAACCTTTTGGCAAATTAATAAAGTTTTAGTTACATTTGAATATTATTTAAGCATCCTTAAACTTTTATTAAAGCCATTTAAAAATGTCAGTAGCAACAGAAAATTTTGTAAAAGCCATTTACAAAAGTAAAATCAATGATATTACAGACACAAAACCCGGGAATATAGCCAAACTACTCGGCGTTTCAAATGCTGCAGCTACAGATATGGCAAAAAGTTTAGCTTCAAAAAACTTAATAAAATACGAAAAATACAAAGCGTTAGAATTAACTAAAGAAGGAGAAAAACTAGCACTAAAAGTTATCAGAAAACACAGACTTTGGGAAGCCTTTTTACACAAAACCTTCGACCTGTCTTTGCATGAAATTCATCGTGAAGCAGAATTGCTAGAACATGCAACTTCGGACTTTTTAGCTAATACAATAAGTGACTATTTAGGTAATCCAAAGTTTGATCCACATGGAGACCCAATCCCTAATCAAAACGGAGAAATAACAACTAAAGACACTTCAATATCTTTAGCAAAAACAGTAGAAAATAAAACCTATATTATCTCTAGATTAATGAGTGACGATAAGGAGTTTTTTGATTTTTGTGCACTAAATGGTTTAAAATACGGAAATAAATTATCTGTAATCAAACAGTTTAGTAAAAACAAAATGACACAAATAAGCATAAACAATAACACGATCTTATTAAATCAAGATTTTACTAAAATCATATTTGTAGATGAAACTATCTAAAACAAAAATAACGTCATTAATTTCAGGACTAATAATTTCTTCTTCTACATTAGCACAAAACAACACTTTAGAAGAACCATTAATAACTGATAGACCTGACGCAACAGAGTCTCCCAACACAATGACTAAAGGGTATTTACAAATTGAAACAGGAGCATCATACGACACTTTTCAAGAACGTAATATAAAAAATGAAAACTATACCTATAGCACAACATTAATACGATATGGATTAATAAATAATCTAGAACTACGTTTTGGGCTGGATTTTACAGAAGGGCTTACCACTATTAATGGTATAAAGTTAAATAATATTACAAGTGGATTTTCACCTTTATTGTTAGGTATCAAAACAAGCATAGCAAAAGAAAATGGGTTACTCCCAGAAATTGGACTTTTGGGTCATTTATATTTACCATTCTCCGCAAATAATGACTATAAACCTACGACGACAGGAGTTGATTTTAGGTTTGCGTTTGGACATACAATTAGCGCAAATTCAAGTTTATCATACAATTTAGGTGCATCATGGAGAGATGACACCCCTGAAGCTTCTTATGTCTATACTATTGCATTTGGACAAAATATAACAAATAAAATAGGTGCTTACGCAGAGTTATATGGAGACTTACCAGAAAACAATAACGCAAACCATCTTTGGGATGCAGGATTAACCTATTTAATAAATAATGATATTCAATTAGACGCTACAGTAGGGTCAAGTATTACAAAAGGACAAGACCTAATGTTAAGCGCAGGAATAAGTTTTAGAATACCATCAATTAGCACTAAATAAATGAAAAAAAACATACTTATACTTTTAGCAATAACAACACTAATAAGCTGCAAAAACAAAAAACAAGAAAACGGAAAGCTTAACATTGTTACCACAACAACTATGATTACCGATTTGGTAAGAAATATAGGCGGGGACTCCATTAACATAAATGGACTAATGGGAAGTGGTGTTGATCCACACCTATACAAAGCAAGCGAAGGCGATGTAACAAAGTTAGTTAATGCAGATATAATTTTTTATAACGGTTTACACCTAGAAGGAAAGCTTGTAGAAGTGTTTGAAAAAATGGGAAGTAGCACTAAAACACCAATAGCTTTAGGAGAAGAGATAGATAAATCAACCCTAATTGGATCAGATTATTTTGCCTCTAATTACGACCCCCACGTTTGGTTTAATATAGATTATTTTAAGCAATTTGCTAGAAAAGTCTCAGCTGTTCTAATTGAAAAAGATGCAAAAAACGCAGCCTATTATAAAGCAAACAAAACCAAATATTTAGCAAAATTAGAGGACCTTCAAAATAGTATAAAAGCAACAATCGACACATTACCTGAAGACAAACGGATTTTAGTAACAGCTCATGATGCATTTAACTACTTTGGTAAAAATTATGGATTTGAAGTCGTTGGTTTACAAGGCCTATCAACAGCTACAGAAGCTGGTGTAAAAGATGTTCAAAATTTAGCTAAATTTATAATAGATAAAAAAGTGAAAGCTATTTTTGTCGAAAGCTCTGTACCTAAACGCACAATTGAAGCCTTGCAAGAAGCGGTAAAATCTAAAGGTCACGATGTAAAAATTGGAGGCACTTTATATTCTGACGCATTAGGTAGCGCGGGAACTTTAGAAGGTACTTATATTGGTATGTTTGAGTATAATGTAAATACGATTGTTAATGCGCTGAAATAGCCAGAAAAGAGTTATAATAAAATAATGAGATCCCTAAACAAGTCTAGGATGAAGAGGCACTAACTAGTAAAAATACTTAGCTTGTATGTTCTTTTTGATTCGTTTTTTGAACAAGCAAAAAATGTATATATATTTTGAATTAAATAAAGCTCCCAATGACTTGGGAAATAGTTATGAAACAAAAAATAGCAGTAAAAGTAGATGACTTAACAGTAGCTTACAACTACAAACCTGTACTCTGGGATATTGATTTAGAAATCCCTGAAGGAGTACTTATGGCAATTGTTGGGCCAAATGGCGCAGGAAAATCAACACTTATAAAAGCTATTTTAGGCATTTTAAAACCTATAGCTGGTAGTGTTACAATTTACGATAAACCTTATGACAAACAACGTCAATTAGTAGCCTATGTACCACAAAAAGGTAGTGTAGATTGGGATTTCCCGACTACAGCTCTAGATGTTGTAACTATGGGTACTTACGGAAGCTTGGGATGGATAAAACGTCCAGGTCAAAAAGAAAAAAAGGCAGCATTAGAAGCATTGGAAAAAGTTGGCATGTTACCTTTTAAAGGTAGACAAATAAGCCAATTGTCTGGTGGGCAACAACAACGTATATTTTTAGCCCGTGCATTAGTACAAAATGCTTCAATCTATTTTATGGATGAACCTTTTCAAGGTGTTGATGCTACTACAGAAATAGCCATAATTAATATTTTAAAAGAATTACGTAAAGCCGGAAAAACAGTAATTGTAGTCCATCACGACTTACAAACCGTTCCAGAATATTTTGATTGGGTAACCTTTTTAAATGTGAAGAAAATTGCAACCGGTCCAGTAAAAGATATTTTTAATGATGATAATTTAACCAAAACCTACGGAATTAATTATAAAGTTAGTATTCAGGAATAATGGATTTACAAGACTATTTTTCTTTAGTTTTTAGCGACTACACCCTTAGAACCATCACACTTGGAACAGCTGTTTTAGGAGCAGTTACAGGTATGTTAGGTAGCTTTGCTGTGCTTAGAAAACAAAGTTTATTAGGTGACGCAATTTCTCATGCTGCATTGCCAGGTATTGCAATTGCCTTTTTAATAACTGGCGCAAAGGACAGTAACATACTACTTCTAGGTGCTTTAGTTAGCGGATTAATAGGTACATTTTGGATTAGAGGTATAGTAAGAAAAACACATTTAAAAAGCGATACTGCTTTAGGCTTAATCTTGTCATTATTTTTTGGTTTCGGGATGTTATTATTAACCTTTATTCAAAAACAGCCAAATGCCAATCAGGCAGGATTAGATAAATATTTATTTGGTCAAGCAGCGACTTTAGTAGAAAGTGATGTCTGGTTAATGGTTATAGTTACAGGGCTTTGCTTATTTGTGCTATTATTATTTTGGAAAGAGTTTAAAATCTTACTTTTTGATGCAGATTACACTAAAACTTTAGGTTTTAACACCAAGTTTATAGATGTTTTAATTACCAGTTTTATTGTTTTAGCAATCGTCTTAGGATTGCAAACTGTTGGTGTCGTATTAATGAGTGCAATGCTTCTAGCACCTGCAGCAGCCGCAAGACAATGGACAAATAGCTTGTCAAAAATGGTGTTTTTAGCAGCTATTTTCGGAGCTTTTTCTGGTGTTTTTGGAACCGCAATCAGCGCAAGCCAAACCAATCTTTCTACTGGACCTGTAATCGTTTTGGTAGCTGCTGTGTTTGTGGTGTTTTCGTTTGTATTTTCTCCAAGTCGCGGTTTGTTATTTAAAAAAATTAGATTCAGAAAAAACAGACGTGATTTAAAGCTTCACAAAACCTTAGCATTTATGCATCATATTGCAGCAACACACGATAATATTTCGCACCCTCATGCTATTAAATTATTAAATAATTTTCAAGGGTTTACACGTAAAACACTTCAAAAATTAGTCGAAAAAAATTACGTAACTCTAAATGGAAATATGTGGAGTCTAACCGAAAAAGGTTTTGAAACTGCTGCAAATTTATACACTAAACAAACCACAAAAGATGAATAGTGCACAAATAGAAATACAGTTAATTGCAAGTCTAGTTGCTATAGCATGTGCGATTCCTGGAACATTTTTAGTGTTACGCAAAATGGCAATGATAAGCGATGCAATAAGTCATTCTATCTTACCAGGAATTGTGATTGGTTTTTTTATAACTCAAGATTTAAATTCACCTTTACTAATTATTTTAGCTGCTTTAACCGGTGTAATCACAGTTGTTTTAGTAGAATATATTCAAAAAACAGGCTTAGTAAAAGAAGATACAGCAATAGGCTTAGTCTTTCCGGCTTTGTTTAGTATTGGTGTGATTTTAATTGCTAAAAATGCTAATGATATCCATTTGGATGTGGATGCAGTTTTGGTTGGCGAATTAGCATTAGCACCATTTGATAGATTAATAGTAAATGGTGTAGATATTGGACCTAAATCGTTATGGATTATTGGAACTATTTTACTTATTACAATTACACTATTAATTGCCTTTTTTAAAGAATTAAAGGTAAGTACATTTGATAAAGGATTAGCTGCGTCTTTAGGGTTTTCTCCAGTAATTATACATTATGGATTAATGACTGTATCTTCAGTTACGACTGTGGGCGCTTTTGATGCTGTGGGCGCTATATTAGTTGTTGCCTTAATGATTGCTCCTGCAGCAACTGCTTATCTACTAACAACTAACTTAAAAAAAATGCTAGCGTTAGCTGTTATTTTTGGTGTGGTTAGTGCCATTTCCGGATATTGGTTAGCACATTATTTAGATGCATCAATTGCGGGATCTATTACTACAATGCTTGGATTGCTATTCTTAATCGTTTACTTATTTGCTCCAAGTAAAGGTGTCATTGCAGTAATGTATCGCGAAAAACAACAACGTACAGAAGTTAGCTTATTAACCTTTTTGCTACATTTAAAAAACCATAACGAAATTGAAGAGCGTCACGTTAATCACCTGCAAGAACACATTAATTGGCAAAGAGTTAGAGCAAAAACGGTTTTGGAATTAGCGCTAAAAAATAATATGATAATTGTTGATAATAATATTGTATCCTTAACTGAAAAAGGAGATGCGTTTACCTCTAAAGCTATCGACTACATTATCACTAATGAAGATGCGCAAATCGAGGATATGAAAGACGATTTCTTTTTGTTTAGAGGGTAGACAAATTAAAAAACCTCGCAAGTTTTTATGCCTGTGAGGTCTAATAAAATCACATTTTAAAAGTTTTTTTATATTAAAATCGACGTTCCTTCTGTAAAAACTCGTAAGCTTTTTGGACTTGTTTAAATTTTTCTTCTGCTCCTTTTCTATGCTCCTCCCCTAAATGCTCTACGCGATCTGGATGGTACTTTTTAGCCATATTACGATAGGCTTTTTTAATTTGATCTGTAGTTGCTGTTTTGTCTATTTCTAAGATTTTATAAGCATTATCGCTACTGTTATAAAACATGGCTTTTATACTTGAATAGTCACGACTACTAATGCCTAAATAATTAGATATTCTTTGCACTTGATCTTCCTCATCATCCGTAACCATGCCATCTGCTTTTGCTATTCCGAATAGAAAATGCAATAATTGCAAACGGGAAGCATGATCCATCATTTGCTGGATTTGAAGACATACATCGCGTGTAGACACCTTTTGGCTGCTTATGTTTTTAAATAACCTAAAAGCTTTATTGGCACGGTCTTTACCATAAAGCTCGACAAATTTTAGGCGCACATAATCTAACTCGCGTTGGTCTTGGACACCATCTGCTTTAATAACTACGGAGGCTAAAATCAGTAAACTGACTTCAAAATCTCCAGAGGTTGTTTGAGATCGACGTTGTTGTTGGGTTCTATAATTAGGCTGTCTTCTATAGTTAGGTTGACGTTTTTGTTGTGTTTTAGCCTGTCCATTACCAAGTAAATTTTCTTTATCTGACATGGCATCGCCTAAACTACCAAGTGCTAACCCTATTATTGCTCCTATTGGACCACCAAGTGTCCAACCTAAAGTTGCCCCTATCCATTTTAATGCGCTCATAAAAAAATAATCTTATTTTAAAAAAGGTAAAGATACTACTTTGCTGGTATAATTTTATTGGCTTTTATTACTGTTATTAGCGGATTAGTGCGTTAAGGATGGAGCGGTCTGTCTGAGCTCCTCGCAGAGAGCGAGTAGCGATAGCCTGACCTTATGACACCATAAGTGTTATAAGGTAACGCCATAATAAAACTTGCATGGTTTTTGATTATCTTTGCATGAGATAGATTTATAAACATAAAATTACAAAAATATGTATCCAGCAGAATTAGTAAAACCAATGCGTGAGGACCTAACTAAAGTAGGTTTTGAAGAGTTACACACAGCTGAAGAAGTAAACACTGCAATTGCAAAAAAAGGGACTACTTTAGTGGTAGTAAATTCGGTTTGTGGTTGTGCAGCTGCAAATGCAAGACCAGGTGCTAGAATGAGTTTAGAGAATGCAAAAAAACCAACAAATATTGTTACCGTTTTTGCAGGTGTAGACAAAGAAGCAGTTGATCAAGCAAGAGCGCACATGGTACCTTTCCCTCCAAGCTCGCCAAGTATGGCTTTGTTTAAAGACGGAGAATTAGTACACATGTTAGAGCGTCATCATATTGAAGGTAGACCAGCAGAATTAATTGCAGAAAACCTTATTGATGCTTATAACGAGCATTGCTAGTAGAGAGTATACTTACTAAACACCCAAACAGTTTAGTTGTATTTATACTAAGTAAAATAGAAAAACCACGTTTTTTAAACGTGGTTTTTCTATTTTTGAATGATTAGATTTTTATACCAAAATGAGAAAACTTTTAGCTTACCCTTTAACCTGTATTTATTTCCTATTTTTTGGGTTGTCACTACTTATTTTTCATCCAATACAATGGTTTTGCTTTACTGTGTTTGGTTATAAAGCACACAAAACTAGCGTGGATCTTTTGCAGTTTTGTTTAATGCGTTGCATTAACCTTTTAGGCTCTACCCAAACGCTTATTAACCCTTATAAATTAGACAACTCGCAACCCGTGATAATTGTATCTAACCATCAAAGTATGGCAGATATACCACCACTTATTTGGTATTTTAGAAAGCATCATGTCAAGTTTGTAAGTAAAAAAGAATTAGGTAAAGGGATACCAAGTATATCTTTTAATTTAAGACATGGGGGCTCTGCTTTAATTGATAGAAAAAATCCAAAACAAGCGATTACAGCTATCAAAAAATTTGCAGATTATATTGAGGCCACCAATCGTGCTGCGGTAATTTTTCCGGAAGGTACAAGAAGTCGTGATGGCAAACCAAAACCTTTTCACACCAAAGGATTAGAAACGTTAATAAAATATATACCTAGCGCTATTATTATACCTGTAACTATTAATAACTCTTGGAAAAATTTACGCTACGGAAAATTTCCGTTAGGAATAGGAAATAACATTACGTTTACCGCTCACAAACCAGTTAAACCTAGTGAATTTGATACTACAGAAGCACTTTTAACCTATATAGAAACGACTATTAAAGATAGTATTGAAATATAATTATGTCAAACTTTGATTTAATTGAAGCTACTAAAACTTTTGTAAAAGAAACTTTAAAAGGTGCCGAAGGAGGACATGATTGGTTTCATGTTGAGCGAGTATATAAAAACGCATTACTAATAGCTAAAGGTGAAACTGTTAACCATTTAGTGGTTGCTCTTGGTGCTTTGTTACACGATATTGCTGATAGCAAATTTTACAACGGTGACACTACTATTGGACCTAAAATGGCTGGTGATTTTTTACTAAAACACAACGTAGACTCTACAATTATTAATCATGTTATTAAGATTATTGAAAACATATCTTACAGCTCTAACATAGATAATACAAACCTTTTTAAATCTGCAGAACTAGATGTTGTGCAAGATGCAGACCGCTTAGACGCTTTAGGCGCTATTGGTATTGCCAGAACGTTTAACTATGGTGGTTTTAAAAACAGAGCACTTTACGATCCTGAAATTAAACCAAATTTAAAGTTGACTAAAGCAGAATATAAAGCCTCTAATGCACCAACTATAAATCATTTTTACGAAAAATTGTTGCTTTTAAAAGATAAAATGAATACCAAAACTGGACAAAAAATTGCTAAACAAAGACATCAATATATGGTTGATTTTTTAAAGCAATTTAATGCTGAATGGAATGGTGAGAAATAAAAAAAGGCTATTTATAATCTTAGATTATAAATAGCCTTTTAAAAATATTATTTAATATTATCTACCAGGAAACTCTGCTTTACGCTTTTCTAAAAAGGCAGTTGTCCCTTCTTTAAAATCTTCTGTACCAAAGCAAGCTCCAAATTGCTCAATTTCTACTTTAAAACCATCAACACCATCTTTATAATTAGCGTTAACAGCTTTAATTGCTTTACCAATCGCCACTGTAGAATTACGCATGATTTTACTAGCAATTTTTTGAGCTAAAGGCAACAACTCTTCTTGTGTAACAACATGATTTACTAAGCCATAATTTAATGCTGTATTTGCGTCAATCATTCCTGCAGTCATTACCATTTCCATTGCACGACCTTTACCTACTAATTGTGGTAAACGCTGTGTACCTCCATAACCAGGTATTACACCTAAACTAACTTCTGGCAATCCCATTTTAGCGTTATCACTTGCTAGTCTGAAATGTGCAGACATAGCCAACTCTAAACCACCACCTAATGCAAAACCATTAACTGCTGCAATTACTGGAGTGGTTAAATTTTGAACAAAATCAAATAATAATTCTTGACCTTTTGCTGCTAACTTCCCTCCGTTTTCAACACTAAAATTAGCAAACTCGCTAATATCTGCTCCTGCAACAAAAGCTTTTTCTCCACTTCCGGTAATAATTATTACTTTGGTGTCTGCATCTTTATTTGCATTATCAAAAGCATGATGTAACTCTTGTATAGTCGCTTTGTTTAAAGCATTTAATTTTGACGGTCTATTAATTGTAATTGTTGTGATACCGTTTTCTGTGCTAGTAAGTATGTTTTCAAAATTCATTATAATATGTTTTTTTGTTCTTTAGGAAACGTTACTGTAAATGTTGTTCCGATATTTTTTTCTGATACAAAGGTAATTGTTCCTTGGTGAGTTTCTACTATTTTTCTTACCATTGCTAATCCAAGTCCCATCCCGCTGGACTTTGTTGTAAATTTTGGTTCGAAAACTTTAGTTTTATTTTCTTCTAAAATCCCAATTCCGTTATCTGAAATTGTTAAAACCACATGGTCATCATTATCCATAACTTTTACAATGATTTGTGGTGTTTTATCATCTGGAATTGCCTGAATCCCATTTTTAACCAAGTTTGTAATCACCCTAATTAATTGCGACCTATCAAATTTGACTATTATTTCTTCTTTATCAGCTTCAAATTGGATATAATCTTCATTAAAAATATCCAAAGCCAAATCTACAACTTTAACGACATTTAGTAATTCGTTTTGTTGTGCTGGCATTTTAGCAAAATTTGAAAATGCACCAGCAATAGCACTCATAGTATCTATTTGTTGGATTAGCGTTTTACTATACTCATCTAACTTTTCAATAATATTAGGGTCTTCGGGATTAAACTTACGTTGAAAGCTTTGCACGGTCAATCGCATTGGCGTTAATGGATTTTTAATCTCGTGCGCGACTTGTTTTGCCATTTCTCGCCAAGCTTGCTCACGCTCGCTTTTAGCTAGTTTTACTGCACTTTCTTCTAACTGATCAATCATACTGTTATATGATTTTACTAGTGTCGCAATTTCTTCAGTTGTACTTTCTATTTCTATCTTTTCGTTACGTTTTTCCAAACGTGTTTGATTCATCTTATCACTGATTGTTTTAAGTGTTCTTGTGATGTATTTTGATAAAAAATAAGCTAATGCTATTGCAGTAATTAACATTAAAAGATAGGTGTAGCCAAGACGTTCAAAAAATTCATTTAACTCTTTAGATAAAAAGTCATCATTTTCTAAATAAGGTAAATTTAGTATAGCTAATGGCTTAAATTTTTCGTCTACAATATAGGTGTAAGAGGATCTAAAGTTTTCACCTTTCTCTTCCCTTTTTTCTACAAATCGGTGATTAATAGTATTAGATAAAGTATTAAGTACTTCTGCTTTTATACACTTCTCTGCAATGTCATAAGGTAAGGCTGCTTTGGATGAAATAAGTAACGAGCCTTCCAAATCATATAAATTAACTTGAAGCCCATGCACGTTGGCTATTTTATAAATTTCTTCTTTAAAAATTAACGGAAGTTTATCCGGAACGACCTCGAAAGAGGTTTCTTTTATAACAAAATTTATGTGTCGCTTTATGCTTATTTCTTTACGCTCTAATCGTAATTTATGATAATCTTGAGTCTCTTCACTATATTGATAAGCTGCAACAAAAGCAATTAATATAGATGCTAAAAGCACTAAAAAAATCATTGCAAAAAAGATGCGAAGTCGTAAAGAAAGCCTAGTAATTTTCATTGTTTAAATATAACAATAATCACACCAAAAACACGAAATAAAATTAGCTTTGGTTACGCTTTAGGATTTTTTTCTCTGATACGTTTATAAACTTTAAACCCTATCATTAACAATAGTCCTAAAACAAAAATACCAATAACACCAAACACCCAATTTATAGCACTTTTTAGTATTACTAAAAAGACCACTGCAAATAGTATAAAAGTGGCTCCTTCATTATATAAACGCATAAAATTGGAGCTTTTTTTAACGACATCACTTTGTAGTTGTTTAAAATAAATGTGTGTTTGTACTTGATAAATAATCAATAATAAAACAAAAACTAACTTAACATGCATCCATGGTTGTTGTAACCATATTGGCTGTAAAATTAATAACCAAACAGCAAATATTGTTGCTAAAATAGCACTTGGCCATGTGATGATAAACCATAACCGTTTAGCCATAAGCTTTAACTGATCTCCTAAAATCTTTTTATCTGGAGCAGGTTTATGGTAAGCTTCTATTTGGTACACAAATAATCTAGGGATGTAAAACAAACCAGCAAACCATGTAACTACAAATATTAAGTGTAGTGCTTTTATATAATTATAATACTCCATGTTTTTTGTAAAAAGTGTAAATACTAGTAATAAAAATAGGTATAAATAAATTTACTTGTGTTTGTTAAGCTTTAATCTAATTTCACGACGTAAAAAAAACGCAGTTACAATAGTGGATAAAATGTCAGAAATAGGAAATGCTATCCATATACCAAACTCTCCAAAATATATTGGCAAGATATACATTAACGGAATAAAGAAAATAGCCTGTCTAGTTAATGTTAGTATTAATGCTGGCAAAGCTTTTCCAACCGCCTGAAAATAGGCTGCGCCAATTAATTGCAGTGACAAAATAGGAACCGCTGCAAATACCCATCGCATATTATTTGGCGTGATATTAATGACTTCTAAATCTGTTGTAAACCATCTAGTGATAACTTCTGGAAACACCATTAAAGCAATAAACACTAGAGTTCCAAGGATTGTTGCATACTTTATAGCTGTATATATTACTTCTTTAACGCGGTCAAATTGTGCTGACCCAAAATTATATCCTGCAATAGGAATAAAACCTTGAGTAATACCATAAATAGGGAATAACGCAAACATACTCATCCTTCCTACAATAGCATAAGCAGTTACAGAGGTTTCTCCTCCTAAATTAAACAACGCATTATTAACCAATAAATAGGTAACGCTAACCACAGCTTGTCTAGTAAGTGTAACAAAACCTAAAGCTCCAATTTCTGACACTATCTTTTTGTGTAACCAAAAGTGAGAAAGATTAATTTTTAACTCGGAATTATTAGATAAAAAGTACCACAGTATAAACAAAAAAGAGACAATATAAGAACCTGTTGTAGCCCATGCTGCACCAGACATACCCATGTCTAAAACACCAATAAAAATATAATCCAACACTAGATTACCTACAGACGGAATTAACATTGCATACATAGCAAATTTTGGTTTGCCTTCTGCACGAATCACGCTATTACCCATCATTACAAACCCTAAAACAGGAACTCCGTATAAGATAATTTCGTAGTATATTTTTGCTGGGTCAAAAATAGCACCTTTACCTCCAAATGCCGGAATTAATTGGTCTACAAAATAAAGTCCAAAAGCAGCAAAAGTTACCGTAAACAAAAACGTTAAAGAGACTTGATTACCAAAGGTTTTAAGTGCTTTTTCTTTGTTTTCAGCTCCTAAAGCACGAGAGATAATAGACGATCCTCCAACACCAATACTCATCCCTAAAGCTGCAATAAAAAAGGAAACAGGAAGCACAACATTTATAGCTGCAATTGCTGTCGACCCAATCCATTGACCTACAAAAATAGTATCCACTAATATATTTAGCGACATAACTAAAATACCAATAGATGCAGGAACCGCCTGCTTTATCAAGAGTTTACTTATAGATACCGTACCAAGATTTGAAGATATACTTGATTGCATTATCCTTTAACAGGTGTTTTAGACCAATCATTAATCCAATTTGCTAATAAAGCTACCCAGTTTTCATCTGTATTTAAACAAGGGACAGTAGTAAAATCTTTACCACCAACTTCGTGAAAAATTTCTTCTCCTTCCATTGCTATTTCTTCTAAAGTCTCCAAACAATCACTAACAAAAGCTGGCGTAACAATTGCCATGTCTTTGATGCCATTTTTACCCAACCTCTCGATAGTTCGATCCGTATACGGTTGTAACCATGGATCAAAACCTAATCTAGATTGAAATGAAGTAGAATATGTGTTATCTTCTAAGCCTAAGTATTCTGCAACTAAGCGGGTGACTTCCTTACACTGGTGTCTGTAACAAAACTCATGTGCTTTACTTGCAGTTTCGCAACAACTTCCATCAATCTTACAGTGTCCATTAGTAATATCACTTTTTCTAATATGACGCTCTGGCACACCATGATAAGAAAACAATAAATGCTCGTAATTTTTACCTTCTAGATGCCCTTTGATAGACTCTGACAACACCTTTATATATTCTTTTTTATTATAAAATGCAGGTAAGCTATCTATTTTTAAGCTAGGAAAATGTGCCTGTCTAATCTCTTCTGATAAGACCAAAATAGTCTCTGTAGTAGCCATAGCAAATTGTGGATATAATGGAATTAAAAGTACTTCCTCCACACCTTTATCCACTAATTTTTGCAAGCCCTTTTGTATAGTCATACTACCATATCGCATCGCTAATGCTACTGGGTAGTCTACTTTTTCTTGTACTTTTTCTTGTAACTGCTCTGACAGGACAATTAATGGCGACCCATTATCCCACCAAATTTTTTGGTAAGCTGCAGCACTTTGTTTTGGTCTAGTATTTAATATAATTCCTTTAACTAATAATGTTCTAGCCCATAGTGGTACATCAATAACACGTTCGTCCATCAAAAATTCTCCTAAATATTTTTTTACATCTTTTGGAGTTGGACTATCAGGCGAACCTAAATTTACTAGCAGTATTCCTTTTTTCATATTTATTCTTATTCAGCTGCAAAAATACAATTCTAATTTAAATTAGGTCACAAACTTATTGTCTTGATTATACTTAAAGCTTATTATAATATAATCATAATCTTTCAGTTAAAATTAAGTTTGATATATTTACGAGTAGATATATATTATATGAAAAATTACATCCTTGCACTTTTCTGTGCAATTTCTTTTACATCATTTTCTCAAAATCAAAACAAAGAACAAAGTTTACTTTGGGAAATCTCTGGAAATAACCTAACAAAACCATCATATATATATGGCACCATGCATGTTAGTGCTAAAGTTGCTTTTAGGTTAGATGATGTTTTTTTTAAAGCTTTAGAAAATAGCGAAAGCATAGCACTAGAGTCTGACCCTTCAACATGGTTAGCCTTTAATTATGAAACAACAACACTAACACCACAAAATTATACTAAGAGTTATGACAAAAACTTTTATTCGTTATTGTTTGGATTAGAGCATCCAGAAGAAGTTGCAATTAGAGGAAGTATAAGGTCTGACAACAGGATGATTAATGGGTATTTGTACAGAAAAGATGGTTATGCAGATAATTTTGAAGAAGAAACCTATCTAGATATGTTTATTTATCAAGCAGGTAAAAAGAAAAACAAAACAATATATAGTTTAGAGGATATTGCAGAATCACGTTTTTTAGTTTCAAAAGCACAACGTAATGCAAGAAAAAATAAAATAGACCCTTGGCTTACTAAATTGTATGAAAAAGAAAACCCCTATTTATTACAAGAAAACACTTATAGAGACCGGAATTTAGCCTTACTAGACTCGATTGGAGCTGCCTCAAACACAGAATATTTTAGAAAAAACATGCTTTACAAACGCAATGCAAATATGGTTCATGTTTTAGACTCATTAATGCAATACCAATCTGTTTTTTCTGGAGTAGGAGCTGCACATTTACCAGGAGACAAAGGGATGCTTAAAATGCTTGAAGACAAAGGATATACAGTAAAACCTTTAGTCTCTAAGCAAACTAGTATTGCACAAGAAAAAAAGGAACAGATTCAAGATTTTATTTACCCTTCAACAATTACCACACAAACCACACCAGACCAATTTTTATCGATTAAAGCTTTTACTAAGTTATATGAGTTTTATTATAGTGGTCAAAAGTATTACATCTCTCCGGACATGACCAATGGAGCGTATTTAACTATTAGTAGGTTTAATACTTACGATTATTTACCAAACGAAAAAGAAATATCCTTGGACCGATTAGACAATTTTTTATTTGAAGACATTCCGGGCGATATTATTAAAAAAGAAGCACTTACAGATCCGTATCCGGGAATTAGTATATTAAATAAAACTAAAAAAGGAGACTATCAAAAGTACCATATTTACAAAACACCTTTAGAGGTTATAGTAATCAAATTTGCAGGTCAAAAAGAATATGTTTTAAAAAATGAAGCTTCAATTTTTAACTCAATTACATTTAAAACCCCTAGTTCTGATTTTAGCACCTTTACTTCTACATACAATAAATATGAAGTTAATTTTCCTGAATATCATACCACAGATAACATCCAAAATGCAGGTCAAAAACTGATTCAAGGTAAAGCAAACGATGAGTATTACTTTTTAAAAGAGGTTGCTTTTAATGATGTTTATTATATCGAAGAAGATAAATTTGAAGCTAAATTTATAGTTAACAATTTTTTTAAAGATTTAGAAATTGAAGACCCTAAAGGTCAGTTTAACAACCTTAAGTATTATAGCTATGAAGGTTTTGCAAAAAAGGATACGACCTCAACAGATAACATCCACTTAAAAAGTATTGTAAAAGATGGCAGCTACTTTTTATTGGGCTATGTTGGAAAAACTAAAGCTAATGCAGATA
Organism: uncultured Olleya sp.; assembly: GCA_947503885.1. Classification (GTDB taxonomy): domain Bacteria; phylum Bacteroidota; class Bacteroidia; order Flavobacteriales; family Flavobacteriaceae; genus Olleya. The sequence goes on along the minus strand of CANNFD010000003.1, from coordinate 231,730 downwards.
CTTTTTTTAATTCCTTTAAATTTAAAACAGTAAAACAAGATGGTTTTGTAAAAGTAATTGATACTTCTTTACATTTTTCGGTTATAACCAATACAAAAGCTACACCACCTTATAACTATTATAGTAGTTATAGTAAACCAAAAGACTACGAAGAGAAAACAAAGCGCACAACTTACTACTCTAAGTCTAATGAGCAGGTTTACATTACAAGATTAAAATTTCATGACTTGCAGATGTACAAAAATGTAGATAGTTTATGGAATGAAATTGATGATGAAGTAAAATCAATGGGCGCTATTGATGGCTACAACAAATACAAGGTAACAGACAAAAAAAAGCACAAAAAGGATGACCAATATCTTTACGAATTCACTTTAAAAGACTCCTTAAGCGCAAAAGCGGTTTTAGTTAAAAACATATTAAAAAAAGGAACACTTTTTGAAATTAAAACTTTAACAGATACTATAGCAAAACCTTCAACTTTTATAACCAATTTTTATAACACTTTTGAGCCTATAGACACATTACTTGGCCAGTCCGTTTTTAGTGATAAAACAGATCGCTTTTTTAAAGCCTTACGTGAAAACGATAGTATCGTGTTTAAAGCAAAAAATAAAATAAAATTTAATAAGTCTAACGCAAGCACAATGATAGACTTAATTAAAAACTTTGACTTTCCAGAAAATAAAGAAGGTTTTAAAACCTTTTTAATCTCAGAATTAGCAGAGCTTAACGATCCAAGAACAGATGCTTTTTTAAATAAATTATATCAAGACTCATATTCTAAACCGGACATACAAAACACCATTTTAAGATCATTATTAAATACAAAAACCAAAAAATCCTATAAAACTTTTTTAAACCTATTAAATAAAGACTTACCATTAAGTGGATCCATCAGTTCAATGTTTTATAACTATAAAGACTCGTTAGAACTAAAAAAAACACTCTTCCCTGATTTATTAGAGTACACAACAATCGAAGAATACAAAGAGCCTATATACGAGCTACTAGCAAAACTTAAGGACAGTAGCGTTATTAAAACTAAAGCTTATAAAAAGTTTAAAAAACAACTAATAAAGGACGGAAAAATTGAAGTAAAACGTAGTTTAGGATCTAAAACCAATTATAACTACAGGTCCTATAGCAGTGCTTTGTACGCATATGTTAAGCTTATTTTTCCTTTTAGAAAAGAAACAGAAGCTAAAAACTTTTTTGAAAAATTACTAGACAGTGATAACGTATCTGCATTAAGCACATACTATGTTTTATTAGAAAAAGCAGGAGAGCCAATACCCGAAAAACTAAAAGAAAAAACTATAGATGATTATAAAAACCAAGCTGCATTAGTTGATAAATTGTACAAACAAAAACTATTTAAACCTTACATAGCCAAAAAAATTAGTCAAGAAATGTATGCAAAATCCGTACTATTTAGCAATACGACCATTGAAAAGGAACGAGATTCTATTCATTTTTTAGGTAAAAAAGCATTTAAAACAGATGATGATAAAGCAGGCGATATGTACTTTTATATGCTTGTACAAAAAGAGGATAAAGATGAAACTAAACGTTTTTATTATGCAGCATTTTTAAAACCTGAGAAAGAAGATAGACTACAAACCGAAGTGTATTACGACTCTGGTTATAGCGGTAATTATATAGACGAAAACGAAGAAGAAGACAAATTAATTAAAGACGTCCTAGAGTTAGTCGTACACAAAAACCGAAAACGCTTGGACGATAGTGGGTATTAAACATAATGCGCTTAATAACTTAAGCGCATTTTTTATATGGATTGGACGTACTTTTTAGGCGTAATACCATACTTTTTTTTAAAAGCAGCAATAAAGTGACTAGCAGTACTATACCCCACTTTTAATCCTACTTCGTTGACATTATGAGAACCCGTTTCTAAAAGCTTTCTAGCAACCTCCATCTTATAATCAAACAAAAAACTAAAAACAGTATCTCCATAAATTTGCTTAAATCCCTCTTTTAGCTTTTTAAGAGGTAAATTTATCTCGTCTGATAATTCTTGTAAAGTTGGTGGCTCAGCCATTCTTGCAATAACTATATCTTTAGCCTCCTTGATTTTTGCAACATTAGTTTCGTCTACCAAAAAGGGACATTGCTCTATATTAGCATCCTCACCTCTATTAAAATAAAGACTAAGCAACTCATAAGCTTTTCCTTTAAAATACAAGGTTTTAATAGACGAGTTTAAGTTGTAATTTATAATTTGGTTTAATGCAATAGCCATAGATGGCGAAATCTTTCCGTCCTTATAATATTTCTTGTCTTTGTTATCACTACTTAAAAACGTTATATAATCTGCTTCTTGAGAAAACAAACCATGAAATTTTTTAATAGAAATTAGCACCGATACTAACCAACATTCTGGTTTAACCTCTAGATGAATAGGTAAGTCTCTTTGTGGATTATAAAGCAATAAAGACGTCTCTTCTGCTATATTTAAAACATAAGCCCCATTATTAAAGATAAAATCACTATTCCCTTTTAAACAAAAATGAAATTGAATAAAACTACTGTCAATAAAACGCTCAACAATCTGATTTTTAACGGTTTCATTTTGATAAGTTAATACAAAAACATCTTGATCTACCTGAGTTTCATTAAAAGAACTTTTAGCGACATTTTCTAAACTTGAAGTTGACTTCATAAATCTATTTTATTTAGATTGATTCTAAACAACTAAGTCCTGAACCATTGAATTATATACAAAAATATGATAAATATCATAGTTCAATACATTTTAGCATCAAAAAACCAAAATCGATATTAAAAGTTCTTGTAGCGTTACTTTTTAAATAATATACTACATAAATTTGCTTTTAATAAAGTCCCAGTCAGGTAAATGGAGCACTATCACATGTCAACAGGCACATATTTTTATGCCTTAGGTTTAAGCTATAAAAAAGCAGATGCTGAAATTAGAGGTCGTTTTAGTTTAGACGAACCTTCTAAATTAGCACTTTTAAGTCAAGCAAAATCTAACGGTATAGAAAGTCTAATCGTAACGTCAACTTGCAATCGTACAGAAATTTACGGATTTGCAGAACACCCATATCAACTTATTCAATTATTGTGTGACAACACAAAAGGAACTGTTGAAGAGTTTCAAAAATTTGCATATATCTATAAAGGTACCGAAGCTATTTCACATTTATTTAAAGTAGGTTCTGGTTTAGATAGTCAAATTTTAGGTGATTTTGAGATTATAGGTCAACTTAAAAAAAGTACTATAGCTTCAAAAAAACACGACTTACTAAATCCTTTTATTGAGCGCTTAGTAAATTCTGTAATACAAGCTAGTAAGCGTATAAAAACCGAAACTGAAATTTCTTCAGGTGCAACCAGCGTATCATTTGCATCAGTACAGTATATATTAAACACAATTGATAACGTTACCGATAAAAACATCTTACTTTTTGGTACCGGAAAAATTGGTCGTAATACTTGTGAGAATTTAGTAAAACATACTAAAAACGAACAAATCACTTTAATAAACAGGACTAAAGGAAAGGCAGAAGCTGTTGCTGGTAAATTTAATTTAGTTGTCAAAGATTATGCAAACCTTCAGGAAGAAATAAACGAAGCTGATATTTTAATTGTAGCAACTGGCGCACAAAACCCAACAGTTGACAAGCAATTAATACAATCTAAAAAGGACTTATTAATATTAGATTTATCAATTCCTAAAAACGTGGATGACAACGTCACAGATCTTCCAAACGTTAAGCGAATACATTTAGACGATTTATCACAAATTACCGATGAAACTTTAGAGCGTAGAAAATTACAAATTCCTTTAGCTGAAAGTATTATTGAAGACATCAAAGCTGATTTTATTGGTTGGTTACAAACAAGAAAATTTGCACCAACCATTAAAGCATTAAAGCATAAGTTACAAGACTTTAAAAATGCTGAGCTTGATACCCAACGTAAAAAAATGGCTAACTTCAATGAAGAACAAGCCGAAATAATCAGTAATAAGATTATTCAAAAAATAACAAATCATTTTGCGCATCATTTAAAAGACGAATCTTTCTCTACAGATGCAAGTTTAGAACTAATTAAAAAAGTGTTTCAACTAGAAAACACCACAAAGCATGTCTAAAATAATTAAAATTGGTACTCGCGATAGCGACTTAGCATTATACCAAGCAAAAGCAGTACAAAGTCAGTTAAAAGCATTAGGTTATGAGAGTGTTTTACACCCTATAAAATCTATTGGCGACTTAGTCCTTGACAAACCTTTATATGAGTTAGGAGTTACCGGAGTATTTACACGTACTTTAGATATAGCTATGTTAAATGGAGATATCGATATTGCTGTACACTCTTTAAAAGACGTGCCAACACAACTACCAAAAGGTATTGTGCAAGCTGCTGTTTTAAAACGTGGTAATGTTAAAGACACGCTTTTATTTAAAGATAATGAAGAGTTTTTAGCCTCTAGAGAAGCAACGGTTGCAACCGGAAGTCTACGTAGACGCGCACAATGGTTAAATCGTTTTCCAACTCATACAGTTGTAGAGTTAAGAGGAAACGTAAACACTAGATTACAAAAACTAAAAGACAATGATTGGAATGGAGCTATTTTTGCAGCAGCAGGTATTGGTAGATTAGACTTAAGACCTGAAGATGCAGTAAATTTAGACTGGATGATTCCTGCTCCAGCACAAGGCACAATTATGATTGCTGCTTTAGAGGAAGACGAAGAAACTAGAGCTATTCTATCCGAAATCAATCATGAAGAAACAGAAATCTGTACTACGATTGAACGTGATTTTTTAAACAAATTAGAAGGTGGTTGCTCTGCTCCAATTGGTGCATTGGCTTTTATTAAAGATAACGAAGTCACCTTTGAAGGAGTTTTACTTAGTAAAGATGGCACAAAAAAAATACATGTAAAACGCGTAAAAATGTTAGGCGAACATCATGATATTTCAACTTGGTGTTCTGATTATATTCTAGAACGTGGCGGTAACCATTTAATGGACGAGCTAAAGGAGTCGTATGTTAAAACAAACATCTACTCGACAAAATCATTGACTGAAGCGCAACGCTTTTTGTTTAACGAAAAAATTAAACCCGACAGCTCTGACTTTGTAAAGATTAGTTTAAATAGGATCCACCCAAGATTCTTAAAAAACGAAATTAAAAATGTAATCATAACAAGTCAAAATGCTGTTGAAGCCCTATTGACTAATTATTCAGCGGTAGAGCTTCAGTTTAAAAACATCTATTGTGTTGGACGTCGTACTAAAAAAATGATTGAAAAACGCATTGGCAAAGTCTTACATAGCGAAAAAAACGCCAAGAAATTAGCTGAGTATTTAGTGGATTTTATGGAAGGTACAGAAGTAACCTATTTTTGCAGTGATGTTAGATTAGATGATTTACCAGAAATCCTTACAGAAAATAACATTAAAGTTAACGAGGTTGAAGCCTATCAAACAAAATTAGATAGCATAAAACTTCCAGAAAGCGTTGAAGGTGTTATGTTTTATAGCCCATCAACAGTACAAAGTTATAAAAAAGAAAATGATGCAAACGGTATTGCTTTTTGCATAGGCGAAACAACTGCAAAAGAAGCTAGCAAACATTTTGACGATGTACGTATTGCAAAAGTACCAACTGTAGAAAGTGTAATAGAGTTAGTAAATGAGCATTACACCAAATAGCCCCTCAAAAGGACAGTAGTAAAGTATCAAATAATAATAATTTAAAAGATTTTCCGTCTACGCGGGAATGATACAAGGATATGTTGAAAAACGATTTATTTTTAAGAGCATTAAAAGGAGAAACAGTAGAGCGTCCACCGGTTTGGATGATGCGTCAAGCAGGTAGATATCTTCCAGAATTTATGGAGATAAAAGCTAAGTACGACTTTTTTACACGTTGTCAAACTCCTGAATTAGCAAGTGAAATTACTGTGCAACCAATCCGAAGATACGGTATGGATGCAGCCATTTTATTTAGTGATATTTTGGTCATCCCTCAAGCAATGAATATTGAGGTGCAAATGAAACCTAATTTTGGTCCTTATTTACCAAATCCAATTCGTACGCAACAACACGTAGATAACGTTATTGTTCCAGATGTAAAAGAAGCTTTAAATTATGTTTACGAAGCTATAAAAGCAACAAAAGAAAAACTTAACGACGAAGTGCCTTTAATTGGTTTTGCTGGTTCACCTTGGACTATTTTATGTTATTGTGTGCAAGGTCAAGGCTCTAAAAACTTTGACAAAGCAAAAGAGTTTTGTTTTACAAACCCTATTGCTGCTCACCAATTATTACAAAAAATAACAGACACCACTATCGCTTACTTAAAAGAAAAAGTAAAAGCTGGCGTTAACGCGGTTCAAGTATTTGATTCTTGGGGAGGTATGCTTTCTCCTGTTGATTACCAAGAGTTTTCATGGCAATACATCCAACAAATAATTGATGCTTTAAAAGACGAAACACCAGTTATTGCATTTGGTAAAGGATGTTGGTTTGCTTTGGATACTATGGCTAAATCTGGCGCTGCAGCATTAGGTGTAGATTGGACATGTTCACCACAAAACGCACGTTACTTAACTGGCGGAAACATTACACTTCAAGGTAACTTTGATCCTACTCGTTTGTTTTCTCCTCCAGCAGAAATCAAGAAAATGGTACACCAAATGATTAACCAGTTTGGTAAAGACAAATATATTGTAAACCTTGGTCATGGTATTTTACCTAACATACCGTTAGAAAATGCTAAAGCATTTATTGATGCAGTAAAGGAGTATAAAGCGGAATAGTTACTACATAAACGTAGTGACGTGGTAATCTTTTAATTATCACATCATGCAAAAAGCATGATTCGCAATGACAAATCGGATTATGATACAAAACATATTTAAAGGAATTAACGGTTACTCTGGTGCTTTAGCTTTGATATCAAAGCTAAAGCTTTGGAAGTACTTTTTTATTCCTATTGTTATCAGTATCATCACAGCTTCTGTAATTGGTTTTGCTGCTTACGGATTATCAGATAATATCGGTCGATTAATAGCTAAAGTTTGGTTATGGGAATGGGGTAAACAAACCTTTACTACAGTTTCAACTTTTATTGGAGCAATCATAGTTGTAGCAATAGGTTTAATTCTATACAAGCATATTATAATGGCCTTATCAGCGCCTTTTATGAGTCCTGTTTCAGAAAAAATAGAAACTCATTTAACAGGAGTAACTAAGCATAATCATAGAAAAACATCGTTTCAAGAGCAACTTTGGAGAGGTATCAGAATTAATATTAGAAATCTTGGTCGCGAGCTACTAATTACCATTCCAATTTTACTACTTAAGTTTATACCTGTGGTAAATATTTTTTCAACAATATTATTGTTTTTAGTACAAGGGTATTATGCTGGATTTGGAAATATGGACTATACATTAGAGCGTCATTACAATTACAAAGACAGCTTACAATTTGTTAAAAAAAATAGAGGGGTCGCTATTGGAAATGGTATTATTTTTATTCTGTGTTTACTAATTCCTTTTGTTGGTGTAATTTTAGTATTACCACTTAGTGTTACTGCTGCATCATTAAGCACAATAAAACTTATCCAAACCGAAAATCAAAAACTAATCTAATGATTGCCAATTTTGATAATTTTGAAATCAGTCCAATCCATAATGGAGATGCATGGAAGATTTGCAATTTTATGATTGCCAATCAAGACAGGTTACAAAAATATTTTCCTAACACGTTAAAAGAAAACTTAACACCTACGCTGTCACAATTGTTTGTAGACCAAAAAGCCAAGCAATTTATAGATAAAGAAGAGTTTGTATTTACATTAAAACAATCTGATACTAGAGCGTTAGTTGGCGTTATTTATATTAAGGAGCTAGATTGGGCTAAAAAACAAGGTGAATTTGCCTATTGCATTGATTATAATTTTGAAGGTAAAGGCCTAACAACTAAAGCCATAAACGCATTAATTAATTATGCTTTTACAACACATGACCTAAAAACTTTACAAATTATAGTTTATAAAGACAATATTAGCAGTGTTAAGGTGGCAAAAAATAATAGTTTTAAATGGGTTAAAACTTTAAAAAACGAATTTACACCTATAGGCGAAAATCCGCTAGATATGGAGTTATACGAAATATATAATGAAAGATAAATTTTTTAAATACATACACCAACTACAAGACACTATTACAGCTGGTCTAGAAAAAATTGACGGTAAAGCAACATTCCAAGAGGACATTTGGAAGCGACCTGAAGGTGGTGGCGGAAGAACAAGAGTCATAGAAAACGGAAACGTTTTTGAAAAAGGAGGTGTTAATATTTCTGGAGTACATGGTAAATTACCCGACAGTATGCAAACATATTTTGGTGTAGAAGATGCCGATTTTTTTGCTTGTGGATTAAGCCTAGTATTACATCCTAAAAATCCTTTGGTACCAACAGTACACGCTAATTGGCGCTATTTTGAAATGTATGATAAAGACGGAAATATTGTAGACCAATGGTTTGGTGGTGGACAAGACCTAACACCCTATTATCTGTTTGACGAAGACGCAAAACACTTTCATCAGACATGCAAAACTGCTTGCGATAATCATAATCCCCAATTTTATCCAAAATACAAAGCGCGTTGCGACGAGTATTTTTACAACACCCACCGCAACGAAGGTCGTGGCGTTGGAGGCTTATTTTTTGATTACTGCAAAGCTTCAGAAGACATGAGCATGCAAAATTGGTATGACTTTGTTACTCAAGTTGGTGATAGTTTCTTAGAGGCTTATGTTCCTATTGTAGAAAAAAGAAAAGATTTACAGTACACCAAAGCACAACGTGATTGGCAGGAAATACGTCGTGGTCGTTATGTCGAGTTTAATTTAGTACACGATAAAGGCACCCTTTTTGGTTTAAAAACTAATGGCCGTATTGAAAGTATTTTAATGAGTCTTCCTCCGCACGTACAATGGGTTTACGATCATCATCCAGAATCTGGAAGCGAAGAAGAAAGACTTATAAACGTATTACAAAACCCGAAAGATTGGGTGTAAAATGAATTGTTACTGCGGAACTAATAAAACCTATAAAAATTGCTGTGAAGTGTTTCATTTAAACAATGGAAAAACAGAAACAGCTTTGCAACTGATGCGCTCTAGGTATAGCGCTTTTGTAATGGCCAATGGGGATTATTTAATGCAAACGCATCATATTTCTACCAGACCAATTTCAGAAAAAAAAGCAATTGTAAAATGGGCAAAATCAGTAAAGTGGATTAAACTTGAAATCCTTAAAACAACTGAAGGTCTAAAAAATGAGGATAAAGGAACAGTAACCTTTAACGCCTATTTTTATGAAAATGGCAAAGTAGACGTTATTCATGAAAAATCTGCTTTTATAAAAGAAAACAACAAATGGTATTACTTAGGGTATGCCAAAAACTAATATAATATGTATCCAATTAAAAGAAATAGAAGATTAAGAACCAACGAAGCGATTAGAAGCTTAGTTAGAGAAACTATTATCTCTCCAAACGATTTTTTAGTACCATTATTTGTAGTAGAAGGAAAAGGTGTAAAAGAAGAAATTGCATCTATGCCAAATTACTATCGTTACAGCTTAGACCTATTACAATCCGAAGTTAAAGAACTTTGGAAATTAGGCTTAAAATCGGTGTTGCTATTTGTAAAAGTCCCAGATAATTTAAAGGACAATAAAGGGACGGAAGCTATCAATCCTGATGGATTAATGCAACGTGCCATTAAAACAGTTAAAAACGCTTGTCCGGACATGTTAGTCATGACAGATGTAGCATTGGATCCATACTCGGTTTATGGACATGATGGTATTATAGAAAACGGTATAGTAGTTAACGATGATACTGTAGATGTTTTAGCTGAAATGAGTGTATCTCATGCAGAAGCTGGAGCCAATTTTGTTGCTCCAAGTGATATGATGGATGGTCGTATTTTAGCTATTCGCGAAGCTTTAGAAGACGATGGGTTTACTGACACAGGTATCATGAGTTATTCTGCAAAATATGCGTCTGCCTTTTATGGTCCTTTTCGTGATGCTTTAGACTCTGCTCCAGTGGATGCTCAGGATATTCCGAAAGATAAAAAAACCTACCAAATGGATTATGCTAACCGTTTTGAAGCCTTACGCGAAACAGAAATGGATATAGACGAAGGTGCAGACATTGTAATGATAAAGCCAGGTTTATGCTATTTAGATATTGTAAGAGAAATTAAAAACGAAGTTGACGTACCGGTTGCTGTGTATCAAGTTTCTGGAGAATATGCTATGCTTAAGGCTGCTGCCGAAAAAGGTTGGTTAGACCACGATGCTGTAATGATGGAGCAAATTACAGCCATTAAACGTGCTGGTGCAGATATAATTGCAAGTTATTTTGCAAAAGATGTCGTTAAGTTACTATCATAAAAAAAAGGGTTCAATTAAGTTATAATTGAACCCTTTTTTATTACTGTTTAGTACCTTTTATTATTCAAAAAAGGAATCTTCGCCTAAATCCAATCCCCAATTTATACCAAGGATAGTAACTAGATTGTTCTCTAAAGGAAAATCTTTTCCAAAACCTCCAGTTACACTTATCTTTTTATTGACTTGATAGGTAATATTACCAACAGATCTAAATTGCTCATTATTTATGGAGCGCTTTAAATACTCGTAAGCAAACTTAAGCTTTACAAGTTCTAACTCTACTTTTCCCCCATAATCCCAAAAATTTTGATTGTTATAAACACCTGCTTCATTTAGATTAAATCCGTCATCTACATATTTTCCAACACCATATAAATGCAAGTAACTTTTACTATTAAATTGTACTGCAAAATCTGCAGTTAACCATGCTCCAAAGCGGTTTGCAGTTGCGGTATTTATTTCGTTTTCTTTAAACAAAAGACTATAACCAACAGCGCCATCTAGTCTAAAAACAGGTTTTATGGTTTTAGGGTTGGTTACAAAAGTTTTAATGTTTTCGCATCTGTCTTTAAAGTAACTGTTAACCACTTCTGTATTTGATATATTTAATCTATCTGTACTTGATAAAATATTTTTTCCTCTAATCGCAAAAGTGTCTGGGTCATCTGGGTCTTGATCCTCTATAATACGATCTAAAAAATCTTGTGCTAAAGTTTCGTACTTGGTTTTTAAATCTAAATCTGTTTCTAACGCATTACAACTTCCACTACCTGGAAAATTAACAGCTTCGCCAGCAAGAAATTCTTCAAACAACTTATTTAATGGACTAGTTACTCCGTTATCAATTTGCTGGATTGCATTTTGGATTTTCTCGATTCGGTTTGCATTAAAAAATTGTAATACTGTAGTTCTATAACCTATAGCAATAGTCTTTTTTTGGTCCTCAAACGTATCAAACTGCTTATCTATGTAACCAACAGAAAAAGACGAATTAGTTTTTAATCCAATAAATGGGTCGATAAAAGTCTTTCCGTTTTTATTAGTTTTTATACCTCTATAATTTTGGTAAGAGCGTTTTATATCAAAATCAATTATCCAATAGGGATTGACCTCTACAGCTATATTGGTATTTGAAAAACCATTGGATAAATACAATCCTAAAGCTTTTAAATTGTCTGGTGTATTTATCTGTGTTGGCGTTTCTTCTAACAAGCTAAATGCTGGATTGGTAGTGCTTTCAAAATTAAAATCGTTTATAGAAATGTTTTCTTGTGCAAACACAACAGTGCTGCATAAAAAAACTAGTAGCGTCAAAGGTTTTAAAATCTTCATATCTATATAGTTTAAGATTAAGTAAAAATGACATTTACTTTTTTTGCGATACTAAACGTTTCATCGTCTGATTTTCCTAGGTCGTATTCTTCTTCATTAACTTCAAATTTAGAAACATAATCCGCATTATTTAAGGTGTCCTCTATCTTGTACTTTACAGTTGATACTTTTGCTATGGATTCCTTTAAACTAATATCATCAACGATAAAGTTGGTTCTAATTTTTAAAATAGGTCTTTTTAATACTCTTGATTTGTCAATTTGAGAAGTAAATACATTGGGTTGCTTTTGATTGGCATCCATTTTTCGCCATTTTCTAGGCGCATCTTTATGATATATAGATATAAATATCTTGTTAGAGCCATCTAAAAGCGCATCACTAAAAACTTGCACAGTTACACTTAACTTAATGTCATCTAATTTAGTCTTGAAGTCTTCCATAATCAAAATATTAAAATTAAGCGACCAATCAGAATTGTAAGGGAATTATAAACAACAAGTTAAAAAAAATATAGTTATTTTTGCAGAAACTTTATATAATTAATGACTCTACTATTATTTTACGGAATTATATCTATCTTCTTTTCATTTTTATGCTCTATACTAGAAGCTGTACTTTTAAGTGTTACACCAACATTTATTAATGTAAAAAAACAAGAAGGTAAATCCTTTGCAACTAATTTAGAAGAACTTAAAAAGGATGTTGACAGACCTTTAATTGCAATCCTAACCTTAAACACTATTGCACACACTGTTGGCGCAATTTTAGTTGGTAAAGAGGCAGAAGGATTGTACGGAAGTGGAGATGGCTATGGTGTATTTATAGTATCTGCAGTAATGACTATTTTAATATTAGTGGCTTCAGAAATTATTCCAAAAACCATTGGCGCAACCTATTGGAAAAGTTTAGCTGGTTTTACTACAACAGCACTTAACATTTTAATATTCCCTTTAAAGTGGACAGGTTTATTATGGTTAATGCAACTTACAACTAAGTTAATTGGCGGTAAAGGTCATGGTAGCGTATTAAGTCGTGAGGGTTTTTTAGTTATGGCAGACATGGCACACGAAGAAGGTGTTTTTGAAGGTAACGAAAGTAAGATTATTAAAAATCTACTAACCTTTAAAGAGGTTTTTGCAAAAAATGTAATGACACCAAGAACAGTTATGAAATCTGAAGATGAAACGACAACGGTAAAAGATTTTTTTAATAGAAATATGAATGTTCGTTTTTCAAGAATTCCTGTGTATTCAGAAACTGAAGACAATATAAAAGGTTTGGTTTTAAAAGACGAAATTTTTAAAGAAATGGCTTTAGGTAATGGCTCTAAAAAATTAGTAGATTTAAAAAGAGACATTATAATTGTAGAACGTAACTTACCTATTCCAACTTTATTTGAACAACTTGTAGAAACTAGAAACCATATGGCTTTAGTGGTTGACGAGTATGGCTCGGTTAGTGGGATTGTAACTATGGAGGACGTTATTGAAACCCTACTTGGTATGGAAATCATGGACGAAAGTGATAACGTTAGTGACTTACAAAGTTTAGCTAGAAAAAGTTGGGAAGCACGTGCTAAAAAACTGGGGATTATAGAAGATAATAATTCAGAATAATAATGGAAGAATGCATTATCAAATCACCTTTAGGTTTTACCAAAGTCACCGGTGATATAGATGGTATTGCATCTGTAACCGTTTTAAATGCTGAACAAAAACTTACAGATATTATTCCGGAAGTATTAGAAGACTGTGTGTTTCAACTTAACCAATATTTTGAAGGCTTGCGCAAGCAATTCAGCTTAAAGCTAAATCCGCAAGGCACTACTTTTCAAAAAAAAGTGTGGGACGCACTACAAACCATACCCTATGGCAAAACCACATCTTACCTTCAACTTTCAAAACAATTAGGTGATGTAAAAGCAATTAGAGCAGTTGCTAATGCTAATGGTAAAAATCCCCTTTGGATTATCATACCTTGTCACAGAGTTATTGGTAGTAACGGTAGCTTAACAGGTTATGCTGGTGGTCTACACCGTAAAAAATGGCTAATAGCCCACGAAAACCCTTATAAACAACAGTCCTTATTTTAATGTATAAAATTGCAACAGATTTTTTAACACGCTTTGTAAAACCAGCAAACATTTACAAATATGGTTTTAATTGGTCGCCAATGTATAGACGTACTACTGCAAGACTTATAGAGGTTAGCGATGATTTACACTACGTAAAAATAAGATTAAAACTTAGTTGGAAAAACCGTAATTACGCAGGCTCAATGTTTGGAGGTAGCATGTTATCTGCTACAGATCCTATTTACATGATACAATTAATCCAAATTTTGGGTAATGATTATGTGGTTTGGGATAAAGCAGTTACTGCTAAATATAAACGTCCTGGGAAAAGCACTATTTATGGCGAATTTATTTTTTCTGCTGAAGAAATTGAAGCCCTAAAACAAAAACTTAATACAGAGCACCAAGTGGACATTGAAAAGACAATGCAATTAGTTAATACCGATGCTCAAGTTATTGCTGAATTTTCAAAAACATTATATGTTGCAAAAAAGGAATTCTACAAGAAAAAGCTAGCGTCTAGACAAGAAAATAATTAAATTTTGAGTTATAATTTCATTATATTTAAAAACTAAATTAAATAAATGAAATTTTTAAAAAACCTTCTAAAAGTACTTGTTGTACTTTTTGGATTGCTAGTCGCAACCCTTTACATCACAGACACAGACTACCTTATAAAAGCTGTACGTACTATTTATATGCGTGGTTACACTACTGCGTTTTTAGACGACTATAAGCGTTTTGATAATCAAGTAATTGAAAACGGAACACCTTTACCTTGGCCAAACCATAAAGACTACAACACTGTAACAGAAACCTCAAGATTACAAAAAGCTAATAAAGACTGGGGTACAGTAGCGTATGTAATTATTAAAAATGATAGTATTTGGTTTGAAAACTATTATGATGGCTACAATAAAGATTCGAAATCTAATTCTTTTTCTATGGCTAAAAGCTATGTGTCTGGTTTAATGGGTAAAGCTATTATGGAAGGATATATTAAAAGTTTAGACCAACCAGTTTGCGACTTTTTACCTGCTTTTTGTGATGGTGAAGCTGCAAAAATGACTGTTGGAGATTTAAGTAGTATGGCATCAGGCACCAATTGGGACGAAGCCTATTACTCGCCTTTATCAATAACAACTCGCGCTTATTTTGATGACGATTTAGCGAAAGTTATGAATGGCTTAAAAGTTGTAACAACACCTGGTCAAGCCTTTAAATACGCAAGTGGGGACACACAAATGTTAGCAATGGTTATTGAAAAAGCAACTGGCAAAAAAATGTATAATTATTTAACGGATAGTTTTTGGAAACCATTAGGTAGCGAAAATGCAACACTATGGCAATTGGATAGTGAAGCAAACGACTTAGTTAAAGCCTACTGTTGTATTGCAAGTAATGCTAAAGATTTTGCGCGATTTGGAAAATTGTATAAAGATCACGGAAAATGGAATGGACAACAAATATTGGATTCTGCTTTTGTAGCAAAATCATTAAAACCACGTTTTCCTTCTAGTCCAGAATATGGCTATGGATGGTGGTTAAAAACTCACAACGGTAAAGACTTTAAAATGATGCGTGGACACCTAGGACAATACGTAATTGTCCAACCAGAAGACAATGTTATAATTGTTCGTTTAGGTCACCAAAAATCGCCAGATGAAGGCGTTGGAGCTTTTACAGAAGATATATCGTTATATATTGAAGAAGCATACAAGATGTTAGATAATAATTAAAAAAATATGATAAGTAAACTCAATCTTGAAAATATCTTATTTTTAGATATCGAAACGGTTCCGGAAACACATCACTTTTCTGAATTAGATAAAACTAAACAAGAACTTTGGGATGCTAAATCACGTTACCAGCGCAAGGAAGAGTTTACAGCAGAAGAGTTTTATGACCGTGCAGGTATTTGGGCTGAATTTGGTAAAATAGTCTGTATATCGGTTGGGTATTTTACAATTCAAGGAGACACACGTTTGTTTAGAACAACTTCTTTTTATGGAGAAGAAAGAAAGCTGTTAGTCGAGTTTAAAAACTTATTAATCTCGCATTTTAGTCAAGCTAAACACTTATTATGCGCACATAATGGTAAAGAGTTTGATTTTCCTTACATAGCAAGACGTATGATAATTCATAATATTGAGCTACCCTATAAATTAAATTTATTTGGGAAAAAACCTTGGGAAATACCACACTTGGATACCATGGAATTATGGAAATTTGGGGATTTTAAATCCTACACTTCTTTAAAATTAATGACTAATGTTTTAGGTATTCCTTCACCTAAAGATGATATTGATGGTAGTGAAGTATACAAAGTCTATTATGAAGACAATGATATTGACCGCATCATTATTTACTGCGAAAAAGACACTATTGCAGTAGCACAAATCTTTTTAAGATTACGCGGTGATTCTATTTTAACCGACGATGAGATTATACATGTGTAACTTTTAGTTTTAGATAATCCTATCCCGAGAAACTCAAAAGGAACCAACTAGTTAATTAACAAAATAGCGTTATACCATCAAGATAAACCAAATCAATTAAGATTATATTTTAAAAATAAAAAAGTCCCAACTTACGTTGGGACTTTTAACAATAACATTGGTTAGTTTAAGGTTGCACTTGTTATTGTTTTATAAACTTTCTAGTTTCAATTGTATCATTTACTTCAAACTGTATTAAATATAACCCAGCTTCTAACTGACTAACATTAATTCCGCTTGACGATGTAACACCTTTTGCAACTTGTTGTCCTAACATATTTACAACTGTAAATGGTAAGTTTTCTACATTAGTTTTTACAAATAGTGCGTTACCTTTTATTGGGTTTGGATATACAGATATATCTACACCAAGATGTTGTACAAAACCTTCGTTTGTAACTCTTGCTGTACCACAAGCCCCTAAGTTTGTCCATCCACTTGAAGTTCTTTCGTATAAATACCCTTGGTATGTTACTTGATCCCCTACTGAATAGGACTGGCTACTATTGTAAGCCTGAACTCCAGCACATTTATCTGCAGACCCATTAGTTAGACTAATAGCATCTACAGCCATATCACCTTGCCAAGTCGTACTTGTTGTACCATCAAAACGCAATCTAATTGAATTACCCGAATAAGATGATAAATCTACATTAGCAGTTAACCAAGAGTTTCCTTTATTTCCAGAAACCGTCCATATTGTTGTCCAAGAAGACCCGTTATTGGTACTTACCGCTAAGTTTAAGCTTCCCATAGCAGATGTACCATACATATGATATTTAAAGCTAAAGTTACCATTAGCAACTCCTGATAAGTTAAAGCAAGGAGACACTAATATTGCACGTTTTGTAGAGTAATTTGGTGCTGAAGATTCCATATATACATATTGTGATCCTTCACTTGCACTTGATGGTCCTGTATTACTTGATGGTGTTGACCCACTTCTTCTTGTCCAATCAAAATCATCACCACTACCTTGTGTCCATGCTCCAAAACCAGACTCAAACCCTTCATTATAAGGAAAAGATGATACTCCGCTAGAACAACCAGTTGTGCTTGCTGGGCTAACCACAACACTTCTTGTTACTTGATTAGCTGCATTTCCTGCTGCATCACTTACATTATAATATCTAGTATAAGTACCTGCAGAACTTGTATTTACTGTTCCTGATATTACGATACTAGATGTAAGGTCTCCATCAACATTATCTGTTGCTGTCGCCCCTTGCTCGTTATAAGTGTCTCCTTCAGTTAAATTAACTGTTGAGGCACCTACTAAAGTAATTATAGGCTTAACTGTATCTGCAGCTCCTACTGATATGTTAACAGTATAGTCTTCGACTTCTCCATATGAAAAAGTTTCGCAAGACGTTGGTACACCGTTATACTTCATAGAGACACGTAATCTTGTACTTCCTGTTAATGCACCCGCTGGCACTGTAAAGCTTCCGCTTGCTGGTGTTGCTGTAGATGCTGCTTTAGAGAATATTTGTTCTCCAGAATCAGTAAAATCTCCATCATTATTATAATCTATCCAAGCTGCATAACCTTCAGAGTATGTTGACCCTGTCCAAGTTGGTGTAATTGTTATAGTATTTGTAGACCCTGTTGTTAAGTTTGTAGAAATACTTGTAAAGTCTGAATATAATTGGGCACCAGATGCGTTATTAATAGATCCTATTTGTACACGACTAATATATTCGTCGTTAACATTATTACCCTGAGATGTACAGTATTGTGGACCTGTTGCACAAGGTGAACATGTAGATCCGCCACAGTCAACTCCAGTTTCGTCTCCATTTTGTATTCCATCTGTACATGTTGGTGTTGTACCACCAGTACTACATTTATCCGATAAAGCTAATGCTGCACGTGGACCACCACTTAATAAAGTAGCTCTCATACGTGCTTTTTGTCCTTGCGTAAATAAGTTCATGCAGGAGTCATTAGTATAATCCATATAATTTTGCACCATATCTGTAGAGCTGCAAGATACTTGCCCAACTGGACATCCTCCATTAGATGTTTGGTGTGTTGGTGTATCGCTTACAAAATCGTTACCACAATTAGCATCTCCCCAAATATGGCGAAGATTTAAAAAGTGTCCTACTTCATGTGTAGTTGTACGTCCTTCATCAAAAGGCGATGATAAATAAAATCCAGAACCTCCATTTTTAGAACCAAAATAGTTTGGTCCCATTACAACTCCATCGGTAGCTGCACTACCTCCAGGGAATTGTGCATATCCAAGAATTCCGCCTCCAATATTACAAACCCACATATTAAGGTATTGAGAGGTATCCCAAGGGTTTACTCCCCCTTGTGATGCTTTTTTCATAGCATCATTAGTACCCCAAGAGGTTTTTGAAGATGATTTTCTAGTAATACCGTTAGTTGCATTTCCATTTGGATCTACTGTTGCCATACAAAATTGAATTTGTGTATCTGCAGCTTGAGACCATGTATTATCAGCATCAGAATTTAGTCTTCTAAAATCATCATTTAGGACTTGAATTTGAGATAAAATTTGCGCTTCACTAATGTTTTCTTGTGAGTTGCTATAGATAACGTGCACAACAACTGGAATAGTAATTATATCTCCATCTATTCTTGCACTTTGTGCTTGTGCAATTCTTTGCTGTGTAAAAGCCTCAATTTGATCCATTCGTTGTTCTAATGTTGGATCTAATTGTTTTCTGTGTTCTAAATTTTCCATTGAAGAACAATTTCTCTCTTGCTGGGCAAAAATAGAAAACGTCAACAAAAAACTTAATAATGACAAAGTAATTGTTTTTTTCATATTAATTATTTAAAGGATTAGGGAAAATGATATTAAATTCTTGGTTAAATTATTAAAATAATAACATAAAAGCATTTGTAATTTTACTTTTTTCGATTAAAAACCTATTAAAAAAAAACATTCGCTTTTATGTGTGGTTTTACCCTCAATCAATTGAAAGAAATTAGTTACTTTTACTCTATATGGCCGATATTATACTTAATATAAACAACCTTACAATTGACTTTAAAAATGAGTCTGCTTATAAGACTATTATTAAAGACATATCATATAAAGTGTATAAAAACGAAATTGTAGGTATTGTTGGAGAGTCAGGTTCTGGAAAATCTGTGTCTTCTTTAGCTATTTTAGGATTGCTACCAAAACACATTTCTAAAATTACAGCTGGTAGTATTATTTTTGATGCTCAAGATTTAACACAAATAAGTAATAAACAGTTTCAAACCATAAGAGGTAAAAAAATTGCAATGATTTTTCAAGAACCAATGAGTTCTTTAAACCCATCAATGACTTGTGGTAAGCAAGTTGAAGAAATTTTATTTCAGCATACAAAACTGTCTAAAAATCAAGTAAAGGAAGAAACCCTAAGCTTATTTGAAAAAGTAAAACTCCCTGATCCAAAACGCGTTTATAAAGCGTATCCACACGAAATTTCTGGAGGACAAAAGCAACGTGTCATGATTGCTATGGCGATTGCCTGTAAACCTCAACTGTTAATCGCAGACGAGCCTACAACAGCATTAGATGTAACGGTGCAAAAGGAAATAATTAGTCTTTTAAAAGAACTACAAACAGAAACTAAAATGAGTATTATTTTTATTACTCATGACTTGAGCTTAATTTCTGAAATCGCTAATCGTGTGTTGGTCATGTATAAAGGTCAAATTGTAGAACAAAACACAGTGGACCACATTTTTAACTACCCAAAAGACAATTATACAAAAGCGCTTATCAAATCAAGACCATCTTTGCAAGTCCGTTTAAAAACGCTACCTACTATTACAGATGTACTTAACGATACCGTTTCAGAAGAAGTTGTGACTAGTAGTATGCGACAAATTAAGCACGAAAAAATATACTCAAAATCACCTTTATTACAGGTTATAAATCTTGAAAAGGAATATGTTTCTAAATCTGGTTTTTTCGCTAAAGCGGAAATTTTTAAAGCAGTAAATAATGTAAGTTTTAATTTATATGAAGGCGAAACATTAGGACTAGTTGGCGAGTCTGGTTGTGGTAAATCCACTTTAGGTAACGCAATATTACTATTAGATAAAGCAACAAAAGGGCAAATATTATATAAAGGAAAAGACATTACTAACTTAACTAAAGCAGAAACTATTGCAATTAGAAAAGATATCCAGATTATTTTTCAAGATCCTTATGCTTCATTAAACCCTAGGATTACTATAGGTAATGCTATTATGGAACCAATGAAAGTCCACAATCTATTTAGTACTGATATTGAAAGACAAGAAAAAACATTGGAAATTTTAAACCGTGTTGGCCTAGATGATACCGCCTTTAATAGATATCCACATGAGTTTTCTGGTGGTCAAAGACAACGTATAGGAATAGCACGTACTATTGCTTTACAACCTAAACTAATTGTTTGTGACGAGTCCGTGTCTGCTTTGGACATATCTGTACAAGCACAAGTATTAAATCTATTAAATGAATTGAAAGACAATTTTGGTTTTACCTATATATTTATTTCTCATGATTTAGCTGTAGTAAAATACATGAGTGACCAATTACTAGTAATGAATCAAGGTAGGATTGAAGAGCTAGACGATGCTGATGTTATTTACAATACCCCTAAAAAAGAATACACTAAAAAATTAATTAGTGCCATCCCAAAAGGATTATAACATAAATACTTTTTTTGTTAAATAGAAAACGCTGCTAATAAATTTAACAGCATTTTTAAATCCTTTTTTAAAATTTTTAAAAAACATAGTAGGTTAAGTTTTTGGTAAATTTGGGGCAAAAAAGTAATTAAAATAGATTAAGTCATGGTAGACTTGGTTTTATTATAGTTGGTTAGACTTGGGATTACAAACATACAACCTCTTTTTAGATTAATCAGCTTAAAAGCATAAATATTCGATGAAATACACTAAATTTTAACATTTAAGAAGTTTTCACCATGCTATTAGCGATAAAGTAATATGTAAATTAGTTTGATTATAGTTTATTAAAAAGCGAAAACCTTAATTAAGGCTAGTCATAATTGTAATGACAAGTCTTAATTAAGGTTTTAATTTAAAGTCTATTTATGTTTGCCAAATAAATTGAATCTGAGATCAATTTATTTAAGTTAACAATAAAATATTATAAGCTCATTTCCGGAATATCTCCTTCTACAATTAAAGTCCCTTCAGTTGCTTTTTGTATATCCTCAACAGACACTCCTGGAGCGCGCTCTAATAATTTAAAGCCTTTATCGGTAACTTCAATAACTGCAAGATTAGTTACTATTTTTTTAACACAGCCAACCCCTGTTAATGGTAAACTACACTTTTTAAGCAGTTTAGATTCTCCTGCTCTATTAGTATGCATCATAGCAACAATTATGTTTTCAGCACTAGCCACAAGATCCATTGCACCTCCCATACCTTTAACCATTTTTCCTGGTATTTTCCAATTGGCAATATCTCCATTTTCGGCAACTTCCATAGCTCCTAAAATAGTAAGATCTACGTGCTGACCACGTATCATTGCAAAACTAGTAGCACTATCAAAAAAGCTAGCGCCTGGTAATGTTGTTATAGTTTGTTTACCTGCATTAATGATGTCTGCATCTTCTTCCCCTTCAAAAGGGAATGGCCCCATCCCTAAAACTCCGTTTTCAGACTGAAACTCTACTTCTATATCATCACGCACATAATTAGCTACAAGTGTAGGTATACCAATACCTAAGTTAACATAATAACCATCTTGTACTTCTTTTGCAATACGTTTTGCTATTCCTGTTTTATCTAACATTTTAATTAGTTTTTTTGTCTTTCCTACAAAAGCAGGAATGTATTTAATTTATACCTCTTATGGGTTCCTGACTAATCAGGAATGACAATTACTCTCTTGTACGAACTGTTCTTTGCTCGATTCTCTTCTCATATTTTTCACCTTGAAAAATACGTTGTACAAAAATACCTGGAATATGTATTTGGTTAGGATCTAAAGTTCCAACAGGAACTAGTTCTTCTACCTCAGCAACAGTAATTTTTGCTGCGCCACACATTACCGGATTAAAGTTTCTTGCAGTTCCTTTAAAGATTAAATTTCCTGCTGCATCACCTTTCCAAGCTTTTACAAAAGCAAAATCTGCTTTAAAAGCATGTTCTAAAACATACATTTTACCATCAAACTCTCTGGTTTCTTTACCTTCTGCCACTTCAGTACCATAACCAGCAGGTGTATAAATTGCTGGGAAACCACCTTGAGCTGCACGACAACGTTCTGCTAAAGTCCCTTGCGGAATTAGCTCGACATCCAACTCTCCGGACAGCATTTGTCTTTCAAATTCATCGTTTTCTCCTACATAAGAAGATACCATTTTTTTGATTTGCTTTTTTTGAAGTAGTAAGCCTAGACCAAAATCGTCCACTCCTGCATTATTTGAAATACAAGTGACGCCCTTAACATTAAGTCTAACAAGCTCTGCAATTGCATTTTCTGGAATTCCACTAAGTCCAAATCCGCCTAGCATAAGGGTCATATTATCTTTAACACCTTTTAGCGCATCTGACACTGAATTAACTTTTTTTAGAATCATTATTTTCTAATTTTTTGTGGCTTAAATTTAATAAATAAAAAAGCCATTCTGAAGTGAATGGCTTTAATTTTTTAAGATATATTTAATGTTACATTTCTAACTCATCAGGAACCTCCTCGGTAGGAGTATCTAAACCTTGAGAATTACCATCATCTGGTACATAATTATCACAATTGACCTCTATAGAAAGGTTAGATGGTCTAGCAAAATCTGATTTAGAGACGTCTAGTGTTTCATCTTCATAACAGCTTTTCATATACATTCCCCAAATTGGTAAAGCCATAGCTGCACCTTGACCATAGGTAATGCTTTTAAAGTGTACTGCTCTATCTTCTGCTCCTACCCAAACACCGGTAACTAAATTTGGCACCATACCCATAAACCAACCGTCGGATTGGTTTTGTGTTGTCCCAGTTTTTCCTGCAATAGGATTTGACAACTCATAAGGGTATCCTGTAATAATCTCTTTATACACGGTTTGATTAGCTCTCCATTTACCTCTTAATCGACTTCCAGATCCAGACTCAACAACACCTTGCATTAATTTAACAGTTACATAAGCGGTTTCTTCACTTAATACATCTTTAGTTTCTGGAACAAACTGGTATAAAACCGTATCATTTTTATCGACAATTGTCGTTACCATAACCGGTTTTGTATACACACCTTGATTTGCAAATGCGGAGTAAGCTCCAACCATTTCATAAACACTAATATCTGGTGTACCTAATGCTATTGAAGGTACTAATGGTATATCTGATGTGATACCTAGGTTTTTAGCTAATTCTGCAACTGGTTGAGGACCAACTTTATCCATTAATCTTGCAGTTATTGTATTTACAGAGTTTGCTAATGCTTCTTTTAAAGTTAGCTCTCCATTATAATTTCCACCATCATTTTTAGGTGCCCATGGTTCCGGGTTTCCATATTTATTAGCTTCGATGGTTATTGGTGCACGTGGTAATTTATCGCAAGGCGACATGTGTAATTGGTTAATTGCAGTAGCATATACAAATGGT
Source organism: uncultured Olleya sp. (assembly GCA_947503885.1). Classification (GTDB taxonomy): domain Bacteria; phylum Bacteroidota; class Bacteroidia; order Flavobacteriales; family Flavobacteriaceae; genus Olleya. Next base: position 207,756 of record CANNFD010000003.1, on the reverse strand, counting down.
TTAAATGTAGAACCTACTTGACGCTTACCTTGTTTAACCATGTCGTATTGGAAATGTCTATAATTCATACCACCAACCCATGCTTTTACATGACCGGTTTGCGGATCCATACTCATCATTCCTGGATGTAAAAATGACTTATAATAACGCATAGAATCTATAGGTTTCATAATAGTATCTACCTCACTTGGCAATCCATTTTCCCATTTAAAGATGGTCATTTTTGCAGGTTTATAAAAAGAGGCTCTTATTTCTTTTTCACTTTTCCCAGCTTTTTTCAAGATTCTCCAACGTTCACCACGTGTCATTGCAGTGTTTAAAAGATTATCAACTTCGTCTTTAGACAAATCTAAAAATGGTGCAGTTTTATTACGTTCTGGTGTGTTTTGATTAAAAAATTCTGCTTGTAATCTTGGCATGTGCCTAGCGACTGCTAACTCTGCATACTTTTGCATTCTAGAGTCTATAGTAGTATAGACCTTAAGCCCATCATTATTTAGGTTATATTTAGAACCGTCTGGCTTTCTGTTTTTAGGATCTTTAATCCATTCTTTCATAAAGTCTCTTAAGTATTCTCTAAAATAGGTAGCAGTACCTGAGCTGTGACTATCTGGTGTGTATTTTATCCCTAAATCTGTTTTTTGTAACGAATCCTTTTCAGAATTAGTTATGTAACCATATTTTGCCATTTGCGCCAAAACAACATTTCTTCTTTGTTTTGTTCTAATAGCTCTTTTACCTTTATCCTTTAGTGGATTGTAAAGGGAAGGGTTTACTAACATCCCAACAATCATTGCAGATTCCTTTACACTTAAATCAATTGGCTCTTTACCTCCAAAATAAATCCTAGAGGCAGAACGGATTCCGTCTGCATTATTATCAAAATCGACAATATTAAGGTATTGTGCTACAATTTCTTCTTTGGTATATTGACGCTCTAATCTAATTGCAATAATCCATTCTTTAAATTTTTGTAATACCCTTTTTACCTTGTTACTAGAGGCTCTTTTAGTAAATAATTGTTTTGCTAGTTGTTGTGTAATTGTACTTGCACCACCAGTTCCAGGTTTTAAAATTGCTCTTAAAGTTCCGCGAGCGTCAATACCTGAATGCTCCATGTATCTAACATCTTCTGTTGCTATTAAGGCATGAACTAAATTCTCCGGAAGCTCGTCATAACTAACTGGTGTTCTATTATCTCTAAAATAAAATTTTCCTAAGGTTTTTCCGTCAGAAGAAATAATCTCTGTAGCTAGATTAGTTTTAGGGTTTTCTAATTGCGTGTGGTCAGGCATTTCACCTAAAGCACCCCAAGATGCTAAAAGAAATAATAACACCACCGATAGTATACCGCCTAAAAACAGCATCCAAAACCATCTTATATACTTATCAAAATTTGTAGCTTCTGCTTTTTTTGTTTTTGCCATATCTATCTGACTAATTATTCTGTTTTTTCAATTCTAAAACCAACGTCTGTAATACCTTCTAAATTAACAACACCATTTACGTCGCCATTTTTTCTCATAGCTTGTTGGATACTGACATTGTATGTACCATCCTCGTTAAAAATGACCCCTTTTTTGTACCACAATTTATTTTCTTTTACAGACGATAAGCCTTGACCTAACCACTCACCGTTTTTAGTTGTCATGTCATACTCTAAAGTATCTGTAAGGGTTTTTCCATGCGGAAAATCCATTGTTACAATTAAGTATAGATTACTGAATTTGTAATCGTTAGTATTTCTAACATTAACAAACAAATTATATGGTTGTATAGAGTCTGGTGCATTAATTTTAAACTGCACAACATCTTCTTTATTCCAGGCAGTAGACACATTTTTATACTTGTCAAACACCGCTTTAGAGTCGCAAGAAGATATTAAAACCAATAATAAAACAATGACAATTCTACTTACTTTCATTAGACTTATTGTTATTGTTTTCAGGCTTCCTTTTGTTTGGTTTACGTTTAGGCCTAGGTTTAGGCTTAGGCTTTGCGTTGTTTTGCTGATTATTGTTGGTTTTATTATTGTTGGTTTTTGCCCCTACTTTATTTTGAGCAGGCTTTTTATTTCTGCTTCTATTGTTTTTACGTTTTTTATTGCCTTTTGGACCATCAAAACGTGTTAAACTATCTTGACCTACAACGTTTTCAAACTCGGTTTTAGTATCTACAAGACTAAGATCTACCGCATACTCTTCAAGACTAGCAACTTTTTCTTTTTTCTTATTTATTTCTATTATTTCTCTTGCTTGGTCGGTTGTAATTAAGTGCCAGTTCATCCATTCTCCTTCATAGGCATACCACATATGACCTTTAAAGATGTCTGTTTTTTGACAAACTGCAGTTCCCTTTTTTGTATAAAGCTTAGTGTCTGTTTTTGGAAAAGCTTTTAAGGCGTCTAAATATGAATCTAGTTCGTAATTTAAACAACATTTAAGCTTACCACATTGTCCTGCAAGTTTTTGCGGGTTTAGTGATAATTGTTGATAACGTGCTGCACTTGTGCTTACAGATCTAAAATCTGTTAACCAAGTTGAGCAACATAACTCACGACCACAAGATCCAATACCACCAAGTCTAGAAGCTTCCTGACGGAAACCGACTTGTTTCATTTCTATTCTAATTCTAAACTCTCTAGCGTAGATTTTTATAAGCTCTCTAAAATCCACGCGCTCTTCCGCAGTGTAATAAAATGTTGCTTTACTACTATCGCCTTGAAACTCGATGTCAGAGATTTTCATTTTAAGCTTTAAATCTATAGCAAATTGACGCGCCTTAACCTTCATAGGTTCTTCTTTGTCACGTGCTTCACTCCAAATATCTATATCTTTTTGAGAGGCTTTTCTATAGACTTTCCAAACGTCTGTTTTAGTATCAAACTTTTTACGTTTTATTTGAACGCGTACCAATTCTCCCGTAAGGGTTACCATACCAATATCGTGACCAGATTGGGCTTGAGTAGCGACAATATCTCCGATACTTAGCGTTAAGTTTTCTGAATTATGATAATAATGTTTACGTCCATTTTTAAATCTAACCTCAACCCAATCAAAGGGTTTTTCTCCATTTGGGACAGACATATTTGCTAACCAATCAAAAACGGTTAATTTATTGCAACTATCTGTACCACATGTTCCGTTATTTTTACAACCTTTTGGTTGTCCGTCTTTTCCTGTAGCGCAACTTTGACAAGCCATACTATTTATGTGTATATATTGAATCTAAAGGGTTTACCCTAAAGATGAAGATTAATAATTAGTTGTTTCCGCGTAAGCGCATTCCAACTCTTGTTAATGTGTAAAGATAAGATTATTTAGATGACTTTAAAATATAAAAAAAGCGTGATAAAATTTATCACGCTTTTTTATTATCAAAATGTTGTCTTTATTTTTTAAAGGTCTCAAAAATATTACGTAAATCTTTTTTATAAGGTAAGTGGTCTGCACGTCCTTTTTTAAAGATATCGTTACTGTTACCTTGTCCTTTTCTTAATGCTTTTTGCTCTTCAAATGGTAAAGCATGTATTTCTTTACAGGCTGTAGAACAGCAGTTATCCATTTCGGTCTTACAATCTTCGCATTGGATAAATAGTAAGTGACAGGCATCATTAGCACAATTTACATGTGTATCGCATGAGGTCCCACATTGGTGGCATTTTGCAATAACATCGTCACTAATTTTCTCCGAGCGACGCTCGTCAAAAACAAAGTTTTTACCAATAAACTTGTTGTCAATACCTTCTGTGTTAACTTGTCTAGTGTATTCAATAATACCACCTTCTAATTGGTACACGTTTTTAAATCCTTTATGTTTATAGTAGGCACTTGCTTTTTCGCATCGTATACCTCCTGTGCAATACATTAATAGGTTTTTTTCTTCTTTATGTTCGCGTAGATCAGCTTCGATAATATCCAAAGATTCTCTAAATGTATCTACGTCTGGTGTTACAGCACCTTTAAAATGTCCAATTTCGCTTTCATAATGGTTACGCATATCCACACACACTGTGTTTGGGTTTTCTAGCATAGCATTAAACTCTTTGGCAGATAGATGCACCCCTTTATTAGTAACATCAAAGGTGTCGTCGTTTAAACCATCTGCTACAATTTTGTCGCGCACTTTAACTTTAAGCTTTAAAAAAGACATGTTGTCTTGTTCAATAGCAATATTTAATCTTACCTCTTTTAAAAAATCGATATTATCTAAGTGGGCTTTAAAAGCTTCAAAATTATCTGCTGGTAGCGATAGCTGAGCGTTAATCCCTTCTGTAGCGACATAGATACGACCTAGGACGTCTAAACTATCCCATTTAATAAATAATTGGTCTCTTAATTCTTGTGGATTGCTAATTTGAGCATACTGATAAAAAGATAATGTTAAACGATCTTTACCTGCTTTTTCTATAAGTTCTGCTCTTTCTTTAGCGCTTAATTTGTTGTACAGTTGCATGCTATACTTAGTTTTAAGTGTTAATAAAAAGTTTTTGCAAAGGTATTATTTTAAATGAATTAGCCAATTTACTAATAAAAAAAAGTCCCTTGCGACGATCGCAAAGGACTTTTAATAGACTAACTCGTTAATAATTTTTTAAATTTAATTAAAAAATCCTACGAGCTAACCCCCATCGGCTTTACAGTTACTATTAAGTAAAACAGCAACTGAAACGCCTAATGTTTTTGTGAATACTAATCTTCTTAAATATCTCATACCCTTAATTTTTAAAGGATTAAAATTTTAAAAGCGGATAAAATTTTCTTTTTCATAGCATATTCTTTCCACTTCATTAAGTAGATGCAAAAACTTTAAAAAGGTTGCGTCATAAAATTAAAATTCCTTAAAAAAAGTAGTATTTTAGCATAGAATTTTTAATAAAATATTGACGATGAGTAAAGAAAAGGACGCAAAACTAAAAGCATTACAACTTACACTTGATAAGTTAGATAAAGCTTATGGTAAAGGAACAGTAATGAAAATGAGTGATGCTGCAGTAGTAGACGTAGATGCTATACCTACAGGATCTTTAGGATTAGATATTGCTTTAGGGGTTGGTGGCTATCCAAGAGGAAGAGTCATTGAAATATATGGTCCAGAATCTTCTGGTAAAACAACATTAACTTTACACGCAATTGCCGAAGCCCAAAAAGCTGGTGGTATTGCAGCTTTTATTGATGCAGAACATGCTTTTGATAGGTTTTACGCACAAAAGCTAGGCGTAGATATCGATAACTTAATTATATCTCAGCCAGATAATGGAGAGCAAGCATTAGAGATTACAGATAACTTAATTAGGTCTGGTGCAATTGATATAGTTGTTATTGACTCAGTTGCTGCTTTGACACCTAAAAGTGAAATTGAAGGTGAAATGGGAGACTCTAAAATGGGATTACATGCACGTTTAATGTCTCAAGCCCTTAGAAAATTAACCGCTTCAATTAGTAAAACTAATTGTACTGTAATATTTATTAACCAATTACGTGAAAAAATTGGAGTAATGTTTGGTAACCCAGAAACAACAACCGGTGGTAACGCATTAAAATTTTATGCTTCTGTAAGATTAGACATTAGACGATCTACACAAATAAAGGATAGTAACGGAGAAGTACTTGGTAATAAAACCAGAGTAAAAGTTGTTAAAAACAAAGTAGCACCACCATTTAGAATGGCAGAGTTTGACATCATGTATGGAGAAGGTGTTAGTAAAGTTGGAGAAATATTAGATGTAGCTGTCGAAAAAGAAATTGTTAAGAAAAGTGGCTCATGGTTTAGCTATGAAGACACCAAACTAGGACAAGGTAGAGATGCGGTTAAACTAATTATTAAAGATAATCCAGAACTATTTGATGAACTGGAACAAAAAATTAAGAAAGCAATTAAAGACAGTCTTTAAAATAAAAATCCCGATAAATCGGGATTTTTCTATTTTTAGACGCAACCTTTTAACCTATTAAGCATCTACAAATAAACAAACGTTAGTTTAACTAATCAATGAAACCATTTTTAATTTGTTTAATAGCTTTCCTAACACTGTCTTGTAGCACAGAAGAAGATAGTATTAACAGCTACATTGTAGTCCTTCCTATTGATAGTGTATCAATGCCCCAACATTTTGAGGTCGGCGAAACCTATCAAATAGACTTAACCTATTTATCGCCTTCAAATTGTCATTATTTTAATGATATTTATTATGATATTGATGGAAACATTAGTCATGTTGCAGTTTTAAATACGGTTGCAGATAATGGGAATTGTGAAACAATCAATTTAGAAACAGAAACAACTTTTAATTTTGTTCCAAATAATATTGGAACACATATTTTTAAGTTTTGGCAAGGAAAGGATGAAAATGACGAAGACCTTTACCTATCAATGGAAATAATTGTAGAATAAAAATTAATTATTAACTAACACCTTGTTTTAATTTTGAGTTTAGAACAACTCATACATAAATGTAAGTCTAATGATACTAAAGCGCAAAGCGAATTATACCAGCTTTTTTCAAGCAAGTTATTCTCAATAAGCTTAAAGTATTCAAACTCGTATGCAGAAGCAGAAGACAATTTGCAAGATGCATTTATAACCATTTTTAGTAAAATAAAACAATATAAAAACAAAGGTAGTTTTGAAGGGTGGCTTAAAAGAATTACCATTAACACAGTGCTACAACGCTACAGAAGCCAAAAAGTTTTTGACATTGTTAATGAAGAAGCAATTGTTGACCAAAATATAGAAATTGACGACGACGAAGTAGGAATTGACTTTTTATTGCAGTGTATCCAAGAGCTACCTGATAGATATCGCTTAGTATTTAACCTTTATGTTTTAGATGGTTATTCTCATAAAGAAATTGCTGATATGCTAGCTATAACAACAGGAACAACAAAATCAAATTTAGCAAGAGCTAGACAATTGCTTAAAGAAAAAATAGAAGAATATAAAACGGGACTAAAATCCCAATCATTATAATGAGTAGTAAAAAGAACATAGATCGCCTATTTCAGGAAAAATTCAAGGATTTTGATGTTAAACCAGACCCAAAGGTTTGGCAAAACATAAACTCCAAATTAAATAATAAGGAAGAGGACAAACCTATTGCTATAATTCCGTTATGGTTAAAATTAAGTGGTATTGCAGTATCATTACTTTTATTATTGTTTTTAGGTCAATCTGTATTTAATACTATTGACAAATCCAACACTCCATCCATAGTTGACACAGAGAAAATTATTAATGAAGAAAATAAAACTGCTAATAATCCAGCTTTAAAAGATAAAAACACAATTGAACAAAACAACCAAAAACAAAATAAAGAAGAAGAAATTAATAAAACTGACAAGCTTGAAGCAACTATTGTAAATCAAAGTAACGCTACTAAAAACACTAGCAACACAGTAATAAGTAATAATAAATTAAACAGCAATTATAATTTATCAAAAAACAATATAACTACTTCAAAAAACAAGAGTTCTTTTAAAAATAACACTAATAATAACAGCGTTGCAGGACAGGAAGACAGTCAAAATATTATTGTAAATAAAACCGCTCCGACTAACCAAGGTATTACAACAAAAGATAGTTACAACACTAAAAACCTTAACGCTAATAACGTTAAAACACCAAGTAATAGTATTATTAATGACGCTAAAAACAATAACACTGTAGTTTTAACTGAAAGTAATTTAATTAAAAATAGTGCTGAGGACAATACAGTAGTGCCTACTAAATCAATAGAAGACGCTATTGCAGAAAACAAAAACATTAATGATCTTATTGAAAAGGAAGAAGAGGTTAATAACAGGTGGAATGTTAACGCAAATATTGCACCTGTTTATTACAACTCGTTTGGAGAGGGATCGCATATCCATGAACAATTTAATAAAAACAATAAGTCTGGAGAGGTTAATACTAGTTACGGAGTAAAAGTAGGTTATGCCTTAAATGATAAATTAACCGTAAGATCTGGTATTAATCGTTTAAATTTAAGTTACGATACTGATAACGTTATTGTATATCAAAATGTCAGCACATCCCCTACGCCTAAAGATTTAAGAAACATAGATTTTAACCCTTCAAACAGTCAATCAATTAATATTATTAGTAGTAATAGCTTACTGTTAGGAATAAATAATACTAGCCTGATAAAAAATGTAGGTCTAAGTCAAAGGATTTCCTATTACGAGCTTCCTGTAGAGGTAGAATACGCTTTAGTTAACACTAAATTTAACTTAAATGTAATAGGTGGTGTAAGCACATTTGTTTTGGAAGACAACAAATTAGTTTCAGAATATGATGGCTATAAAATAGATATTGGTAAAGCAAACAACATTAACAATGTTAGTTTTAGTGCTAACTTTGGTATTGGTTTAAATTATAAATTTTCAGAATCTGTTATTTTTAATTTTGAACCAACATTTAAATATCAATTAAATGCTTTTGAAAACACATCCGGTAGTTTTAACCCTTATATAATAGGAGTGTACACTGGGTTTAGTTATAAATTTTAAGTTTAGTTAAGTTGTCCCTTTTTTAAGGGAAGTAATGAGAAAAAGCTGCTCTGTGCCAAGAGTAGCTTTTTTTTTATGCATTAAAAGCTTCTAATTGCTTTAATATTATAGCTCTTGATTTTTGATTTAACGTTTTAGTATCTTCAGTGGTTAAATCAACTGTAGGTATAAAACGGTGTACTTTAGTCCTTAAAACACCGGGACCACCACTAAAAAAGGTATAAGAAAATCGTTTTTTATTATCAGCAAAAGTAATAGGTACAATAGGCGTGTTATGGTTTATAGCTAAACGGAAAGCACCATCTTTAAACTGGTCCAACAAAATATGCTCTTCTGGCACTAACCCTTCAGGGAAAATACATATGCTTAACCCTTGTTTTAATCGTCTTTGTGCTCTTAAAAACACTGCTTGCCTGCTTTTAGAGCTACTTCTATCTACCAAAATACAAGTCCGCTTATAGAAAAAACCAAATAATGGGATTTTAGCCAACTCTGCTTTTCCAACAAAAACAAATGGGTTTTTAACCGTCACTAACATTAACATAATATCAAGCATAGAGGTATGATTACCAATAAACATATAGCTTTTATTAGGCTCTGGTTTTTGTAAATATTCGGTTTTAGTAATCAATCCCATCCCAATTAAAATAAACCTAGCCCAAATACGAGCTAGTTTAAAAAAATAAGGATACCAAGACTCTTTTAATATAGAAACTATTAAAAGTGGAAACATGATAATAATTGGTATCGCTACCATAATGTAGAACCAAATACGGTAAAACGTCCAAAAAATATATTTAAATACAATCATTAGCTGCCAAAACTAACTAAATTTATTGAGGTATTCTACTAAAAAAAGTACCTTTGCTATTTACAATACATTTATAATTATGCCAAGAATACTTACAGGAATACAAAGTACAGGAACGCCACATTTTGGTAATATAATGGGCGCTTTACGTCCTGCAATAGCATTAGCAAATGATCCAAAAAACGAATCGTTTTTGTTTATTGCAGACATGCACTCTTTAACTCAAATTAAAGATGCAGAGACACTTAAAAACAATACTTACTCTACAGCTGCAACTTGGATGGCATTAGGATTAGATATTGAAAAAACAGTGTTTTATAAACAAAGTGACATCCCTCAAACTACAGAATTATCTTGGTACTTAAGTTGTTTTTTTCCATTCCAACGTTTGACTTTAGCACATAGTTTTAAAGATAAAGCAGACCGTTTAGAAGATGTTAATGTTGGTTTATTTACTTACCCAATGTTAATGGCAGCAGATATTTTATTATATGACGCAAACATTATTCCTGTTGGAAAAGACCAATTACAACATATTGAAATGACCCGTGATGTGGCCTCAAGGTTTCATGCTAAACTTGGCGATACTTTTGTGATTCCAGAAGGTAAAATCCAAGAAAGCAACATGCTAATTCCGGGTACAGATGGTGCTAAAATGAGTAAGAGCAAAGGGAATACTATTAATATTTTCTTACCAGAAAAAAAATTACGCAAACAAATCATGTCTATCGAAACTGATAGTACAGCACTTGAAGATCCTAAAGATTGGTCAACTTGTAATTGCTTTGCTTTATATAAATTATTAGCGTCTGAGGACGAAATAAAAACAATGAAAGCTAATTACGAAAACGGTAATTACGGTTATGGTCACGCTAAACAAGCGTTATACGAGCTAATCTTAACCACTTTTAAGACAGAACGTGAACGTTATAACCATTATATGTCTAATTTAAACGAAGTTGATGCTGCACTAGCAAAAGGCGCAGAAAAAGCTAAAAAAGTAGCTGATGCTGTACTAGCCAGAGTTAGAGAGAAAGTTGGGTATTAACCTATTACTGTAAAAGCAGAGGTAACAAATTAAATAACCTCAAACAATTTTCCAGGTAGTGGTCTAACCACGCCTTTTAATTCCATATTAAGTAATATGCCAGCTAGTTTGTAAGTTGGCATATTACAATTTAAAGCTATAATATCTAATAGCTCTTTATCGTTATCTTTTAGGTAATTGTAAACTGTTTTCTCGTCAGCCTCCAACTCAACAAACAACTGTTTTTGGACTGGTGGTTTCTGTAAATTTTCTAGTTGCCAATTTAATATATAAGGCACATCTAAAGGTGTTGATAATAAATGTGCCCTTTGTTGTTTAATCAAATTATTACACCCCACGCTTTGACTATCTGTTGTACGTCCTGGTACTGCAAACACATCTCTATTATAAGAATTTGCAATATCTGCTGTTACTAGGCTACCTCCTTTTTCGGCTGACTCTATTACAATTGTAGCTTGACTTACTCCAGCAATAATTCGGTTTCTTTTCAAAAAATTATTACGGTCAAATGGGTCGCTACTCCAAAAATCTGTAAAAAACCCTCCATTGTTTTCAACTTCTGCAACATACTTTTTGTGCACTTTTGGATAGATCTGATTTAAGCCATGCGCTAAACAGCCTATAGTTTGCAATTTGTTTTTAATAGCAGCTTTGTGTGCTGTAATATCTGTACCGTAAGCAAACCCAGAAACAATAATTGGGTTGTAAATAGCAAGCTCTTCAATTAATTTTTCGCAAAATGCAATACCTGATGTTGTTATTTTTCTAGCACCTACAATACTAATAATGTGTTTGTTATTTAGGTTAATGTTTCCGCTTTCAAATAATACAATCGGGCTGTCAATACAATGCTTTAAATTTTCAGGATACGTTTCGTCAGTAAAATGATGGTGTTTAATATTTTCATCTTTAATAAATTTTAATTCAGCATCAGCAGCTTCTAAGTGATTAGACTGGTGTAATTCGCTTAAAATAACTTCGCCAATACCATCAATTTTTAAAAGGTTATGTTTTTTTTCTTTAAAGACACCTTCTGCACTTCCACAATGATTAATTAGCTTTTTTGCGGTAGTATCACCTATTTTTGAAACGTGTTGTAAGGCTAAAGTATAGCGTAAATGGTCGTCATTCATTTTTTATTGTACTGATTTTGAATCTACAAGAAAAGAAATTTAAGTCTGTTAATAACTAATACGCACTAAATTTTATTGGTTTTCAAAATTTTCTAACTTTGTTACTATGCAATTAGAACATTACATAAGCGATTTATTATACAGATATGACTGTGTTACGGTTCCAGAATTTGGATCTTTTTTAGCGCAATGTCAATCTGCACAAGTACACGATAGTACCAATGCGTTTTTTCCTCCAAAAAAGAGTTTGTCTTTTAACGAGCAAATACAAACTAACGATGGTTTGTTGGTACGTTATATAGCAGACGTAGAAAAAATACCTTTTGAAACTGCTTCTCAAAATTTATCAAAACGTATTAAGTCTTTAAAGTCTTATTTAGTTGAAGGTGAAACGTTAAGTTTTGAAAACATTGGTGATTTAGCGTTAAATAACGAAGGTAAGATAGAATTTAGTCCTTCTTACCATCTTAATTACTTAACGGATGCTTTTGGTTTATCTCAATTTGTATCTCCTGCAGTAACAAGAGCGGTTTACAAAGAAGAGGTAGAAACTATTGAAAAAGTAGTACCAATTGCTGTTACACCAGAAAAACGTCAAAGCAAATCGTATTTAAAGTATGCTGCAATTGCTGTAGTTGCTTTGGGATTAGCTGGTTTTGGTTTTAATAACTACGTTACTAATGTTGACCAACATAACCAAATGGCACAAGAGGAGGCTAATACACAATTAGAAAGCCAAATACAAGAAGCTACTTTTGTAATTAGCAACCCCTTACCTGCAATTACGTTAAATGTAAATAAGCAGATTGGTAATTACCATATTGTTGCGGGTGCTTTTAGAGTAGAAGAAAATTCTGATAAAAAAGTGACCCAATTACAGGAACAAGGTTTTAAAGCGCGTAAAATTGGTAAAAACAAGTTTGGGCTACACCAAGTTGCTTATGCTAGTTATACGTCAAGAGAAGACGCTTTTAACGCTTTAAACACGATTAGAACAGAACAAAACAAAGATGCTTGGTTACTAATTAAGCCATTAGATTAAACAAGTCTTTTAATTATATTTAAACCTCGTAAATTATATATTTACGAGGTTTTTTATTTCTTAATTAATTCTAAAAAAAGCTCTAAAATTATAAATCCGTCTTACCTTTGCGCCTGAAAAGAAAAAATTATGATGAACGCAAGAACAGCTGAACACTCTAGAACGATAATGACAGATTTAGTTTTACCAAGTGAAACTAACCCTTTAAATAACCTTTTTGGTGGCGAGTTGCTAGCTAGAATGGATCGTGCTGCAAGTATTAGTGCAAGACGCCATTCTAGACGTATTGTTGTAACAGCCTCTGTAAATCATGTAGCCTTTAACAAAGCAGTCCCTTTAGGAAGTGTGGTTACAGTTGAAGCAAAAGTATCTAGAGCTTTTAAAACATCCATGGAAATATATATTGATGTTTGGGTAGAAGACAGAGAGTCTGGAAACCGATCTAAAGCTAACGAAGCGATTTATACCTTTGTTGCAGTAGATGAAACTGGAACACCTGTAGCAATACCACAGTTAATACCAGAAACCGAATTAGAAAAATCGCGATTTGCTGCTGCCTTAAGACGTAAACAATTAAGTTTACTACTAGCAGGAAAAATAAAACCTAACGATGCTACAGAGCTTAAAGCTTTGTTTGAATAACATTAAATAAAAAACCCAATGCTTTGCATTGGGTTTTTTATTTAATTTTTAGTTGCAGTCATATTTTGCTGTTTGTAAATTAAATTAGCTCAACTTCATATACGCTATACTGGTTTTCAGTTTCCTTAATGTATATAAAAATCTTTTTAGCTTTATTTAATAAACTTTTTAGGCTTATAAATTGTGAATTTAAAATTAATGTATTATCGATTAAGACTTTAATTGCTTGTTTTTACACGCTTTACATCTTATAAATCCATTCTGCTGGATTAACAGATTTGTCATTTTTATACAAACTAAACCATAAAAGTGTTTCGCCTTCGCTATTAGTAAACACTTCTCCAATTTCTTGTTTAGTTACTATTTTATCTCCTGTTTTAACCGATATTTTCTTTAAATTATGGTACGCAGAGATGTAATTACCATGCTTTATTAAAACCGTAGGATTACCTCTTTTTTGAATGATAATTTTTAGTACTTCGCCATTAAAAACAGATCTTACAATTGCGTTTTCTTCTGTTGCAATACGCACACCACTACTATTAATAGTTAATGATGCATCTGTTGGGTGACGTTGTACACCATATTTAACTTTAACTAAACCTTTTTCTACAGGCCAAACCAGTTTACCTTTATTGCTTAAAAAATCTGCTGCTAATAGTTTAGCTTCAGGGGTTAAAGCAAACGTACTTGAAGATTTTGATGTTGTAGTTTTATTACCTGCTTTTTTGTTAGAACTAGCAATTGCTTCTTTAATAATACGATCAATTTCTCTATCAACTTCTCTGGCTTGTTTTTGCTTCTCTTTTATTTGTGCTGCATATTTAGTTAGGTCCTTTTTAATAGACGCCATAACCATTTCATGTTGCTTCATGTCAGCCTCAAGTGCTTTTTGCACTTCTTTGTTTTCAGCAATTAATTGGTCCTTTGCCTTTTTTTGTTGCCCTAACTCTAAGTTTAGATTTTGAAGTTTTAACGCTTTTTCTTTTATGTTTTCTCCTTGTTGTTTTTGATATTTAGAGTACTGATTCATGTACTGTAAACGCTTGTAAGCTTGTCTAAAATTATTGGAAGACAACAAAAACATAACACGACTTTGGCTACTTTTGTTTTTGTAAGTATTTAAAACTGTTTTAGCGTAATTATCTTTTAAAATTGCTAATTCGTCACGCAATGCAGATATCTTTTTTTGATTAACAGTAATCTCTCTATTAATCAAATTAGCTTGTTGGTTGGTTACTTTTATCAAGTTACGTCTTACACTAAGCTTATAATTTAAGTCTTCAATTAAAGTTGTTTGGCTTTTTTGCTTTGATTGATTTTTAAACAATAAAGCATTTATTTGTTTAATCTGATTTTTAATTTCTAAGCGTTTAGCTTCTAATTGATCTATTTTGTTTTTTTGCGCTAAAGCGGAAGTACTGCCTAGTAGTACAAAAAAAGTAACTAAAAATAGTAATTGACGATATTTCATAAATTACAGCTCTATTTTTTTATAACCAGATGGAATAGTAAACGGAAAACGGACGTCTTCATTTAACTTAACAGACTTTAGCTCGAGGTTAATCTCTAACTGTTGGTCGTCTTCTATTGCTAATATCTTGGTTTGTTCGGGTATGGTTTTTTTATCCACTTCTTGATAAGTTAGATAATCTATATGTAATATACGTTTGTCTTTTGGTTGAGAAATCTCCTGCGAATCCATTTTAAAATGTGAAGGATTTACAAACAAAAACAACTCGAATAAATCACGTTGTTTTTTAGGTTGTAAAATATAGGACTTATCATTTGCTGAGATATCATATTTATCATCGTTTAAATTATAAAGCGATTGCCCTAATAGCATGTTTTGTACTTTCTCAAAGTCTAAATCTGTACCCAAAAGGTTACTTAAATAGGTAAAATCTCCATCAAAATAAGAATTATCCCATTTATTATAAAACGCCACTCTTGTTGGTGTGATTAGCACTTTAGCAATCCCTAAATAGCTCATCCAGATGGTGCTGTCTTTTTCCATTCTAAAACTAAGCGTTGTGCTTTTTGATTTTTGATCTTGGACGTATTCTACCTTTAACCGTCCAACTAGTGACTTAAAGTCAATGTTAGCTTTATTACTGTTTTTAATAAGTTGTTTAGCGGTTAATTTTGTATCAATCTCTCCATTAGACACAATGGTTTTAGAGCCTTTACAGCCCGAAATAACTATGGTTAATAGTATTAGTATAAATGATATGCGTGTTTTAAATGTCATTAGTTTAAGCCTTCTAGTTTTTTAGCTTTATCAGTAAACGTTTTTGCTTTAGAAAAATTGTTAGTTGCAGTATAGGCTTTAGCTAACTGTTTATAAAAATCTATTTCCATTTTAGAGTCATCAATAATATAATCTAATCCCATTTCTAAGCTGTTAATAGCTTCTTTTGGACGATTAAGGTAGTTTAAAGCAACACCGTTTGCTAAATATAAAACAGGTTGTGATGGAAACACCTCTAATCCTTGGTTACTCTTTTTTTCAGCTTCAGTAAACTGTTTTAAATCTATATGAAGCAATATAATGTTACGTAAAATACCAAAGTTTTCTTCTTCCTTTTGAAGCGCTTCTTGATAAAAATCTAGTGCCTTTTGCTTATCGCCTTTAAGTAAATAATATTGTGCTAGCTCAACTAATGTTTTTCCGCTAGATTCAATTTTAGTTAGCATGGAAGTGACCTCCACCAAATCTTGCTCATACTGCTGATTTTTACTTACAAATTTTACAAAATCTGCTAGCACCTTAATTTTAGATTCAGGATTAATTTGTGCACTTTGCAATGCTATTTTCATAGACTTAATTGCTTTTTCATTACTACCCTCTTCTAAATAAAACTTATATAGTGCTAAATGTACTAGCTCTGACTTTGGTACAACTTCTAATAATTTTTTAGCAGTTTCAAATGCTTTTTTAAGGTCTCCGCTTTCGCTGTAGCGATAAATTAATCTTAAGTAAGTGTCTTCAGAGTCTGGATTTTTATCCACACGATCTTCTAAATTTTCAATTTGATCTTTTTTACGACCAGTTGCATTATAGATTCTGTTTCTTAAAATATCACGCTCTTTGTTAATACCTAACTCGTTATCTAGCTCGTCTAAGATTTTAAGTGCTTCTTTAAAATCGCCAGTTTGCATATAGATATTAGCTAAATCCTCTTTATAATCAGGATGGTATTTAACCAATTGCTTAACTGTTTTTATTGCTTTTTTATATTCTTTTTGCTGAATATAAGTGCTATATAATTCGTCTAAAAACCACTCGTTATCCGGTATTTTACTAACCGCAATTTTAAGCGCGTCTTCTGCTGCGCCAAAGTTTTTAAGGTTGTTATAATTTTTACCTAATTCAAAATATAAAATAGCTTCAGAATCGTCAATTTCTATACATTTTAATAAATTATCGACTGCGCGTTGGTAATTCTCAATACCTTTTTGTTTTAATGCTTCAAAGAAGTGTTCTTGATAGGCGTCTGAAACGTTTCCTAAGTCGTCATCAGGTTTTTTATCAAAATCTATTTGCGCATAATTAACCTGCGGAATTAAAAATATTCCGAACAGCAACACTAATATGTATAGTTGTTTTTTCATATATTTCCCTTTATAAAGGGAGTCTTACTTACATTTTAAGACGACTGCTTTTGCAGAAATTAGTTACTCTAAAACAGAATAATCGCCAATACTAATTTTAGTAAACTTACCATCAAACTTAACATGATTACCAATCATAGCTTGGTCTAAATTAGCGTTTTTTATAGTAGTATGGTTTTGTATTAGACTATTTTTAACTGTTGAGTCTTGAATAATACAGTTACTTCCAACCGATACAAAAGGTCCAATTGTGGTGTTTTTAAGCACTACATTTTTGCCAATATAACAAGGTTGAATAATTGTTGAGTTTTCATTTTTAACAGAATCCGAAATTAATTGTTCTTCTGCATCTGCTTTTAAAAACCCTAACATACGTTGGTTAGTTTCTAAAGTTATGGCTTTGTTACCACAGTCCATCCACTCGCTAACTTCTCCTGTTTTAAAGACTTTTCCTTCAGACATCATCCCTTTAATACCATCGTTAATCTGGTACTCTCCACCATGGATAATATTATTATCTAAAACGGTTTGAAGTTGGTCTTTAAGCTGGCTGACTTCTTTAAAATAATAGATACCAATTACTGCTAAATCACTTACAAATTGTTCTGGTTTTTCAACAAGCTCAACAATTTCTTTTTTATCATTTAATTTTACAACACCATAGGCTTCTGGTTGGTCAACTTGTTTTACCCAAATTACAGCATCTGCATCAGGGTCAAGGTTAAAATCTGCTCTAATTAGCGTATCTGCATAAGCGATTACTGCCGGTCCTGATAATGAGTCTTTAGCACACATTATTGCGTGACCTGTCCCTAATGGTTGGTCTTGTCTATAAATAGATGCTTTTGCGCCTAAGCTTGATGCTAAGTCTTTTAAACTTGATACGACATCGTCACCAAACCAAGCTGGGTCACCTAAAACAAAAGCAATTTCAGAGATTGGTTGGTCTAAAACTTTAGCGATATCTTTAACTAACCTGTGTACGATTGGTTGACCCGCAACAGGGATTAGTGGTTTTGGTACTGTTAAACTGTGTGGTCTTAGACGAGATCCACGTCCAGCCATAGGTACTATTATTTTCATAATTAAAAGTTGATTCGATTATTATTGATTAGCTTCTTCTTTATTTTGTTCCTGTACTTCCAAATCCACCTTCACCACGAGAGGTTTCAGAGAGTGTTTCTACTTCAATCCATTCTGCACGTTCATGTTTTGCAATGACTAATTGTGCTATACGCTCTCCGTTATCAATAGTAAAATCTTCATTAGATAGATTAACAAGAATCACACCAACTTCTCCTCTATAATCTGCGTCGATAGTTCCGGGTGCATTAAGGACTGTAATTCCTTTTTTTGCTGCTAGACCACTTCTAGGTCTAACTTGCGCCTCAAAACCAATTGGCAATTCTATAAATAAGCCTGTTTTAACGATGGTACGCTCTAAAGGTTTAAGTTGTATTGATTCTGATATATTAGCTCTTAAATCCATTCCTGCGGACGCTATAGTCTCGTAATGTGGTAATTGGTGATTGGATTTGTTTATTATTTTTATGTTCATTATCATCTTCAGTTTTCCTGCATTGGAGAACCTTATTTTGAGGTTAATAATTGTTTTAATTCTTTTTTTTCAAAAATCAGTATTAGTCCCAAAAATACTAAAACTAAAATAGTATTTATATAATAGTTAGCATTGGTATTTAAAGCTACAATAGATAATCCAATTGCAATTGTTAAATACCCTAAAATTTGTTTTAAATTATAGGGTACTGGATAATGCTTTTGACCTAAAATGTAAGATAGTATCATCATAATCCCGTAGGCTGCTAAAGTGGACCATGCTGCTGCAATAAATCCAATTTTTGGTATCAAAATTAAATTTAAAGCTATTGTAACTACAGCTCCAACAATTGATAGGTACATACCATATCTGGTCTTGTCCGTTAGTTTATACCAAATTGCTAAATTGAAATAAATACCTAAGCATAAATTAGCCACTAAAACAATTGGTACAATTTTAATAGCTACCCAATAACTTTCATCTTTTACTAATAGGCTTTTAAAAATATCTAAATAGGATACTATAACTATTAGCATGACACTTCCAGCAATAACAAAATACTTCATTATCAAAGCGTAGGTTGTTTTTGCATTTTTTTCTTTAGCATGAGAAAAGAAAAAAGGCTCTGCACCAAGTCTAAAAGCTTGTATAAAAATAGTCATAAACATAGCTATTTTATAACATCCGCTATACGCACCGTTTATATCCTTACCCAATAAACTTGGTAAAATCCATTTATCAAAATTTTCATTAATTACATAGGCCAAACCTGCAACCATTATTGGCCATCCATAACCAATTAACTGCTTAAAAATAGTTGT
The DNA here is from genome assembly GCA_947503885.1 of uncultured Olleya sp. Lineage (GTDB taxonomy): Bacteria > Bacteroidota > Bacteroidia > Flavobacteriales > Flavobacteriaceae > Olleya. The sequence goes on along the minus strand of CANNFD010000003.1, from coordinate 188,579 downwards.
ACTAAACTGTAATTTGGTTTTAAAAAAATAAGGTGTCAATAATAGAAAAGTAAATATACTAGCAACTACATTTGATATAAAAATATACTTTACTAAATCCGTACTATCATACCAATTAAATTGTAAACCGAGTTTAGGAATTACCCAAAGAAAAAAGTAATTAAGGGCTACATAAATTAAAATATTAGCAATCTTAATAGAGGCAAATTTAATAGGTCTTCCAGTAGCCCTTAGATAAGCAAAAGGTGCTACAACAAGTGTGTCTAAAACGATAACACCAATTAGCAAATTAAAATAGGTTTGGTTTATACCTATCCAACTAGAAAGCTCTTGGCTAAAAATTAATATCCCAACTAAAAATAGGGTTGTTGTAACTACTAAGCTTATAAAAGTGGTCGAAAACACTTTATCTTTTTCTTCAGATTTAGAAAAAAACCTAAAAAAAGCAGTTTCCATACCATAAGTTAGTAGAACATTAAAAAAAGCAGCATAAATATAAAAGGTTGTATTGTCAGAGAAGCTACTAGTCTGCAACTTGCCTGTGTGAAGCGGAACTAAAAAAAAGTTCATTAGACGAGGTAAGACCGTAGCCAAACCATAGATAATTGTGTCTTTAAAAAACTTTTTTAGTACGCTCAAGGTGCTTTATAATTTGGCTTAAATGTATTGAATTTGTTGCAGTATTAAAAAAATTAATCGTTTGGAGGTCCCTCTGGGTAATACACACCTTCTTTTTCTTCAACAAAATTTACTTTATGGTATTTGGTTACACCGTTTTCAATATAGCTTATGGCACATTCTCTATTTCCTAATTTAAAAGGAAAAAAACCTGTTGTAGTTAGTGCGTTATCTTCAGCATTAGTCAATCTTTTAGTCAATCTGGATTTATATAAGCCTTTTGCCTCATATAATTTACCTTTCATCCTTCTAAAATAAACGCTATCAATTGTTACGTTATTTTCAGGGATTAAGTTAGCCAAGTAGATGTTAACTCCGTTACTTCCAATTTTAACTCCTGTTGTCCAATTATTAAAATATGCACGTGTTAATTGCAAAGGCGCTTCTTTTTGAAAAGCATATTGTGATGGTTTACAGCTTAAAACTAAAATTAAAACTAGTAATACTAATGGCGTTTTTAAAGTAGGTTTCATTTTTAATCCGTTAGTTATTATTTATTGTTTTAGGCGGAGCACTTGGGTATTGTTCCATCTGTTTTTCAACTAAATTTTCAATTTTAATGTATTTAGTCGTTTCATTTTCAATATAACTAACTACTGCTTCATTATCCTTTAATTCAAAAGGTAATTTAACGGTACTAGATATGTACCCTTCTTGTTGGTTTACAGCTGTAGTAATATATCCAATGTATAGTGTTGGGTTTGTTGGTTTGGTTTGTAAAGCTACTTTATTTCCTCTAAAAAATAAGCTATCTAACTTAACATCTACAACTTGAGTCGTTACAGGAATAAATACATTTATACCAGAGCCTCCGCCTTTAACACCTGCTACCCATTTTTGATAATAGGCATTTTCTGTTTGAAATGAAGCTTCTTTTTGAAGTTTTTGCGCGCTTGAACATTGCATAAATAATAGGCTTGATAGTATTGAAACGCTTATGTATTGAATAAATTTCATAGGTTGTTAATTTTTATAAAGGTAATTAATCAAAATCTATTCCATAAAAAAAACCTTATTCAAATTGAGTAAGGTTTTTTTTATGTTTGAAATTCTAATTAAATAGAACTAATTTTTAATTATTTACATTAAGATAATTTGACTTCGTCTAATTGTTTAATGCTTCGCTATAATAAAAATTTGACTTCGTCTAATTGTTTAATGCTTCTGCACCACCAACAATTTCTAATATTTCATTGGTAATAGCAGCTTGACGTGCTTTGTTATAAGTCAATTTAAGTTGATCTCTTAACTCTGTAGCATTATCTGTTGCTTTATGCATTGCTGTCATACGTGCACCATGCTCTGAAGCAAAACTATCTCTAATACCTTTATAAAGTTGAGTTTTTAATGACTTAGGTATTAATTGCTCAACAATCTCTATTTTAGATGGCTCAAAAATATAATCAGAATTGTTTTCAACTTCACCTTCAATAGGTTTAATTGGTAAAAACTGTTCTGTCATTACTATTTGAGTCGCAGCATTTTTAAATTTATTGTAAACGATTTCAATTTTATCGTACTCACCTTCTGTAAACATTTTCATGATACGTTCTGCTAGGTTTGCTACATTATCAAAAGTTAAATCGTCATACAATGCACTGTAATTTCCAACAATAAGTTGTTGTTTAGCAAATGCATCATTAGCCTTTTTTCCTATTGCTAAGACAGATACCTTTTTACCTGCATAAACGTTAGAAATTAGGTGTTGTGTTTGCTTGATAATATTAGTATTAAAAGCACCACATAGACCTCTATTAGAAGTGATAGATACAATTAAAACATTTTCAACCTCGCGTTGTTGTGCATATTTACTTCCAGAATCTTCTTTTAAAGTTGCACTTAAGCTTTGTAAAAGCTCAGTCAACTTATCAGAATAAGGACGCATAGCAGTAATAGCATCTTGAGCCTTCTTTAACTTAGCAGCAGATACCATTTTCATGGCACTAGTGATCTGCATCGTTGAAGATACTGAAGATATTCTATTACGTATTTCTTTTAGATTAGCCATTCTTTATATTATAAAGACTCTAAAACTAGCTTAGAGTGACATTAATTTTAAAATTGAAATTTAGAGTTATGAACAAATAAACTCATAACTCTAAATTTATAACTTTTTTTAAGCTTTATATTTAGCTGAAAGTTCTTTACAAACAGTAATTAATGTGTCTGTAACCTCGTCAGTTAATTTTCCTGCTTTTAAAGTATCTAATACACCTCTGTGCTTAGCATTTAAGAATTCAAGATAATCTCTTTCAAATTCTTTAATTTTATTTACAGGTACGTCTTTTAATAAGTTTTTAGATCCAGCATAAATAATTGCTACTTGATCTTCAACAGTAAACGGATCGTTTTGAGCTTGCTTTAAAATCTCTACGTTACGTTTTCCTTTTTCAATTACGTTTAAAGTAACTGCATCTAAATCAGAACCAAACTTAGCGAAAGCTTCTAGCTCACGGTATTGTGCTTGATCTAATTTTAAAGTACCTGATACTTTTTTCATTGATTTAATCTGTGCGTTACCACCAACACGAGATACAGAAATACCTACGTTAATTGCTGGACGTACACCAGAGTTAAATAAATCTCCGTCTAAGAAAATTTGCCCATCTGTAATAGAAATTACGTTAGTTGGGATATATGCTGATACGTCTCCTGCTTGAGTTTCAATAATTGGTAGTGCTGTTAAAGAACCACCACCTTTTACGATTGGCTTTAATGACTCTGGTAAGTCATTCATTTCTTTAGCAATTGCATCGTTATTAATTACTTTTGCAGAACGCTCTAATAATCTTGAGTGTAAGTAAAATACATCTCCAGGATACGCCTCACGTCCTGGTGGACGACGTAATAATAAAGATACCTCACGGTAAGCAACTGCTTGTTTTGATAAATCATCAAATACAATTAAAGCAGGTCTACCTGTATCTCTAAAATACTCTCCAATAGATGCTCCAGTAAATGGTGCATATACTTGCATTGCAGCAGGATCTGATGCATTTGCAGCTACTATTGTTGTGTATGCTAAAGCTCCTTTTTCTTCTAAGGTTTTAGCAATAAGTGCAACTGTTGAAGCCTTTTGACCTACAGCAACATATATACAATATACAGGCTCACCTGCATCGTAAAATTCTTTTTGATTTAAGATAGCATCGATACAAACAGCTGTTTTACCAGTTTGTCTGTCTCCAATTACTAACTCACGTTGTCCTCTACCAACTGGGATCATAGCATCAATTGCTTTAATACCTGTTTGTAATGGCTCAGTTACTGGCTCTCTATAAATAACCCCCGGTGCTTTACGCTCTAGTGGCATCTCATAGGTAGTACCTTCGATAGGTCCTTTTCCATCAATAGGGTTACCAAGTGTATCTACAACACGACCAACAATACCTTCTCCTACTTTAACAGAAGCAATACGGTTAGTACGTTTTACTGTAGAACCTTCTCTAACTCCTACTGAAGTTCCTAAAAGTACAATACCTACATTATCTTCTTCAAGGTTAAGTACGATACCTTCTAAACCACCTTCGAACTCTACTAACTCACCATATTGAGCGTTTGATAATCCGTAAGCACGTACAATACCATCACCTACTGTTAATACTGTTCCAACTTCGTCTAATGAAGCGCTAGCTTCAAAACCTGATAGTTGTTGTTTTAAGATTGCTGATACTTCAGCTGGTTTTACTTCTGCCATCTTTATTGATATTTATATACCTCTGCTAGCTTAGGGCTAGTTTTAGTTTATTGTAAATTCTCTTTTTAATTTGTTTAATTGATTAGCGATACTAGCGTTATACTGTGTATCTCCAACACGTAAAATGAAACCACCTAAAATGCTTTCGTCTACTATATTTTTAATTGCTGCTTCTTTACCTGTTAACTCTTTAACTTTAGCTAAAACTTTAGCTTCTAAAGCTTCTGTTAAAGGTACTGCTGTAGTTACGGTTGCAATTTGACTTCCTTTTTGTTGCTCGAATAAAGTAATATACTTTGCTGCTACTTGTGGAAGTAAATCTGTACGCTTATTAACTATTAAGGTATCTATTAAATTAACCGTTGCTGGATTAATACCTTTAAAAATTTCTAATAAGGCTGATTTTTTTACACTCGCACTAATTACAGGACTGAAAAGCATGTCTTTTAAATCTTTACTTTGCGCTACTGTATTATTAATTAGCTCCATATCATTATTTACAACCTCAGCTGTAGTATTGTCTGTAGCTAAGCTTAAAACTGCTTTTGCGTAACGTATTGCTGCTCTTTCTCCTGCCATGTTGTGACTAGTTTAATTTAGCATCTCCTAACATAGACTCAACCAACTCTAGTTGTTTGTCTTTATTAGCTAATTCTTGACGTACTACTTTTTCTGCTATCTCTATAGATAAACCTGCTACGTGATTTTTTAATTCGGCCATAGCTGATTTCTTTTCGCTTTCAATAGCTGCTTGTGCTTGGGCAACCATAGTGTTTGCTTGAGCTTGAGCTTCTGTTTTAGCGTCGTCAATCATTTTGTTTTTTAATTCTCTTGCTTCTTTAAGCATAGCTTCACGCTCTGCACGTGCTTCTTTTAATAACTTATCGTTATCTGCTTGAAGATTTTGCATTTCTAATTTAGCGTTTTCAGCTGAATCTAATGCGTTTTGTATACCGTCTTCACGAGTTTGTAAAGCGTCTAATATAGGTTTCCATGCAAATTTTCTCATTAATAAAATTACTATTAATAAGATAATGGCTTGCATAAAAAATAAGCCTACTGAAAAATCATTTAATAAAGTTTCCATACTATATAGATTACTAAAATTCTTTTTTTTGTTTAATTTAAAACAGTTTCTGCAACCAACCGTTGCAGAAAGCTGTTTTTTTGTTTTCTAGGAATTTTTTATTTCCCTAAGATTAACGCACCGAATGCTAAACCTTCTAATAAGGCTCCGATGATGATCATCGCAGTTTGGATCTTTCCAGCTGCTTCTGGTTGACGAGCAATACTTTCCATTGCTTTTCCTCCAATTTGACCTAGACCGATACCTCCACCGATTACGATTAATCCTGCTCCAATTAAATTGTACATACTAATTTGGTTTTATAAATATTAATTAAACAAATTCTTAATTTAAGCTTAAACACTTTTAATTTATGTTCTTGCTTTATATATAAAATGCTATTACTAGCATTCTTAATTTTTAATGATCGTCATGCTCTTCAACCGCCATACCGATAAACAACGATGATAACATCGTAAAAATAAAGGCTTGTAAAAAGGCTACTAAAAGCTCAATAAACATAATAAATAATGATAATACTAATGACATCCCTGTTGATACAGCTGGTCCAAATGAAGCTTTCATTGTAATCATTAACGCCATCAAACTCATTACTACAAAGTGACCTGCTGTAATGTTTGCAAATAAACGTACTAATAACGAGAAAGGCTTAATGATAACAAATCCTACTAATTCTATAACCGCTAAAACTGGTCTTAAAATAACTGGTACACCTGGCATCCATAAAGTGTGTGCCCAAAAATCTTTTGTACCACTAACCATATAAATAATCATTGTAAAGATAGCAAGACATGCTGTTACAGCTATCTGTCCTGTTACGTTAAATCCAAGTGGTGTTAATCCTAAAATATTTAAAATCCAGATAAAGAAAAATACAGTTAATAAGAAGCCCATAAATTTACGGTACTTTTTCTCTCCAATATTTGGTCTTGCAATTTCGTCACGCACATAAATTACTAAAGGCTCTAATACTCTAGAAAACCCTTTTGGTATTGTATTACCTTTTTTATACCCTCTAGCTAATGCTCCAAAACCTAATAACATTAATAATCCTGTTAATAGCATACCAAAAACACTTTTAGTAATTGAAAAGTCAATTACTTTTGATGCGTTTGTTGGATGATGCGCCTCGTCAAAACTAAGTGTTGTCGCGTTAGCATCTAATTCGTATATTTTTGAGTGGTATTTTACTAATTTAGCATCTCCTTTATCTACGACAACTGTACCGTTATCGTCATGATGAAATGCTGAAGACATAAATGTTTTTAACCCTTTACTTGTCCATACAATTACTGGAAGAGCAAACCCGTAGTGCTTACCAGAAGCATTATCGGTATATAAATGAAAATCATGAGAGTCCTTAAGGTGATGCGAAATGTACGCTCTTATCTCATCTGGTGAATCTACTAAATTGTTTTCTACAGCATCATCTTGAGCAAACGCCGAAAATGAAGTTAATGCTAAAACGAATACTACTAAAAACTTGATAGATTTTGTTGCTACCATCATACTTTATCTAAATAATAAATTTATGTCCTGCAAATTTTGTGCAAATGTACGGAATAATTTCAAATGCCAAACTTTATTTTAATTAGATTTTTAACTGAGCAATAAAGTTGAAAAATCAAATCTCTAATATATTAACTATTTGCTGTTTAACAACTTACCAACAGCAACAGCTTCTGCCATTAAAAAGATAAACAACGGGACTACTAATCCTATACGTTCTTGCTGGGTTAAACTGTCTTTTTCAAAAACAGATTCTTGAAACATTAATAGAAAAATTCCTATTTTAAAAAACATCATCATTAAGTAACCGTAACCTGCTTGATTAGGTAATGTCGTTGCTAAAAGCTCGATTGAGACATAAACAAGTAGCGCAGCAATTGCATGAAAACTATAAACTTGTAATAAAGAATAAGAAAGGGTAGAGTCGTTTAAATAATTGTGTAAACTAAAAGTTAAAGCAAATAATACTGCTATAGCTATTACAAAGTATAATATACGTTTGGTCATTGGTTGGTTAATCTAAATTAATCTTTATTGGTTAAGTTAATTACTTGTCGGATTACGCTAAATATTGCAATAAACACAGCACAAAGCGTCACAATTTTATAGTACAGTTGCTCTTGGTTATCAAATTTTACATCCAACCAACTCCCTAGTTGGCTACCTAACCAAATAGTTAGCCCCATTTGTATAGCTATTGAGCTAAATCTGATAAATGGATTAAGCTGTTTTTTTGGTTTGCGATCCTCCATTTATATCTTTTACAGTAGTTTTCATAACACAGGTCACATTAAACGTAGCTCCTGGTTCTACCGCTAATTTTTGTGTTACAACCTCTCCTTCTATAATTGCTGTAGATTTTAAGGTTAAAGTTTCTGACAGCTCTAAAGTACCCGTAAGTTTTCCTTCAAAGTAAGCATTACTACATTTAAGTTTTCCTTTAATTTCTCCATCTTTACCTATTACCACTTTTCCTGATGTTTCGATATTACCTTCGATTAATCCATCAATACGTAAGTCGCCTTCACTAAAAAAGTCTCCTACTATTTTAGTGCCTTTTGCTATTATATTTTGAATAGAAAATTGGTCTTGCTGCTTATTTTTCATTTTAAGGAAAATTATTAGTTTGCTAAATATTCGTTTAGATTTTTATGTATTTGAAGCGTTTTGTAATTGTCAGACGAAATCCCAAAATAAGGTCGGTCTATTTTGTATTTGTCTTCTGCTTTTAAAATATCTGCAAAGCCTTTTGCACCTTCTACACTTTTTAAACCATGTACTACAACAAAGGTTGTTTCTGGGTTAAAAACATCCACAGATGTTGTTAAATTATAATATTGAATTTTAGGGGTGACCTCATCCAACATTTTTTTAAAGGCGTTAATTGCTTCGCTATCGTTTTTATCAAATTGAAATAACACTTTAAACATTGTCGACTCGGAATTTGGTTTAAAGGTTTTGTCACTAACAGCTTTTAAGCTATTTACTATTGCTTGTGCTTGTACTGCTTCTGGTGTGTTTGCAAATGCTAAAGCAACATCATTAAGCCCATCAACATAAGCTTGATACCCATTTAGTCTTCCATTTGCTGTTGCCTTAAGTAGTGCAAACTTGGCTACTATAGGGTCGCCATCAAAAAATTTCATGTATTTGTTAGACTTTGAAACTACTTGCATATAGTCTTGATTTTCTAGTAGCTTATAGGTTGCTTCATAGAGGCTTTCTGGACTGCTCTCGTCTCTAACAGCTGCTAATTCTGGATTTTTTAGGATCTCGGCATATCTAGAACTTGCGTAATTTGCTATGATATCAGTTTTTGTGGTTAAGGCTTCTTGCTTTTGCCCCAAAACCTCATATATCTTGTAAAGATTATATTTTGTAGGTAAGATTAGTTTATTATCAGGATTGCTTGCTAGTAAGTTTAAAAACTTGCTTTTAGATAAATTATACTCTTTAAATTTTTCTTTATAAATCAGTCCTAACTGGTAGTAAGCGTAATTACGTTCTTTTTTAATACTATCTAATTCTTTTTCTGCAGAAGGAATTTGAGAGATGTAAAACTGAGGGTCTAATAATTCTTGATTTTCTTCTGTAATAGACGTTATGTCCATCCCTACTTGGTTATCAAAAGCACCACCTCTTGTAGACGACCATCTCCAATCGTCTTCGTTTTTACGATCACCCCAAATACGAGTAAATTGATTTTTACCATAAGCCACAGTACTTGGGTTATAAAAATAAAAATTACCACCCATACCCATTCCTGGCATACCACCTCTAGGTTTTGTGACGTTATTGGTAGGGAGTATTGATGTTGCTAATCCTTTTTTACGGGATTCAATCTCTAGACGTTCTTTTTCTTTTTCTAAATCAATTTTAAGTTGATTAGTGTAATCTGTAAAAAATGCAAGACGGTCTACCTCTGACATATTTACTAGCTTAATAATACTGTCATTTGTTTCGGCTAGACCTTCATAATAAATAACATCATCCAGGTTTTCGCGTTTACGCTTAATAGTACGATATGGTTTACTGTTTTCTACCATACTAGTCATGGTACTATCAAAATAAGCTCCAGCAATTTTATACTTGTTTCTATCAAAATAAAAATCGCCTAAAGTCTCGTAGTTTTTTGAAACCAAAATTTGGTCTTGAGATTTTTCTCTTAACGACTTATTATAATACACAACCGCTAAAGAGTCAAACTGATTAGTTAAATGAAACTCTGCAATTTGATGATAAATCTTATCTAAATAAGGACGATTTTCTCTATCTTTTTCAAGTTTTGTTAGATGCTTTAAAAAAGCAATTTTGTCTCCTGTTTTGTAATCAAAGTTTTTAGCTTTTTCTACATGGGCAGCCATTAAATAGTTGCGCGGGATTTTTCGGTTTAAATCAATAACCTCATCAAATGCAATGTTGGCGCTATCTTTAAAGGTTAAAACATTATATAGTTGTCCTTTTATAAAATGAAAACGTCCTTTCTCGTCATTATTTTTTGTGGCTTTAGCAGCAATTTTAATTTGTGTTAAAGCACTATCTAAAGCTTTTGTATTTATGTAAGCTTGTGCTAAAATAGACGTTGCGTCTGCTAACTCCTGACCTTCTAATGCTTCTTGCTCTATTAGGCGTTTAAGGTTTTTTATTGCTAACTCGTCGTTTTCTAAACGCATGTTAGTTTTTTCTCTCCAAACCTTAGCTGTATTTATTTTGTCTGATGCAGGATATTTGTATAAAATATAATTAAAAGCTTCTAAAGATGGGACAAAACGTTGGTCAAAATATCTTGCCATACCAAGTAAAAGGTAAGCCTCATCAATTTGAGGGTTATACTCTTTACCTTGGATATTCATTCCGTGTTTTTGAATAGCTTTTACAGCTTTTTCTTCTGCTTTTGTAAAATCTTGATTTTTAGATTGTCCCGGAAGTACAATCTCATCGCTGACCTGCATACGCTCTATTGGTAAGATATCCCAATAGTTGTCTTTGTAGCCATTATTTAGGTTTTCCTGACCTTGATATAAAGCTTCATAGCCATTAAACAAAGCGTTATACTCTGCAGTAACTGCATGAAAATTACGATTTAGGAAACTGTTTTTTTTTCTTGAACAACTAGTGATTGTTGCTAAGATTAAACCAGAAATTATACAAATTTTAAATGCTATTTTCAATGCGGTTGTATTTTGTGTAATACATAACTAAATTTTGTAGTAATTATTATTAGTAATTACTGACAAGTGCGTAAAAATAAGCATCTTTTTTACTTTTTGCCAAAAAATGAACTGAAACTTAAATGTTTTGAGAAACTCGGTTAGATTTTAAACTGGGTTTACAGTCCCTGCAAAATGCGCTTCTAACTCTTTTAAAGTTGCTTCGCTAGTTACAATATCTTTAATTACTTGACCTTTATCAAGCACTACAATACGCTGGCAAACATCTGTAACATGCATTAAGTCGTGACTTGACACTAACACCGTTACACCTTTTTGTTGGGCAAGATCTTTTATAATTTCTTTTAATCTAATTTGTGTTGTTGGGTCTAAATTAGCAAAGGGTTCGTCTAAAATAATAACTTCAGGATTACCAATTAACGCAGCAACTATACCTGCTTTTTTCTGATTACCTTTACTTAAATCACGAAGATATTTTTTCTGACCAAGGATTTCGCCATGAAAAAAGTCTTCAAATTGAGCAATTAAATTGTCTACATCCTGCTTGTTTTGTCCACGTAAATCGCCAATAAAATAAAAATATTCTTCTGGTGTTAAGTAGCCTATTAGAAAGCTTTCGTCAATAAAAGCAGATGTAAAGGGTTTCCAGTCTTCACTTTGACTAACTAAAATACCGTTGTTTTTAATATGGCCAGTTGTAGGTTTTATTAAATCTAATAATAGACTAAAATAAGTTGTTTTTCCAGCACCGTTATTACCAACTAGTCCAAAACTTTGTCCTTTTGGGATGTCTAATGCAGACACATTTAACACTTCTTTTCCGCTATATTTTTTTGAAAGATTAGAGGTTGTGATCATAATTATAAAGTTTTGTAATTGTTAGTTGTCTTGATTAAAAGCTTTTATCATTTCATATTTAGAGTCTAAATATTTTTTGGTAATAAAACGCATGATTTTTTGATGAAATATTACTCCTGTAATACCTAATAAGATTAATGCTGAAATACCTGCATAAAAATCTACAAAATAGGTTAGTAAGCCAAAAATAGCTAGCGGTAATAATAATAACGGGATACCAATTAACCATTGTACTGCACCAGTCCCTTGGTAGTTAAACGCTGCACGTTGGTTTAAATCTATTTTTTTTCTGTTAAAAGATCCTCCTAGCATTATCACATAAGAATTGACACCAATATTATAAACTGCTGCTGCAAAATGTGCTACTAAAATTTTCCAACCAAAATAAACGTAAGGAATACTTAGCACAAACATGATAATTACACTAAGCACCATTAGTGTGTATTTAGATTTTAAATACTGCTCGTACTTAATATTTTGGCTCATTAGCATTTTATAGTAACCACTATCCCAAGCAGGAATAAATTGTCCAAAATTGATTAGAAAAATACCAGTTACAAATACACCAATAAATCCATACATGATTGGCATGTCTCTATACATTGGTTGTGGATAAAAAAACAAACCATACAATAGTCCGATTACTAAAATAAAAACTGCTGAACGTGGTCGTTTATTACGCCAAATTAATTTTAAATCTAATTGCATAAAAGGTGCACTATCCCCAAAGCGCTTGGTCCAGCCTAAATCTGAAGTCGTTACTTCTTTAATTTTTGTTTTAAGCGAGTGGTCTAAATATAGTTTTTTGATTAATATTTTATGATTAAACAAGTACATACCCACCAAAACAGCCACTAAAACTAGTAACAATATCGGGTTGCTTGTAATTGCTAACATTGCACTAGATAAGGCGCCTGAAACGTCCACGATATTAAAATAATTAAGCCCAAATAAAGCACCTGCAAAAAGTATGATTGGTAGAAAGGACAATTCTGTCTCGGCAGAAAAACTTTCGATAATAAAATTTAAAAAATTATTTATTAGGGTTAGTAAAATCATGGCAACTACCCATGTGATTACCTTGGTAGTTTCATAATCTTTAGTTAGTAATATTATACTAAATGGGATAATTGCAAAAAGTGGTAAAAAATTAAAAAAGGAAACTGCAGATTTACCTAGCACAAAATGCACAACACTGCTTCTTTTAATTGGTATGGTTAGTAACGGTTTTACACTCATTACTGGTAATTTTTGTAAAAAAAAGCGAAACAACAGATCCCCTAAAAACCAAAAGAAAATTAACCCATTAACTACAACAAAAGGATCTTGGCCTGGAAACGTTTTTTCAAGAATTGGGTATAATCCAAAGCCTAATGCTAAAAACGCTAAAATAAAGTATAGCGCAAAAAAGCCCATTACTATTTTTATTGCTAAACTTTTACCAAAGCTAGCAGATCTAATAAAAGACTTCCACTCTAAACTTATAAATTTACTAATCATAGAAAAAGATTTTGGTTAGGTTATACTGTAAGTCTATAAAAGTATAAAAATGTTACAGACAAAACTCTGGATAAGTTTCATTTAATAAATCTTCTGCTTTATTTGGTATCACTTCAAAACTAATATACATCCAAAGAAAAAAGAGTGTAGAAAAAGTAGAAACCCCAAAAATAACATATGGATTTTCTAATAAACTACCTGAAAAATTATACCATTGTGGTAATTGAGTTATCAATACTATTGCAGAACCTCCTGCTTGTTTAAATATAATTTCTTCAAGCATCCACTTTTTATTAGAAGCCTCTTTTCTAATTTTAAATTGTTTTTTTAATTGTAAGCTTTTGTAAAAAACAAATACACAAACTAATGCATAAAATGTAATCAAAAAATATACTGCTAAGACAGATGTTAACGCCATATAAATAATTACAAATAGAGCCATAGTCGTTATTGCTTTAGGCAACGTAAACCATTGTTTAAGCTCGTCCCACAGGTATTTAATATAACGTTTACTCATTGCTTTTTGGCGACGCTCCACAACATCCATAAACCCAAACACTCCAAATTTTTTAAAGGCTTTATCTCTTGCTTGCTCATAAGGTAAAGTAGGTTGTGTTTGCCAAACGGATTCGATATCATTAGCTAAATGATCTACTAACTCGGTTTGTAAATCGTAATGCTCTACATAATGTTGTCTTGTAAACGTATAAAGGTTTTGTATTTGAGATTGGGTTAACTTCATTCCTTAAACCATTGTATTTGAGTAGTCCAAAATTTTGTTTTTCTTGTTGTATAATTCGATTGCTCCAGCTACGTTAAATAGGATTGCTAAAAACCAAAAGGCTATAAAAAAGTAGGGGTTTTCTAATAGTGGTTTAGCTGCTCCCATTGTATATAAAAATAATGAAGGCAATGCCATTATCGCATATAATGGTTGCGCTATTTGTAGTTTTTTAAACGTTTTATAATGCCCGTAACTTCCAACAAGAGACCAAAAATGAAGAATTACCAAACTAATTATTAAGACAAATATTGATGTTTTATTAGGTTGTATTTTTTGTAACCAATATAAACCAAGCCCCATTATTATGGTAAACGGAAGATAGGTTGGTTTATAAAAAAACATGAAAAGTCTTTGCCACATTTGTTTTTGGTAACTCCAATGGATTGTTTTTTGACGTTGTTTGACAAAGTCTTGAATAAACTTAATTTTAGATTTAAGATAATCTTCAAGTAATCCCTGCTTGTCGGACTGTTCAAAATCTGATGCTAGATGGTCTATTAATTCTAATCTAACATCCACAAACTTAACCTTAAGTTTAATCAGGTAGTTATCTATCTGCTTAATTTGTTGTTGGCTTAGCTTCATATTATTCTAAACTAAATTTAGGACTCATAAATGTTTCCATGGTTTTTATATAATCTTTAAGCTCTTCCAGTTTACTAACCGTTTCTTTATTACCTTTTTCGGTAAGTTTATAGTATTTACGTAAACGGTTATCTACTTTTTTAACCTCGACATCCAGCAAACCTTCTGCTTCTAATTTATGTAATGCAGGATACAAAGCCCCTTCGGTAATGTTAAGTTCGCCTTTAGTAATCTCCTTCACTTTTTGCGTCATCTCATAACCATACATTTTTTCACTTTCATTTAAAAGCTTTAAAATAATAGTCACTAAACTACCTTTATATAATTTTGAATTTGCCATGTGGTAAATATACATAATTTTCTTATGCATAATAATCTTAGGTATTAATTTTTTTATAAACAGAAGGCTAAACACAAAAGCTTCATTATTTTTACAAAAAAAATAAACAATGTCTCAATTTCATACACTTACAATTTCAGATATAACACGTCAAACAGAACATTGTGTTACATTGACTTTTGATGTGCCAAATAACTTAAAACAAGACTATACTTTTAAAGCTGGTCAATATATTACACTTAAAACTACTATTAATGATGCAGAAGTAAGACGTGATTACTCATTATGCGCTTCTCCGTCAAGCGGAAAACTAACTGTTGCAGTTAAAGAGGTAGAAAACGGAACTTTCTCTAAACATGCTAATCATAATTTAAAAACCGGAGATACTTTAGAAGTTGCAAAACCACAAGGTCGCTTTATTTTTGAACCTAAACCAAACGAAGAACGTACCATTGCAGCATTTGCAGCAGGTAGTGGGATTACACCAATTTTAAGTATTGCTAAAACGGTATTAATAGAAGAGCCTAAAAGTCACTTTGTATTAGTTTTTGGTAATAAAACCCTAAAAGACACAATCTTTTTAGAGGAGTTATTAGCGCTACACCACCAATTTAAAGAGCGTTTTTATATTCAGTTTTTATATAGCCAATCTCAGGAAGAAAATGCCTTATTTGGACGTATTGAAAAAAGTACTGTTAATTTGATTGTAAAAAATAAATACAAGCATGTAACTATAGATGACTTTTACCTTTGCGGACCAGAAGCCATGATTAACACCGTTAAAGAGGTTTTAATTGAAAATAGCATCTCAGAAAATAATATTCATTTTGAATTATTTAAAGCATCAACAGACGCCACTACAACTGTAGCGACTGGAGAAGGTAACACACAAATTACTGTAACTGTGGATGACGAATCTGAAACTTTTATAATGTCTCAAAAACAAACGGTATTAGAGGCTGCTTTAAAACAAGATTTAGATGCACCATACTCTTGCCAAGGTGGGATTTGTAGTAGTTGTGTTGCTAGAATTACAGAAGGTAAAGCTACTATGAGACAAAACAACATTTTAACAGATGGTGAAGTTGCAGAAGGCTTAATATTAACTTGTCAAGCACAACCTACTACACCTACACTTGCTGTTGATTATGATGATGTTTAAATTAAAGGGTATTTAGTCGTGTTTAATAGCGTTTTATCGAAAGCACTATAAAACAGACCTCCATAAAATAGAATAAGAATACTAACAAGTAATTTAGCTAAAGATTATAACACTAAAATTTGTTAGTTTAAGGGATAATATTAATATTACGTTAGTCGTTAAAATCAGAAGCCTCAATTTACATTGAGGCTTTTTTTTATTTTAAAATAGTATTTACTTTATTTATAATTTGTTCAGGATTAATAGTTCCTGCTACTTCCTTATAATCTTCAGGAAATTTATTACCATAAATAGAGGTTGGTAATTTTGGGTAACGCTTTTTGTCTGGTAATATATTATACGCTTCTGGTTGGTTAAAGGCTCCAAACCCTGCATAAGGATGTGTAACACCCCAAATAGTAACTACCTTAACACCTAACATAGCAGCAAGATGCGCATTACCTGAATCCATACTTATCATCAAATCTAAATTAGAAATTAAATCTAATTCTTCTTCAAAACTAAATTGTCCAGCGCAGTTAATTACAGTAGTAGCATTAACCATTGTGTCAAGTATTGCTTTATCTGCTTTACCTCCAAATAAAAAGAGGTTATACTGGTTTTGCAGTGCTTTTATTACTAATGCCATTTTATCTAGTGGATACATTTTAGATTGGTATTGTGCAAAAGGCGCTATACCTATCCATTGTTTTTTATTTTGTGTATCTACTAGTTTTAAAATAGAAAGTGGCAGTGTTTTTTTTAAAGGAAATTTAGGGTTATCTAAGTCTATTTTAAAGCCTAAAGTTTCAAAAACATCAGCATACCGTTGGTGTGTGCTTTTTAAAGGCTGAAAAGATTGTCCTGCTACCAAAGCCCTTTTTTCTTGACGTCCTTTATCTAGCTGACTATATTTTTTTCCGAAGAAAAAAAGTTTTAAAATCTTTGTTCTTAGCACATTATGCAAATCTGCTACAGCATCAACATCCAGTTGTTTTAAGGCTTTTGATAACTTATAAAGCCCAAAAACACCCTTGTGCTTTTGGTTTAAATCAATCGGAAACACCTCAACATTTTTTAAGTCTCTAAAAAAAGGAGCAAAAAAAGGTCTGGTTAAAACCGTTAGTTTAATATTAGGATATTGTTTTGTAAATGCTTGTAAAACAGGAACAGTCATAGCAACGTCCCCCATTGCTGAGAGTCTGATTACTAAAATATGCTTTATTTTTTCTGACATAAAATAAGTGTCTTCACTTTAATCAGAATTACAAAATTATTTTTGATTTCTTAAAACAGGATTAAGCTCGTCATCATTATACATTTTCATCTGCTTATACACTTTCATGTATTTATCACCTTTTTCAATATCAGATAATAATGTATCGATTGCAGTACTTAAATCTACACGCTGCTCTAATAAAACATCCAGTTTTTTCTGGCATGCAGCTTTATGCGCATCGGAAGCATCCGGTCTAGTTGCTTCTTCTTCCATATGATACACTTTTAATGCTAAAATTGATAATCTATCAACTCCCCAAGCAGGGCTTTCAGTATTAATTGTTGCACCACTTTTAGGGGTAACGTCTTTATATTTCTCTAAAAAATAACTATCAATATACTCCACCATATCCGTTCTGTCTTGGTTTGAAGCATCAATTTTACGTTTTAAAGTCAATGCTGCTACTGGATCAATTTGTGGGTCACGGATAATATCCTCGTAATGCCACTGTACAGTATCTATCCAACATTTTCTGTATAAAAGGTGCTCTAATAAGTGCGTACTCTTGTCATAACTATTAGTAAATGGTTGATCTACCGTATTAATAACATGATACTTATTTATAACGTCCTGAAATATTTTATTAGCTTTATCTGTAAACATAGTATAATTTTTAAAAATGTAAAATTACGTAAATTTAAATGAATTTTAGTTAGTACGTGTTTTGGCTTTTTAAATAATAGAGTAACTTTACTTTTTAAAGTAATAATAGCTATGCACATTCATAATTTATCTAAAGAAAACTCCGTATTAAATCAATTTATTGCAGAAATCAGAGACGTTACTGTCCAAAACGATAGTATGCGATTTAGACGAAACATCGAGCGTATTGGTGAGGTTTTAGGTTACGAGTTAAGTAAAACGCTAGAATTTGAAACTAGAACCATAACAACACCTTTGGATACCATAACTACTAACACTCCAAAAAACGATGTCGTTTTATGCTCTATACTTAGAGCTGGTGTCCCTTTACATAATGGTTTGCTTAACTATTTTGATAAATCAGAAAATGCTTTTATATCTGCCTACAGACATCATTTAGACAATCCAGAAACTTTTGAAATTGTTGTCGAGTATCTAGCTTGTCCGGATTTGACAGGAAAAACATTAATCCTAGCCGATCCTATGTTAGCAACAGGACAGTCTTTAATTGCAACTTATAAAGCATTACAACCATTTGGAACGCCAAAAAACCTGCACATTGTTGCTGCTATTGGTGCAGAAGCAGGTGTGGCTTTTTTAAATGAAAACCTACCCGAAGAAGCTAATCTTTGGATTGCAGCGGTAGATAAAAACTTAAGTAGTAAAGGGTATATTGTTCCTGGATTAGGGGATGCTGGAGATTTAGCTTTTGGTCAAAAGCTACAACACTAATAAAACAATAGGTATAATTATAATTAAGCCTAAAAACACTTCTTTAAACCATTTTTCTTCAATTGTTTCAATGTAATTGGTAATTATTACAGCCAATGGTGCGAATAAAAATAAAAGCTCACTCCCATTTTTTATTGGAGAAAGCACTACAATTATAGACGCTAATATACAGGCTAAAAACATAATTTTGTAGGATGGTCTGTAGCTTCGCATTTTCTTTTTAATATCTTTTAAATAAAATAACGAAGACCAGATACCAAAAGATAACAGCATTGTTATTACCGTTATAAATTGTACCGAGTTATAACTATTAAAGTCAAGATTAACCTGAGGAGTAATGTTTAATGCTAAATAATAATCGTCATATATAATAATTGAAAAACATATTGCTAAAATGCTAATTGTAGCTAATCCTATAAACGGAATTAAATAGTACTTTGCTGTAGTCTCTGAAAACAATAAAAGCGCAATAAATATTAAAGGGAAAAATAAAATTGACCAAAAATAAAATAAAGATGCTAATCCAATTAAAAAGCCTGAATCAAACAGTTTTTTTACAACTTCTTTTTTAGACCTAACACTAACTAAACGCCTTAAAGATAGAAGAATAAAAAAGTTTGACACCACTATTTTATAGTCAGAAAACGCTTGAGGTACAGCTAAAAAAAACAGTCCAAAAAGCAAGATTTCGTAATTATTTTGTTGCGACAATAAGTTTTTAGTCACAATAAAATTAAGTAGTAAAATAGAAAGATAAGCTAAAATAAAAACACCTATTTTAATCCAAATAGTAGTATTAGAATCTACATAATTAGGGTACTTAAAAGGCAACAACACAAAAGCAATTAGTGTAATACTAAAAACAATTAAAAAATTAATTGGTTTGGATTTGCTAAAAATAGTTGTAATCATTAACTCTTTTTGTATTTTTGTATTATAAATATACTATTATATTATTATGAAAGATCTTTTTGAAGCTATAGCAAGCCTTTTTGTTGACGTATTATTTGCTCCATATGACGCATTAAGAGCATTAGAATTAGAAAACTGGTGGGCAGCAAACTTTATGTCATGGGTATTTATCATTATTGGATTTGTAGCTTTTATATATTGGATGCTACAACTTAAATCTCATGCTGATAACAACGAGGAAGATAAAAGCATCTCTTCGCACTCATATCTATAAAATTTATAGGTCAAACCCTATATCTTTTCTATAATACATCTTATCAAAATGTAGTTTTTCTATATTTTGGTAAGATTTTTTTATGGCCTCTTTGTACGTATCACCATAACTAGTTACAGCCATAACACGACCACCTGAGGTTTCAATTACTCCATCTTTGTTTTGTGCTCCTGCATGAAACACAATAGAATCCTGAATGTTTTCTAGACCTGTAATCACTTTTCCTTTATCATAAGCTTCCGGATAACCACCTGACACTAACATTACTGTAGTTGCTGCACGGGAATCAATTTCTATTTCTATTTGGTCTAAAGTTTGGTTAGCAACAGCTTCAAAAACAGTCACCAAATCGTTTTTAAGTCTTGGCAATACTACTTCGGTTTCCGGATCACCTAAACGTACGTTATACTCGATAACCTTAGGCTCATCACCTACTTTTATCAATCCAATAAACACAAATCCTTTGTATGGTAAATTATCTTTTTGTAATCCAGCAATGGTAGGTTTTACTACTTGTTTTTCTACTTTATCTAAAAACGCTTGATTAGCAAAAGGTACAGGAGACACTGCTCCCATTCCGCCTGTATTTAAGCCTGTATCACCTTCGCCAATACGTTTGTAATCTTTAGCAGTTGGTAGTATTTTATAGTTTTTACCATCGGTTAATACAAAACAGCTTAATTCAATTCCGTCTAAAAACTCTTCAATAACCACTTTAGTACTTGCCTCACCAAATTTAGCATCCACTAGCATGCTTTTTAATTCGGCTTTAGCCTTATCTAAATTGTCTAATATTACAACACCTTTACCTGCTGCTAATCCGTCTGCTTTAAGGACGTATGGTGGTTTTAAGGTTTCTAAAAACGCGTAACCATCCTCTACTGTTTGGGCATTAAAACTTTGGTAAGCTGCTGTTGGAATATTATGTCTGTATAAAAACTGTTTGGCAAACTCTTTACTACCTTCTAAGGTTGCAGCTGCTTGTTGTGGCCCAATAACTGCTACGTTTTTAAGTGCGTTATCTGCTAAGAAAAAATCATGAATACCTAATACTAAAGGGTCTTCAGGACCAACGACTACCATAGTAATATTGTTATTTAAAACCACCTCTTTTATGGCTTCAAAATCGGTTACGCTAACAGGTACATTTTTAGCTATTTGTGCAGTTCCAGAGTTTCCTGGTGCTACAAAAAGCGAGCTACATTTTGGGCTTTGTTTAAGCTTCCATGCAATAGTATGTTCTCTTCCTCCTGATCCTAAAATTAAAATATTCATTGTAGTAATGTTGTGTTGTTGTTGTTTGTACAAAAATAATTATTTAAAAGAATTCTGTTAAGTTTAAATCCAATACTTTTTTATTTCTTTATTTTACAAAAAATTATAGTGTTTTGAAACGATTTGAATGGTCATTGCGGTTAAAAGGATTTCCTGTTAAAGAAGCTAGGAAAACTCAAGCTATTATTGATAATTTTACCGAAACTGATTATGCTAACTACCTAAGTAAGCAACTACAAGCTATCGTTACGTTTCATTTAGAGCACACACCATTTTACAACACCTTATGTCAAGGGATTGACACCAAAGATTGGAGTGCCTTACCTGTGTTAACCAAAGCTAATTTGCAACAACCTTTAGCTAATAGATTATCCAACAAGTATACTTTAAAAACCGTACATAAGCATAAAACCTCAGGATCTTCCGGAACCCCTTTTGAGTTTGCTAAAGATAACTTTGCACATGCCATGACTTGGGTCACTTTTATGCAACGCTATAGTTGGTTTAATATAGATCTAAACACCTCTAAACAAGCGCGTTTTTATGGCATTCCGTTAGATACCAATGGATATTATAAAGAACGATTAAAGGATTGGTTAGGTAACCGTTTTCGGTTTTCGGTATTTGATTTAAGTGATGCTGCTTTAAATAAAGTATTACATAAATTTAAACGTACAAAATTTAATTACATTAACGGTTACACTAGTGCTATTGTGCAATTTGCTAAATTTTTAGAACATAAAAATATTGTTTTAAAAGACATTTGTCCCACATTAACTGTTTGTATTGTCACCTCTGAAATGCTTTTTGAAGACGATAAAAAACTGCTTGAAACACAATTTAATATTCCTGTTGTAAATGAATATGGCGCAGCCGAATTAGGGCTTATTGCTTTTGAGGACCAAGACGACAATTGGATAGTAAATACCAACCATTTATATGTCGAAATTTTAGACAATAACAACCAACCAGTCCCTTATGGTCAACCTGGTAAAATTGTGGTCACCGATTTATATAATCGTGCACACCCTTTTATACGTTATGAGCTTGGCGATTTAGGACAGTTGTCCACTAAAAGCACATTACAACGTCCAATTTTAGACGCTCTAACAGGACGTACCAGTGATTTTATTACGCTTCCAAGCGGAAAAATTGCAGCAGGTTTAACCTTTTATTATGTGACTAAAACCGTCATGACCAAAGACGCGAATGTAAAAGAGTTTATAGTCGAACAAATTGAAATTGATACCTTTAAAATTGATTATGTTGCTACCGAAGCGTTAAGCCAACCTCAGCAAAAGGCTGTACAATTAGCTGTAGACAAATATTTGGAACCTAATTTAAATTTAATTTTTGAGCAGAAAACTATTTTGGAACGGGAAGTTAGTGGTAAACTAAAACAGTTTAGGTCTGGATTGTAGGTTAAAATCTATATTCTGCTTTTAAAAGTATCATGCGTGGTAGTAATCTAACTTCTGTTGTTGAAGACCCTAAATCGCTAATAGAAAAACTAGTATACCGTTTGGTATCAAACAAGTTTTTACCGGTAATACCTAACGTTAGTTTTTTATCAATCAATTTGTATTGCGTTTCAAAATCTAAAAAATAATAGGTATTGTCTGCTTTTAAACTACTTTTTTGTGGTAACGATTAATTTAGATTTTACAAAAAACTGTTCCCAAATAAAAATTACCATTCTGTACAAGGATTTTATAGTTGAAAAGCCTAAGCCTTTTTTATACACCCAATAGTTATGTTTTAATAACTCTAATTTATTTGAAGAGATAGAATTTGCTCTAACCCGATAATAGGCTAAAGATTCTTGGACACCTAGAGCAGGTTTACCAGATTTTTTGATGGCAGACAGCCACAATAACCAATCCTGTCGTTTGCGTAGGTTAGGCGCTGTTATTTTGCCTAATGTGTTCACATTATACATTCCTGTTAAGTTACCAATGTAATTGGTCTTTAAATATTTGTGATAACTTAATGTTGGTAATGCTTTTACAAATTTGTTTAATGGTTGTCCAGCTTCATTAATTTGCTCGTAACTACTAAAAGAGACATCACAATTATTAGTTTGCATAAATTGGACTTGTACTTCAAGCTTCTTTGGTTTCCATAAGTCATCAGCGTCCAAAAAGGCAATGTAATCTCCTTTAGCTTCAGTGATACCATTATTTCTGGATATTGCAGCACCAGAATTGGTTTTGTTTTGCAACAGTTTTATGTTACTATTTGTTGTTACGTATTTAGTTGCTATTTGTATGGTATTATCTGTGGAGCAGTCATCAATTAACAACAACTCCCAGTTGGAATACGTTTGATTTAAGATGCTTTTGATAGTCTGATCAATAAATGCTTCAGAATTGTAAAGTGGTGTTATTATTGAGACTAATGGCTTCATTATTAATAGGCTTGTTTTTGACCTTTAAAAACATTTAGCATAGTTTGAAAAATAATTTTAATGTCTAAAACTATTGACCAATTTTCGATATAAAAATTATCATATTTTATACGATTAATAATATCGTCATCGTTTTTAATTTCGCCTCTAAACCCTTTAATCTGAGCTAATCCAGTAACACCAGGTTTAACATTATGCCTAAATATAAAGTTTAATTTGTCTATTTTTTTTGAGTAATCATCGGTATAAGACAACATGTGTGGTCGTGGTCCAACAACACTCATGTCTCCTTTTAAAACGTTATAAAACTGCGGAAACTCGTCTAAACTTGTTTTACGTAAAAATGCGCCTATTTTTGTTACACGAGAATCGTCTTTAGTAACATAAGTCCCAGCGATTACTTTGTTAGTTTTTAAAGATCTAAACTTATAGCAATCAAACTCTTTATAATTAATTCCGTTACGTTTGTGTATATAGAAAAGTGGTCCTTTACTTTCTAATTTAATTAAAACAAACAAGATTGGTACTAGCCATGACAACACAAAAATAATTACTAATAATGAAAATATAACATCAAAAACGCGTTTTAAAAACTTATTAAACTCATTATTAAGGGCTATTTCGGGCATTGATAAAATAGGTAAATAGTTATAATAATCTGTTTTAAGTCGTGTAGTTAATAACTTATTAGATTTTGGAATAAACTTAATGTTACAGTGATTAATCTCGGCATACTTAACATAATCATTGACTTGTTTTTCGGACAGCTCATCAATTGCACAATAAATCTCGTCAATACTTTTGTCGTTTTTTAAAAACTCAAAACTCGCATTAATATCACCTGTAAAGTCTTTAGAGTTTGAATCGGCAAATGTTGCTTTTAGAGTGTAACCTAGCTCTTTTCGGTTTGCAACTAATTGCTTTAATTCTTGCGCGCCTTCACCTTTTCCAATAATTATAATACGTCTTAAATTACCACTTAAAAAAGTACGATACGATTTTAATGCATAGTAACTAAGTAACTTGATTATAGTAATTAGTGAGAAAGAAAATAGTAGGTATTTTAATGTTGTAAATGCCTGTATGTCTATACTTCTAAATGCACCAATAAAAGCAAATACAATAACACCGTAAGCTAGAAATTGTTTAACTAAAAGGGTTATGATATTTATCGTTGAAGTAAATCTATATACTTTATAAAAACGTATTAAAGACGAAGATATTAACCAAAAAATTACTGAATAAATAACATATAATACATGTTTATTATTTAAAATATCTTCTGAGAAAAAATAGAGGTTAGATTGGTTAAAATCAAAAAAGTAAAACGCCAATACATTAATGACAACTATATCAAAAATGATTAGAAAAGGTCTAAGCAACCAAGAGTACCTTCCGCGTTTATACTCCATAAAATATTACTTATTATAATTTGAAAAATCTTTATGCTCACTTTTATGAAGCTCTGCTTCTGTTAAGTTTTTAAAATAGTCAAAGGTTTTTTTCATCCCTTCTGCTCTTCCTACTTTTGGCTCCCAACCTAATATTTTTTTAGCTAAAGTTATGTCTGGTTGGCGTTGCATTGGGTCGTCTACTGGTAAATCTTTATAGATTACTTTTTGGGTTGTACCTGTTAGTTTAATAATCTCTTCAGCAAAATCACTTATAGTAATTTCGTGCGGATTACCAATATTTACTGGGTTAGCGTAGTCACTTAATAATAATCTATAAATACCTTCTACTTGGTCTGTTACATAACAAAAAGAACGTGTTTGACTACCATCTCCAAAAACGGTTAAGTCTTCTCCACGAAGTGCTTGCCCCATAAAAGCAGGTATTACACGCCCATCATTAAGTCGCATTCTTGGTCCGTAGGTATTAAAAATTCTAACAATACGAGTTTCTAGTCCATGAAACCTATGATAAGCCATAGTTATAGACTCTTGAAAACGTTTGGCCTCATCATACACTCCTCTTGGTCCAATGGTATTAACATTACCGTAATAGTCTTCTGTTTGAGGATGTACTAATGGATCTCCGTAAACTTCAGAAGTTGATGCTATTAGTAATCTAGCATTTTTTGCTTTTGCTAAACCTAATAAATTATGCGTCCCTAAGCTTCCTACTTTTAAAGTTTGAATAGGAATTTTAAGATAATCTATTGGGCTTGCTGGTGAAGCAAAATGAAGGATATAATCTAAATCGCCTTCTATATTTATAAAATTTGTAACGTCATGTTGAATGAATAGAAAGTTTGGGTTTGAAGACAGGTGTGCTATATTTTTAGGATCGCCTGTAATAAAATTATCCATACCTATAACAAAGTAACCTTCTGTAATAAAGCGGTCACAAAGATGTGACCCTAAAAAACCTGCTGCTCCTGTAATTAAAACCCTTTTCTGACTCATTTATCTTCCTATTGACACGTATTTAAACCCTTCGTTTTTAACATCTTTTACATCGTATAAATTACGACCATCGAAGATTGTTGGACTGGACATTAAGTTTTTCATTTTATCAAAGTCAGGTGTTCTAAAAATACTCCACTCGGTAGAGATTATTAGTGCGTCTGCGTTTTGTAATGCCTCATACATACTGTCTGCAAATTTAATTTTATCTCCTAATTTACGTTTAACATTTGGCATAGCCTCTGGGTCAAAAGCTGTAATATTACAACCTGCTTCCAATAAGATATCTATCATATATAACGAAGGCGCTTCTCGTATGTCGTCAGTTTCTGGCTTAAATGCTAGTCCCCAAATTGCAATATTTTTTCCTTTTAAATCATTATTAAAATGAGTTTCTATTTTAGGGATTAATACTAGTTTTTGTCTTGCATTAACATTAATTACTGCGTCTAAAATCTTAAAGTTATAATTGTTATCTAAACCAGATTTATGAAGCGCTTTAACATCCTTTGGAAAGCAAGAACCACCATATCCAATTCCGGGAAACAAGAAACGTTTACCTATTCGAGAATCTGTACCCATTCCTATTCTAACCTTATCCACATCTGCACCTACTTTTTCGCAAAAGTTAGCAATCTCATTCATAAACGTGATTTTTGCTGCTAAAAATGCATTGGAAGCGTATTTAGTTAGCTCGGCAGATTTTTCATCCATTATAATTATTGGATTACCAGATCTTACATAGGGCTTGTAAAGCTTTTCCATTAGTTTTGTGGCACGATCGCTACTAGACCCCACAACTATGCGTTCTGGCTTTAAAAAGTCGTCTACAGCAAACCCCTCGCGTAAAAATTCTGGATTTGAAACTACATCAAATGCTACTTTAGCATTTTTTGCTATTGCTTCTTTAACTTTATCAGACGTACCAACTGGCACAGTACTTTTATCTACTATGACTTTATAATCTTTTATAAGCTTACCAATATTATCTGCAACCCCTAAAATATATTTTAAGTCTGCCGATCCGTCTTCATCTTCTGGAGTTGGAAGTGCTAGAAAAATAATGTCTCCGTGTTCTAGACCTTCTTCTAAACTGGTTGAAAATTTTAAACGGTTTGCTTTAATATTTCTTTCAAATAAAACATCAAGATGAGGCTCGTAAATTGGCACTTCACCTGCTTGCATTTGTTTTACTTTTGCTTCGTCTATATCTATACAAAGTACTTCGTTTCCGGTTTCGGCTAGACATGTACCAGTTACTAAGCCTACGTAACCTGTACCAATTACTGCTATTTTCATTTAAATTATACTATTTTTTTGTCAAAAATTTCAAAGTCAGAGTTCATGCTTAAAAATTCAGGAACAATTGCTTTCATTTTTATGACCATTGCGTTTTTATCTTTCTCTTTAGCTAAGACAATCAACTCATGAACGTCTTTATTGATCTCTGTGTGTGTACAGTTTTCAACTTTAGCTATCATTATTTTACTATTATAAGTTGGTAGCGTTGTAGATTTGTCGCTTAACAACTCTTCGTAGAGTTTTTCTCCTGGTCTTAAACCAACCACTTTTATATCAATATCTTTATATGGAGTAAAACCTGCTAAACGAATTATTTTTTTAGCTAAATCGATGATTTTAACAGCTTCGCCCATATCAAATATAAAGATTTCGCCTCCATTACCCATTGCTCCAGCTTCTAGTACCAATTGACAAGCTTCAGGAATAGTCATAAAATACCTGATAATATCTGGATGAGTTATAGTAAGTGGTCCACCTTCTTCTATTTGGCGTTTAAATAATGGTACTACAGATCCATTACTACCTAACACGTTACCAAATCTTGTGGTTACAAATTGGGTTTTACTTTTACTGTCTGCAATAACTTTATTTTGTAAAGCTTGTACATAGATTTCTGCAATACGTTTTGAAGCCCCCATAACATTACTAGGGTTTACTGCTTTATCCGTTGATACCATTACAAATTTTTCTGCCTTATAACGGTGTGATAAGTCTGCTACATTTTTGGTTCCTAAAACATTAGCAAATATCGCTTCGGATGGATGTTTTTCCATTAATGGTACATGCTTATAGGCTGCTGCATGATATACTACTTGAGGGTTGTGGGTTTTAAAGACCTCTTCTAGTACCTCTAATTTTCTTACATCTGCTATTACAGCTTCAAAATCTAAATCAGGAAAACTCTGCTTAATTTCTAGTTGAATATTATATAAAGGGGACTCTGCTTGATCTAAAATTAATAGTTTTTTAGGCTTATAACTTGCAACTTGTCTAACAATCTCACTTCCAATAGAACCTGCTCCACCAGTAACAATTATACATTTATTAAACACCTCTTTAGCAACCAATTTATTGTCTAGTTTTATAGGGTCTCTTTCTAATATATCTTCAATTTGAATCTTTTGAATTTGATTAGATAGGTTTGTGTTTTTTTCGATATCAGATAATAAAGGTGCTCTAAAGACTTTATAATTATGCTCTAAGCAACTATCTACAATTTTAATATGCTCTTCCTTTGTTAGAGTATTATCTGCAATAATTAAGGCTTGTGCATTATAAATCCTAAGTAAAACAGCTGTTTTCCGTTCTAAAAATATAATTGGCAGTCCTAAAATCTCTTTACTTTTATTTTTACCATCCTTGTCTATAAAACCCAGTATCTTATATCTTGAAGGGTTCTCTGATTTTAAAGCGCTTGCAATTGCTATTGCATTTTCTCCTGTACCATATACTAAAACATTTAATCTAGACTCTGCATCATTATATCTTTGATATACTTCAAAAACTTGCTTTACAAGTACTCTAAAAAGGAATAGACCACAGAAAGAAACTATGGAATAAATAAACAGTTGTGGAATAGAAAACAACTCGTCTCCTATTAAAAAAAGGTAACCATAATATACCGCTAAAGCAGTAAGTAATGTTGCTACAGAAGCTAAAAAGAATTTTGCTGCATCTATAAATGTAGAGTGTCTTATTAAACCTGCATAAGTCCTAAATAAAATAAAAAACAACACATTAATTAAGACAATAATAAGCTCGTCTGAAGAAAAACCTAAACTAAAAAATGCTGCTTTTTGAATTTTACTAACAATAACTTTAGTAAAGAATAAAGATATTAGTAGTATTGAGCTGTCAAAACACAATATAGCCCACCTTGGTAGGTAATTAATATTTTTAAAATCTAATTTTTTTTGACTAGACTCTAAAACTTGAAATAAGGCTTGTTTTAGTTGTTTAAGCATTTGGATCTTTAATAAAAGTTAACAAATATCTTAAAATATAATGACAATATACCAAAAATATACTTAAAGCCTTATTTAAAAGGGCCTAAAGAGCTGCTATAGTAGCCCCTTGACAACTTTAGTAATTCTGTCTAAATCCTCTTTAACCAAATTAGAACCGCTTGGTAGACATAATCCTTTTTTAAACAAAACTTCGCTTAAATTATCTCCAAAATATAATGCGTCTTTAAAAATAGGTTGCATATGCATAGGTTTCCATAAAGGTCGGGTTTCAATATTTGCAGCATCCATCGCTTCTTGAAATTGTGCTTTAGTAAAAGGAGCATCTTCATTAATTAAAATACAACTAAGCCAAAAGTTTGAATAAAAATCAGGGTTGGGTTGTTTTTGGACTTGGACACCTTTAATGTCTTTAAATAAATTGACATAAAAGGTATTCATGTCTCTTCTTAGACCAATATGCTTATCTAGGACTTCCATTTGTCCTCTACCAATACCAGCACTGATATTACTCATTCTATAATTATATCCTATTTTAGAATGCTCATAATGTGGTGCATTGTCTCTAGCTTGAGTTGCGTAAAAAACGGTTTGATTTTTATCTTCAATGGTATTGCAAACCATTGCGCCACCTCCTGATGTTGTTATTATTTTATTTCCGTTAAACGACAAGATAGAAAAGGCTCCAAATGTACCGCATTGTCTTCCTTTATAGGTAGATCCTAATGCTTCTGCAGCGTCTTCAATAACAGGTATTTTATATTTTGATGCGACTTCTAATAGTTCGTCTATTTTTGAAGGCATCCCGTAAAGATGTACTATAATAATGGCTTTAGGTGTTTTACCTTTAGCAATCCTATCTTTAATAGCGGTTTCTAGATGTTTTGGACACATGTTCCAAGTTTCTGGTTCACTATCCACAAAAACAGGTATTGCTCCTTGATAAGCAATTGGGTTAGACGAGCCACAAAATGTAAAGGTTTGACAGATTACCTCATCATTTAAAGCAACCCCTAATTGTACTAATGCTAAGTGTATTGCTGCTGTACCAGAAGATAAACAAGCTACTTTTTTATCTTGTCCTAAATAGGTCTCTAAGTCTTTTTCAAAACCGTTAACATTAGGTCCTAATGGTGCAATCCAATTGGCATCAAAAGCTTCTTTTATATAATTTTGCTCTGTTCCTCCCATGTGAGGTGAGGATAGCCATATTTTTGTGTTCATTTTAAAAAATTTTTTTAATTATTTTTCCAGGGTTACCAACAACAACAGAGTTGTCAGGGATGTTTTTTAAAACAACAGTACCAGCGCCGATTTTACACCACTTACCTATGGTAATATTTGGAATTATAATAGCTCCTGCTCCAATGTGTGTCCCTTCCCCAATTTTTACACCTCCAGTTAATGTTGCATTTGGTGATACATGTACAAAATCTTCTATTATACAATCATGCTCAATTATAGAGGCTGTATTTAAAATACAATGTTGGCCAATAGTTGCACCAGAATTAACAACAGCATTTGCCATTACAACAGTCCCTTGTTTAATACTTGAGTTTTTTGAAACTACAGAAGTAGCATGTAATGCAGTTAAAAAATTAATATTTATTAATTTATCTGAGATATTTTTTCTTATTAAATTATCTCCAATACAGATAATAAGTTTGCTAAGTTTATCAATTTTTGAAGGCTCAAAACTTCCAAAAAAAGGTAAATTATTAAACTTATTAATTGAAGTGTTATCATCAAAAACGCCAGAAATAACATTAGCTTTATTAGAAAGCACAACGTCTGTTACTACCTTAGCATGTCCACTTGCTCCGTATAAATATACCATTAGTTTGATCCTGTAAATTTTTCAGTAGTGACTGCATCAATAGCATTTATCCCTTCTGACTTAATAACTTTTGATACCGTTTTAAATAAAATTTGAATATCTAATTTAAAACTAATATTTTCTACATACCACACGTCTAATTCAAATTTTTTATTCCAACTAATAGCATTCCGACCATTAACCTGAGCCCAACCTGTAATTCCTGGTTTAACATCATGTCTTTTGCTTTGGGTTGGTGTATATAAATCTAAGTATTCTGGTAATAAAGGTCTTGGTCCTATCAAACTCATGTCTCCTTTTAAAACATTAATTAGTTGTGGTAGCTCATCTAGCGATGTTTTTCTAACAAATTTACCAGTATTTGTCAATCTTTCTGAGTCTGGCAATAAGTTGCCTTCTTTATCCATTTTGTCTGTCATAGTTTTAAACTTAATGACATTAAATATTTTACCGTTTTTACCTGGTCTTTTTTGAAAGAAAAAAGGCTTACCATTATTATTAATAAATAATAGTATTAAAACGATTAAAAATACGGGACTAATTAGTACAAAACCTATCAGCGCTGTAAAAAAATCTATAAAAGATTTAAAAAATGATTTGTACATTATTTTATATTATATTCAAATTTATGCATTTTATTTAAACTATAGGATACTATAAACAAAAGTACCATAGACAAAGGACTCATTAATAAAGCCCCTCCAAGTAATCCACATATTAATATAATTAAAATTAACCCATTGATGATTATATTATTTTTCTTCATGAAAATTACTACAAATAGGGACAAATAAACTAGTGTGCCTATTCCCCCAAAAAACAAAAACAAATCTGGGCCATCCATTTGAGATATTGCAAAAGAATTAGAATAAAAAGCGCCTCCAATAAAATAGTTAATAAATCTCCAATTGGCAGACATATAGTCTATGGATTGATAAAATAAGAAATCACGCTTTGATAATAAAAGTGTCATTAATCCATATTCTTCTTTTAATTTATTCCAAAAAGGAAACAGCTCTAAAACAAAATAGGTGATTTTTTGAAAAAAGATAATAAACCCTAAAATTAGACCTATCGCAATTACTTTTAAGCCTTTATTTTTTTTGTACACTACTACAAAATGAAATACAAATAATAAAGCTAGAAATAACAACATTACTTTAGTACCTATCAACAGACTAATAATAGATACAATAATAAAAAATATCCATTTTCTAGACTTTATAATGAAGCTTTTATAATATAGATAGATTAGGTAAATACTGTAAATAAAAGTTACCTCGTTTACTTTATTAAATAATCCGTCATAGCCAAATCTAATAGATCTAGGGTAGGATTTAAAAAAATCTATTTTAAACAACAAACCTATTATAATTAAAGCCAAATTAGCAACCAATATATACTCGGCTATTTTTAGTGTTTTGTTAATTATACGGTCACTATCCTGCCTAGAGTAAATCATTAATGCAAATAATATTACATAAATATATCTATCATAATAATAGATACTGCCCTTTAAAAATAACCAATTAAAATCCTTATTAAATATTGGGTTTAGTAATTGATTTAAACTAAATATAAGTGTTAACGTGATAAATAAATAAAGAATTTTTTTATTTAAGTTTTTATAATCTATAGATAAAAGAATTACAACCTGAAAAAAAAACTTATATACACCAACTAACCTGGTTTTAGATGGTTCACCAAATTGTAACAATAGCGTTGCAATAAATTCTACTAGAAAAAGTGCAAGTATCAACCAGACTAGGACGGTTGAGTTTAACAACTTCGCTTTGTTTTTAATCATCTTATTCTTGAAAAATATTTATATATTTTTGAGCTAGAGTTTTATAAGTAATATTTTCAATCAAATAAGCCTTACCATTTTGCCCCATTTCTAGTCTTTTAATTGGGTCCATAGCTTTATATTTTAAAATCTCATTGATTAAAGCTTCTGTGTTTTCTGCTGGTATCACACTACCACAATTAGCTTTTTCGATAACATTATTTCTAGTAGGTGCTGACAAAATAATTGGTTTACCAGAATACATGTATTCGAAAGTCTTATTTGCTGATATCCCAAATCTATAAATATCTAAGTTTTTAGAACTAAAAAAAAGTAAATCACAATTACTCAAAAACGATTGTACTTGATTTTTATTTACCGCATCAAAGAAAATTATATTAGGGTTGTTTTTGGCTCTTTTAATTAAGTTATCTTTTTCATTACCATTACCTAGTATACATAAGGTAACATCTTCCGTTTTAAGGCTATTAAATGCCTCAATAGCAGTCTCCATACTATTTGCAATACCTAATGCGCCTGTGTATCCAACGATAAATTTATCTTTTGGTATTTTATTAACAACGTCTGCAGCAATAGGTTGATAGTAAGATGGATCTTCAAGGTTGTATCCATTAGAAATCCAAGTATATTTAAAGTTATTATTACCAAGTACTTCCTTTATGTGTTGATTTGTATCCATTAAAAGGGATACAATGTGTTCTGCTTTTTTATATCCTAATTTTTCTACCCAAGACAAAAATTTTATAAATAAGTTTTTTGGGGAAAATCCTCCTATTTCAATTAGTGATAAAGGCCAAATGTCTCTGATTTCTAAAATAAACTTCGCGTTTTTAAATTTCTTCTTAAAATAATATACCACATTTAATATTGGTAATAAAGAGATTGAAGACACTATTATAATATCAGGTTTTGGAAGCTTTTTAGTTGGTATAAAAAAAAGAAGAAATGAAAAAATTAACCAACTTAAAATCCTTAAAAATCCATTTGTATCCTTGTATACATTTCCTTTAATTAATAATGTTCTAATATTATCATTTTGGACACTAAATAACCCTTTAAATGAGTTATGCCTATTACCTATATGCGAGTAAGATGATGTAATTAGTGTCACGTCATAGCCCTTATCAATCCACTCTTGAGCTAAATATGAATGTCTATGTCCTTCTCCATTTAATTCTGGAGTAGTTAAGTATTGATTTATTAACCAAATAGATTTGTTTTTTGTCATTATCTATATAATATCTTTGCAGAACCATCAATAACAAGCGCTCCAAATTGGTTTGTAACTATTGTCTTAAGTGTATACACTCCTTTTTTCTTATTAATGTCTTCAACAATTACTTCGGCTTTTATGGTTTCTCCTATAGTAACGGGTTTTAAAAATTTCAAGTTCTGCTCTAAATAAATACTTCCTCTACCAGGCAGAAACATACCTATTACTGTAGATATAAAACTTGCTGTTAGCATACCATGAGCAATTCTTTCTTTAAATATAGATTTTTCTGCTGCTAGCTTATTAATATGAATATCATTAAAATCGCCAGTTATCCCAGCAAATGTTAAAATATCATGCTCTGTAATAGTCTTTGAAAAAGAAGCTGAATCATTAATATTAATTATTTTCATTTACAATTCTTTTTAAGATTTTACGATTTTTAATAAACTCATTTAATTCTGTAGCAGGATTCCCTGTAACAATTAAATTTTTATTAACGCTTTTTGTAACTACTGCTCCGATACCTACAGTACTATCATCTCCGATTGTAATCCCCTGTATTAATGAAGCATTTGGCCCAATCCAAACTCTATCTCCTAGTGTAATACTACCACTAAACTGTGCACAAGCTGTTACAAAACATGATTTACCTGTTTTGCAATTGTGTGCAAAATGTATATGGTCGTCAAACTTTGTTTGCTCTCCAACAATAGTTGGATTGATGGTTCCAGAAACGATTGTGTTATTAGAGCCTATTCTAACATTTTGTTCTATTATAACTCCTCCTAAATGTGGTATCATATAGATTTTACCATCATTATCACGTTCTCCTCCAAACCCTTGATTTCCAATTGTTGAATTTGAACCAATCTCACTATTTTTTTTAATAATAACATTTCCTAAAATTGTTACATTAGGAAAAATTGTTACCCCATCTTCTATTACACAGTTTGGTCCAATATAAACATTAGGGTAGATTGTAGCCTTATTTGATACTATAGCTGTAGAGGCTATTGTTATATGATTTTTATCTGTTTTATATTTTTTATTATCATGCTTATCGCTACAGTTTTTATAAATATAATTTGATAATTTAGCGAAATCTAATCTTGGCTTTTTAGATTTAATAATAATATTTGAGTTGTTTTTAAAAGTATAATCTTCTGGAACAATAATTACTGACTGTTTTACCTTATCTATTAAATCTAATGAATTTTTATTTAACTCCTTTATAAAATAAATAGCATTATCATTTAGGTTTTTAAATGAAGAAAACATTAGTAAATCAAAGTCTTCAAAATTTATTATTTGATCCTCATTAAAAACAGAGGATAGCTGTT
Source organism: uncultured Olleya sp. (assembly GCA_947503885.1). Lineage (GTDB taxonomy): Bacteria > Bacteroidota > Bacteroidia > Flavobacteriales > Flavobacteriaceae > Olleya. Next base: position 153,334 of record CANNFD010000003.1, on the reverse strand, counting down.
TTGAATTAAATTTGAAATTATTTGAATAAAGCATTTTTTATTATTTATAGTATTAATCTTATGACTTCAAATGCTTCTGCATATTTAGCACCTATTTGAACCCCTCTAGCTTTTGCTAACGAAAAAATAAAATCCTCAGACAAATAATCTCTAAACCCTTGACTTTCATAAGACTGTAAAGCATGCACCTTTTTTTGAATATGCTCTTCGTTTAATTTAATAAAACATTGTGTATCAAAGGACAAATTATTCCAAATTAACTCATAGCCCAGTATAGTTATCCCTTTAAAAGCTCTAACGCCTTCTTGAGCTATAGTACTATGGTCTTGATGGATGTCTTTTAGGCTAGGAAGTAAAACCAAATCAAAATTATTTGCCTTTTTTAAATCTATTAAATTTTCAAGAATCTCTTGTCTTTTGTAGTTAAGTTTTCGAACTTGATAATTATATATAATTAAGTTTTGTATTCCTAATCTTTTTGTTGCCTCTTTAACTTCTGTTTTTAAAATATCTTTTGGAAGTCCCTCAGGAACAGATTCTTCTGCTGTAGAAAAAGCAACATAAGTCACCTTTGTGCCATTTTGAATAAGTTTGCTTATTGTGCCACCAGCACCCAACTCACCATCATCTGTGTGAGGTGCTAAAACTAAGACATTCTTAAAACTTGAAATCATTTTTTTTAACAAAAATAGAATTTATCTTGGGATTATAGCTTTACAACGTTAAATTAATTATTTATTACCTTTGCTAAAAACAAATCAAAATGAATTCAAAATTTTATTTAATTACCCTTTCCGTTTTAGTTTTATTTTCTTGTAAAAATGAAGACAAAAAAGAAGTTGTTAAGACCCCAAACCCAGAGGTTAAAGAAGTAAAAATTGATATTGATGGTTTGCTTTACGAATCAAGTTTTGATGGTGTTAGAAAAGAGGGTGATTATGATTTTGTAACTGGTACATACACTACTAACCGTTTAGGTATGGCTAAAAAAGCATTATCAATGGATGGCTTAAGCGAGTCTGTAAAAGTTGAAAACCATGATAATATTAATCCTAAAAAAGGTATTACGGTTTCTATATGGTATAAGCCTATCTCTTTTAAAGGTAGCGGTAATGATCCTATTGTGTTAAAACCTAGTGATACAGATGGTGCTCCTTTTGTTCAATATCTATTTGGAGTTACTGGTAACGAGTATCCAAGCCCTAAAGTTAAAGGGACTTTTAAGTTTGCACTTTCTATTAATGGTGAATATGTACAACTAAGTACAAAAAAAGACATTTGGTCTCCGGATACTTGGTACAATCTAACTGGTACTTATGATGGAGAAAGAATGCAATTTTTTATTAATGGAAAATTAGAAAATGCTAGAACTATTACTGATGGTAAATTAGATGTTTATAAAACTGATATGTTAATTGGAAGATCTTTAGATAATAAAACTAATACGCCAGGTGTTTATGACAATCTTAAAATATACAATAGAGCTTTAACAAATGAAGAGGTTGCTTTGCTTAACAAATAGATTTTATTAGCTTCTGCTTCAAAATATAGTGCTTGTTCTTCGTAAGGATTAAGGAAGAATTCATTAACAGTGTTTAATTTAATTTGATCGGTATAAGACAACCACTTCCATGTTAATGTTACAGTATTGCTATCTATATTACTGACTATTAAGGTTTATTTAGTATTACTAGTACTGGTGATTTCATTTAAATTTTAAAATTTAATTAAACTTTCTAAAATTCTATTACTGGATTTACCATTGCCATAAAGCTCTTCCTTTTCTACTAATTTAAAGTTATTTTGTTTAATAGTCTCAAAACAAGCTAAAATTTTGTCCTCGTTACTACCAACAATAGTATTGTAGCCGTTCTCTAAAAGCTCTACCCACTCTGTCTCTTCCCTAAGTGTAATGCATGGTTTTTTAAAGAAGTAAGCTTCTTTTTGTAAGCCTCCACTATCTGTCATTACCAACTTGCATTTATCTAGTAAATAAACCATTTGCAAATAACCAACAGGATCAATACAAATAATGTTTTTACCTAATTCTATTCTATTTTTTTCTAATATTTTACTTGTTCTAGGATGTAATGGTATAACTATTGGCATTTCATTACCAATGTTATTTAAAGCATTAAATATTGCTTTTAAATTATCTAAGTTATCTGTATTTTCTGCTCTGTGTATAGTAGATAGAATAAAATTATCTGGTAAGTTTATATTTTCTGGTTTTTCGGCAAACTGTTTGTAATGCATTGCTGCATCCTTCATTACATCTCCTGGTAACTCAATTTTGGTATCGATGTTAGCGTAGCCTTCTTTTTGTAAATTGTCAACTGCTTTTTGTGTTGGGCAAAATAATATATCGCTAATTCTATCTGTTAGAATCCTATTAATTTCTTCTGGCATTTTATTATTAAAAGATCTTAATCCAGCTTCTACATGCGCCACTTTGATGTGTAGTTTTTTTGCTGCTAAAGCGCCTGCTAAAGTTGAGTTTGTATCGCCATAAACTAGTAACCAGTCTGGTTTTTCTTTTAATAATATTTCTTCAATTTTAGTCATCATAAGACCTGTCATAGCGCCATGAGTTAGACTGTGTATCTCAAGGTTATAATCTGGTTTTCTAATCTTCATTTGATCAAAAAATATTTTACTCATATTTTCATCAAAATGCTGACCTGTATGTACTATTAATTCTTCTACTTTATTCTCAGAGTTGTTGTTATGATCATCAATAGCTTTACTTACTATTGCTGCTTTTACAAACTGTGGTCTTGCGCCAATTACCGTTACTATTTTCATAATATTTCTTCGTATAAACGTATTAGTTTTTCTTCTTCTGATGCCCAGTTAAACTTAGCTTTTACAGCTTGTCTTCCGTTTTCTCCCATTTTTTTGGCTAATTCAGGATTGTCAATAAGTTTTTTTATTGCATTTTCAATTTCTTGAGGAGATTCTGGATTAACACAAATCCCACAATCATAATCTTCTACGATTCTTTTCCATAATTCAAAATTAGAGGCTACTACCGGAATACCTGCGGACATGTATTCAAAAAGTTTATTGGGTTGAGAATAAGTATGGTTTGGGCTTGGCAAAAAAGTTACAATACCTACTCTTGATTTTGATAAAATAGTTTTTACTTCTTCTCTTGATACTAAACCTAGTTCGTTAACATTTTTCCAACCTTCAGTTTTTATAAGTTGTTCTCTAAAGTAATTTTGTTGAAATTTTCCTGCTAAATTTAACTTTGTATCTAAGTTTTTAATCCCTTTAACGACTTCTCTTAATCCTCTAATTTCTGATATTGCTCCTGTAAAACAAACTTCGTTTGGCTTACTAAAATAATCTACATTATCCGAGTTTAATTCGTTTGAAAACGGGTAATTATTAATATCTATTGCTTTATTTCTTTTATCAAAAATTGTTTTTATATGTGGTGTTGCAGTAACAATATAAGTATATTTTTTTGAGCAATAATTTTCGATTATTTTTAAACCTATAGATATTGGTTTTCTTAAATATGATTTTATATATGGTTTAGCTAGAATTTGACCCGGCAAATCTTCATGTACATCATATATAACTTTTTTGCCTTTTTTGATAAGTTTTAATCCTGTTGGCATTAAGTCTGAGTCATGAAAATGATATAAGTCAGCGTTAACTTTAATTGCTTTTTTATAGACATTAGCTGTTGTTTTAGTAAACCTATTAAACCTACCATTTAATTTTCCAACGTCATAAATGTTTATTCCTTCTACAACATCATCTCCTAAACCGTCAGCAACAATTAAACTGGTATCATACCCTGCTTTTTTAATTGAAGTACATTCTTTTTTAAAAATTCTAACATCGTCCCTATTATGAGCTGATGTAAGATGACAAACTTTTATTTTGTTTTTCATTATTTATATAAATTTTTCTTCTGTGTTTTTTAAAAACAACAAAGCTAACATTAATAATACCAATGCCCCGTGTGTTAATAATATAGTTGTTAAAGCTGAGCTAATAAGAGAGATAAAAAGAAACACAAATAAGCCAAAAAACTTACTACTTATATTTAACCTATTTAATATAGAAAAATAGACTGATACAATAAGTACGTTAATTAATACACCTATCATACCTGCATTCATAAAACCGTCAGAAATAATTCCATTATTTGACGCCATAGTTTCTTGTCCAAAAAATTCTTCTGAAATTATATAAGTATGTGCTTTATCATATTTATATTCTGTAATTCCTTTTAAAACTCCTTCTGACCAATATAGGTGATTGTTGTCAAAGAAATTAAAGTAGGCTAAATCTAATAAGGATGGAATAAATAAAGCTCTTCTTACCGTAAAAATAGCAATTAAATTATTATCAAATATTAAAGAAAAAACCATGGTAACAATTACAATAACTATAAGTGTTTTAAAAATGTATTTTATAATTTTTAAGTAACTAAGCTTATAAAATATGATTACAAATATAGTACCATATAATACAGATTTATGGGCTCCTAATAAGTACAAATACACCAATAAAACAAAAGATAGGATTACAATTTTTCTGTTTTTTAAATAAATTGCAAATACCAATAGAGATGGTATTATAAATCTATTAAACCAGCCATATGTGTATCCATAATATGGGTCACTTACACTACTAAAAACAGCTCTTGTTTCATAAATATTTTTTAATAGTAAATTTTGAAGATCTATATAGGGTAAAAATCTAAGGTAGGGTATTAACCCAATAATTATAATTACGAGTAACAGTGAAAAAGATTTCTGTACACTTAGCTCTCTAAAAGGTATTTTAATCACTATATAAGACATAATTAAAACACCATAAAATAGTAAATTATGTGAGAAAAAAATCCTAAGATCCACCTTACTTGTTATAGAAAATACAATCCCAGATGGAATAACAAATAATATTAAAATTAATGATAATATTGCATACAAAAAATCTTTAATTTTTAAAAAATTAATGATAAATAAGTTAAATATTATAATTATTGAAACAAAGATATATTTGAGGTAGCTAATATTATCAAAGGATATATTACCAACTTCGTATTCATATCTCCTAAAGTTCCAAAGGTTATTTACAACATAGAAAAAACAAATAGATAACAGTATATAAAATAATATAGATGACTTTAGTATTTTATATTTTTCAAGTGTAATCTTCATTAGGTATTTGTCTTCAAATGATTTTTATGATAAATAGTAAATAAACAAAATAAAAAGGAGTAAAATGCAATACCTGAATAGTGATTTAATATACTTTCAAATAAGGCGTTAAAAGTAATAATTATTATAAATAGTAATATAATTTGATGTTCAAATTTATCTTGTTTATAGTTTTTAAATAAAGTGAATAGGTGAATAAAAAAAAGTATAAGCGCCAATATACCACATTCTAAAACTAATTGAAAATATTGATTATGGGCGTTAAAGCTTTCTCTAAAAGGTGTGACATATCTTTTTTGTCTATATTCCTCTTTTAGTTCGTTATATACATCCCCTATACCAACTCCCAAAATAGGATTTTTTTTAATTATTTGTAGAGAGGCGTCCCAAGTCATTAACCTTAATGCAGCACTGTCAGTATCTTCATTATGAAAAGTAGCGCCTTTTAAAATTATATTTTGCACTAAATTGTTAACTCTAGGATTAAATAATAAAATTAGTGGTAAGATTATTATCAAGGTAATACTTGATATAAAAATAAACAAACGTCTATTAAACTGGTTATAAGTATAAAAAATAAAAACTATTAATAAGGTAGCTAATCCAGCTCTAGAGGAAACCTGCAAAACAACAATACTTAGTATAAAAACAAGTATGAATCGTATTTTTTTGTTAATAAATAGTTGAGGCTTAAATAATAAAATAGAAATTGCAAAGCACAAAAACATAGCATAATATGTAGTGTGATGAAAAATTGAGAAATGTGTCCCGTAAAAAAAATTACCCCCTTTAATTGATGATTCTACAAACTCTAAATTAGGGTTAACTTGTGGAGTAAAAGTTATTGAACTGTCAGTTATGTTGATGGAGTTGTAAAAGGCATAGAAAAAACAAAGCAAAACAGAAAGTAAACAACCATTTACAAAAAAGTATAATGCTTTATTTAAAACCTTAGTATTATACCTAAAACCATTAAGATGAAAAAGTAATGGAAACGCTAACAAGGATGCTTTTTGCTCAAAATACTTAAAGCTAAATGCCTCTGTGTAAAATAATGATATAATATATAACAAATATAATAAAGGTAATAACACAATTTTTTTATTAAACTGAATTTTTGATGGAGTAATAAAAATTAGTGAAGATAAAATCCAGATTATTAAAATATAAGTTGATAGTTTTTGACCTAAAGATAGACTTATAGCAAATAAGTATAATAAATTAATATTTACTTTATCTTTTAGGATTATCAAAAAATTCATTTTGTTATATTTAAACTACAAATTTATTATTTTAAATACTCATTAAGGATGCTCTTTGTTTAAAATTTAAATAAATTTGGCTATTAAAACTAATTCTTCTTTTTTTGGACTCAAAAAAAATTTTAAAAAACATTGTTACACTGTTAAGTGGAACTGTAGTAGCCCAAGCTATTCCAATTTTAATTAGTCCTATTTTAACAAGAATTTATAAGCCTAACGAAATAGGTGTTTACACTATATTTTTTGCAACAGTTAATATATTAGCTATATTAAGTTCTGGAAGATTAGAGCAAGCTATACTTATTCCGAAGCATAAAAAAGATAGTTTTAATGTTTTAAAACTTTCTTTATTTTTCTCATTAGTTATTTGTACAATAGCATTATTTCTATTTATTTTTCTTAAAAATCCAATAGCAAACATTTTAGGTTTATCTAGTATATCTAATTGGTTATTTTTAATCCCAATTACCTCTTTATTTTTTGCTGCTTTTCAAACTTATAATTATTGGTTAAACAGAAATGATAATTATGTCGCTATCTCTAAGGGAAAAGTCATACAAGGTGCAATAATGGGTTTTATACAAGTCACTAGTTCTATATTTGGTGCTTTGGGACTTGTTTTAGGTCGTTTTATTAGTGTTGTTGTATCATCAATTTATCTGTTTTTTGCTTCCAAAAAAAAATCGCCAAAACTACTTCCAATACGCTCTGATGTTTTAAAAAATTCTTTAAAAGAAAACAAAGATTTTCCTTTATACACAATGCCTAATGCTGTTCTAAATTCTTTTTCTAATAATCTTCCACTTTACTTATTAGAAAATTTATATAGTGCTAAAATAACCGGATTCTATTCATGGTCTTTAAGAATTATTCAAGGTCCAATGGGAATGATTATAGGGTCCATACAACAGGTTTTTTATAGAGAAGCTAGTAAAAAATATAATGATGGCGAATCTTTATATTTAATTACAACCAAAACAATTAAACAACTTTTTTTAATTGGAATCCTTCCATACACCTTTATATATTTATTCGCGCCACAAATATTTGCATTTGTTTTTGGAGAAGAATGGAGGATTGCTGGCCAATATACAAAATACCTAATACCTTGGTTTTTTATTGTTTTTATTAACTCTCCTATTAGCTCTTTAGTTTTAATACTAGGTAAACAAAAACCTTATTTTGTATATGAGTTTTTACTATTTATTTGTAGAGGTTTAGCGCTTTATTTAGGTTACCGTTTGTATAACGATCCATCATATTCAATAATTTTTTATGGTATTGTTGGTTTTATCTTTAATTTGTCATTGTTATTTATCTTAATAAAGCTTTCAAAAAAAACAAGTAATCTTAAATAATGAAAAATACATCTCTACTTATTGACTTGTCTTATAAAATTAAAAATAGAAATGATTTAAATTACTATAATAAATTTAAACATGGATTTGATAAGTCAATAGATTTATTAGAGCAAGAGCAACTTGAAGCTTTTCATAAACTATTCGTGTTTTGTAAAAAGAATGTACCTTATTATGATAAATTATTTAATAAACTTAAACTTCAAGTTTCAGATTTTAAATCGTTATCTGATTTAAAAAAAATCCCTCTTTTAGATAAAGAGATAATACTTGCTAACTATTCTGATTTTATTCCTAGAAACTATAACGAGAAATTTGTTGTTGGGGCAACAGGTGGCTCAACAGGTGAGCCTCTAAAATATAGAATGAATATTGAAGACTACTCTAAGGGTGTAGCGCTACTATATAGAGGGTTAAACCAAGGCGGTTATAATCCTGGAGACAAAATTGGTGTTCTAGCCGGAGGATCGCTTGTTAAGAACAAAACTAGCTTATCAACTAAGATTAATAATACTATTTTAAATTATAAAAAGTTTTCTTCTTATGGTGTAAATGATCAAGATCTAGAAACATATTACCAAATTTTAAAAAAATGGAATCCTAAGTTTTTTAGAGGATATGCTAGCTCGTTAAGTTTATTTGCAAAATATTGTGTTGATAATAATAAAAAAATAAATTTTCAGTCTGTATTCTCAACTGCTGAAATGTTATTACCATCACAAAGACAACTTATTGAAACTGCTTTTGACACCAAGGTTTATAATAATTATGGTTTAAATGATGGTGGGGTTTCTGCTTATGAAACTGGAGAAAAAGAAGTATTTATAATAGATACTGAGAGAAGTATTTTAGAGATAGTTAGTAATGAAGAAAACGTTTTTAATACCAATGGTAAAATAATTGCGACTTCATTATATAATTACGCATTTCCATTTATACGCTATGATACTGGAGATAATGGCTCTCAAATATTAGGCAATAACGGTTCCCGTAAAAAATTAATAGATTTAAGGGGTAGAACTACAGATTTTATTACAATTAATAATAAAACAATTGGTAGTCCTGTACTTACGGTTTTAATGGGTAAAATTGACGCTATTAAATATCAAATAATACAGAAGAAAGATCAAAGTTTAGAAATTAGAATTTTAAAAGGAAAAGATTACAGTCCTAATCAAGAAGATTTTATTAAAGAATCTTTAACCTCTAATGTGAGTAATGATTTAAAAATCGATTTTATTTATACCGATGTTTTTATAAAATCTAATAACAAGCATAAATTTATTATTAAAGAATAAAAAAAGGGCATCATAATATTATGACGCCCTTTTTTTATTTTGAGAAAGGATGCTTAGATAATGCCTTTTTAGCAAATGGATGATAATCCCCTACTAGACCTTTAGCTTCAGCATGACGAATATTATGTACAATCTCAATAGCCTGTCTTGCATCTTCTAAACCGTAACCTTTTCCGTCTAAAATACCTTCATAAACTCTATTGTGTAGATCTGTAAAACCACCACTAAACTCTAATTCTTCTCCTTCAATAGTAATAGATCTATAAGTACGTTGTCCTTTAGCTTTAACATCTTCCGGAAGTACATCTTCATTTATTGACAAAAACCATCTTACACGTGCTCTTTCTAGCTCTAAATAGCCAGCTGCTCTGTCGTGTTCTTGTACATGTACTATGTTTTGTTTTACGTCTCCAAAAATCCAAGATAACATGTCGTAAAAATGAACACCTATATTAGTTGCTATACCACCAGATTTTGAGTTGTCTCCTTTCCATGAAGTATAATACCAATTTCCTCTAGAGGTTAAATAGGTTAAATCAACATCAAAAATTTTGTCTTTTGGCGCTGCATCAATTTTCTTTTTTAAATCAATTATGCTTTGATGCACTCTTAACTGTAGTATATTATACACTTTTTGTCCAGTTTCTTTTTCAACTTTACCTAAAGCGTCTATATTCCATGGGTTTAATACTAATGGTTTTTCGCAAATGGCATCAGCACCGTGTCTTAAAGCCATTCTGATATGAGAATCGTGCAAGTAGTTAGGTGTACAGATGCTTACATAATCAAGATTTACATTTTTTTCGTACTTTAATTTTTCTATATGTCTGTCAAAACGTTCAAACTCGACAAAAAAGTCAGCATGCGGAAAATAACTGTCCATAATACCGACACTATCAAATTTGTCGTAAGCTGCTAACAAGTTATTATTTGTGTCCTTTATTGCTTTAAGGTGTCTTGGAGCTATATATCCTGAAGCTCCTATTAATGCGAAATTTTTCATTTGATTCGAATTATAGTTTTGTGACTTTATTATTTTCTAACTTATAAACCTCTTTACTTTCTGAACAAATAGCTTTTCCATTATCATCAAACTTCAATTTTTGTCCATACTCACTCATCCAACCTATTTGTTTAGATGGGTTACCAACTACCAAAGCATAATCTGGAATTGCTTTAGTCACTACAGCTCCTGCACCAATAAAAGCAAATTTACCAATATCATTACCGCATACAATTGTTGCATTAGCGCCTATTGAAGCCCCTTCTTTTACTGTAGTTTTTAAATATTGATTTTTACGGTTTACTGCACTTCTGGGGTTGATTACATTAGTAAAAACCATAGATGGCCCTAAAAAAACATCATCCTCACAGATGACACCTGTGTATATAGAAACGTTATTTTGAACCTTAACATTTTTACCCAAAACTACCTCTGGAGAGACCACTACATTTTGTCCTAAATTACAATTATCTCCTATTATACAATTAGCCATAACATGAGAAAAATGCCAAATTTTAGTCCCATCGCCTATTTGACAACCTTCATCAATTACTGCTGTTTCGTGAGCAAAAAATTTCATTTTTTTAAATGATTTAGTTATTAGTTTATTACAATTAGCAGGTTCAGGTTAAAGTACAATCCTTTTTTATTTATATAAATAAAGCACTTACTTTATACTATAAAACTGCTACCAGAAATGACGTTAGCAGTACTAATTTACTTGCGATAATTTGGTCTTTAATTTTTATAATCGTTTACTTACTTTTAAAGGATCTAATGTTCCTTTTACATCATAAATAATACCCTTACTTGTTGTAATTTTGCTTAAGTCAATGTTAGCAAAATCTTTATGTGATACAACATGGACTACAGCATCATATTGTCCTGCAAGTGATTGAATAGTATTTATTCCATATTCATGCTCTACTTCTTTTGTGTTAGCCCATGGGTCATAAACATCAACATCCATATTAAAGTTTGTTAAAGCATTATATACATCAATTGCTTTTGTGTTTCTAATATCTGGGCAATTCTCTTTAAAAGTGATCCCTAACATTAAAACTTTAGCATTTTTAATAGTAATATCGTTAGTTACCATAAGTTTTAAAACCTCAGTAGCAACATACTCTCCCATACTATCATTTAAACGTCTTCCCGCAAGTATAATTTCTGGATGATAACCTACTTCTTGCGCTTTTTGGGCTAAATAAAAAGGGTCTACACCAATACAGTGTCCTCCGACTAATCCTGGTTTAAATGGTAAGAAGTTCCACTTTGTTCCTGCTGCTTCTAAAACTGCGTGCGTGTCAATATCAAGTTTATTAAAAATTTTAGCTAACTCATTAACAAACGCAATGTTTATATCTCTTTGAGCATTCTCTATCACTTTAGCAGCTTCAGCAACTTTAATTGTTGGCGCCAAATGTGTTCCTGCTGTTATTATTGAGGCATATAAATCGTTTACTTTTACTCCTATTTCTGGCGTAGATCCTGAAGTTACTTTTAAAATATTTGCAACAGTATGTTGCTTATCTCCTGGGTTTATACGTTCTGGAGAATATCCACAGAAAAAGTCTTTATTAAATTTTAGTCCACTTTCTTTTTCTAATATTGGCACACACTCGTCTTCAGTAACCCCAGGATATACTGTCGATTCGTATATCACAATATCATCCTTTTTTAAAAGTTTACCTACAGTTTCAGAAGATTTAATCAATGGTGTTAAAATAGGTCTATTGTTTTTATCTACTGGTGTTGGAACTGTTACAATGTAAATATTACAATCGGCAATAGAACTAGAGTCAAAACTCAGTTTTAATCCTTTTTCTGCATCAGATTTAAGCACCTCGTTTAAGTTGTCATCACTAACTTCTAAAGTAGAATCATGTCCATTGTTTAGCGCATTTACTCTACTCTGATTTATGTCAAATCCTACGACATTATATTTTTTAGCAAATTCGACTGCTAAAGGTAGACCTACATATCCTAAACCAATAATTGCAATTTTATGACTCATATTACTTTTTTATTAATGACTCTTAATAGAGTGTATTATCTTTTAATGTTTTATTTATTCTAGCTGACAAATATAAGTTATTGATACCTCTTTTGTAATAAAATACTACTTTTTAATCTTTTATAAAACTTTATAAAGTAGTAATTAAATGATTTTTTAAACTTTTTTTCCAATCTAAAACCTCTATCCCTAAACGGTTTAAGATTTTTGTTTTATCCATAACACTATATTTTGGTCGTTTTGCTTTAGTTATAAATGCTTCAGAAGTTACTGGGATAAGTTTTATATCTGTATTTGTTATCTTAAATATTGCTTTAGCAAAATTATACCATGTTGTTTCACCTAAGTTACTAAAATGGTATAATCCATATTCATGATTAGCGCTATTTATTATTTTTATAATAACTTCTGCTAAATCGTTAGCATTAGTTGGTGTCCCTTTTTGGTCGTTTACAATGTTTAGCTCCTCTTTTTCTGATGCTAACCTAAGCATGGTTTTTACAAAGTTATTTTTAAACTGTGAATATAACCATGAGGTCCTGATTATATAATATTTATCCAAAACAGCGTCTATATACTGTTCTCCTTTTAACTTTGTAGCCCCATAAACTCCTAGTGGATCTGTTGTATCTGTTTCTTTATAGGGTTTTGTGGAATTGCCATTAAAAACAAAATCTGTTGAAATATGAATTAAAGTTACATTAAAATCTTTACAAGCTTGGGCTAGATTTTTCGCGCCAAGAGCATTAACATTATAAGCTGTGTCTTTATCTTCTTCTGCTTGATCTACAGCTGTGTAGGCAGCGCAATTTATACAAAAATCAAAATCAGAATTGCTGAAAATTGTTTCGATTTGATTACTATCAGTGATATCTAATTCTTTACTGTCAAAAAAAACAAAATCTAAAGTGTTTTGAATTTTAGACTTAATTTTTAAACATGACCCTAATTGTCCATTACCTCCTGTAACCAGAATCTTTTTCATATGTCCAATATATTATTATTTAATAAATACATGCTATTTGTTATTCATCTTAGGTATTAATATGACTAATAGTCTAGTTTTTTTATCCAAATAATTCTTTTAGTGTTGGAAGAACTTTATCTTTTTCTGAAATAATAAACTGTTGTGACTCTAATTTCCAATCAATATTTAAATCGCTATCATTATAAATAACACCACTTTCTGAAGCTTTATTATAAATATTATCACATTTATAATTAAAGACAGCTGTGTCACTTAAAACAACGTAACCATGTGCAAATCCTCTTGGAACAAATAACTGTTTTTTATTTTCTGAAGATAAATTAACTGTTATGTGTTGTAAAAAAGTAGTGGAATTTGGTCTTAAATCTACCGCCACATCTAGAACTACCCCTTGGGTTACCCTAACTAATTTTGCCTGAGCATAATCCCCTTCTTGAAAATGAAGTCCACGTAATGCTCCTTTTTTAGAGAAAGCTTCATTATCTTGAATAAAATCAACTGATTTACCTATTAAAGATTCAAATTGTTTTTTGTTATAGCTTTCAAAAAAATAACCTCTATCATCCCCAAAGACAGTTGGTTCAAGTATGTAACAATCATTAAGTTCAGTTTTAGTTACTTGCATATTACTCTTGGTTTACTAAACTAATTAAATGCTCGCCATAACCACTTTTTAGTAGTGGTGTTGCTAAATCTATTAACTGTTGTTTTGAGATAAATCCACTGCTATATGCAGCTTCTTCAATAGCACCTATTTTTAAGCCTTGACGCTCTTCAATTACTTGAACAAATTGAGAGGCTTGCATTAAGGAGTTAAAAGTACCCGTGTCCAACCAAGCGGTCCCTTTGTCTAAAATTGACACTTGTAATTTACCTTGATTTAAATATTCTTTATTGACATCTGTTATTTCTAACTCTCCTCTATGACTTGGCTTTATGTTTTTTGCAATTTCTACTACACTATTATCATAAAAGTAAATTCCAGGAACTGCGTAATTAGATTTTGGTTTTTCCGGCTTTTCTTCTATTGATAATGCTTTTCCATTTTGATCAAAATTTACTACTCCGTAACGTTCTGGATCTGTGACATGATAGGCATACACAATACCTCCGTCTGGATTATTATTAGATTTTAATAGATCTGTCAATCCTGTACCATAAAAAATATTATCGCCTAATATAAGTGCCACTTTATCTTTTCCTATAAAATCAGCACCAATAATAAAAGCTTCTGCTAATCCATTAGGCGCCTTTTGTATTGCGTATTGAAAATCACAACCTAAATGACTACCGTCTCCTAAAAGTTGCTTAAATAAGGGTAAGTGCTCTGGTGTTGATATGATTAATATTTCTCTTATCCCAGCGTGTATTAATGTTGAAAGTGGGTAATATATCATTGGCTTATCATAAATAGGCATAAGTTGTTTACTTAACACCTTTGTTAAAGGATGAAGCCTAGTTCCTGATCCGCCTGCAAGTATAATACCTTTCATTAATTACAATTTATTGACTATTATATTTTTGTAAGTACCAATCAATAGTTTTACGTATTCCTGATTCAAAATTTTCGTCTGCTTTCCAACCTAATTCTTGTTCTATTTTAGTAGCGTCTATAGCATATCTAAAATCATGTCCTGGTCTATCTTTTACAAACGTAATTTGTTCTTTATAAGATTTTTTTGATGGCTTAATACTGTCAAGAATAGTACAAATTGTATCTACAATATATAGATTATTTCGCTCATTTTTTCCTCCTATATTATACGTTTCTCCAGCTTTACCTGATTTAAAAACTATATCTATTCCTTTACAATGGTCTAAAACATACAACCAATCTCTGATGTTTTTACCATCACCATAAATTGGAATATTCTCTCCAGAAATTGCTTTTCTAATAATAGTTGGGATTAGCTTTTCGTCATGTTGTTTTGGTCCATAATTATTGGAGCAATTGGTTGTTACTACATTCATCCCATAGGTATGAAAATAACTTCTCACGATAAAATCTGAGGCTGCTTTAGAAGCACTATACGGGCTATTGGGCGCATATGGAGTGTCTTCTGTAAATAAACCTGTGTTAGCTAAGGTACCATATACTTCGTCTGTTGAGATGTGATGAAACCTATTAGATTCTTTTCCTTCAATGCATTGAAAAGGAGCAGACATCCAATGTTTTTTAGCAACATCAATTAAATTAAAGGTTCCAGTAATATTAGTGTTAATAAAAGCACCTGGATTAGTAATTGAATTGTCAACATGAGACTCTGCAGCAAAATGAATCACACCATCAAACTTGTAGGTATCAAATAACTGTTCAACTAGTTTTCTATCACAAATATCTCCTTTAACAAAGGTGTAATGGTTGTTGTTTTTTATTTCTTTTAAATTATCTAAATCACCTGCATAAGTTAGATTATCCAAATTTACCAATTTAGTATTTGGATTGGTCTCTAAAAAATAGGGTACAAAATTAGATCCTATAAAACCAGCACCTCCAGTAATAAGTACTGTTTTATTTTTCTCTAATTTTTTCAAATAGCTTTTCTTTAGTTCCAAATTTGTTTAGCTTGTCAATTAAATCTAATTCTTTAATTAATAAAATTAAAATAATTAGTAAAACAAATATTACTGCAACATTGAAAGGCGTGTCTGTACCTTCTTCGTCAAAAGTTGATGGTGCAGAAAAACTTTCTTGAATTACAAAAATATCTTCTTTCTGTTTTAAAACGTCTTCAATTTCATTAATTTCTAACTTTAACTCCTTGGAAGTATTAAATAAATCATATTCTTTTGTATTAATAGTCTCCTTCTTATTTTCTAAATTTAAATTAATAGTAGAATTATTTAATTTAGAACTTTTAGATTCATTTAATCCATAATAATTTTCTAATAATCTAAAATAGTTAGACTGAAATGTATCGGTTTCGACCACTAACTGATTTAATAAACTCTTTTTTCTATTAATAGTTTCTAAATCCTTCTCTTTTAAGTCTTCTAAATACTTATTTTTTAAAATTGATTCCATTATAGAATTAGATAATCCATCATACACATAAGGATCACTAGCTACAACTGTAATAGATTGATAAGGGTATTCTTCTAAGTTTTTTTGAAAAACAAATTCGTCATACGACATCCTAAAAGTAGAATCTGTTAATTTCAGAAATTCAAAATACTCCTCTAATAAAACGATTTTATTGGCACTATGCCTTATGCCAAATTGTTTAAGTTTTGATGCTACAGATACTGGTATATCTAATACTTTGGCTAAAGCAATAGAATCATTAGCTGCTGCTAATCCATTGTATGTTGTTATATTTCTATACAATACTTTTCCTGTTTCAAAGTTTTGTTTAATCAACATCTTAGAAACATAAACAGTTGGTCTAGATTTTTCTAAAACATAAAAAATACTAAAACCAATAATCCCTGTTAGAAGTACTATAATAAAGTTTTTTCTAACTAAATTAATTAAGAATAAAATAAATATGAAAATCTTCTCTAAAATGAGTAATAAAAGCTGAAATATAAAATATATCAAGTCCCCTATTTTTTTTATAACTCTTTCAAAAGTTTTAAAAATAAAACTTAAATCAACCTCTTCAGTTTTATTATTATTTGGTAATTCTTGACTCATAATTTATTTTAAAATTAATTAAATATTTGTTGTAATATTTTTCTTGTTATTAAATAGGTTGGTTTTACTCCTGATGTACCCAATCCACCCGAAGCTAATGTCCCTCCAGACTCTAATGGATTATCACTAGCATAATAGGCATATCTTACTTTAACATCTGGTTTAATACTACCTCTAACTTTAGAGGCTGCTTGTATTGCTTTTTGGTAGTGTGCACCTTCCATTTCAAGACCTATAACATTCCATGTAGAATTATAAAAGAATTTTAAAATATCTTTATTTTGAAGCGAGGTCCCTAGAACAGTAATCATACTACCTTCGTAAATATTTACGCCTTGATTATCTAAATCTGCTTTGCTTAATTCGTTTTTAAAAGGGTAGTTATCTGCTGTACCTTCAAAAATATGTGCAGAAGGTATCATAATATCCCCTTTTGAGCCTTCTAAAATCCCTGCTTTACCCATTATTGAGATAGACTCAATATTTAGTAATGTCTTTTTATCTCCTTCGCTAAAAGGCTTCAAAAATTCATCAATCGTTTCATAAGCTTGTTCTCCAAAAGCATAATCCATTACAAAAAGTACAGGTGCTTCTGAGTTTTTATCAGCTTTAGATAAATTTAAATCTGTTTTAGAAAGGTCTATTTTTGCAGTGTCAAAAATCTGAACGTCAATATTTGTCCCAGAACTATCTTTAATAAAAATCATTCCGTTTTGTAGTGCTTTTTGGGTCACCTTATTTCGTAACGTTACATTATCGCTCTGACTTAACGCTTCGTAAACTTTAAAAATTTCTTTTTTTGAAGTCTCTGCTTTAAGTGCAATTGGCGCGTATAATGTATTCATTACACTATGTAAATTAGCACTAATTATATGAATAGGTCTTTCTAAAAGCCCTTCTTTTTTAAGGGTTTCCTTTATAGTATTAGCCCAAATCTCTCCATGTATATGATGCCCTAAACGTTCTCTTAAAACTGGGCTAAAAGTTACCGTACGTTTATTGTTTTTTACAACTTCATCTATAGCTAACTTTCCTAACCAATATACAACATGTAATAAACGTTCAGGCTTATTAGTTAATGCAAAAGCACTATATACGTTTGATAACTCTTTAAATGTACGTCCTAATATATTTGCGGTATGCGTTATTGCAACTTCACGTTCTTTTTGTGTTAATTTTTTCTTGTTTAAAACTGCTGCTTCTAGTTTTTGCCAATCTCTAGTTGTTGCACCATTTTCGTCAATAATAACACGCTTGCTTATTTTGTGAGACTCGACAAACAAAAAAGTTAAATGGGTTAAAATATCGTAAATTTCAGATCGTCCTCTGGTAATTTCAATATTCATTTGCTCGTCATCAATACGATAACAATTTCTTCTACGTTTTGGTGGAATTATTGCTTCAAAATGAGAATCTTTATAGCCCTCATCACTAGTTAAGTTAATAAAACGACACTCTTCAATACCATGTGGCAATCTATCAATGACGTATAGTAATCCTTCTAATTCTGCTTTTTCTTCTGAAATTGACCCGTAGATTTCTGGTCTAAGCACTAATAATGCTTCACGAAGTGTTTCTCCTGACACTCCCATTGGTTTATAAAAACCTCTATTAAACAAATGGCGCATAGTTATGTACATTCGTTCAATAGCATTTGAGCTTTCTTGAGCTCTCGTTCTTTCATGTTTTTTAATGATACTACTCATATAGTGTATTTAACTGACAAATATAATATTATTTAGTTACAATATGTGCTTTTAAGGCATCTGCTATCTTACGGTCATTAGCTAATCGTGGTATTTTATTTTGACCTCCTAATTTTCCTATAGATTTCATGTAATTTTGAAATCCATTTTTTTCTACTTTACTTATCTTTAATTGTTGTAATATTTTACCTGCTATCAAATCTAAATAATAACTGTTTTGTTTTTGTAAAGCAAGGTCTATTTTTTTCGCTAAAGCGGAAAGCTCTTCTGGCTCGTTTTCAAATTCTATAAACCATTCGTGATAAGGTAGTCCTGAGTCAGGATTAATTTGAGGGGCAACAGTAAACTCGTTAATTCTGATATTGGTATCTTGAGTTGCTTCTTTCAAGGCATGCTCTACCTCTTTACCAATGACATGTTCTCCAAATGCAGATATAAAATGTTTAATACGCCCAGACACAATTACTCTATAAGGTTTAATGTCTGTAAACATTACAGTGTCTCCAATGTTATAAGCCCAAAGCCCTGCGTTAGTAGAAATTATCATTACATAATTAACCCCAACCTCAACATCTTTAATTGTAATACGTTTAGGGTTGTCATCAAAAAAATGGTCTGCTTTAACAAATTCGTAAAACATCCCAGAATCTAATTGAAGTAGCATTCCTTTTTTGTCTTGTTTGTCCTGAAATGCAAAAAATCCTTCGCTTGCAGGATACAATTCGATACTATCTACTTTGCGTCCAATTAGGTTTTCAAATTTAGCTCTGTAAGGCTCATAATTAACACCTCCAAAAATAAATAGGTTAAAATTTTTAAAGATATCACCAACTTTTTTTCCAGTTTTTTGCTGTAGTTTTTCAAAATACATTTGTACCCACGATGGGATCCCAGAAATAACAGACATGTCTAAATTAACGGTTTCTTCAACGATTGCATCGACTTTAGTTTCCCAATCTTCAATACAATTAGTTTCCCATGAAGGCATCCTGTTTTTTTGAAGATACTTAGGCACATAATGGGCTACAATACCAGATAAACGCCCTAATTGTATTCCGTTTTGTTCTTTTAAAACGGGACTACCTTGTAAAAAAATCATCTTTCCGTTAACAAATTTAGCATTACCCGTTTCATGTATATACAGTAAAATAGCATTTCTTGCTGCATTGACATGATTTGGCATACTCGCTTTAGTTAGTGGGATATATTTAGCGCCAGAGGTTGTTCCTGAGGTTTTAGCAAAATAGATAGGTTTGCCTTTCCAAAGTACATTTTCTTCGCCTAAAACAACACGATCTACATAAGGTTTTAGTGCTTCATAATCACGTATCGGGACCCGTTTTATAAAATCCTGATAAGAGTTAATACTGACAAAGTCGTGGTCTTTTCCAAATGCAGTTTCTGAAGCTTCACTAATTAACTCTTTAAACACTTTATCTTGTGTTTCTATTGGATTGTTTGCCCATTTTTGCACTTTTTTATAAATGCGCTTGGCAAATGGTTTTGCTAAAGCTGATTTTATTGAAAACATTATTTAAAATCTATAAAGTTAGTTGGGTTTACTGGGTAACCATCACTCCAAAGTTCAAAATGAAGATGTGGACCAGTAGTCAATTCTCCTGTGTTTCCGGCTATTGCTATTACTTCTCCCGCTTTAACTAAGTCCCCTTGAGCTTTTGTTAAAGCTGCATTGTGCTTATAAACTGAAATTAACCCATGACTGTGTTCTACAATTATTACATGCCCGGTTTGAGCAGACCATTCTGAAAATATCACAGTTCCATCTGCAGTGGCTTTTATTGGTGTGTCCTTAGCGACAACAATATCAACAGCATAATGTTTAGTTTTTACATCATATTTTTCACTAATTGTACCGTTTACAGGAGGAAATAACACAAAATCAGCTTTAGAGGTAGCGGTTTCAAAGAGACTATATTTGTCTTCCTTATCTACTTTTTCTCTTAGTAACGAGTCTTCTTTAATAGGGTTTAAATCCACTTGACTAGCTTCTAACTTTGCGACTTGTATTATAGAGTCTTTGTTAAATTGTACAGTGCTTACCTCGCCTTGTAATACTTTTTTGATTGATTCAAAATATTTTTCGTTTAAATCAATAGTGCGTTGTAAGGAGTCTGCTTTATAACTTAGGCTTATGGCTTTCTTTTTAAGTGTTGTAGATGAATAACCAGGTATGTATTCTTTTAATGGCGTAAATGCTATTAAAATAGTTGTTAAAACAATTAATAAAATTATTGATGAAGTACCAAGAATAAAGACGTTTAAACGTGTTAAATTTAAAGATAATCGTTCTTCAAAAGTATCTTCGTTTAAAATTACTAAACGGTACTTGTTTAGTAACTTCTTCCTAATTTTCTTAGATTTTTTTTCGGATTTTGCCATATTAAAAACAAAAGTAAATAAAAATTTGTGCTTGCTCTTTAAGCATATGCTAAAGTTAGTGTTTTAACGTTATTATTAAAGTTTAATTATTAACTTTGTGGTCTAAATTTTAAATTATGATTTCAGCAAGTATATTTTTAGGTGCTATAGGACCTTGGCAAATTGCAATAGTAGTCGTTTTAGTATTACTACTTTTTGGAGGAAAGAAAATTCCAGAATTAATGCGTGGATTAGGTAGCGGAATTAAAGAGTTTAAGGACGCAAGCAAAGAAGAAGAAACAGAGAATAAAAAGTAATTATTACTTTATGTTATAAAAAAAACCAATGCAAAGCATTGGTTTTTTTTATGGATTGTAATTAAGTTAGTTAATCTTTAAGGATTTAATTATAGATTCTAGCTCAAAAACATAATCACGTTTGTTTACTGAAGGTGCAAACGTAAACCCTTCTATAACTACGTAACGATTATTAATCTTGTCTTCAACCATGAAGTTTAAAAATGGACCTGCATTAAAAGTCCCTTCAATATCCCAAGTGCTTCTTACTTCATACGTTGGTTTGTTATCTATTATTGTAGTAAACAAAAACGGTGTATAAGCTTCCTCGGTTTTCATGTATGAGTCTTCAATTGGTCCAGGAATATATTTTTTACCTACACTATCTCTAATTTTTATAATCTGCTGAATGATGTCCCCATCTTTGTCAATACCGTCTAACGGAATTTGATATACCATAAAATTATTAGTCCCTGTAGTTAAGTTTTTTCTAACCCAGAAAAAACCTTCGTCTTCTTCTGCAATTCTATATACCGAAGGAAACTTGATTGAAATCCCTAATTGTTTTTCGATATTATTATTAACGTGAAGTGACTTGTTAGTTAAAGCTTGACGTGCTTCTAATTCTTGATTTTTAAAAGTGTCTAATATTTTAGCTTTATTAGCCTTTAAAACCTCTATTATTTGAAAATCATTTTGTCCAGTAACTACGATTACTTTTTGAGGTTGGGCAAATGCATCAGTTGCTATTTTAATCCCAGAATCATCGCCTTGTTCAATTTTTAAAACCGTTCTGTTTTTTGCTGCAAAACCTGAAAATACTTGAGGCGGAATTTGATTAATATCAAACATTGGTTCGTCTTGTGGTAATCCAGAAACTATTGTTGTTAATATATCTCTTATGACATCGCCAACATTACTTTTCCATAACTCATTATCCACTACAACGCTAACATTGTATAAGTTACCTGAAGATTTAGGTATAATACGTTGGTTTTGTTTATTTCCTTCGTTACACGCAAAAATGGTGCACACTAATACAATTAATACAGCTAATTTTTTCATTCTATTATGCTATTTAAACGGTTTACTACCCTTTTGAAACTATTAGTTTCATTCCGGGTTTTAGTTTAGTACCACTAATATCGTTCCAATCTATAATGTTTTGAACAGAAACTCCTGAAAATTTTTGAGAGATACTCCATAAGCTGTCACCTTGTTGTACAGTATAGGTTGTTCCGTTTACTGGTTTAGTGTTTTTTTTAGTTGATGTTGAAGCGTTTGATCGACTTACCGGTACTCCGTTTCGAGGATAAATGGTTAGTCGTTGTCCAATTTTTAAATTATTGTTTCGTAAACCATTCCATTGTTTAATTTGGCTGACTCTAACTCCAAATTTCCTAGCAATTTTCCCTAAATAATCCCCTTGCTTTACTCTATATCGTGTTTTAGTATCAGAATTTTGAAACTTAGGTAATGGTTTTTCACGCGAATCAAATTCTGCTTTAGCATGTGCATATAATTGATCTTCATTGTTTACAAATGCACCAATAATATTTCTAGGTAACCGCAATGTATAATTTTTTCCTTCTATAAAAGGAATAACATCCAGTTTGTAAGCAGGATTTAAAAACTGAAGTGTTTCAATCTCAACACCTGTATACTCTGACACTTGGTCTAAAGTAATCATTTGTTTAACATGGATGGTATCTGTTTCTATTAAATGAAACTCTGGTCTGTGTTGCACAAATCCATGCTCCTTAGCATATTCAAAAATATACATAGTAGCTAAAAAAGCAGGGACATAACCTGCGGTTTCACGTGGTAAATTTTGACGAATATTCCAATAATTTTTATAACCACCAGAACGTCTGATAGCTTTACTTACATTACCTGGTCCAGAGTTATAGGCTGCTAAAGCCAAATCCCAATCCCCAAACAACTTATATAGTTTAGATAAATATTTTGAAGCTGCTATGGTCGATTTTATTGGGTCGCTACGCTCATCCACATAACTACTTACGTCTAATCCATACTCTTTACCTGTTGCAAACATAAATTGCCATAATCCTGTTGCACCAACTCTAGAGCGTGCACGTGGTTTTAAAGCAGATTCTACGATTGCTAGGTATTTCATCTCTAAAGGGATGTCGTAGTTATCCAACTCGCGCTCAAACATTGGAAAGTAATAGTTACTTAGCCCCATTAAGCGCTCAAAAGAATGGTGTCTATTTTTTAAAAACGATTTAATTACACTTTCCAAACCTGGATTATACTCGACATTAAAAGGTGTTCTAGCATTTAACCGTGCTAACCTTGCTTTTAAAGTATCTGTAGTTAATTCTGGATAATAAACTGCATCATATTTTAATCCAGAAACGTCTCTGTAAATTGTATCAAACAAGGTATTGCTATAAAGCTCTTCTAACCATTTTTTGTCAATATCTGCAGCAAAATGATCGTCTTCTAAAGCTTTAGATAAGTCTACCTCTTCTAGGGCTTTTATAGATTTTTTAAAATAAGCTTGACCGTCAATTATGGTATCAATTACGTAATCTTCCCCTTCTACTAATTGGTCTTGGGTTAGCCTATTTTGTTTTTGGGTAGTCTCTTGAGACCAACCAAAGGTTAATCCAAAAAACACAGCAATAAAAGCAATATATGTTTTAACTTGATACATGTGTGTATTATTTAGTTTCTAAAATTTTAGAGTATTGTATTACTCTAAAATAGCTGCAATACCTGGTAATGTTTTTCCTTCTAAGCTTTCAAGCATTGCACCACCACCAGTACTTACATAACTTACTTTGTCTTCAAACCCAAATTGTTTTACTGCTGCGACAGAGTCACCTCCACCTACAAGAGAAAAGGCTCCATTTTTTGTAGCTTCTACTATAGAGTTTCCTAACTCAATAGTACCTTTTGCAAAATTTTCCATTTCAAATACTCCTAAAGGCCCATTCCAAAGTATGGTTTTAGATTGCATAACAACATCATGATTTAACGCTATGGATTTTGGTCCTGCGTCTAAACCTTGCCATCCGTCAGGTATATTTGTAACATCTACAACTTGTGTATCGGCATCATTACTAAAAGCATTTGCTGCTATTACATCTACAGGTAAGTGGACTTGTACATTTTTAGCTTTTGCTTGTTTAAGTATCTCTAAAGCTAAGTCCATTTTGTCGTCTTCGCATATTGAGTCTCCAACATTACCGCCTTGTGCTTTGATAAATGTAAAAGTCATACCTCCACCAATAATTAAGTGGTCTACTTTATCTAAAATATTTTCAATTATTGTAATTTTTGAAGACACTTTTGCCCCTCCAAGTACTGCTAAAACTGGTTTTTCGCCAGTTTTCATTACTTTGTCAATACTTTTAATTTCTTGTTCTAACAGGTAACCAAAGCATTTTTTTTCTGGGAAAAACTGAGCAATTATGGTTGTTGATGCGTGTGCCCTATGTGCTGTTCCAAATGCATCGTTGACATAAATGTCTCCAAGTTTGGCTAGCTTTTCCGCGAAAGCGTGGTCTCCATTAGTTTCCTCTTCATGAAACCTTAAATTTTCTAAAATTAATATTTTTCCTGGTTCTAGATTAGCAGCTGCGGTCACGGAATCTTCTCCGATGCAATCAGCTACAAATTGTGTTTCTACACCTATAATGTCTTCAACTTTACTAACAATGTGCTTCAAAGAAAACTGATCTTGAACACCTTTAGGTCTTCCTAAATGCGACATCAAAATACAGCTACCACCATCTTCAAGAATTTTTATAATTGTTGGCTTTGCAGCTTGTATCCTAGTTGTATCTGTAACATTAAAATCCGCATCTAATGGGACGTTAAAATCTACACGTATTAATGCTTTTTTATTTTTAAAATTGAAATCGTTTAATGTCCTCATTTAATTATAATATATATGTTTAATCTAAATTGGCTTTTAACACCCAAGCATCTCTGTATTTGTAATTTACTTTTAATTTTTCAGCTAATTTAAAGGCTTCATCCGGAGTATCGCTTCTAAGTAAATACACGTAATTCCATCTGTTTTTTGGATTTATAAATGTATTAGCTTTATATCCTTCTTTAATTAAATTAGAAGTCCATTTTGCTGCTCTTAAAGATTCTGCAAAAACACCTGTAACGACATAATATCCTCCCTCAACTCCAGCAATAGTCGTAGATTTTTTGTTTTTTAAATAATTAAAAGCTTTAGAGTTTAACCCTTTTTGGGTGTAACGATAAGGTTTACGTTTTTGCTTTGTGTTATAGCTAGGATCAGATTCTGGCTGAGATCTTACTATCTCTGGAGACACACTTGCTGTTTGGCTTGCATTAGGGTTATTGTCCTGAACTATGTCGTCAAAAAATGTTTGAGCTATTTCAGTTTCAAAAGCTGTAAAATACAAGTAAAATCTATCAGATTGTGTTTTAAACCTTAAAGTAGTCTCACTAGTATTATTGCTAATTATAGCGTTGTTATAGTTAGGAATATCCAACTTAGCTATATCAAAACCAAGGGTGTTCTCGCTATTTGGTAGTCTGTTTCTATTTTTTATACTATTATTTGTTATTGAACTATTAAAAAAGTTTTGCTGAAATCTAGCCCCATTACTTAGTGCTTGATAACTACCATCCTTTTGTTTAATAATCTCAAAATTATCACCTTCTAGAGCAGAATCACCTTCTAGAGCAGAAAGTACGACTGTAGTTTTAACGTTTCCTATTTCTACAGATTTAAAGTTTTCAAATTTTAAATCTAGTGGTTCCTCTTTGTTTATTAAGGCAAAACCATGATATGTAGATATGTATTTAGGGTTGTCTGTTGGGGACTGGTATATGACATATAACATCCAACCTGCAGCACTACCACCAGATAAATAGCCTTCTGTAGCTTTTACATTAGCTACAACATAATCTCCAGACTTATTTTCGGCTTCTTTTAACAACTTAGTAACATCTGCAAAACACACGTAAGGCGAGTTTATTGCATGTGTTGGATTAGTAGAACCATCATAAATAACCTGACCTGTTATGTCTTGATACTCTTGGTTTGGCAGTTTAAATTTAATCTGATTTATTAATGTTGATCGCTCTCCACTTCCTCTATAATCATAATTACCTTTTTGCTCTTTACGCGTCCCTTTTTCGTAGGCATAAGTTGCAGACCAATACAGTCCAGCATAAGCGATTTTTTTTAAATCTGATGGTAAAGTTAATGTGGCTTGACTAGAGCTAAAAGTCTCTTTATCACTATCAATATCTACATAACGCATTTTAGTATCATCGTTATTGACTTGTAGGTTATTAAAAGCATCCTTATCATCTTCGCTTAAAATATTATTACCTATAACAGCTGTGTCTCCGAAAATATAAAATTCGTTTTGCGAATTAAACGCGACACCACCGTTGGAAACGTCATTTATTGGAGCTGCTTCTTGCGCAAAAGCTTGACTATAACCAATAATAAAAAAAAATATTCCTAATAACCTTTTCATTTAAAAAAATTAAAACAGTTAATAATCTTCAAATATATACAAATAGTGCCATACTTTAAATTTGTACTACTAAAATCAATCTTTAATAAAAATAGTTTTTATATAATAGGAAAACTATATTTGTATTATGCTTTTTAGTGAAATTTTAGGATTAAATCATATTAAAAAACACTTAACTACAAGTGCAGATAATGGACGTATCCCTCATGCCCAACTTTTTATTGGACCTGAAGGTTCCGGAACGTTACCTATGGCAATTGCCTATGCACAGTATATTTTGTGTAAAAACACCTCTGGTGAAAACTTAGGAGGAAATGAATCATGCAACCTTAAGTTTAATAGCTTTTCTCATCCAGACTTACATTTTGCTTTTCCTGTTACTAAAACAGATAAGGTTAAAAAACATCCTGTATCTTCTTCTTTTTTAGATGAATGGAGGCAGCTTTTAAAAGAACAACCTTATGGTAATTTATTTGATTGGTATAGACTTCTTGGTGTAGATAACAAACAGGGACAGATTGGTGTTGACGAAGCTATAGATATTGTTAAAGCATTAAGTTTAAAATCTTACGAAGGCGGTTATAAGGTTATGTTGATTTGGATGGCCGAAAAAATGAATACTCAAGCTGCCAATAAACTACTTAAGCTTATTGAAGAACCGCCAAACAATACCGTTTTTATTCTTATAGCTGAAGAAGAAGAGCAAATAATTAACACTATTAGGTCACGATGTCAAACTTTACATTTTCCACCATTAGCGGAAGACGATATCAAAGCAGGTATTATCAAACAATTTAAACTTGACGAAGCTACTGCTACTAAAATAGCCCATCAAGCAGATGGAAATTATAATAAAGCATGCGATTTAGTTTATCATGATAGTGAAGACGACCAATTTGAACAATGGTTTATATTTTGGATTCGTGCAGCTTTTAAAGCTAAAGGCAACAAGGCTGCTATCCACGATTTAATTGGTTGGAGTGATGATATTGCAAAAACCGGAAGAGAGACTCAGAAACAATTTTTAAACTTTTGTTTAGACTTTTTTAGACAAGCTATGCTTTTAAATTATGGTGCAGAAGAGCTAGTGTATTTTGAAACTAAAAGCAAGAATTTTGATATCTCAAAATTTGCTCCATTTATCCACAATAACAATATTATGGATATTTCTAACGAGTTGAATGATGCTATCTACCATATAGAGCGTAACGGAAATTCTAGAATTATTCTTACTGATTTAAGTATAAAGTTAACACGATTGCTTCACGCAAAACAAGACTAAATTGACAACAAAACACAATTTTTTTGTTATAATTAATCCTGTTTCTGGCAATGGAAAAGGGAAAAAAGTTTGGCAAAAAATACAGCCTAAATTAAACTTACATCACAATACAGAGTATCGATTTACAAAGCATTCTAATCATGAAATAAAAATAGCCAAAGAAGCTATTAATAAAGGCTTTAGGCATTTTATTATTATAGGCGGGGATGGTACTTTAAGTAAGTTTGTCAATGCTTTATTTAGCCAAGACACTGTTAGTCCACATAGCATAACGTTTGGCATTATACCAATTGGAACAGGTAATGATTGGGTTAAAACCCATAACATTTCAAATAACATAAATAAGGCTCTTCAAACGATTCTTGATGGTAAAACAGACACACAAGATGTTGGTTGCATTAATTACACAAAGGACAATTCTAAAAAATACTTTATTAATCTTTGTGGTATTGGCTTTGATGGTTTGGTTGTAAACACTGTTAAAAATAATAGGGCATTTGGAAAGCTAACTTATCTTTTAGGAGCTTTAAAAAGTTTATTTCTCTTCAAGTATTTTGATATGCAAATGACTGTTAATTCTCAGAATAAAATCTATAAATCTTGTTTTATGATCCAATTAGGGATTTGTAAATACACAGGCTCAGGCATGAAACTTACTAAAGAAGCTGATCCAAAAGATGGACTATTAGACATTACTATAGCTACAAAGTTTACTAAATGGGACCTTATTAGTAACATTTTAGAATTATTTAATGGTAAAATAGTAAATCATAAAAAAGTTGAAACATTTAAAACTAGTGACTTATCATTAATTAATACTAACACCTTAATTCAGTCCGACGGAGAACAAATAAATTTTGGAGAAATTGAAGTGTTTATAATACCTAAAGCAATTAAATTTTATTGTTAAAATTGACTCATTAATATTAATATCTTTGAATAAAAATTACTACAATGAACAACCTATTAAATAACATTACAGAAATAATATTACTAATCTTTTTAGCTATTACTTTCTTACAATCTGGAATAGATAAAATTTTAGATTGGAACGGTAATATTGAATGGCTAAAAGGCCATTTTTCAAAAACATTTATAGCTAATATGGTACCTTTAAATCTTGGTGTTATTTTAATTTTAGAAGTTATAGCTGGTGTATTGGCTATCGTTGGAATTTTTACTTTAATACTAGACAGTAACACTAGCTTTGGTTTTTATTCGGCAATTTTTAGCGCTATCACTTTACTTTTATTACTGTTTGGACAACGTTTAGCTAAAGATTATGAAGGTGCAAAAACGATTGTTATTTATTTTATTCCGACAATTATTACCCTATACTTATTAAAATAGTCTAATAATTAGTCATATTTACTTTAAACACCCAGTTTTGTTTAAATGGATCATTAACAATCAAGGTTTTATGCTGCATGTAAGCATCATAAAAATTTTGTGTTTTAAAGACGTACACATAAAATAAGTTTCTTTTTTCATCAATTAAAATCTCACTTTCAAAACCTTGTTCTTTTAATTGATTTTGCCAATTAATTGCATTTTTTGGTTCAGAAAAAAACTTATTAACTACATAATACCCTTTATCAGCACCATCAATTTGAGCTGCATTTTTTTCTAATAGCAACTTAAATGATTGTGTTTCGATTGGTTTATCCTCAAGGTTTAATGCTTGAACATATGTTGTTGATGTTATATACACCTCTCCTTCTGCTAATGCTTCTTGCTGTGATAATGATGTGGCTATTTCTGATGATATTGGATTTATAACTTTTTTTACTGCTTGTTCTTCAACAATATCAGGTGTTTTTAAGATAATTGGACTAGCTTTAATTACACTTTCTTGGGGGTGCTCAATATTTTTAGTTTCTGGAATAGACAACGTTTTTACAGTGGGCAACGGTGTATTAACCACCTCTATATTTTCAATTATATTTTGCTTAACACTGGGTGCTTTGTTTGCTAAAACAACTGCATTTTCAGGAGTATTTTTTTCAATTTCATTAAAAAAAGTTTCACTAATCTCTGTTTGAAAGGCGGTAAAAAATAAATAAAAACGGTCTAGTTTTGTATTAAATAATAGGTCAACATTTTCAGTATTATTAACAATAACCGCATCTTGATTATTAGGCAGTCTTAACGTTGCAATATCAAAACCTAAGGTATTACTACTATTTGGATAACGACTATTATTAGCTTGATTAGAGCTGGTAATCTGACTACTAAAAAAATTATTTTCTGCTCTTTGATCGGTTTTTAATCGCCACGCTTTCCTTAATTTAGGGTTAGCAATAACACACTCGTCATCAATTAAAGCAGAGTCCCCTTCCAATGCTACTAATGTTATGTCTGTAGTGGTTTGACCCGTGTTAGGGGTTTTAAAATTGTCTAAAACTATTTTAACAGGTTGATTTCCTACATGCGAAAAGCCATTAAATGTAGTAATATATTTAGGTTTACTTGTTGGTGCTTCATAAACTACGTAAAGCATCCATCCAGCTGCACTACCTCCAGAAACAAACCCCTCTGTTGCATTAATATTAGCAATTGTAAATTGACCGTTAACCGTTTTAGCACTCTTTAATAACTTTGTAACATCAGCAAAACATGCATATGGTGAGTTTAATGCAAATGAGGCTTGACTAGAACCGTCAAAAATGACTTCGCCTTTAATATTTTGATACGTTTCTCCTGGTAATTTTAGTTTAATTTTATTAATTAAACTTCTATTTCTCTGCCTATCACCCTGAAAGTAAAATTGTGAATTTTCCTCTCTTCGGCTTCCCTTAATATAACTATATGTAGCAGACCAATATAATACAGCATAAACTATATTAGATTGATTGTCAGGTAGTTGAAGGGTGGCTGAACTAGAAGAAAATGTGGAGTCGTCGTCATCAATATCAACATAAACCATGTCAATATCGTCATTTGTTAACAGGTTGTCGTTATATGGTTTTTGTCTGTCCTTACTTAATATATTGTTTCCAATAGCTACTGCATCACCATAAATATAAAATTCCTTTTGCGTTTTAAAAGGCACTGCGGTTTGAGCATTACTAATAGAAATAATAAAAAAGAAGATAGCAAATTGCATTAGCAAGCATCTCATAGTCTTATTGAAAATAATTAATAGCGCAATAAATATAACTAATTATATCAAAATGACTGATATTTAAACTATTATAAATCAAAAAAGGCGATTAACTGATGTTAATCGCCTTTTTAATAACCTAATACTGCTTTATTTTTTATAAGCAGCATCTAAATCTTCAATAATCTTTTTAGTAATGTTGTTTTCTTCTTTGCCAAACATGACACTTGGAGAGTTTTCAACAGTTCCTAGGATATAATCGTAATTATTAATTTTACCATATTCCCTTACAAATCCTTTTACTTTAGATATTAATGTATCTATTTCCACTTGGTATTCCTTCTGGAAAACTTGCTGCTCTGCTTGCCAAGTTTGTTGTAAACTTTGTGCTTTTTGGTTTAATGCTTGTAGTTCTGATTCTTGCTTACTTTTAGAAAGTGTAGCTACTTTTTGATATTCTACTTGAAAAACTTGACGGAAACTATCTACTTTTCTTTTAAATAAAGAATCCTTTGCATTGTATCTGTTTTCTAAGTCTACTTTTTCTTTAATTTCATTAATAATTACTCCATTATCTACAAAAGCAATTTTTTGTTTTTGACAAGAGGTAAAAACTAATGCTACTAATACTAATCCAACAATTTTTTTCATTTTATATAATTTGATAATTTGATAATTTGAGCAAATGTAAATAATTAAATAAGTCGAATTTTATTTTTTAATGTAGAATTTTATCTTAATAAAATATTCTTATGATAAAATTAAACTTTTATAATATTTAACTATCAAAATCAGCTTTAAATAAAGCGATTTAAGCGCATTTTACAAAAACAAGATGTAATTACACGTTTAAATGACCTAAAAGCTAACAGATGTTATTAAAATTATTTTTAGCTGTTTTTAATGGTGTAAATTAATGAAGAATACTCTCCTGAAGACTTAGCTTTGTAATTTGACTTAAATCCCGTCCAAAATGCTTTTATAACATTCATCCGACCAGATTTATATTTTTCAGAAAGTAAGCTAACATAATAAGCATCAAAAACCATTGGTTTAGTATTTATAACAGTCATACTTATTTTAGAAAATAACTTTGAAACTGAATCCTGATTAAAATGCCATAAATGCCTAGGCACATCATAAGCTGCCCAAAATTGGTTGTAATGTTTTGCATCATAACTTTTATAGTTAGGTACAGCAATAATTAAAACACCATTAGGTTTAATTAAAGATTTTAGTATTATAATCTGTTCCTCTAAATTAGGAATATGTTCTAATACATGCCAAAGTGTAATTACATCAAAGCTTTGTTTTTGGAAACTATTTATTTGGGATGACTCTAAAACTACATTATTTGTTTTAGCATTTGCAATTTGCCTTGCCTCTTTATTTGGTTCGATACCTGAAACACTCCAACCCTTATCTTGTGCGGTTTTTAAAAAATCACCTGTACCGCAACCAAAATCTAATAGTTTTTTTTGATCTGTTTGAAACGAATTAATCAACTTTAATTTTCGTTTTAAAGACACTTCTCTAATACCATGATATACTTTTTCAAACAAATTTCTTTTAGAATCTGTATGAGAAATATAATCTTCAGTCTTATAATATTCAGGTAATTTTTCAACAGAAGGTTTAGGAATAGTTTCTAAAAAACCAAATTTATCGTTTTCAATTAACTGAAATTGTTCTCCAGAAACAGAGTGATCTTTTGCAGTTATAAACACATTTTGACGGATTGAAGTTGCCACAGATTATCTAATTTTTAAAACACTTCCAGATAGACTAAAAGTATTATTTACATTGTTTAGAATTTAAAAAGGCAAACGTTCCACGTGGAACGTTTGCCTTTTTTATTCAAAATTACCTACCCATATAAACTAATAACACAGAAATATCAGAAGGAGAAACACCGCTAATTCTTGACGCTTGAGATATGGTTACGGGTTGTATTTTTTTAAGTTTTTCTCTTGCTTCAAAACTCATAGATTGCAGTTTAGAGTAATCAAAATTAGGAGGGATTTTAATGTTTTCTAAGCGTGTTAATTTGTCTGCATTATTTTTTTCTTTAGCAATATATCCTGAATATTTAACCTGGATTTCTGCCTGCTCAATCACTTCTCCATCAAGATTATTTTCATTAATATATTCTGAAACCGAAGCAACTTGTTTCATATCTTCAATACCAATATTTGGTCTAGCAAACATTTTAAACATCTTATCTTGTTGTCTTATTGCAGCAGAATCTTTAGCTTCTAAAACAGGATTCATCTCTTCAGGTGTGACACTAGTATCTCTAAAAAACTGAACAAACTTTTCCGCAGCATCATGCTTCTCTTCCATCCTACGCAAACGTTTTTCAGATGCTAATCCTAAATCATAACCTTTTGGTGTAAGTCTAATATCTGCATTATCCTGACGCAATAAAGTCCTATATTCTGCTCTTGATGTAAACATACGGTAAGGCTCTTCTGTACCTTTTGTAATTAAATCGTCAACTAAAACACCTATATAAGCTTCATCTCTTTTTAAAATAAAAGGATCACGTTCTTGCACTTTTAAAGCAGCATTTATACCTGCCATTAAACCTTGCGATGCTGCTTCCTCATACCCAGTTGTTCCATTAATTTGACCAGCAAAATACAAATCGTCAACTAACTTAGTTTCTAAAGTATGCTTTAATTGTGTTGGCGGAAAATAATCATACTCGATTGCATAACCTGGTCTAAAAAATTTGACATTTTCAAAACCTTCAACAGATCGTAATGCTTTAAATTGCACATCCTCTGGAAGCGAAGTTGAAAAACCATTTATATAATATTCGCAGGTATTCCATCCTTCAGGCTCCACAAATAATTGATGCCTATTCTTATCGGCAAAACGATTTATTTTATCTTCGATTGAAGGACAATATCTAGGTCCTAAACTTTTAATTCTACCATTAAACATTGGTGAGCGATCAAAACCTTCGCGAAGTAAATCATGAACTTTTTCACTTGTATAAGACATGTGACATGAACGCTGATGTGTTAATGGTTTTGTTATATCTAAATAAGAAAATTTTTCAGGATTAACATCGCCAGGTTGTTCTGTCATTTTAGAAAAATCTAAAGATCTTCCATCAACTCTTGGAGGTGTTCCGGTTTTCATTCGGCCAGATTCAAAACCAAGATTTACTAACTGTTCTGTAATTCCTGTTGCTGCTCTTTCTCCTGCTCTACCACCACCAAAATTTTTATCACCAATATGTATTAAACCATTTAAAAAAGTACCATTTGTAAGGACAACACTTTCAGCTTTAATTTTTACACCAAGTGAAGTTGTAACCCCAGTAACTTTTCCGTTTTCTACAATTAAACCAGATACCATTTCTTGATAGAAATCTAGGTTTTTTGTTTGTTCCAAAATAAGACGCCAATCTTCTGCAAAACGCATTCTATCACTTTGCACTCTTGGACTCCACATAGCAGGTCCTTTAGATTTGTTAAGCATCTTAAATTGAATTGCAGAGGTATCACTTACAATACCCGAGTATCCTCCAAGCGCATCTATCTCTCTAACAATTTGCCCTTTTGCAATTCCGCCCATCGCAGGATTACAAGACATTTGAGCAATGTTTTGCAAATTCATGGTTATAAGCAATGTCTTACTTCCCATATTGGCTGCAGCTGCTGCTGCTTCACTTCCTGCATGACCAGCTCCAACTACAATTACATCATATACTTCGTTAAACATAATATTTATTTGACTAAACACTTAAATTAGCTAAGTGTATTTTAGTTAATGTTCCACGTGGAACGTTTAAATTTATTTTTAAAATTTTAGCTTGCAAATATACAACAAACAATTACATTGTGTCCAAGATTGCTAAAGCCTCATTTTCTTTACTTCGCATTAAGTTGGCATCAGCTTCAGTTTTGTCCTTATATCCACAGTAGTGTAAAATACCATGAATGATGACACGATGCAACTCTGTTTCAAATTCAACTTTAAAATCCTTAGCATTATCCGCTACTCTTTCAACAGAAATAAAAATATCGCCTTGTAGTGTTTTTCCTACTGAATAATCAAAACTAATTACATCTGTTAAAGTATCATGTTGTAAAAACTCTACGTTCAATTTATGAAGGTATTGGTCATCACAAAACACATAATTTATCTCGTCCTCCTTGCAGTTTTCTTTTAAAATAATAGTAGATATCCACTTAGAGATTTTAGCTTCATCTTGGAGCTTAAAATCGGTTTCGTTATTAAAACTAATCATTTTTTTGTTTAAAATACTGTTGTGCTTTTTGCTTATAAATTTGTTGCAAAGGTAAGGTTTGCTTATTCAATATCTCTGTTGTATTAAAATATTGTTTAGCCTTATCAACTTGATTGTTAGTTGTATTTTTAAATTGGGTTTTATTAGTTTCGGATTGTCGTTTTTGTTCTTGTCCTTGCTGTAAAACCGCATTTTCTAATTTTAATAATTGATGTTGAAGATTCATCATTTTGCTTAAGGTTTGATTAGTAAAACCTTTATTAATTAAATCCAGTTCAACTTCCTCCATATCTTTTAATAGTTGTTTGGCATCACTATTTTGACCCAGCCCTTCTTTATCTAGACGTTGTTCTAAGGCTTGACGTAACATTTGTTGTTCTTGGTAAATTTTAAATAATTCTCCATTAACATCTTCGTTAAATCCATCAGCTCCCTTTTGATCGCCACCTTGACCATCGCCTTGTTGTCTACCTTTACCATCTCCTTCACCCTTGCCCTTATCACCGTCTTTACCACCCTCTCCTTCTTTACCTTTATCGCCTTCCTTACCTTTATCACCTTCTTTACCCTTATCTCCCTCTTCTCCTTTTTTACCTTTCTTACCTTTTTTCATGGCGTCACCCATTTTTTTGGCTAACTCTTCTTGACTAATAATAATATCTGGCATTGGCATACCGCCTTCTCCTTGACCAGGAGATGGCATCCCCATTTGATTTTGCATATTATCTAAAGCACCGCTTAAAAAGTCTGCTAAATTATTAGCAGAGGTTAATGCATATTGTTGAGAGGACACACCTTGATAAATTTTGTTTTCAGAGAATTCTGCTAAAGACTTATCGATATTAAAATAAACTTCGTTAATCTCACGATTAATATCTTCGGAAAATTTAGGTTGACGTAATGATATAGCAAATAAGCTATCATCTACATGTTCAAAATGAGTACGTAATTCTTTTTGTTTTTTAAGATAAGTAGCGTATTCGTTATGATTAATTTCTATACTTTTAAACTGTTTCATTAACGCCTCTTCATCCATAGAAAAAATGACTAAGTTGTCCAGAATTTGACGTAGCATCTCTATATCTTCTTCTAATTGTTCTTTGGCTGCACCAGCCATTTGCATCTGCATACTTTGGCTCATTTTTTTCATTTTTTGAGCAGCACTTTTTTGTTTTTTCTTAGCAGATTGTTGTTTATCATTTTTTTGTTGTGGATCTTGAACATCTTGTTTTTCTTGCAAATCGTCACTTGCTTCTTGCTGCTCTTCTTTTATGTTTTCTTCGTTATTTTTATCACGAGGGACATCCATTGGATGTTTAAGATCTTGATTGTCTTTCTCTAATTCTTCTAACTGTTTTTGAAGCTCTTCAAACTTCTTATTAATCTCGTCTTGTTTCTCTTTTGTGTTTTCTTCGTCTTTACTATTTGCTAGTTTATCTTGTGCTTTTGCTAGTTTATCAATCTTGTCACTAATTTTTTCCATTTTTTTAGTCACGTAGTAACGTTTGGTTAATTCTACCAGTTGCTCTAAGCTTCGTTTTTGGCTTTTAGCTTTCTTTGCTAAGTTATCAAGCTTTTCAGTAAATTCTTCTTTACTAAATTTTTCTTTCAGTTTTTCTAATTCTTCAAGTAACTTTTCATCTTTTTTAAGCTGCTCCTCATTATCTTTTAAACGTTCTTTTAAATCCTCTTTAAATTGATCGTCTTCTTTTTTATCTTTTTGAAATTGTTCTAAATTATCTTTCAACTTTTTGTTGAATTGCTTCATCATTTGCTCTTGTGCTTTTTGACGTTTTAGAAAATTTTCAAACTTTTTCTTATCGTTAAAATTGAGTTTTGCTTTTTCTTTTTGTGTTTTAGATAACTCCTCAAGCTCTTTTTGTTGCTTATCAAATTTTTCTAAAGACTTATTTAAATCTTTAATAGTTTGGTTTTGCTCTTGTAACTGTTTTTGTTCTTCTTCGTCTTGGGTGCGTTTTCTATAATTAAAAACAGGACTTTTAGTACTTTTATTTATGTTTACAGCATCGTTATCAAACACCTCAAAATATAAGTCGTAAGCAACTCCATCTTCTATATCTAATTGGTTTGGAAACGCACTAATAAACTGGTCAAAATTGGTTTTAGAAATGGCTATATTTTGTATCTTCTTAGCGGTGTCATTTCCGTTAGGATAATATACTAATTGTAATTTACTTAAACCGTAGTCATCACTAACTTGCCCTTTAAAATAAAGGGATTGTTGATCTAAAGTATCTATTTTAGCCTCAAGTTTTAACTCGGGATACTGGTCTTTTATGACTGAGATACTATATGCTAAATTTTCGTAATTTTTTAGTTTGTTATTACTTGTACTGATGTTATAATCAAAATTATTATATATGCTTTTTGAAGCTTCAAATAGACTCGTTTTAGGTCTAGAAAACGAAACTGTATCTTGACTGATTAAGTCAACATTATCGGTTGCTTTTGTATTTAATTGCCAAGTTACTCTAGTACCCTGAGGGACTACTGCATTACCAATACCTTTTAAAACTTCGTTACGCTTATTAGTATAGTTTGGATAATTTAAAGCCATACTAAAACTTAGCAATGTTGGTACTTCGACTACTTTTAAAGTGTAAGGCTTAGAGGTAACATTATTTGCAGATAAATTAAAATTAATATCTTGTTTAGGTTGCTCAAAAACATACTCAAAAGTCCCAGCTTCGCGTTGTTGAAGAAAATAGGTTTCGCTATTAAAGCTAATTTGTGCATTATCCGGAACAACATCTCCTTGAGTGGTCACAATTAATCTAAATTCTTTATTTTGTATAGTTTCTAAATTTTCATTTAAGACAAAAAATGCAAAAGGCGCTGGTGGCTCATAGGCAGTTTGATAATTAACGACACGGTTGTAACTATCGCTAAACCAATTCATCTTACCAGAAATAACAGAAACTAATAGTATTAAAACAGGAATCGCAGCGTATTTTAAATACTTGATGTTTTGTTTAAAATTAACTGCTAGTTTAAAAGGGATTGGACGTAGCTCTTCAGATTTTTGATCGATACTTGCTAGTAACAACTCAGACTCATTACTTGCTTCTTTTAATTGGAGTACATTTAGTAATTTATCATTTACTTCTGGAAAATGGTTACCAATTATTGTAGAAGCTTTTTTGTAATCAATCCCTTTTTTAAGCTTAAATAACTTAGCTAATGGTAGGGCTATAAATTTTACAAAAAGTGCTAATTCTACAGCAATAAACGACCAAAATAAAATAGTTCTAGCAGCGGAATTTAACCATAAAAAATGCTCGATTAATAGTGTAAAAATAAAATATAGTAAACCAATACTAAAAAATAATAGGGTACCTTTTATCAACTCATTAGTATAATATTTTCTAATAAATTGTTCTAATTTGTATTGTATGTTATTAAAATTATTCAAGTATTTGCCATTTAACTTACTAAAATACAGTTTTATTTTTACACCTATATATTTAGGATTATAAGTTATTGTTAAAGGTATATGCTTTCGCGGAAAATCTGCAGTGTTATAAAAGTATTGTTTATAATAATTTCTTTGCTGTTTCTACTACTCTATTATATCTTTACACACTAGATTCTGAAACAAGTTCAGGGTGATAAATTATAGGTTGCTTAAACGCTAAATGTTTAAGTGTTAATTATTAACAAAACATCATGTCAAAACAAGTCAGAGTGCGTTTTGCACCAAGTCCAACGGGACCTTTACATATAGGAGGTGTGCGTACAGCACTTTTTAACTATTTATTTGCTAAAAAACACAATGGTACTTTTGTGTTACGTATTGAAGATACAGACCAAAACCGTTATGTTGAGGGTGCTGAGCAATATATTGTAGATGCACTTAACTGGTGTAACATCCCTTATGATGAAGGACCAGATAAAAACGAAAAATTTGGACCTTATAGACAAAGTGAGCGTAAAGCATTATATAAACAATATGCAGACCAATTAATAGCTAGCGGAAATGCATACTATGCTTTTGATACGTCAGAAGAGTTAGATTATCATAGAGCAGATCATGAGTCTAAAGGTAAAACCTTTATCTATAACTGGCATAATCGCTTAAAATTAAGCAACTCTTTATCACTAACTGAAGCACAGGTAAAAGCTAAATTAGATGCAGGAGATGATTATGTGATTAGATTTAAATCACCTCAAGATGAAACGCTACATTTAAAAGATATTATTCGTGGTGATATTAAAATAGATACAAATATTTTAGATGATAAAGTACTATTTAAAAGCGACGGTATGCCAACCTATCACCTAGCAAATATTGTGGATGACCATTTAATGGAAATTACATATGTTATTCGTGGTGAAGAGTGGTTACCAAGTTTAGCTTTACATTATCAATTATATAAAGCATTTGGTTGGGAACAGCCAGAATTTGCACACTTACCATTAATTTTAAAACCAACTGGAAAAGGAAAATTAAGCAAACGTGATGGTGATAAATTAGGTTTTCCGGTATTTCCTTTAGAGTGGAACCCAGAGTTTGGTGATAACGCTAAAGGGTATAAAGAAGAAGGATACTTTGCGGAAGCAGTTATAAACTTTTTAGCCTTTTTAGGTTGGAATCCAGGAACAGAACAAGAGCTTTTTAATTTAGAAGAATTAGTTGCTGCTTTTGATTTAAAACGAGTAAATAAAGCTGGAGCACGTTTTGATCCAGACAAAATCAAATGGTTTAATCACCATTATATGCAAGAACAATCTAATGAAGATTTAGCAAAAGTGTTCCAAAATAATCATAAGGAATTAGCTACTATTGATATTAATTACATTGCATTAGTAGTTGATTTAATTAAAGAACGTGCCACATTTGTTAATGACTTTTGGAGTTTAAGTAGCTACTTTTTTGTTGCTCCAGAAAGTTATGACGAAAAAGCTTCTAAAAAAGCATTTAAAGACGATACTAAGACAATAATGACCGATGTGTTAGCAATTGTATCAGATATTAAAGATTTTGAAGTAGAAACGCTTCAAACCGAAATAAAAGGATGGATTACTAAAAACGAAATTGGTTTTGGAAAAGTAATGATGCCTTTACGCTTAGCTTTAGTTGGCGCTTTACAAGGACCTGATGTTTTTGACATCATGTACATGATTGGTAAAAACGAAAGTATAAAACGTATAGAAAAACTTATTGAAACAGTGTAAAACTAAAAAAGCCATCTAAATTAGATGGCTTTTTTTAT
Organism: uncultured Olleya sp.; assembly: GCA_947503885.1. GTDB lineage: Bacteria > Bacteroidota > Bacteroidia > Flavobacteriales > Flavobacteriaceae > Olleya. Next base: position 112,820 of record CANNFD010000003.1, on the reverse strand, counting down.
ATCTGATATTTTACTAAAAAGTAATCATTCCTGTAAAGGTAAACATACTTTGATTTCCTTTAAACTGTTTGCCTAATGCTTGATTAAATTCCGAGTCATTTAAAGCGCCTAAGATGTTAGTAAACCCATAAATGTATTGTGCTCTTAGTTTAAAAAAGCCTAATCCTAATGTAGCGCCAACAGTACCATTAACATTTAAATTATTTAAGTCCTTAACTGCTTTAGCTTGTACGGTATCAAAATCGGCTAGTATAAACTCTTCCTGTTGCTCGTCACTTAACTCTAAATCACTATTGTATTGTAACATTGGTCCAAAATCAATTGTAAAATGAGAAGTTCTAAATGGTTTTGCATGCCATAAAAATTGAATTTGCGCTGTAAAAATTTTATATTCTACATCCTGTGCGATAGCACCACCAATCCCATCAAAACCAGACGTACTAATCGTATTTTCTGATAATTGCATACCATAACTTAAGTTGTACCATTTTTGTGGTATATCTACTGTAGCAGACATATTAGCAATCCAACCGTCTCCTTTTTTGGTTTCAAAATTATCAGTAATAATATCAAATTGTGTGATTCCTCCACCTAGAGAAAATCCGTTTTTAATTTTATATCTTTTATGTTGTGCAAAGTTTTTTGTAACAAAACCTATAGTAAGTGCTACTAATAAGATGAATTGAAGTTTTTTCATTTTAAATTAAGGGATTTGTCCAAAAATATAACTTAATTTAGTAATCATAGTAGTTTAACCTTTAAAAATCCATTTTTTATGAATCCAACGCTTATTATTATAATAGTCTTTGTACTATTTGTTTTTTTATCCTCATTTTTTGTTGTTAAGCAACAAACCTCAGCTATTGTTGAGCGCTTTGGTAAATTCCATAGTGTAAAACCTTCTGGACTACAATTAAAAATTCCTTTAGTGGATAAAATTTCAGGCAGATTAAGTCTTAAAATCCAACAACTAGATGTTATTATTGAAACTAAAACCTTAGACGATGTATTTGTACGTCTTAAAGTATCTGTACAGTATCGAGTTATTAGCCAAAAAGTATATGATGCTTTTTACAAGTTAGACTATCCACATGAGCAAATTACAAGTTATGTATTTGATGTAGTTCGTGCAGAAGTCCCAAAAATGAAATTAGATGACGTTTTTGTTAAAAAAGATGATATTGCATTAGCAGTAAAAGCAGAATTAAATGATGCTATGGCAGATTACGGTTTTGATATTATTAAAACACTTGTAACAGATATAGACCCAGATGCGCAAGTAAAAGAAGCTATGAACCGTATTAATGCAGCCGATAGAGAAAAAACTGCTGCACAATTTGAAGGTGATGCTGCACGTATCCTAATTGTTGAAAAAGCAAAAGCAGAAGCAGAAAGCAAACGATTACAAGGTCAAGGTATTGCTGACCAAAGACGTGAGATTGCACGTGGATTAGAAGAGTCTGTAGAAGTTTTAAATAAAGTTGGTATTAACAGTCAAGAAGCGTCTGCTTTGATAGTGGTAACACAACATTATGATACATTACAAGCTATTGGAAGCGAAACTAATAGTAACTTAATTTTATTACCTAATTCGCCACAAGCAGGAAGTAATATGCTTAACGATATGGTGGCAAGCTTTGCAGCAAGTAATCAAATTGGTGAAGCTATGAAAGAAGCCAAACTAAATAAGAAAAACAACAAATAATAGTGTTGTAAAAACAAAAACCCTGAAGTCTTTACTTCGGGGTTTTTTTTGCCTTTTTAAGCATGGTTTCCAAACTAAATAAATAATGTTCCATCTGTTTATTATGAACCTCAGGATTTTCTTGAGATGGAATAGTTTGTGGTATTTCATCTAAGTGTTTATAAACCTCAGGAAATTTATTTTCAATTTCATTAATAACAGCACTAATTTTAGTTAAAAGTATATTATTTTCCATATCTATTTGTATTTACTTAAAGTTAATAAATTAATAGCTTAAAGTAGAATATAAATGGTTAATTAATTCTTAAAAGGATGTCTTTCAACCCATTGACTTGTTGGGTTTAAATATTTTACTAAAAACTTTAAAACAGAATTTGCTACAAAATTAGTATGTTTCATATAAATGTACATAGGCTTAGGTTTAGCACCTACAGAACTTTTAATTTCCATAGCTGTCCTAGCATATACTACTTTATAAAATTGATTATTAATACCAAAAGCAAGCATATCGTACAACATATTTAAATACAATTGGTGTTTATATTGATACTTTGGATTGTAGCCTAAAAAATAAGTTTCTAATTGATTGTTATTTAAAATAAGCGTATAAAAACCAACAAGCTCTTCATTTAAATAATACCCAAACATTTTAAATTGGGCTTTTAATTCTTTTTTTAAGTAGAAAAAATGTCTCTTGTCTAGTATAAAAGAATTGACTTTAGCATTATCAGAAACATTTTTATACAAGTTATAAATCGCATCTGAAGCAAGATCAATAGCTTCAAGGTTTAATTCCTTTTTAGTTATAAGTTTTGTTTTTTTAAAAGCTGATTTATAACGATGTCTATACTTTTTACTTAAAACGGACACATAATCATTAATACTACTCCACTCTTTTGGAATATCTAATATCATATTGGGTTGTACTTGTAATTTGTACAACTTGTTATTAGTAAATAATCCTAGGTTTTTATGAATGGAATCAGCTTTAAAATAATCTTTAAAACAGACTATTCTAATACGTTTATTATGTTGTTTTTTAATCTGAATAGTCAAGCTATCAACCACCTTAAAAATAGTTTGTAAATAATCTATTTGTTGCAGTAATTTAGGGTTATAATACAATCCATGTTGACCAGTATGCATCAAATTACCAATTATTAATGCATTGCCTTTAACTATAGTTGCTATACTAGACTTTACTGTACGTTTTAAGAGGTTATCAGATGGGTTTCTAAATATGTCATCAATATACATCTCAACACGCTGGATAATCGCTATTCCTGCTAATGTATTGTCTTTATAAATAGCCACGTAATTGGTATGGATATTATTAGGACAAGAGGCTGCCAATGCTTTTAAAAATGGTGTTTTTAAAAACAAATCGTTAGTCGGTAAGTCATCCCAATTATTAGGAAGCTTACTTACTGATTTATAAATTTTAAAATGTATCAAATGCGCAAATAAAAAGACTGAAAGTTAATCTATCAGTCTTTAATTATTTTTTAAAGTTACAAAAATGTTATCTCCAACCACAAACAATTGCTCCCATTATAGCTAAAGATACAATCCAATACCCAGTGTTAATAAGTATATATTTCCAACTTTTACGTTCAAATAAAGCATTAATAGCCATGACCGGAAAAAACAAAAATACACCTGCTAACACACCATGTAAAGCACCGTGTTTAAAAGTTCTAAACTCATTTTTATAATCTTCCATAAAGGCTTTATAGGATTCTGTTTCTCCTAACTCTCCTTGAGCTAAACTAAACGCTCCCATTTGATGTGTTGTAAGGTTTTGCAAGAAAAAAGCTAATACAAAAGAAAGTAATAATGTAATAGCAAAAATAATAGGCATGTTGCCTTTTTTTAAAGTGTCTTCTGTTACTCCAGACTCACGCATCCATGCATTTCCAAATGTTTTTGGGTTGTACCAAAAAAAACCAATTAGTATTGGCACAATTGCAGCTACTGCAATTGCTAAAAAGTTAAACTCCATAGTTTTAATATATTAGTTAGTATATTTAAATGTACAAAAAAACCGCTAAGCAAATGCTTAGCGGTTTTTTATATATAATGATATGTTGATTAATTGATTGCTTTAGCTTCAGTTACTAACAACTCATTTTTATCTTCTAATGCTTTATTGATAAAGTCATTAATAGCATCATTTTTTTGTAATCCGTTATCTAATAAAACACCTAAACTTATCATAGTAATAATTCGGGTTCCTACTTTTTTAACAGCTGTACCAAATAAAGGTTCTAAATCTTGATATGTAACATTTTTAGCTAATGCTTGTATTTCGGCTTTAGCCTTATTTTGTTGGTCTTCTTTCATCCTATCGTACTTTTTACCATACGATTTTATTTGATCTATTGCAGGACGATTGTTTTGTTGTGATTGCTTTTGTTGGTTATTTTGATTGCCTAAATTAGGTTTTTGTTTTGCCCAACTATCACGTAATCCAACAGTTTTATTAAATACTAAAGCGCCAGAATTAGAGTCTTTATCTACATTAAAATAGCCTAAACGTTGAAACTGAAACTGCTCTCCTACTTTAGCTTCTGCTAAACTTGGCTCTACAAAAGCTTCAACAATATTTAAAGAGTTTGGATTAATAAACTCCATAAAATCTTTGTCCTCATGACTATCAGGTGCTTCGTCTAAAAATAATCTATCATATTCTCTAACTTCAGCTTTTACAGCATGTTTAATGCTTACCCAATGTAAGGTCCCTTTTATACGACGTTCTGTATCTTCAGAATACGTACAATGTACCTCTGTAATATTACCATCTGCATCTTTAACAACGCTATCTGCTTTAATAATATAGGCGTTTTTAAGACGCACTTCTCCGCCTAGTTTTAGTCTAAAAAACTTGCTACTAGCTTCTTCTTTAAAGTCGTCTTTTTCTATATAAATTTCTCTTGAAAAAGGTACTTTTCTAAAACCTGCTGCTTCGTCTTCTTGATTATTTTCTGCTTCCAACCATTCTTCTTTGTCTTCCGGATAATTGGTAATCACTACTTTTAAAGGGTCTAAAACTGCCATAACACGAGGTGCTTTTTTGTTTAAATCCTCGCGAATACAAAATTCTAAAAGTGCAACGTCAATAATATTATCACGTTTTGCTACACCTACGGTTTCGACAAATTTTCTGATAGCTGTTGGCGTAAATCCACGACGACGTAAGCCAGATATTGTAGGCATACGTGGGTCGTCCCAACCATTTACTATACCGTCTTCCACCAATTTAAGCAACTTACGTTTACTCATAATGGTATAACTAAGGTTTAAACGTGCAAACTCGCGTTGCTTTGGTAGCATTGGATACTCTGATTTACTATAATCATAGACTTGCTCTTTAAACCAATCGTAAAGCTCTCTATGAGGCTTAAACTCTAGCGAGCATAAACTATGCGAAATCTGTTCTATATAGTCACTCTCTCCATGAGTCCAATCATACATTGGGTAAATACACCAAGTGTCTCCTGTTCTATGATGTGATTTTTTTAAAATACGATACATTAATGGATCACGCATTAACATATTGGGATGTTGCATATCTATTTTAGCGCGTAGTATATGCTCGCCTTCATTAAACTCGCCATTTTTCATGCGCATAAAAAGGTCTAAGTTTTCTTCAACAGATCTATTACGATATGGACCATCTACCCCAGGTTGTGTTGGCGTTCCTTTTTGCTCTGCCATAGCTTCTGAAGATTGAGAATCTACATAAGCTTTACCGTCTTTTATTAACTGTACTGCCCAATCAAATAAGATTTGAAAATAGTCGGATGAATAAAGCTCGTTAGCCCATTTATAGCCTAACCAAGAGATATCTTCCTTAATAGCGTCTACATATTCCTGCTCTTCTTTAGCTGGATTAGTATCGTCAAATCTTAAGTTTACTGGTGCGTTATATTTTTCGCCTAACCCAAAACTAATACCTATAGCTTTGGTATGTCCAATATGTAAATACCCATTTGGCTCTGGTGGAAACCTAAAACGAAGTTTTTTTGGATCTAATCCGTTGGCTAAATCCTCTTCTATAATTTGCTCTAAAAAATTGAGCGACTTTTTATCTTCAGACATAAGTTTTAAACTTTATTGTAATGGATTACTAAATTCCTGATATCTCAGCAATCTGATAATGTATCTAAAACCTAAAATTATATTTTTAGGCTAATCTTTAAATTACATCAATTTAATAATAAGCTGTAAAATTAGTTATTTTTTAGTTGAAATGAATTTAACAACACTTTAAAAATTTAGTAAGGTACTATTTTAGGTATTTTTGCTCAAAATTTATATAAAATGGGAATTATTAAAGTTGAAAATATACGTGTTACTGCTTATCATGGTTGTTTAAAAGAAGAAACTGCTATTGGAAGTGACTACTTAGTAAATTTAAAAGTAAAAGCAGACTTACAAAAAAGTACTGCATCAGATAAATTAGAACATACTGTAGATTATGTTTTTTTAAATAAAATTGTGGTTGAAGAAATGGCTATACCAAGTGCACTTTTAGAGCATGTTGCTAAGCGTATTTTAGACCGTATTTTAAAAGAAGATAAATTAATTACTATTGCTACAGTTGCAGTAAGTAAAATTAATCCTCCGATTGGTGGTGATGTACAGATGGTTACTGTTGAATTAACAGAAAAAAGAAAAAACTAACAGAAGTAGGGTAAAACAGTAATTATTTTTATATTTGCTGTCCTATTAAGGGTGTCGTGGCCGAGTGGCTAGGCAGTGGTCTGCAACACCATCTACAGCGGTTCGAATCCGCTCGACACCTCAAGAAAGCGTTACTTTATAAGTAGCGCTTTTTTTATGTTTAAATTTTAATAAATATTTAGTAATTAGTTACTATAAATCTAATTAAACCAAACTGCATAGCGCTGTCGTCTTAACTGTAATGCTAGTTGTTCTTCCATTTTTAAAGCTTCTACTCTGGTAGCAATTGGACCAATATGGTTGTATAAACTAGGTCTTAAGTATGACCCATATTTCTGAACAATATTAGATGAAAGCTTGTGTCCTTTTTTATTAATGTATCCTGTTTTATGTTGTAAAAAACGCTCTTTAGGCGTTTTACTTGTCATACCAACATATAAACATTCTAATACGCCATTAAATTGTGGATTAGCAGCTCTAAACTTAACATTCTCGGAAAACACTTTTTTAGACAACTCAACCACATAAATATGATATTGGTTTTTGGACATTTTTTATCTTTTTATTTTCTTAAAAAATAGTCTACTATCAATAACACAGCAGCACTAAAAATACCTGTAACAAACAATTGATTACTAAAAGGCCAATGTTGAATTTTAAATACAACGCCTAAAAATATAAAACCAAATGTAAATCCTATTACAGTAAAATAAAGAGATTTATATATCCCATTAAGTGTAATATTATTAAAAGTAATATAAGCAGTACCTTCATTAATAAACCACCATATAAAAGCTAGTATCAAAATGATATTAAAAAATAAAGGAAACTGATAAATATGTAAGACTTTAGTGAGATAATTTAAACACCAAGTTACTACTAAGATTAGTTTAACATAATCCATAAACACTTTTTGTTGTTTAAATAAAAACCGAATTGGGTATAGTATCAAAATACATGTAATTGATATAACTAATAGTTGATTAGCATTAGGCCAATGCATTATTTTAAATAAAGCACCAAGTAGTAAAATTGAGATACAAATACGAAGCAGTAAACTAAATTTTTTAGGAGGAATAGTAGTCAATATAATTGGATTTATAACGGATTAATTTGCTCTAGCTTATCTTTAATTTTTTCTTTTTCTTCTGGAAAAAATCCTTGTGCTAGTAACAAAATACCAAATCCTAAAATAACTAAAGCTATAATTTTTTTAGTTTTAAAGATTAGCTTGGGTGTTAATTTATTTTTTAAACGTTTAGCCACAACTATTTTTACTAAATCTGTTAAAAAGTATGCGATTAACATAGTGCTTATAAAAACAATTACTCCGTTTTTTGAAGTAGTAATTGTATTAGCTAATACAATAAAGCCTAACCATCCTAAAAGGACTCCTATATTTATAAAATTTAGTAAAAACCCTTTTAAAAATAGTTTACCATAACCTTTTCTAATTTCAACTTTATAGTATTCTCTGACTATAGAGCGAAAGGATCTTGACGTTTTTATAAAAGTAATTAAGCCATAAAACACTAACAAAACACCTCCAAAAATTATAAAATTTGGATCGTTCTCTATTTTACCAATAAGTTTTTCTGTACTAAAATAGGCAATGGTGATAAAAATAATATCGGCAATAATCACTCCAGCATCAAATGTTAATGCACTTCTAATACCTTTAGTGGCACTAGTCTCTAATAACACGAAAAAAACAGGACCTACGGTAAAAGATAATATAATACCTAATGGAATTGCTTTAAGAATATCGTCTATCATGGATTAATTAAATGCGTGAGTTACAAAGTAAAGAAATTATTTAATTAACACATAGTAGTCCTGGTACAAAATACAAAAGCTTCAAATATAAATTTGAAGCTTTTGTATAAAATGTAATATTAATTTTTAATTACCTTTAACTGATATTGATCCACCAAAGGTTTGTTTTTTAGTTACAGATTGTGGGTTTCCGTAAATATCTATAGTTCCACCAGCGGTGATACGTGCATCAACAGTTAGACTGGCTTTAACCTCTGCTTCACCAGCAGCTCTTATTTTAATAGTTGTATGTTTAGTTTCAAAAGCACGTCCCTCGTATATACCTCCTGTATTAAGCGTTATATTTTGGGTATTGGCTTTACCTCTAGTTTCTATAATTCCGCCAGAAACCCCTTTTATATTAACTGTATCGACATCTAACCCTACAATTATAGAAGCACCTTCTTGTGCACGAAGTTGGATAGTATCCTGTTCAATCAACTGATTTCCTATAATTATTGCGCCTTCATTAGCGTCAATAATTTCTAGATTTGTGTAATGTACTGCGACAAATGTTTTAGTACCATCAAAGCTACGGTCCATTTTCATGCGTACTTTAAGGGTATTATTTTTAATAATAATCTCTACATCTTCCACATCTTCTCCAGTAATCATCACTTTATTAGTATCAGATTTTACTAGACTAACTTTTATTAAATCAAAAACTTTGACTTCGGTAAAATCGCCAACATTTTTATTTTTTGGATTTTGTGCCACTAAAAAAGTAGTAAATAAAAAGAAAACTGCTACTAGTAAATTTTTCATATTAAAAGGATTTATTTTAATAAAGAGGGTACTTTATTAAAAGTGTTACAGTTTAATTCAATTTAATATTATTTTCTTTTTAAAAAGAAAACATATTAAAACTGATAATATATTATTTATCTAATGCAACATTAACTGCTGTGCCTGTAACAGAAACAAAAAAATAAGAACCATTTACAGTTTCAAAATCAACACTGATACCAACTACTGCGTTTGCATTTAAATTACTAGCATTTGTTTTTAACTCTTGAAAGGCTTGTTCTTTTGAGTCATTAATTACGTTAGTAGTTATCTCTTTATTTTTTTCTGTTTTGAAAGAAAATTTAGTTTTTAATTCAAATGAAGTCCCAGTAATAATACCTTTATATTCAATTATTCTGAATCCTTCAATCGAGTTTGTAGTTGTTAAGATCATGAGTAGTTATTTATATAATATTGGTAGCTAAATGTAGTAAAAAGTTACGGTTAACATTTAAATAACTTTATAGATAAAAAAATGTATCAAAAATTTTTAGGTTTTTGATACATTGTTAATAAGTTAAATATCTTAAAAATACTATCCTTCGTGTTTTCCTATTAGATTAAAATCTAGGTGACGTTTAACTAAATCTGCTTGTTTAACAGTTACAACAACTTCATCTCCAAGTTGATATACTTTTTTATGATCACGTCCAACTAGTGCAAACTGATCTTGATCAAACTGATAATAATCATCTTTAATATCTCTAGTTCTGACCATTCCTTCACATTTGTTTGAAATAATCTCGACATAAATCCCCCAATCTGTCACCCCAGAAATAACACCAACAAACTCTTCGTCTTTATGGTCTTGCATAAATCTAATCTGCATGTATTTAATCGAGTCACGTTCTGCTTTTGTTGCTAGGTACTCCATATTTGAAGCATGTTTACAACGTTCTTCATAGACTTCTGCACTTGCACTTTTTTCGCCATCAATATAACGTTGTAAAAGTCTATGTGCCATAACATCTGGATAACGTCTAATTGGAGACGTAAAATGACTATAATGATCAAAAGCTAATCCGTAATGTCCAATATTATCGGTGGTATATTCAGCTTTAGACATAGTTCTAATAGCTAATGTATCGACTAGATTTTGTTCTTTTTTACCTTGTACATCAGATAATAATTGGTTTAAAGATGAAGCAATTCCGTTTTTACTTCTAAAATCTAATTTATGACCAAATTTAGCAACCACACCTTGTAAAGCTTCTAATTTACTTTGATCAGGCTCGTCATGCACACGATAAACAAATGTTTTTGCAGGTTTCATTTTAGACACAAACTCTGATACTTTACGGTTAGCAAGAAGCATAAACTCTTCTATTAACTTGTTAGCATCTTTGCTTGTTTTAAAATGCACACCAATTGGATTAGCCTCTTCGTCTAAAGTAAATTTAACTTCTACTTTATCAAAACTAATTGCCCCATCACGCATACGTCTGCTTCTCATTTTTTTAGCTAACTCGTCTAGCTTTAAAGTCGCCTGAGCAACTTCTACACTAGTTTGGTATTCTTTATCTGTTAAAGAGACCTCTGCAGGTATAGTAGTATTTATTTTTTGTTTATTATTTAGTACATCATCTGGACTTAATGTTGCATTATTATCTATAATTGCTTGCGCTTCTTCATAAGCAAAACGTGCATCACTATAGGTTACTGTACGACCAAACCATTGGTCTTTAATTTCGGCTTTATCATTTATTTTAAATACTGCAGAAAAGGTATATTTTTCTTCATTTGGACGTAAAGAACAAGCACCATTTGATAATACTTCTGGTAGCATTGGTACAACACGATCTACTAGATATACTGAGGTTGCACGTTCATAAGCTTCGTCATCTAAAACAGTACCTTCTTGTAAATAGTGTGATACGTCTGCAATATGAATTCCTATTTCGTATAATCCATTATCTAACACTTCAAAAGATAAAGCATCATCAAAATCTTTTGCATCTCTAGGGTCAATGGTAAAGGTTAAATCTTTACGCATATCGCGACGTTTTGCAATTTCTTTAGGTGTAATATTTAAATCAATATTATTAGCAAAGTCTTCTACTTCCACCGGAAACTCATATGGTAAACCATATTCTGCAAGTATGGAATGTATTTCTGTATTATGTTCTCCAGCTTTACCTAAAATTTTAATTACTCTACCGTTTGGTGAATCTGCTTTTTCTGGCCAATCCTCCATTGTTACAACAACTTTATCACCATCTTGGGCATTTAAAGTTTTATTGATTGGTACAAAAATGTCTGTTTTCATTTTATTACCATCCACAATTACAAAAGCAAAATTCTTTTTGTCATGGATTTGGATAATACCAACATACTCGGTTTTAGCACGTTTAATAATGTTTGTAATTTCGCCTTCAAGTTTACCTTGTTTTCTGCGTTTATAAACATATAATTCTACTTCATCACCATTTAATGCTTTATTAACATTATTAGAGGCAATGTATATATCGTTTTCAAAATCATCGCAAATTACGTAACCGTTACCACGTTGTGCAGCATCAAATATACCTGTATGATACTCTGTGTTAACAACTGCTTTATATTTACCACGTTCGACTTCTTCGATTTCGTCTTTGGCTTTAAGTTGAGCTAGTTTTTTAATAATTTGATTTCTGCTACTAGCATCATTTACATCTAGTTTAGCAGCAATTTGCTTGTAGTTAAAGCTTTGATTTCTATCTTTTTTTAAAATACTTAAGATTGTATTTGTAAGGTTGGAAATCTTATTATTTGAAGGTTTCCTATGTTTCTTTTTTGTCATTTAATTTGTAATCTATTGAATTTCTAAGTTACGTGAAATTCTGTTATTTTCTAACTTAATATAAAAGGAGAGAAGGTATTAAGTTTTTACAAAGCTACGTTTTTATTATTAAATGAATATTAAGATAATATTAAAATTGAAATTTAGAGTTATTCACATATATATATTATATCATTTATTTTCTTTAAAAATTTTAAAAAAAAATGGTGATTATTATTGCTTGTTAATAGCGGTATAACTTTTTTAAGTTTTGATTTGATTTGTTTATTACGGGACTTTATTAACAAGTTATTAGTACTGTAAAGTAGGTGATTTTAAACAAAATACTTATGTTATTAACAGTTGTTTATATCCAATATTGACAACCTATTTTTAATAAGTAATTAAAAATTTGATGTTGGTATGTGGTATTATTTTAATGATAAGTCTTCTAAAAAAAACTGCTAACTTTTTTGGTTGTTAATAAGCAATTTTGGTTTGGAAAATTAAATGGATAATCCTAACAAAAGTTTTAAAAAACAATCGAAAGATATTAACAAGTAATGAATACTAAATCAAGAGTAGTTAACAAGTCACCAAATCCATTTAAGTTATAAAACAAAGACTAAATTAATTTTTATGAATAAGTTAATCCTTATTACTTATTAAAACTTGTAATCAATTATTAACTTTGAAACTTAAACAACAACACACTACTACAATGAAAATATCAATAGGAAACGATCACGCAGGCACAGATTATAAATTTGCAATTATTAAACACTTAGAAGCAAAAGGATATACTGTTAATAATTATGGTACAGATGCAACCGACAGTGTAGATTACCCTGATTTTGTACATCCAGTTGCAAAGGATGTTGCTAATAATACAGTAGATTTTGGAATCTTAATTTGCGGTAGCGCTAACGGTGTAGCTATGACCGCTAATAAACATCAAAAAGTTAGAGCTGGAATTTGCTGGACTAAGGAGATTACAGCATTAACAAGACAACATAATAATGCTAATATTATTTGTATTCCGGCACGTTATACTGCGGTACAGCAAGCTATTGCTATGGTTGATACGTTTTTAGAAACTAAATTTGAAGGTGGTCGCCACCAAAATCGTGTAGATAAAATACCTGTTAATTGTTAATATCTATATAAATAAAGGATTAATGATTTTTACCATATGATAGACATTAAAATAAAAACCTTTAAGGAATTAACCACACAAGAGTTATACAAATTACTTCAACTACGAAGTGAAATCTTTGTGGTTGAACAAGATTGTGTGTATCAAGATATTGATGGTAAAGATCAAAAAGCATTACATGTTATTGGTTTTAAAAACCAAAAAATGATCGCTTATACACGCATTTTTAAACCTGGAGATTATTTTGAATTTGCTAGTATTGGTAGAGTTTTAGTGGATAAAAAACACCGTCAGTTTAAATATGGTTATGATATAATGCACGCTTCAATTGATGCTATAAAATCTAATTATAATACTTCACAAATAAAAATTTCTGCGCAATGTTACCTAAAACGTTTTTATGGTAATTTAGGATTTGAAGAGGTTGGAGAAACTTACTTAGAAGACGGAATCCCACATATAGGAATGCTTTATAAAAAATAAAAAAACCGCTTCGGCACGAAGCGGTTTTAAAAGAAGGTTACCTTATATAGGTACCTTACTTAGAAATATATTTTAATACTATTTTATGATTTTTTAATTTGATTATTTTTTATCTTCTAATCAAATAGGTAACAGAGGTCAAACATACAATACACTTGTCGTTTTGTAAAAAAAAATAGACTAATATCAGATAATTAAGGTCTAAAAACATTTATTGGGACAAGAGGTAATTTCTTACGTTGAATTACTTTTTTAATGGTCTGATTTACTATGTATTTTATAGATAATATCTAAAAGTATTCATAAAAAAAGCTATAGAAAGTTTTTTTTTTGCTTTTAGTCAGCTGTACCAACATAGGTAATTAAAATCTCAACTCGTCTATCAAATTCTGGTGCACCACCTAAAGGGAATTTTCGTCGCATGCCTACGTATTTCATTCGTTTTTTATCAACGCCTTTTCTAGCTAAATAATCGTAGATATATTTTGCACGCGCAACTGATAAATTTCGTTTTTTCGTTTTTTTATCTACTGCATCACGACTCATTTGCGTACAACAGACATGACCTTGTATAGTAAAGTAAATGTTCTTTTTTTCTACTAGTATTTTTGCTAATTTCTCTAAAGTCTTTTTAGAGTCAGAAGTCACGTAACTATAGCTAGTTTTAAAATAAATTTTATCTAAAGTAATTTTATCACCTTTTTTGATAGCGCCCTTAGCAATATCCTCTGCGGTTTTATTTTGGTTAACCTTAGTAGCTTCCTTTGTAGTCTTTTTAGGTTGTTCTACTGGTTTTTTCTCTTTGGTTTTAGGGGTAACTATAATTTCTACTTTACGGTTTAAACCTCTTATTTTATTGACTTCATTTTCGTTTAAAACTTTAAGTAAAATAATCCCTTTACCATCGACATTGGTAATTAAATTTTCATCGATTCCGTAGCCAGAAAACAGCTCTTTAATAGTATTAGCTCTGTTTTGTGAGAGTTCTAAATTATAGTCAGTACTTCCTCTATCGTCTGTAAAACCATAGATAGAAATTTTTTCAATTTGAATAGTATCTAAGCTAGAAATAAATAATAAAATTCGGTTTTCCTCAGTTAATGGGACATCATATTCGTCTGTATTAAAATAAACATCATGAGTCAATTCGCTTTGCGAAAAACCTAAGCTTGTAGTTAGTAATAATAAAAATAGAAGTTGTTTCATAGCTTTAAACTAGCATTAAATATACCAAAAAAAAAATATGTTAATTTTTCTTAGTTATTTTAGTTTAAATACCTATTATATTTTGATTGGTTTGCTAAGATATCTGTTGCTGTTTTAATCTCTTCATTGTTGGTTTTATAATACTCATATAACCCTTCTCTGTAAACATAACGTTTTACAATCTCATCAGTTAATAAATTGATTATTTGTTTTTTATTGGTTTCTACTGCTTTAGATTTTGAATTATCTAAGTTGGTAATTAACGTTTTATAATCTTTATTAATATCGTCGTCAAGATTTTCCGATTTAGCTACTTCTAGTGCTTTTTTAAGCGCTTTTTCTGTTTCGGTTTCAAACTCAAATCCGGTTGTTGTTAAATAGCTTTTAAAAGCATTAAAATCTGAATCTGATAGTTTAAACTTAGAGATATCCTCTACTTTATTTGAGTAGTAATATTTGGTAGCAAAATCAAAAATACTTTGACTATTTAAGATTGCATTTGTTATAGCGGTATTTTTAGTTAGCTCTAAAGCTTCGTCAGGAAATACACCACCACCATCAAAAACTTTACGTCCGTTTTTAGTTTTAAATTCGTTATAGTTTTCTTGTTTTACACGTACTGCATTTCCGCTATCGTCTCTATTCCAGTAATCCAAAGCCTGAATACATCTTCCTGAAGGCGTATAATATCTAGAAATTGTCACTTTAAGTTGTGTTCCATAAGTTAGTTTTTTTGGTCGTTGCACTAAACCTTTACCAAAACTTCTAGAACCTACAATTACTGCACGGTCTAAATCTTGTAGTGTTCCTGATACAATCTCTGATGCTGAAGCGCTACGCCCATTAATTAAAACCACTACTGGTATCTCTGTATCTACAGGCTCTTTACTAGTATAGTAGGTTTTGTTATATTTTTTAACTTTAGATTTTGTAGTCACCACTAATTGTCCTTTTGGTACAAATAGGTTAACAACATTAACTGCTTCGTTTAATAATCCACCAGGATTACCTCTTAAATCTAGAATAATTTTTTTAGCACCTTGAGCTTTTAAGTCTTTTAATGCATAGCCCGTTTGTTGTGATGCTTTTGCATTAAATTTTTGTAATACAATATAACCTGTTTGATCATCTATCATAGAAAAATGTGGCACTGCATCAATTTCTATTTCAGAACGTGTAACAGCAGCGTTATAAGTTTTTCCTTGGCGTATATAGGTCACTTCTAATTTAGAGTTTGGTGTGCCTTTTAAAAGGTCTGATGCAACCCCATCATAACCAGCAACAGATACTCCGTCAATTGTAATAATTTCGTCTCCAGCTTTTAAGCCAGCTTTATCAGCAGGGTAGCCTTTATAAGGCTCCACTACTACTAATTTATCCTCTAAGGTTCTTATTCTTGCTCCTACACCTGTATAATCTCCTGTACGACGGATACGCTCTGCTTCCACATCTTGCTCGTTATAAAACTTAGTGTATGGATCTAAATCATTCAGCATATTTTTAATGGCATTATCCATTAATTCTGCTGGGTTTGTTTCGTCAACATAATTCATATTCAACTCTTTAAAAAGCGTTGTGAATATCTCTATTTGTTTTGCAATTTCAAAAAAATCGTTTTTAAATGCGCTTCCTGTAAATAGTATAATTGCAGCAAATATTGGAATTAAAATGCGTCGTTTAAATATATTTTTCATTTTGATTTTTTTGTTTTAATTATCTAAGTATCCTGTATTTTGATAGCTTTTAAACTTTAGAAATCTGATCATTAAATTTAGTTAATAACACTTTTGTTTTTTGATTAATAAGCTCAAAATCTGGCATTTCTTTACCAATATATAAAATCATTAGCGTGTAATGGTTAATATTATTGTCTAATAATAGGCTTTTATTAAGTCTATACCCTTCTCTAAGTAGTCGTTTTACACGAATCCTATCTACCGCTTTTTTAAAATTACGCTTACTAGCAGACACACCTACTTTTAAATGAATGTCATTTTTTAAGTAAACCATACGCAAAGGATATGCCGAAACAGATTTACCTTCTGCAAATAATTGCTCTATTGCTTTTTGGCTTTTAAGTTTTTCGTGCTTGTTAAAAGTAAGGCGCATTTTTATTTTTTTTAGGCTTTTGTTTTTACTGTTTCTTGAAGTTGTACTAGTTTACGCTCTAACTCGTGTAATCTGTCGTATACATCAACGGGTTCTGGTATTTGCTTTGAGGCAAACATTGTTACTTGCCAAATTTCCATAATATCTTCTGCAGATATAGTATAATTTGGATAATTTCCGTCTTTATTATCACTTTTTAAAATTAGTTTGTTTTGGTCTTTAATAGTGTTAATAACACGTTTTAAAACGATACCATCATTTTTACTAACAATAACATACACAAGCCCATCTTTAACATGGTCTAAATGCTCCACATATTTTCCAAACACTAAGTCTCCATCAAAAAAAGTTTGCACCATTGAGTTGCCTTGTACCTCAAAACATCTAAAGGTACCATTGGTTAATTGTGGCATATTAAAAGCTGGTAAAGTTTGGATAAATTGACTATCTCCATAACCATCTAAATAACCTGCTCTAGCTTTTATAGGTACAAAAACAATATTTTCTGTATTATCCTGATTTACAGAGACTACTTGTGGGACTCCAGAATATGTTTGAATAGTTGCTATATCTTTATTTAGCATGACTTTACTTTTTCCAAAAAGATAATTTGGATTAATGTCAAATTTGTTAATAATAGCATTTAAAACATCATAACCTGGTTTTGTTTTTTTACGGGTCCCATCTTTTTGTAAACGACCATTAATTATACTATCTATAGTGGTTCCGGTAACACCTATACGTTTTGAAAACGCATAATTATTAAGTTTAAAATGATTGATTATTGCTGTAATTTTCTCATCTATCTGCTGCATTGCTAAAGTAGTAATTGTGCATGACACACTAATTTAATGCTAATATACAAATTAATAAAAGTTAAACATTTGTATGATTATTTAAAACAAAAAAGCCACAACCTAAGTTGCAGCTTTCTTTATACAATTTATAATAAAATTACTTTACTAGTTTAAAGTATTATTTGTTTTATCTATATCAGCCATTAGATGATTTGGATCAATAGTGATAGATTTTATCATTGCTTTTGATTTGTTAATACTAAAACTGTAAGTTGGCATAGCCCAAGCCCAATCGTTTAATATTTTAGTAGTTGTTGCTACTGGCTTTTCGCCACGCATCATTTGTAATGGGATGTAATACTGCTCTGTTGTTCCATCAGTATATTCCACTTCAAGATCTAAAGGCATAGGCATTAACCCTTTGCGCTCTAAATTAACGGTTGTAATGCTGTTATTTTCTTCAGCGGAAGTAATAGCATAGTCAATAGTATTAGTTGTCTGTGTCCAATCTATTAAGTACCAATTTAGCTCTAAGCCCGAAACTTTTTCTGCAGTACGAATAATATCTATTGGTCTTGGGTGTTTAAAAGCAAAATCGGTATAATATTTTTTAATAGTTTTCTTTAAATTATCCTTTCCAATTATATATCCTAACTGAGATAAAAATACAGACCCCTTATTGTATGCAGTAATACCGTAAGCCATATTAGTTTCGTAACGGTCTGCATGTGTAGTCTGAGGTTTTTCTTTACCAGATTTAACTAGGTAATAGTACCCGTTATATGCGCTTGCTGCTGGATTTTTAAGGTTAGTATTATTGATAGCATCCATTGCATAATCGCTAATATAACTTGTAAAACCTTCGTCCATCCACTCATGTTTAGTTTCGTTAGTAGCTAATAAAAACTGAAACCAAGTGTGTGCTAACTCATGTGCAGTTACACCAACTAAACTTCCAAAGCTTCTTTTTCCGGTAATTAAAGTACACATTGCATACTCCATTCCACCATCTCCACCTTGAATAACCGAATATTGGTCATATGGATATTTACCAATATTTTCAGAAAAATATTGCATTAATTGTACAGTTTTAGGTTGTAAGTCTTTCCAGAATTGTAAATTTTCTGAAGGCAAATCTTTTTTATAATAAAAATGTAAAAGCGGTCCATCTGGAACTTGCATTGTATCATGGATATAATCAGGATCTGCAGCCCAAGTAAAGTCATGTACTTTAGGAGCATTAAATTTAATGGTTTTTTTATTTCCTTTTACCACTGGTTCTCCTTGTTGGTAACCAGTACCACCTACGATGTAATTTTTATCAATAGTCAGGTTAACTTCAAAATCTCCCCAAACACTATGAAACTCGCGTCCAATGTATGGGTCAGCATGCCATCCTTCAAAATCATATTCTGCTAATTTTGGATACCATTGTGTCATAGATAACGCAACACCTTCTGCACTATTACGACCAGAACGTCTAATTTGTTTTGGTACTTGAGCGTCAAAGTCCATAGTAAATGTTACACTTTCTCCTGGTTGGATAGGTTTTGCTAAATCTACTTCTAAAACAGTCCCAACAGTATCATGGTTTAATGTTTTACCGTCTTGTTTTAAGCTGTTTACTTTAATGTAACCAATCTCGTTAGGTGTTAATTTACTAATACGGTCACCAACACGTCGGTCTGGATCTTCAATGGTACGAGAACGTACATCCATCTCACTACCAGGCTGGAAAGCATTAAAATATAAATGGTAATAGACGCGGTTTAAAACATCAGGCGAGTTGTTAGTGTAAACTAACGTTTGTTTACCCTTGTATTGATAGGTAGTTACATCCATATCAATATCCATTTTATAATCTACATGTTGTTGCCAATAAGTAGATTTTACATCTGTTTTTCCATTTGTTGAAGTCACTTGCTTTGTTGAGTTACAAGAGGTTAAAACTCCAAAAACGGTGATTAATAGAAATAATTTTTTCATTGTATTTAAATTGAAATAAAAAAGCCTCAACTATTCATGGTTGAGGCTTTTTATAATTAATAAAATATTATTTAGAAATTTGAGAAGCCATTATTAATGCGTTATAAGCATTAACAATTTTTGCAGATTTACTTAAATCTGAAAATGGCTGAACATTGCTAGCGTCTCCACCAACTACTACTTTAGAAGGTATCGCTAAACCAGAATCCATAATGATTTGTTTAACCTGAGAAGCAGTTAATTTTGGATATTGAGACCAAACTAAAGCAGCAACACCAGCTACTGCAGGTGCAGCCATACTAGTTCCTCCCATTGTTTTGTATTCGTTTTCTGGAGTAGTAGAGTATATTTTTGCACCTGGAGCAAATACATCTACATTTTTCTTACCGTAGTTAGAAAAACCTGCTACCATTTTAGTACCGTAACTTGGCGCTAAAGCACCAACACGAATGTATGTATTAGATATTTCTACATAATCCACATTATCATCTGGGAAGTTAGGTGCTATATCAACATTTTCGCTTGAGTTTCCTGCTGCGTGTACAAAAATTACATTATTATCACTTGCATATTTAATTGCATCTCTTACCCATTCTGGGTTTGTAGAGAAGCTTTTACCAAAACTACCATTAATTATTTTTGCACCATTATCTACTGCATATCTAATAGCTTTTGCAACGTCTTTATCATACTCGTCACCATTTGGTACCGCTCTAATTGACATAATTTTTACATTATTAGCAACTCCGTTTGCACCTAAACCATTGTTACGTTCTGCAGCAATAATACCAGCAACGTGTGTTCCATGACTCTCAGATTTTTTAATTGGCATCACGTTTCCGTTTCCATAACCAGGCTTGTCATTAAAGTCGTTTGGATTATCACCTGTTTTACGACCATTAAAGTCTTTATTTAGGTTAGCGTTTAATTGATCAGTAAAATACTCTACACCACCTTTAATTTGCTCTTCAGCTTCAGCAACAGACTTCATTCCATTAGCATACATAAATTTAGCAGTAGATACTGCAGTTGCTAATTCTGATCCTTCTTCAGCAGTTATTGCGTTAACTTCTTCAGCTGTATAGTCTGCTTTTTTAAAGTGAGCAGTTAGTACTTTGTGTGCGCTACTAACATTAGTATAAATTTGATCGTAACGTTGTTTGTTGCTTAATGCTTGTTGGTAGTCTTTTTCTAACTGTGCAACAGCTTCTGCATATCTTGGGATGCTAGAGTCTCCACTAGCAGCGATACGTGTCATTTCTAATTGCTCATCATAAGCATCTCCTAAAAAGTTCCATCCATGGATATCGTCAACATAACCATTGTTATCATCATCAATTCCGTTTCCTGCAATTTCTTTAGGGTTAGTCCAGATAACACCATCTAAATCCTCGTGTGTAATGTCAATTCCAGAGTCGATAACTGCAACAATAATTTGCTGTCCTTTGTTACCTTTAATAACTTCGGCGTAAGCCTTATCAACACTCATTCCTGGAATGGTATCTTTTACTAAATCTAAATGTCCCCAATTTTGCGCTTCTGCTTCTGTTAAAGCTGATTCTTTAATTGGTGTATTGTCAATATTTTCAATTGGTGTAGATAATACTGGTACACTTCCACCACAGCTTGATAATACTAATGCAGCAAAAGCTGATAATAAAATTGGTTTATAAATAATCTTCATTATAAATTGTTTTTGAGTTGTTAATTAAAAATATCGTTACAAGTAAAAGTGTCTTTTAATCGTACACCTTTTTCTGTGTGTTGTACAGTTATAATCTCGTTATGAGCATCATGTTCCAAAAATAAGTAATAATTGTTATCTGCTGCTAAATTGAGGAATTTTTCTTTTTCGTCTAGTGTTAACAATGGTCTTGTGTCATACCCCATTACAAATGGTAATGGTAAATGTCCTACAGTTGGTAAAAGATCTGCCATAAAACAGATGATTTTTCCTTTGTAATTAATCATAGGTATCATTTGCTTATCGGTATGTCCATTAGCAAAAAATATATCAAAACCAAGTGCTGATTTTTTTAGTATATCGTCCTGCGGAATGTCTGTAAACTTTAATCGTCCACTTTGCTCCATTGGTAGAATGTTTTCTTTTAAAAACGATGCGACTTCACGTCGGTTAGGCTGTGTTGCCCATTTCCAGTGGTCTTTGTT
The DNA here is from genome assembly GCA_947503885.1 of uncultured Olleya sp. Classification (GTDB taxonomy): domain Bacteria; phylum Bacteroidota; class Bacteroidia; order Flavobacteriales; family Flavobacteriaceae; genus Olleya. Next base: position 91,164 of record CANNFD010000003.1, on the reverse strand, counting down.
ACTCCAAAAATGCGCGTTTTTAAAAGCAGATTCTAATTTTGTACGGTCTTTATTGTAATTAAAACTACCACCACAATGGTCAAAATGAAGATGCGTCATAAACACATCAGTCACATCGTCTGTAGAGAATCCCGCAGTTTTTAGGGATTTTTCAAGCGTGTCATCTCCATACAAGTTATAATAACCATAAAACTTATCGCTTTGTTTGGTTCCCATACCAGTGTCTATTAAAGTCAAACGGTCACCATCTTCTATCAATAAACAGCGTGCAGCAATATCTATCATATTATTAGCATCTGCAGGATTAGTCCTAGTCCATAAGGACTTTGGGACTACACCAAACATGGCGCCACCATCTAATTTAAAATGACCAGATTGAATTGGGTGTAATTTCATTATAAATATATTTTTAAAAGGCTTTGCAAATTACTAAATATACAAGAGAAGATTTGTAACATTAAGGTTTTATTAAGAAATGACTTGTTTAAGGCGTTTTCCAAAATCGTAAAGCGCTTTAATTTCTTTTATACTAGCTAGACGCTCTCTTTGAAAAACAAGTAAATCTTTCCCGTTAGACTCGATATGGTAATATGGATTACTTTCAAAAAAGTGAGTAATTTGATCTGTAAAAAATTGCTGAATAGCTTGTGTATCCTCACCTAATAAATAAAAACGATAAGAAAAATCGGTGTGATTTTTAATAGGAATATCTTTAAAACCCGCAAAAGCATAGACTTTTTCTAAAAACCCTTCTCTGTCTAAAGTAAACTCTGGGATGTTTTTATCTAGTTTAATATGAAGCATTGTAGTACGTACAACCTCTTTTGCAATAAATTCGCCTTCAGAAAACTCGATATCAAATAAGTTTAAAGCTTCTTCTTTATTTTCTAATTGGTTATAAATATGATTGATTTGTTTGGTTCTAAAAAACAAGAAGTTATTAAGAAAATCGGTTTGTCTTTCTTTTTTCGAATCATAGTTTAAATTAAAGTCTACTGCTAACTCCTCTATAGTCGTTTGACGTCGTGTTAAACTATTTGTAATAACTTTAGGTACAGGAAGTAAACGACGTAAAGCAAAAGGGTGTTCAGACTCGGTATCATGCAAATCTAACCCAAGCACTTCAAAATGACCACCGCGTTTTGTAAACAATTCTTGATAGTTATTTAGGTTTTCCATAACCGTATGATCAACAAATTGACATAACGAAAAATCTAATATTACATCTTCGTTTTGTGGTACAGCATCAAGTTTAGCTTTTAATTTATAGAAATTTAAAAAGCTGCAAAAATGCTTGACACTTAAGTAATAGTGTCCTTCTTCTTGAAACATTAAAACGTTAGGTTTCATCCAATTTTTTGCAAAAAGTGTTACACTTTTATTTATAATGATATGGATAATAAAAGTTACCAAAACACCAGATAAAATACCAGAAATTAATCCGATTTTAAGGGTTACAATAAGCGTTACAAAAAAGATTATTAACTGCTCTTTACCTATTCTAAAAATCTTTTTAATATTATCTGGTGACGCTAATTTATAACCTGTATAAACCAAAATAGCCATTAATGCTGGTAATGGAATACGTGTTAATTGGGTACTAAATAAAACTATAAAAACAACTAAAAACAGCGCATGAAAAAAGTTTGAGGACCTATTACTACCACCATTATTAACATTTACAGAGCTTCTTGCAATTACTGTAACAACGTTAAGACCTCCTAAAAACCCACTACCAACGGTTGCTAAGCCTAACGCTTTTAAGTCACGATTAACATTACTTCTTCGTTTTTCTGGGTCTAATTTATCTACTGCTTTGATGCTTAATAAAGACTCAATACTAGCAATAAGTGTTAATGCTAATACACTGGTCCAAAATGGAAAACTGCCTATTTTACTAAAATCTACAGTTGGTATTTGAGAGATAATTTCTGAAAATTCCGGAATACCAGATATCATATAACTACTTGCTATTGGATTAGCTTCGTTTGCAACTAATTCAAAATAATAACTAAATGTTATTGATAAAATAACAATCCACATAGGAGCGGGGATAAGCTGTAGGTACTTGTTTCTTATTTTAGAATAAAAAACCATAATTAATAAGCTTAAAACACCAGCTAATGCCGCATAAATTAATCCTGTATTTTCATAATTAATAGCATCATTAATAGTAAATGGGATTTCAAACAGATAGTCCACAGTATCCTCACGTTTAATCTTATGCGCTAACATAATATGAAACTGTTTTCCTAATATAATCAATCCAATTGCAGCTAACATCCCTTGTATCGCAGAAGAAGGAAAGAAATCGGCTAGTTTACCCAAGCGTAAAAATCCTAGAGTTATCAATATAATCCCAGAACAGATAATGGCAGCGTAAGCACTTTCTATCCCTAAGGTAGTAATTGCGACTAATAAGACACCTACTAAACCATTTCCTGGACCAGAAATAGTAACATTACTACCTCCTAAAATAGACACTAAAACCCCTCCAACAACAGCTGCAATAACACCAGAAATTGGAGGTGCATCACTAGCCATAGCTAATCCTAAACCTAAGGGTAAAGCAATAAGACTTACTACAAAACCTGAAAAAATGTTTTTAGGTAATGCTTTTAAAAAAATATTTATGTTACTTTTTTTAGGGATCATTGGATAATTAAAACATCGGTTGGTAGCTCGGTTAAAATATGTTCTATATCATGTGGGAATACGCGATCCCAAAAAGTCATTTTTGATGGTGCATTCATTACTAATAAATCTGCTCTAGATACTTGTGCATAGTGGCCAATGGAGTACCCTTGTGTACCAAAAATAGGTTGAGACTTTATTACAATATTACTAGTGTGCGCTTTAGGTAGGTTTTCAATAATATGATTAATCCTTAATTTTTCTCTATTCCTAAGTTTTTCTTTAATAATATTAGCATGTCTTAAAGATTTATCATCGTCAACATTAACTGTAATTTCAGTTTGTTTAATTTCCTCAACAATAGTAATTTTTTCGGCGTTTAATTTTGTAGCGACATAAAAGGCTGCAGCTATGGTTTGCTCTGTTTTTGGATCTTTTAATCCGTTAACCACAATGTGTTGACAAGCAATTCTATTTATTGAAGGATTAATTAATAACAGTAAACTACATTTGGCTTGTCTTGTAATTTTCCTTGCAATAGAGCCAACGTAATATTTTACAAAATTTTCACTTTTTGCAGCGCCTATAATTAATAAATCTATGTTTTTTTCTTCTGTAGCATTTAAAATAGCATCAACTGGATTTCCGGATTTAAAGACAACTTCGTATTGGAGATTATCCTTTTTAAAGGTGTTTAAAATAATTTTTAAAGCTTTTAACTTATCTTCAGTTTCTTCTCCAATATGAATCATAACAAGCTTAGCATCAAAAAACAAAGTTAATCTTGCAGCTTCGTATAGGTTTGCTTTTAAGTTAGGCGAAAAAGCGATACCAATTCCTATAGTTTTAAATGGTTTTAAAGACACATGTTTGAATAAAAAGTTTGCTTAAAAATTGAAAGATACTATTTTTAAAGTTTTAAAATAGCTTGAAAAGCTATAGTCTTGGATTTAAAAAATAGATTTTTACTCTAAATTTGACTTAAATTATCTAAGAAGAATTTAAGAATTATTACTTTCACAAAAAAAAACCTATGATAGAGTTAGCAGGAATTATTATTTTAGGAATATTAGCACAATGGGTAGCATGGAAACTAAAAATACCAGCTATTTTACCTTTAATTTTAATAGGGCTTTTGGTAGGTCCAATTGCAGCGGAGTTTTTAAGTGAAGACGGAACTAAATGGATAGAACCTGTTTGGAACGGAAAAAAAGGTTTATTTCCTGGCGAGAGCTTGTTCTATTTTGTCTCTTTAGCTATCAGTATAATTCTGTTTGAAGGGGGATTAACATTAAAACGATCTGAAATTAAAAATGTAGGTCCTGTAATTACAAAACTAATTACACTAGGGTCCGCTATAACTTTTTTTGGTGCTGGTATAGTGGCACATTTGGTCTTTAATTTAAGTTGGGACTTGGCTTTTTTATTTTCAGGATTAATAATCGTAACTGGACCAACAGTAATCACACCTATTTTAAGAAACATACCTTTAAAAAAGGATTTATCAACTGTTTTAAAATGGGAAGGTATTTTAATAGACCCTATCGGAGCTTTAGTAGCGGTTTTAGTTTTTGAGTTTATTAGTGTTGGTGGTGATAGTGGATTTACAAAAACAGCTTTAATCGAGTTTGGTAAGATTATCCTTTTTGGTACTACGTTTGGTTTTACGTTTGCACATGCATTAGCCTACGCGATTAACAAAAAATTTATACCACATTATTTGCTTAATGTAGTGTCTTTATCAACAGTGCTATTGGTGTTTGTAGAGTCCGAAGTTTTTGCGCACGAGTCCGGTTTACTTGCAGTTGTTGTTATGGGTATGGTATTAGGAAATGGAAAATTAGAAAACATTAAAGAGCTACTTTATTTTAAAGAGTCCCTTAGTGTATTATTAATTTCGATATTATTTATTCTACTAGCTGCCAATATTAATTTTGACGATTTACTTTTACTTTATAATTGGAAAACAGCTGTACTTTTTGCTATAGTTGTATTTGTAATAAGGCCATTAGCAGTCTTTTTAAGTACCTATGGGTCCAAACTTAAGCTAAATGAAAAACTTTTTATCAGCTGGGTTGGTCCACGTGGTATTGTTGCTGCAGGAATTGCATCTTTATTTGGAAGTAAGTTAATAAAACAAGGCGTAGAAGGTGCAGAGTATATAACGCCTTTAGTTTTTATGATTGTATTAGGAACCGTACTTTTAAACGCAACAACAGCAAGACTTTTTGCTAAAGTAGTAGGGGTGTTTTTAACTAAATCTAACGGAATTTTAATTGTTGGTGCATCAAAAGTATCAAGGCTAATTGGTCATTACTTAGAGTCTCAAGGAAGGCACGTGGTGTTAATTGATAGTAACCAAAATAATATTAATAAAGCTAAAGAATTAGGCTTAGAAGCTATAAACACAAACATATACTCAGAAACTTTAACGGATAATATAGAGCTTAATGATGTGGGTTATTTAATGGCTTTAACAGGAAATAGTGATATAAATAAATATGCTATAAACAAGTTTGCAAAACAATTTGGAGAAAATGGTGCTTTTAGATTAGTTTCTAATGAAGAAATGCGTGATGAAAACAATAATCCACATGAAGGTTTATTTTCTCACACAGATGATTATATAACATTGTCTGATGTGACTAAAAAGTATCCAAGTATTCAAGAGATTGAAATTATTGATAAAGCTCATTTAGAAGACCTAATAAAGGTGACTAATAATGATAAAGACATTGTTCCTTTATTTATTAAAAATAATGAAGGCGAGTTAAATATAATATCGTCTTATAATACAGAGATTGATAACGTCCAAGAAGGTAATAGGCTAGTATATTTAGGTAAACCTCTAGATGTGGAAGATATTGAAACGGTATAACGTAATACTATTTTAATCTTTAAAATAACACTAGTTATTAACTAAAAAATTCCTGCGAAAGCAGGAATTTTTATTATTATATATTGTAAATATATGTTAGTCATTAAGTTTTAAAACCGCCATAAACGCTTGTTGTGGGATCTCTACATTACCAACTTGACGCATACGTTTTTTACCTTTTTTCTGCTTTTCTAAAAGTTTACGCTTACGCGAAATATCTCCACCGTAACATTTTGCAGTTACATCTTTACGTAATGCTTTTACGGTTTCTCTAGCTATAATTTTTGCACCAATAGCAGCTTGAATTGGAATATCAAATTGTTGACGCGGGATTAACTCTTTAAGTTTTTCACACATTTTTTTACCAATATGGTGTGCATTATCTGCATGTATTAAAGCAGAAAGGGCATCAACAGGTTGTGCATTTAATAACACGTCTAAACGTACTAATTTAGATACCTTCATACCAATTGGGTGATAATCAAAAGAAGCATATCCTTTAGATACAGTTTTTAACCTGTCGTAAAAATCAAATACAATTTCAGCTAAAGGCATTTCAAAAGTTAATTCAACACGTTCTGGTGTTAAATAGGTTTGATTCATGATCATACCACGTTTTTCAATACACAAACTCATAACATTACCAACAAAATCGGATTTAGTTATTATGGTTGCTTTAATATAAGGTTCTTCAACACGATTTACGGTTGAAGGATCTGGAAGGTCGGATGGATTATTAACTATAAAAGCATCTTCCGGATTTTTATTGGTGTAAGCATGATACGACACGTTAGGTACTGTAGTAATTACAGTCATATCAAACTCACGTTCTAGACGCTCTTGGATAATTTCCATGTGTAACATTCCTAAAAACCCACATCTAAAACCAAATCCTAAAGCTGCCGAGCTCTCTGCCTGAAAGACTAAAGAGGCATCGTTAAGTTGTAGCTTTTCCATACTGTTTCTAAGCTCTTCATAATCCTCAGTATCTACTGGATATATACCAGCAAAAACCATTGGTTTAACGTCCTCAAAACCTTCAACTATATTTGTTGTTGGATTAGCAAAGTCTGTAATAGTATCTCCAACCTTAACTTCTTTTGCAGTTTTAATACCTGTAATTAGGTATCCTACATCTCCAGTTTTTACACTTTGTTTTGCAACCTGAGTTAATTTTAATGTACCAACTTCGTCTGCATTATATTCTTTATCTGTAGCGACAAATTTAATTTTTTGTCCTTTTTTAATTTCACCGTTAAAAACTCTAAAATAAGTTTCAATTCCTCTAAATGTATTGTAAACCGAGTCAAAAATTAAGGCTTGTAAAGGCGCATCAGGATCTCCTTTTGGAGCAGGAATACGCTCAATTATTGCTTTTAAAATATTTTCTACTCCAAAGCCAGTTTTTCCACTTGCGTGAATAACATCTTCAGGTTCACAGCCTAATAACTCGACAATATCATCAGTAACCTCTTCAGGGTTTGCGCTAGGTAAATCTACTTTATTTAGCACTGGAATAATTTCTAAATCATTTTCTAAAGCTAAATATAAGTTAGAAATAGTCTGAGCTTGTATACTTTGGGCTGCATCTACAATTAGTAATGCCCCCTCACAAGCAGCAATTGATCTAGATACTTCGTAAGAGAAATCTACGTGTCCAGGTGTGTCAATTAAGTTTAAGACATATTTTTCTCCTTCGTAAATATAATCCATTTGTATGGCGTGTGACTTAATGGTTATACCACGTTCACGCTCTAAATCCATACTATCCAATAATTGTGCTTGTTGCTCTCTAGCGGTTACAGAGCCTGTAGCATCAAGTAACCTATCAGCTAATGTGCTTTTTCCGTGATCAATATGCGCAATTATGCAAAAATTTCTAATGTTCTTCATAGTCAAATCTCCTTATAAATAAAGATATTGCAAATATAAAGTAATTATTGAGCTTTTTTTCTTTATTTGTTAGTAATACCAACTTGACTAAATTTGCGGTTTTTCCCACAATAAAAAGTGTAATACAATTATTACCTTGCATACTTAACCTATTTAAAAATGAAGCACTTTATATTTCTATTTTTTTTATGCATCTCTATAACTAGTTATGCACAAGACTTATCTGTATCTGGTAAGGTTTTAGATGAAAATAATCAACCAGTAGCTTATGCTAATATTATATTATATCAATACACCCAATCTGGTATTACTGTAGCTAACGGAATGTCTTCAAATGAAGACGGGTTTTTTAAATTTGATGAATTATCTAGTGGAAAATATAAAATTTCTGCCAGTTTTATAGGATACAAAACTTTTGAAAATGATTTTCAATTAGATAAAGATTATAATAGCCCTATTACTCTAATTGAAGAAAGTGAAAACTTAGATGAGGTTTTAATTACAGTTAATAAACCAACTTTAAAAAAGGAGGTGGATAGACTAATTTTTAATGTTGAAAACACTTCTTTAAGCGAAGGTAGTATGCTTGACGTATTAAGAAGTACACCTGGCGTGTTAATTTTAGGAGACGATATTTCTGTAAAAAATAGTACTCCTGTTGTTTTTATTAATGATAAAAAAGTGCAGTTATCTTCAACCGAGCTAAATCAGCTTTTAAATAACTCGTCTGCAAATTCTATTCAAAAAATAGAAGTTATTACAAATCCTCCTGCTAAATATGATGCCGATAGTGGAGTGGTGCTAAATATTGTAATGAGTAAAAATTTAATTACTGGTTATAGAGGGACTGTTTTTACTAATTATACCCAAGGTATTTTTCCTAGATATAATGCTGGGATAAATCAATTTTATAAAACAAATAAAATTAATATTAACCTTAACTATAATTATAACCACAGTAAAATAAATAGAGAGAATCAACAGGATATTAATTATATAAATAACAATACAGTCTCAGAGGTATGGTCGACAGATTTAAACCGCAACACTACTTCTAAAACACATAATGCTAATTTAAATTTTGATTACTTTATTGATGATAATAACACTTTAAGTTTATCGTCTAATTTTTTGTATTTGCCTTACTTTGATTACTTAACTAAAGGAAATACTAATATTAACGATATTCAAAACTCTACTAATTATTATTTTAATTCTATTAATTATTCTCAAGATGATAAATATAATTTAGGAACAGATTTAGATTACAAGCACGTGTTTAAAAATGGAGCAAAATTATTATTAAATACTCATTTTACTAAATATGACTATAACAGAAATCAGCAGGTAAACTCTGATTACTTTTTTCAAAATAATTCTTCTAATAATAGCACCGCTTTTAAGACTAATAATAATCAGTCCACAGATATATTTACATCACAATTAGATTATGATTTACCAATTACAGATACTAGCAATTGGTCTATTGGTATTAAAGCTTCTAATGTAAATACAAAAAGTGATATTACCCAGTTTGATATAGATCCAATGTCAGGAAATCAAACTTTAAACCTAGCAAATACAAATGCATTTGATTATGACGAGCGTGTTTTTGCAGCTTATATGAGTTATAATAAAAGCTGGGATAAATGGAGTTTTTCAGGAGGTTTAAGAGCAGAACAAACTAATCTTGAAGGGCAATCACCAACGACTAATCTTAATAATAAACAAGATTATTTAGAGCTATTTCCAACTGCAAATTTAAGCTGGCAAGCATTTGAAAAAACCAGTTTGTACACTAATTACAAACGTGTGATAGAGCGTCCAAACTATCAGGATTTAAACCCGTTTAACTTTTTTTTAAATGATAATACTATTGTAACGGGTAATCCTAATTTACAACCTGCATTTACTAATCATTTTGTTGTAGGGTCAGAGATAAATCAACGTTACACCATTGAAGCTTATTATAAGGATATATCAAACCAGATAAACGAATTACCACTACAAGATAACACTAATTCTATTTTAATATATTCTCCAACAAACATTGGAAGTACTGTAGAGTTTGGGTTTGACTTTATTACTTATTTTGATATGTTAGATAAATGGTCTGTTTATTTTGTAACCTCTTTTTATAATATTCAAGACGAAGCTATTTTTGATAATCAACTTATAAAAACGGATCAATGGAGTAATTATTCTGTTTTAAGTAATGACTTCTCATTTTTAAAGGATAATAGCTTAACTGCTAATTTTACTTTAACTTATGTAAGCAAAAATCAACAAGGTTTTATGGTTGTAGATTCCCGATTGATTTCTGACTTATCATTCAGTAAAAAAATGTTTAATAAAAAAGGAACCCTGTCTTTAGCTTTTGCAGACTTATTTAACCAACAAGACTTTGCTGTCAGAACTAAATACGCAAACCAAAACAGTCGAAACTATACCAATATGGACAATCGTTATATTAAATTAGGGTTTAGTTATAAGTTTGGAAACACAACGTTACAAACCAATGAACGTACTAAGGGGCTGGAAGAAAGAGAACGATTAGAAAAGTAAATTCCTGCATTAACAGGTGTTGTGATTTATGTGAATATTAAAATAATTATGAATGAAAAATAGAAAAATTATTATACCAATTGTGTTTATGCTTTTATTTTCTATTAGAACGGTGTTTTTAGTTTTAAATAAAAAAATTGGAGACTTAGAACTTTGGAGAATTTGCTTTTCACTGATTGGTTTTCTTTTCTTTACAGCTGTCTTTATCTTAAAATTAAGATCACTTAATAAAAAAGTGACATAATAAATTATGAAATAATAGTGGTTAAGCACTATACTTAAAATTTCATCTCTTTTCTTCGTTTTAAATATAAATTGTGCTTTTAAATTTGATTTTTTTTTTAACAACGTGATTAATCCACCCATTCTGCGATAAACAAATTAGTATCACGTCCACCACCATTATTACGGTTTGAAGAGAAGGCTAATTTTTTTCCATCGTTAGAAAATACAGGAAACGCATCAAAGGTTTCACTATGTGTCACACGTTCTAGATTTTTCCCATCAATATCAATTAAGTACAAATTAAAAGGAAAACCACGTTCTGCCTCAAAGTTAGACGAGAACAATATTTTTTCTCCACTTGGATGAAAAAATGGACTCCAATTTGCGTTACCCAAATCGGTTAATTGACGTAAATCACTACCATCTGCATTACAAATGTAAAGTTCCATATCCGTTGGTTCTACTAAGCCTTCAGCAAGTAAATCTTTATACTCTTTAATTTCTTGTTCTGTTTTTGGTCTAGAAGAACGGAAGATAATTTTTGTGCCATCTGGCGAGAAAAATGCACCTCCGTCATAACCTAATTCGTCAGTAATTTGCTTTACATCACTGCCATCCAAATTCATGGTGTACAACTCTAAATCGCCACTTCTAGTTGATGTAAATACAATTTTATCGCCCATGGGTGATACGGTTGGTTCGGCATCATAACCAACTTCATTAGTTAGTTGTTTTACAATATTACCTTCTAAATCTGCTATAAAAATGTCAAACGTATCATAAACAGGCCAGATATATTTTCCGTTTTTACGTAGTGGTGTATCAGGACATTTTTCATCTCCTAAATGCGTAGAAGCGTAAATGATATGTTTATTATCAGGCATAAAATAAGAGCATGTTGTACGTCCTTTTCCTGTACTTACCATTGGTGGTATATTATCTTTAAAAGTCTCGTCTGCATTCATTAAAAACATCTGATCACAGCTTACATTCCATTTGTCATAATTAGACTGAAACACTAATTGTTTGTCATCAAAACTCCAATAAGCTTCAGCATTATCGCCTCCAAAAGTGACTTGACGTAAATTTTTAAAATGAACTTCTTCAGGGTAAATTAAAGGATTTTTTATTTCTGAAACTTCAGAGTTATCTTCTATGTTTTTGACATCAGTTTTTGTTTCGTTTTTACAAGAAAAAAGAATAGCTGTTACTAGTAAGATTCCAAATAAGCGTGTTTTCATAATAGTTTTTATAAATGGCTTTTATTGCCTAGTTTTGAGTAAAATTAATACTTCTTATTATGAAATACATAAAACTACTTGTTTTTTTACTTGTTTTTACATCATGTAAAAATGAAATTATAAAAGAAATTACCATTCAAGAAGATGTCAAGTTTCTTGCAGATGATGCATTAGAAGGACGTCAAACAGGTACAGAAGGAGAGCAAAAAGCAGCAAAATATATAGCAGATCGTTTTAAAAATTTAGGATTAGTGCCAAAAGGAACTGATGGATATTTTCAAGCGTTTTCTTTTAAACCAAAAACGGACCCACATCAAGAAGTAAAGTATAATGTAAAAGATGGTGACAGTACGATTACTGGTACAAATGTAATTGGGTATATCGATAATAAAGCAGATCACACCATTATAATAGGTGCACACTATGACCATTTAGGTTATGGCGCAGAAGGTAGTTTGTTTAGAGGCGAAAAAAAAGAAATCCATAATGGCGCAGATGACAACGCAAGTGGGGTAGCAGTACTTTTAAATCTAGCTCAAAAACTAAAATCCAAAAACACAAACAACAATTACTTGTTTATAACATTTTCTGGAGAAGAAATGGGGCTATTAGGGTCTAATTACTATACTAAAAATCCAACTACAAGTAATGATAAAGCTAATTTTATGATTAACATGGATATGGTTGGTCGTTTAAAAGCAGATAGTACTTTAGCTGTTTACGGTGTTGGTACTTCACCAATTTTTAAACAAACTTTAAAAGCACATAATAATCGTTTTAAACTTGTCCAAAAAGAGTCAGGTGTTGGCCCGAGTGATCACACTAGCTTTTATAATGTTGATATACCTGTATTACATTTTTTTACTGGACAGCATGAAGATTATCACAAACCATCTGATGACACGGAGCTTTTAAATTTTAACGGAATGCAAACCATCTCTAACTATATTTTTGAAATTATTACAGACTTAGATAATAACGGAAAATTACCGTTTAGAAAAACTAAAAACGAAAGTGATGACGTACCAAGATTTAAAGTAGGGTTAGGGGTTATTCCAGACTACCTATTTGATGGAAAAGGGATGCGTATTGATGGTATTAGTGAAGAAAAACCAGCACAAAAAGCAGGTTTGCAAAAAGGAGATATTGTAATTAAGCTTGGAGATAGTACTGTAACAGATATGATGAGCTATATGAAGGTTTTAGCAACCTTTAAAGAGGGCGATAAAACCAATGTTACAGTGGACAGAAAAGGTAAATTAATTGATGCTACTATACAGTTTTAATACCAAATAGTAGCATCAATAATTAAATGGTATTATATACCTAAAATTTTAGCGTCTACTCTAAATCTTGTGTCAATAATAATTTCATGAGTTTCACTAATAGTTTCATCTGTGGTTGTTTGCACACGTAAACTATAACTATCTTTTTTAAGATACTCTTTTAACTCTTGACCTAAAACATCTAGACCTAAAGTTAAAGAGTTTGAATTTTCTAATTCAAAACGATTAGCAATTTCAATTTCTTCAAGGCCTTCAGCTTCAATATAAACATGTATTTCTTTCAAAAAATTAAAATTTCCATCAGCAGGAGTGTCAATGGTAAGCTGTATTCTTGATAGTTTAATACTTTCTATTAAATCTTTATTAGTATTGTTATTTTGAAAAGTAGACTCAGATTCTGTCGTTACATCTGGGGTAAAAGTATTAAAAGGAGAGTCAACTAAAACCGTAGGCTCTATGGTGTAGTTGGTTTGAAGGTTTAAATCAAACTTAGTTAATTTGTCAGCAACATCACAATTAAAAAGTAAAGTTAAAGATGCTAATAGTGGAAATAGGAATTTTTTCATTTTCATTTTTTTGGGATAAAGATACATATTTACTTTTAACGTTTATTTTAAGAATCTAATGTGCAAAGAATAATAAAAACTTATTTTTGCATAAAAATAATTATTACTTGGTAAAAATAGGTAACATAGAGCTTCCGGATTTTCCATTGTTGTTAGCACCAATGGAAGACGTGTCAGACCCACCGTTTAGAGCATTGTGTAAAGAGCAAGGCGCTGATGTGGTATATACAGAGTTTGTTAGTAGCGAAGGTTTAATTCGTAACGCAGCAAAAAGCGTTATGAAATTAGATATTTACGAAAAAGAACGTCCCGTAGGGATTCAAATTTTTGGAGCTAATTTAGATAGTATGCTGCAAACTATTGATATTGTTGCAGAGTCTAAACCTGATATCATTGATATTAATTTTGGATGTCCTGTTAAAAAAGTAGTTAGCAAAGGTGCAGGAGCAGGGATCTTAAAGGATGTTTGTTTAATGGAGCAGCTAACTGCAGAGATGGTTAAACGTACCAATATCCCTATTACCGTAAAAACCCGTTTAGGTTGGGATCATGACTCTATTAGGATTGTTGAGGTTGCAGAACGACTTCAAGATGTTGGCTGTAAAGCAATAGCAATTCATGGTCGTACAAGAGCACAAATGTATAAAGGTGATGCCGATTGGAAGCCAATTGCAGAGGTTAAAAACAACCCAAGAATGAACATTCCTGTTTTTGGAAACGGAGATGTGACTACACCAGAACGTGCAATGGAAATGCGCGATGTGTATGGTTTAGATGGTTGTATGATTGGTCGTGCTACAATTGGTAACCCTTGGTTTTTTAAACAAGTAAAACACTTTTTTGAAACCGGTGAGCATTACAGACCAATTACAATGCAAGAACGTGTTGATGCTGCACGCAGACACTTACAAATGTCTATTGATTGGAAAGGAGAAATCCTTGGTGTTTTTGAAACTAGAAGACATTATACCAACTACTTTAAGGGGATTCCGCATTTTAAAGAGCACCGTATGAAAATGGTAACAAGCGATGCCTCTAAAGATGTGTTTGCTGCTTTTGATGAGGTGTTAGAGCAGTTTGGAGATTTTCAGTTTACAGAATAGTTAAACAAGCCTACAAAGTAAAAATACTCAGTTAAGCAAAGCGCAACTATATACAACAGTAAGCGCAAGAAGGATGAAGCAATTTGTCTGAGCTCCTCGCAGAGAGCGAGTTGCGCGAGCCTGTTTGCCTGATAAGGCAACTTGCCTTAAATTTAATTAGTTTTAACTAAATCTCTAGTGATTCTTGAAGCTGCAATTTTTGAAGCTATAATCCCCAAAATAGAAATAGTAAGCATTACTATTACAAAGTTTTTAAAGTGAATTGCTACCGGATAGGCTAAGTTTGGAGTAATCATTATTAAACTGAAACTAGCTTGCAATTGTATGATAATATAACCAACCATTAGACCTATAAAACCACCTATAAAAGTCATTAAAACCCCTTGGTAAAAAAAGATGTTTCTAATATCCTTAACCGTCGCACCAATATTAAATAGGGTGTTTAAGGTTTTCTTTTTATCTAAAATCATCATGATTATAGAGCCAATAACATTAAACAATGCTATTATTAGTACTAAGGTAAAAATTAGGTAAACTGCCAAATTCTCTGTGTTTAGCATTTTGTAAATAGCATCGTTAAGTTGGTCCTTATTTTTGACAATTATATTTTGACCTAAGATGTTTTTAATTTTGGTTTTAATCTGATCTTGATCAGCACCTTCAGTAAGTTTAAACTCTAAACTAGTGTATTGATTGGAGTCGTAATTTAAAAGTTGTCTTGCAGTATTAATTGAAGCAAAAATATATTTATTATTTAGCTCTTCATTAATATCATAGATTCCAACATTAATGGTATTTACTTGATTTAAGGCTTGACTTTGAGAACTAACTTGACCCTTCCCGGGTTTTGGTACAGATAAGGTAATAGTTTTCCCGTAATCGTTAACAAAAACAGATAGACGATTAGAAATTGCCCAGCCCACAACAATTTGTGGTGTGTCTTGATACAACCAGTTACCATAAGGTATTACAGAGTCTATTGCTGTAATTTTATTATAGTTTTGGTCAACTCCTTTTATATAAGCGGGATGATTATTTCCGTCTGAAGATGCAATAATGCGCTCTTCAATTATTTTTGAAAAATTTGCGATACCCTCAATGTCACGCAACTGTTTGTCTTGTGTATCGTTTAAAATAAAAGACTTACCAATTGTGGTTTCGGCTTTTAAATCAGGGTCTATAATACTTGAAAACTCTAAAGTAAAATCACGTAAACCTGCAAAACCAGAAAGCACAATAAATAACGAGGCTGCCCCCAAAACAATACCTACAATAGCAATTATAGTAATAAAGTTAATAGCATTATTACTGCTTTTACTACGTATATACCGTTTAGCTATGTATAGCGAAAAATTCAATTAACCTTTATTACGTTTGTCTAATAAATCAGGATTTTGAATTGGATTGTCTTCTCCTTTTAATGATTTTTCAATTTTGTCGATATGCTCTAAACTATCATCAACGTAAAACTCTAAAACGGGCATCCTGCGTAATTGATTTCTTGTACGCTGTGCCAATTCATGTCTTATCATTGGTTTGTTAGCTCTAATCCCTTCTAATAATTCTTTAGCTTTATCATTAGGGAAAATGCTTAAATATATTTTAGCATCTGTTAAATCTGCAGTGACTCTGACTTTAGATACAGATATAATTATTCCTCGCATTCCACCTTGTGTAGCAGCACCTTGAAGGATATCTACTAAATCACGCTGTAAAACCGAAGCTATTTTTTTTTGTCTTTGACTTTCTTCCATGTTGCAAAAATAGTTGTTATTACAAGAATATATTACTTTTAAGCCATAATTAAGCAATTATTGTACCCTAAAATACATAAAAAATGAAAAAGATAGAGCATATTGGTATCGCAGTTAAAAATTTAGAGGAATCTAATGCACTTTTTGCTAAGCTTTTTGGTAAACCACATTATAAAATTGAATCTGTAGAAAGTGAAGGGGTTAACACCTCGTTTTTTAAAGTAGGACCAAATAAGATAGAATTATTAGAAGCGACAAAGCCAGAAAGTCCTATTGCTAAGTTTTTAGAAAAAAAAGGAGAAGGAATACATCATATAGCTTTTGCAGTAAAAGATATTAATAAAGAAATTTTAAGATTAAAATCTGAAGGGTTTATAGTCCTTAATGAAACACCTAAAAAAGGGGCAGACAACAAGTTAGTCGCTTTTTTACACCCTAAATCATCAAACGGTGTGTTAATAGAGTTATGTCAAGACATCAAGTAATTAAAAAAAGGTTTGCAAGATTTTAAAAATAGTAGTAATATTGCAATCCGATTTCGGGTCCTATAACTCAGCTGGTTAGAGTATCTGACTCATAATCAGAAAGTCCCTGGTTCGAGCCCAGGTGGGACCACCATCAAAACCGATTCATTAATTTGAATCGGTTTTTTTGTTTAACAAATTAGGATAGTAAAAATAAAATTCTAATATTTGACCTTACAATGAGCAAACAAGTCATTATTATCATTTCTATTATTAGCATCGTGATTATTTCACGAAGCCAAGGAATGCTATGATGAATTTAAACATATAATTTATTTAAAGCCTTCCTTTTTCGGAAGGCTTTTTTTGTATAAAATATTATAGTATTGAGTATCATATAAATTAGCATTTAAACAGTTGATAATCAATATTTTATTAAGTATTTTGCAGTATTGAGTTTAACTTGAAGTAAATAACAGTAATAGTCAAATAAAAGCAAATAAGTAATTTAGATTTAGTAGACATAAACATGAAACAACTAAACAAATACAGTAAAACAGTTACACAAGATCCAACACAACCAGCAGCACAAGCCATGTTGCATGCTATCGGGTTAACCAAAGAAGATTTTTTTAAACCTATTGTAGGTATAGCAAGTACAGGTTACGAAGGTAATCCATGTAATATGCACCTCAATGATTTAGCAAAATTGGTTAAAGAGGGTACAAAAAATGAAGACGTAGTCGGATTAATTTTTAATACTATTGGCGTAAGTGACGGAATTTCTATGGGAACTCCAGGTATGCGTTACTCATTACCATCTCGAGATATTATTGCAGATTCTATGGAAACTGTTGTGCAGGCTATGAGTTATGATGGTTTGATTACAGTTGTTGGATGCGACAAAAATATGCCTGGTGCTTTAATGGCAATGATTCGTTTAGATAGACCAAGTATTTTGGTGTATGGCGGAACCATAGATTCTGGTTGCCATAACGGACAAAAACTAGATGTCGTGTCCGCTTTTGAAGCTTGGGGAAGCAAAGTTGCTGGTACTATGGAAGAAAGCGAATACCAAAGCATAGTAGAAAAAGCATGTCCAGGAGCAGGTGCTTGTGGTGGTATGTACACAGCAAATACTATGGCTTCTGCAATTGAAGCTTTGGGGATGACCTTGCCTTTTAATTCTTCTAATCCTGCATTAAGCGATGCTAAAAAAGAAGAGTCTGTAAAAGCTGGTGAAGCCTTAAGATTATTATTAGAAAAAGACATCAAACCTTCAGATATAATTACAAGAAAATCAATAGAAAACGCAGTGCGATTAGTTACTATTTTAGGAGGCTCAACAAATGCAGTGCTTCATTTTTTAGCAATTGCAAGAGCAGCGCAAATAGATTTCACATTAAAAGATTTTCAAGATATAAGTGATAACACACCTTTTTTAGCCGATTTAAAACCTAGCGGAAAATATTTAATGGAAGACGTTCACGCTGTTGGCGGAATCCCTGCGGTTTTAAAATACTTATTAAAGAAAGGCTTAATTCATGGCGATTGTTTAACGGTTACAGGAAAAACAATTGCAGAAAATTTATTAGATGTATCGGATTTAACCGAAGGTCAAGATGTAATAAAACCAATTGAAAAACCAATTAAAATTTCAGGACATTTAAGAATGCTTTATGGCAATTTAGCAACCGAAGGTTCTGTAGCAAAAATTACAGGAAAAGAGGGATTAAAATTCTCAGGAAAAGCAAAAGTTTTTGAAGGCGAATATGCTGCAAATGATGGTATTCGAGATGGTAAAGTAGAAAAAGGAGATGTAGTTGTTATTCGTTACGAAGGTCCAAAAGGAGGTCCAGGAATGCCGGAAATGTTAAAACCAACTGCTGCAATTATGGGTGCAGGTTTAGGTAAAGAAGTCGCATTAATTACAGATGGTCGTTTTTCTGGAGGTACACACGGTTTTGTTGTTGGTCACATTACACCAGAAGCGCAAGAAGGCGGTACAATTGCTTTAGTAAAAGATGGTGATATTATTACTATTGATGCCGAAACTAATACTATTAAAGTAGAAGTTTCAGACGCAGAATTAAACGAAAGAAAAAAACAATGGAAAGCACCAGATTTAAAATTTAAACGTGGTGTACTTTACAAATATGCAAAAACAGTTTCGTCTGCATCCAAAGGTTGTGTGACTGATGAATTTTAAAAAATAAAATAATCCTAACAAGATTAATATGAATACAGAAACAAAAACAAAAAAGGCAACCGACACAACTAAAACGATTCGCATCTCAGGAAGCGAAGCAGTCGTTCGTTCACTACTTGCTGAAGGTGTAGATACATTATACGGTTATCCTGGTGGAGCAATTATGCCAGTTTATGATGAATTATATAAGTTTCAAGATAAAATTCATCATGTATTAACACGCCATGAACAAGGCGCAACGCATGCTGCGCAAGGTTACGCTCGTATTTCCGGAAAAGTTGGAGTTTGTATTGCAACTTCAGGACCAGGAGCAACAAATTTAATTACTGGTATTGCAGATGCCCAAATAGACTCGACTCCAATGGTTTGTATTACAGGTCAAGTGGCGTCGCATTTATTAGGTAGTGATGCCTTTCAGGAAACAGATATTGTTGGTATTTCAACTCCAGTTACCAAATGGAATTGTCAGGTTACCAAAGCTTCTCAGATTCCTGAAGCAATAGCTAAAGCATTTTACATTGCTAAAAGTGGTCGTCCAGGACCTGTTTTAGTAGATATTACAAAAGATGCACAGTTTGAAGAATTCGATTTTAAATACAAAAAATGTAAAGGCATCAGAAGTTATAATCCAATTCCAAAATTAGATCATAAAGCGCTTGAAGCTGCTGCAAAATTGATAAATGAAGCCAAAAAACCAATGATAGTTTGGGGTCAAGGCGTTATTTTAGGAGAAGCAGAATCACAATTTAAGGCTGTAGTAGAGAAAGCAGGGATTCCGGCTGCATGGACTATTTTAGGCGCTTCAGCAATGCCAACTTCACATCCTTTAAATATTGGTATGGTTGGTATGCATGGTAATTATGCGCCAAACGTTTTAACCAACCAATGCGATGTTTTAATTGCAATAGGTATGCGATTTGACGACCGTGTTACGGGCGATTTATCGCGTTATGCAAAGCAAGCAAAAGTGGTTCATTTTGAAATTGATCCTGCAGAAATAGATAAAAATGTAAAAACAGATGTGGCTGTTTTAGGGGATGCAAAAGAAAGTTTAGCTGCTTTATTGCCACTTTTAGAAGAAAAAACACATCCAGAATGGCATCAAAAATTCAAGGATTTATATGCTATTGAATATGAAAAAGTCATCAAAAACGACTTGCATCCCACAAAAGAAGGATTGACTATGGCTGAGGTGTTAAACGAAATTAACAACCAAACAAAAGGTGATGCTGCAATTGTTAGTGATGTTGGTCAACACCAAATGATAGCGTGCAGATATGCTAATTTTAATAAAACAAGAAGCAATATTACATCTGGTGGTTTAGGCACGATGGGCTTTGGTCTTCCTGCTGCTATTGGAGCAAAAATGGCGGCTCCAGATCGCGAGGTTATTTCCATTTCAGGAGATGGTGGTTACCAAATGACTATTCAGGAGTTAGGGACTATTTTTCAGCAAAAAACACCAGTTAAAATTGTGGTTTTAAATAACGAGTTTTTAGGAATGGTTAGACAGTGGCAAGAATTATTTTTTGATAAACGCTATGCTTCAACCGAAATGACAAATCCAGATTTTGTGGCTATTGCAAAAGGCTATTCTATTGCAGCACAAAAAGTAACAAAACGCGAAGAACTAAAAGATGCAGTAGCTAAAATGATAAACACAGATGGACCTTATTTTTTAGAAGTTTGTGTTGAAAAAGAAGGTAAGGTATTTCCAATGATAGAAACAGGAGCATCAGTTTCAGATATAAGATTAGAGTAATATGAATCAAGAAAACAAACTATACACAGTAACCATTTATACGGAAAATAATATCGGATTATTAAATCGTATTTCGGCAATTTTTCAACGTAGACATATTAATGTTGAAAGTATCAATTCTTCCGTTTCAGAAATTGAAAATGTAACCAAGTGGATTATGGTGGTAAAGCTTTCTGAAGAACAAATTAAAAAAATTATCGGTCAGATTGAAAAGCAAGTAGAAGTTATAAAAGCCTACTACCATACTGAAGATGAAATCATTTATCAAGAGTCTTGCATCTTTAAAATGAAATCGGATTTATTGTTTGGTGATAGCCAATTTCCGGATATTATTAAGGAGAATAACGCCAGAATTGTAATTGTAAACAAGCAATTTTTTGTGATAGAAAAATCTGGTAAAAAGGAAGAAATTGATGATTTGTATAAAGTGCTTAGTACATACGGAATCATGCAATTTACACGTTCGGGACGTATTGCAATTACTAAAGACGAGATGAAAATATCAACAATGCTAGAAGCATTTCAAAATTAAAAAACAAAAACAATGTCAAATTATTTTAACACATTACCATTAAGAGTACAATTAGAGCAATTAGGAAAATGTAGATTCATGGATGCTTCAGAATTTGAAGATGGTGTAAATGCATTAAAAGGAAAGAAAATTGTAATTATTGGTTGTGGAGCACAAGGGTTAAACCAAGGTCTAAACATGAGAGATTCTGGATTAGATATTTCTTATGCATTAAGACAAGCTGCAATTGACCATAAAAGAGAGTCTTATAAAAATGCGACTTCAAACGGTTTTACTGTTGGTACTTACCAAGAGTTGATTCCTACTGCAGATTTAGTACTAAATTTAACTCCAGATAAACAACACACCAATGTTGTAAAAGCTGTAATGCCTTTAATGAAAAAAGGGGCAACATTAAGTTATTCTCACGGATTTAATATTGTGGAAGAAGGCACGCAAATCCGTAAAGATTTAACCGTAATTATGGTCGCACCAAAGTGTCCTGGAACAGAAGTTAGAGAAGAATATAAACGAGGGTTTGGTGTGCCAACATTAATTGCTGTACATCCAGAAAACGATCCTGAAAATAAGGGTTGGGCACAAGCAAAAGCGTATGCTGCTGCAACTGGAGGACATAAAGCAGGGGTTTTAGAATCTTCTTTTATTGCTGAGGTAAAAAGTGATTTAATGGGAGAGCAAACTATTCTTTGTGGCTTACTTCAAACAGGAGCAATTCTGTCTTTTGATAAAATGGTGGAAGAAGGCATTGAACCAAGTTACGCAGCAAAATTAATTCAGTATGGTTGGGAAACGATTACCGAAGCATTAAAACATGGTGGAATTACTAATATGATGGACAGATTATCTAATCCAGCAAAAATTAAAGCGTATAACTTATCGGAAGAATTAAAAGACATTATGCGTCCTTTATTTGAAAAGCACATGGACGATATTATCTCTGGTCATTTTTCTAAAACTATGATGGAAGATTGGGTAAATGACGATGTAAACCTTTTAAAATGGAGAGCAGCAACTGGAGAAACTGCTTTTGAAAAAACGACTTTAACAACAGACCACATTACGGAACAAGACTATTTTGATCATGGAACTTTATTAGTAGCTTTTGTGAAATCTGGTGTAGAGCTAGCTTACGAGACAATGGTAAGTGCTGGAATTATTGAAGATTCTGCTTATTATGAATCGCTTCACGAATTACCATTAATTGCCAATACAATTGCTAGAAAAAAATTATTTGAAATGAACCGAGTGATTTCTGACACTGCAGAATATGGTTGCTACTTATTTGATCATGCCTGCAAACCATTATTAACAGATTTCATGAAAACCGTTAAAACAGATATAATTGGTAAACCTTTTTCAGCAACAAATAGTGTAGATAATTTAGAGTTAATTGCAGTAAACGATGCTATTAGAAACCATCCAATTGAAGCAGTTGGAAAACGTTTAAGAACTGCAATGACAGCCATGAAAATTATAAAAACAGATGTAAATACGGAAGATTCGGTATTAGCATAAACGCTTTATCATTCCTACGAAAGTAGTAATACAAAAGCAAAACTAAATATCACTTCTAGTATGTGGTATTTAGTAATTGTTTCAAAAATTAATTAAGTATTTAACAGTGCTTGACAAACAGATTTATTGAATAAATAACAGTCCCACTTTCATGGGAAGAGCATATGGAAAAAACCAATTCAACATATAAACCAACATTAAAAGCGGTTGAAGCTGCTGCCGAAAAATTATTAGGAATAGCTACTGTAACACCTTTGATAAAAAGTGCGCGTTACTCTAAGTTTTTTGATGCAAGTATTTATTTTAAAAGAGAAGATTTACAAGACGTTCGTTCTTATAAAATTAGAGGAGCATACAATAAAATCTCCTCATTAAACACTTCTCAAATAGAAAATGAAATTGTATGCGCAAGTGCAGGAAACCATGCACAAGGTGTTGCATTGTCTTGTAAACTATTAAAAATAAAAGGCACAATTTATATGCCTTCACCTACGCCAAAACAAAAAATTGAACAGGTAAAAATGTTTGGTGAAGAGTTTGTAGAGATTGTTTTAACAGGAGATACTTTTGATGATGCATATCATGCAGCTATGGAAACATGTGTGAGCTTAAACAAAACTTTTGTTCATCCTTTTAATGACGAAAAAGTAATTGAAGGTCAAGCAACCGTAGGTTTAGAAATTATAGATCAGGCTAAAGAGCACCCAATCCATTATGTGTTTTTACCAATTGGCGGAGGTGGACTTGCTGCAGGATTATCATCTGTTTTTAAAATTTTATCACCTCAAACAAAAATTATTGGAGTTGAGCCTAAAGGGGCTTCTTCCATGTTAACCTCCATTAGAAATAACAAAAACACCGAGTTAAAATCTATAGATAATTTTGTTGATGGTGCAGCAGTAAAACGTGTTGGAGACTTAAACTTTGCAATATGTAAAGAAACATTACATCGTGTTGTTACTGTTGATGAAGGCAAGGTTTGTCAGACTATTTTAGAGCTTTATAATAAAGATGCTATTATTGTTGAACCAGCTGGGGCATTAAGCCTTTCGGCTTTAGAGCAATTTTCTGAAGAGATTAAAGGAAAAAATGTAGTGTGTGTTATTAGTGGAAGCAATAACGATATAACACGTACTTCTGAAACTAAAGAACGAGCATTACTGTATGCTAACTTAAAACATTACTTTATTGTTAAGTTTCCGCAACGTGCTGGTGCTTTAAGGGATTTTGTAGTGGATATTTTAGGGCCAACAGATGATATTACACATTTTGAATATACCAAAAAAGCAAACCGTGAGAATGATGTGGCTGTGGTTGGTATAGAATTAAAATCTCCTAACGACTTAGAACCATTAGTTGCCAAAATGAAGCTTCATAAGTTTTATGGAGATTATTTAAATGATAAGCCTGATTTATTTCAGTTTTTAGTTTAAATCATAATAATACAATATGCCTATTTTATAAAAAAAGTAGCATCTCTTATTTATATAATTGTTGATTGCCCTAAGTGAATATTGTTGAAGTTGATATTAGTATCATATGGATTACTTATAAAATCTGCAATAAAATCGCCAACTTTAGAGGTCGAAACATTATCGTAAGTATTATTTAAATCGGGTGTAGTAATTTTTAATTTTAAAGATTTTTCTACACCTTTTTTAATTATTTTAGCTTCTTCAAATAACTCAAAGTGCTCAAGTAACATTGCTGCGCTTAATATAGATGCAAGTGGGTTTGCAATACCTTTATCAGTTGCCTCTGTGTAAGATCCATGATTAGGCTTAAACATTGCATATTTATCTCCAATTGATGCAGAAGCAGACAAGTTAGGTATGCCACTAATTATACTAGCTTCACTGCTTATAATATCACCAAAAAGTTTATCGGATAAAATCACATCAAATTGTTTTGGGTTTAAAATTATTTGTTTGGCAGCATCTTTAACCAACATAAAATCTAAAACTACATCTGGGTATTTAGTTGCTAATTCTTTAACCGCTTTTTCCCACAAACTTGAGGTTTCTAAAGCATTAGCTTTATCAACTAAAGTCATTTTTTTATTTCTGTTTTGAGCTTTTTTAAAGGCTAGATTAGTAACACGCTCTATTTCTTGTTTAGAATATTCAAATAAATCTGAAGTGATGATCTCATCCTTATTTAAGTGTTTTTTGCCAAAATAAATCATGTTAGCTTGATTGCTATAAACACAAATATCTGTTCCTTCAATTATTTCTTTTTTAAGAGGAGATTTTTCTATTAAGCAGCTGTAAGCCTTTATTTGTAGTACGCTTGTATGTAAGTCTAGCTCTTTTTTAAGTGTAGTTACACCTTGTTCTGGACTCATTTTTGCATCGTTTTCAAAAATAGCCTTTCCAATAGTACCTAGCAAAATAGCGTCACTTGATTTACATAAGTTTAAAGTATAATCAGGTAATGGGTTATTATTTTGGTTAATTGCTATAGCTCCGATAAGGGCTTCTTTAAATAAAAACGTGTGATTAAACTCTAAAGCTATTGCTTTTAGCACTTTTATAGCTTGATTTGTTGTTTCGGGCCCAATTCCGTCACCTGGTAAAACTGCTATGTTTAGTTTCATATGTATAAATATTAATATGATTTTTTTAGCTTTATAAGCTAGAATATTATTTTAAGTAACAAAGAGTCAATATCATTAGATACATTTGTTATATAAGTCTTTGGTATTTAAAGTGGTATTGTTTTTTAATTGAAATACTAATTTATACTTTGGATATTTGTTTTGATAATCGGCATTAGAAGTGTTACGATGTTCAATATTTAAAAACAAGTGTAATTTATTGATAATCAGGATTATAAATTAAATATTAATTGATGACTAAAGAGCAAAAAGATAATTTATTTTTATTAGTTAAGTCATTAACTAAGTCTGAGAAACGACAGTTTAAATTGTATGTTGGTAGGCTTGGCGTTAATTCTGATTCTAAATTTTTAAATTTATTTAACCTATTAGATAAGGCAAGTTTATATGACGAAAATATCATTTTAAAAAGTGGTATTGTAAAAAAACAGCAATTAGCAAATGTCAAAGCACATTTGTATAAACAAATTTTGATAAGTCTAAAACTAAATCCATCCCACCAAAATATACGCTCGCAAATTAGAGAACAGCTGGATTTTGCCTCAATATTATATCATAAAGGTTTGTATAAGCAAAGTTTAAAAATTTTAGATAAAGCTAAAGAGGTAGCAATATCAAATGAAGAAAAAAACTTAGCTTTTGAAATTGTTGAGCTTGAAAAAATAATTGAAACACAATATATTACTAGAAGTATTAATAGCCGAGCAGATCAGTTGACTTTACAAGCTAAAGAGTTGAGCGAACTTAATGTAATTGCAAGTAAACTCTCTAATTTATCTTTACAATTATATAGCACTATTTTAAAAAGTGGTTATGTAAAAAACCAACAAGAAAGTATTGCTGTTGCTAAGTACTTTAAAGACAGGTTGCCTGAAGTTAATCTGTCAGATTTAGGGTTTAGAGAAAAACTGTGGTATTATAAGGCACATTTATGGTATAGTTTTTTAATGCAAGATTTTTTAAATTGTTATAAATATGCACTAAAATGGGTTGGTCTTTTTTATGAAAACCCTAATATGATAACATTAAACCCTGTTTTTTTTTTAAAAGGAAACAATTATCTATTAGAGGCTTTATATTTTATAAAAAACAAACAAAAATTTAATATTAAACTTTTAGAGTTTAATACAATTGTTAAACAAGCTAATTTTCCGAATGATGAAAATGTAGTCTCCTTAGTCTTCTTATATGGAAATTTTCATAAAATAAATCAGCATTTTATTGATGGTAGTTTTGAAGAAGGACTAACCTTAATTCCTGAAATTGAACAACAATTAATTCAATTTAATACCACTATTGATTCTCATCATAAAATGATATTTTACTATAAGTTTGCTAGTTTACATTTTGGAGCTGGAAATAATAAAGCTTGTATAATTTATCTAGAAAAAATAATCTCTAATAAAAATTTATCCATGCGTGAAGATTTATTGTGCTTTTCTAGGGTGTTAAACCTAGTAGCGCATTATGAAGCTGGTTTAGATTACCATTTAGATAGTTTATTAAAAAGTACTTATAAGTTTTTGATTAAAATGAATGACTTAAATATGGTGCAAAAAGAAATGATAAAATTTATTAGAGGTTTACAGTACATCTACCCACAGGATATAAAAAAAGAATTTAAAAAACTATTAGAAGTACTAAGGCAATTTGAAGACCACCCTTTTGAGCGTCGCGCGTTTTTATATTTAGATATTATTTCCTGGTTGGAAAGTAAAATTGAAGACAAACCAGTTGGTCAGATTATTAGGGATAAGTACATTACTTTTTATGTCAAGTAATAATATTTTAATGGTTTGATATATTTATATAAATAATTACTAGTTTTTAAGTTTTTCTAACTTTATATTGCTGAAAATAATATCAACAATTATACGTTTATAGATCTTCAAATATATTTTTTAGTCTTAAAAAGCGGTATTTTATCGGATAAAATTGCGCTTTAAAGATGTTTTGATATAAAAAAAGAGTTATAAAGTTTTGATGGCATTGTTTTTTTTATACATTTACATTCTCAAATCAACAATGAAGAAAAATACAACATTATTAACAACAGTCTTATTTTTATTAATAAGTGTATTTGGTATTGCGCAATCTGTGTTGCCATCTGCGCCTGAAGGCGCACAAGGGACACCTCCTGTTGGTTTACCAATAGATAACGGTATTATATTTTTGTTTGTTGCGGGTGTTATATATGGGGTGTATAAACTTGTTGCAAAAAAGAAAGCATCAAACGTTTAGTTCGTTTAATCGCTTAACATATTTCCCAATTACATCAAATTCTAAGTTTATTTTAGATCCAATTTTAAATTGTTTAAAATTTGTGTGTTCAAATGTATAAGGTATAATTGCTACGCTAAAGCTGTTTTTTTGAGAATTTACAACAGTTAAACTTACTCCATTAACTGTTATAGACCCTTTTTCAATAGTTATATTATTTAATTTTGGATCATATTCAAAAGTATATAACCAACTACCATTTGTGTCTTTAATATTAATACAAGTTGCGGTCTGGTCTACATGGCCTTGTACAATGTGACCATCTAATCTGTCGCCAAGTTTCATGGCGCGTTCTAAATTTACAAAATCGTTTACTTGTAAATCTCCAATATTAGTTTTGTCTAGTGTTTCCTTTATAGCAGACACTTTATATTGATTATTATTAATTTCGACTACAGTCAAACACACACCATTATGTGCTACGCTTTGGTCAATTTTTAATTGATCTGTAAAGTCACTTTCAATAGTAATATCTAAATTATCTTTTACTTTAGTTAATAACTTGACTGTTCCAAGTGTTTCAATTATTCCTGTAAACATAAACTTAATCGTATTATTTGGTTAAATTTGCTTTGGTAAATTTACAAACAATAGTTAGTAGTATTAATGAAGAAAGAAGAAAATATTAGACTAGGGATATCAATAGGGGACTTAAACGGAATAGGTGCTGAGGTGGTTTTAAGAATTTTTGAAGATAAAAGGATGCTAGAATTTTGTACGCCTATTATTTTTGCTTCAATAAAAACGATGAGTTTTGTTAAAAACCATTTTAAATTAGATCTTAATTTAAACGGAATCCAAAACGTTAATCAAGCAATTGTGGGACGCATAAATGTTTTAAACTGCTGGAAAGAAAATGTTAATATTAAATTTGGAGAGGAAGATTTAAAAATTGGTGAATATGCTATAAAATCTTTAGTAGAGGCTACAAAAGCATTAAAAGAAGACGAGATTGATATTTTAGTTACTGCACCTATAAACAAACATAATATACAGTCTGATACATTTAAGTTTCCAGGACATACAGATTATTTAAACCAAGAGTTAGAAGGTAATAGCCTAATGTTTATGGTTACAGAAACACTTAGAGTTGGACTTTTAACAGACCATGTGCCTGTTAAAGATATTTCAAATCATATTACACCTAAACTAATTGAAGAAAAAATAAACACAGTTTACACCTCTTTAATTCAGGATTTTAAAATTAATAAACCCAAAATTGCAATATTAGGTATTAATCCACACACAGGAGATAATGGTGTTATTGGTACAGAGGATGATACTGTTTTAAGACCTGCAATTCAAAAAATTAAAGCATCAGGCAAGTTGGTTTTTGGTCCTTATGCTGCTGATAGTTTTTTTGGATCCGATAATTATAAAAATTTTGATGCAATAATTGCATCATATCATGACCAAGGGTTAATACCATTTAAAACGTTGTCTTTTGGTCAAGGTGTCAATTTTACAGCAGGGTTAAATAAAGTAAGAACCTCTCCAGATCACGGTACAGCCTATGAAATTGCAGGAAAAGGAACCGCAGATATTAGTTCTTTTAAAGAAGCGATTTTTACAGGAATACAGATTTTTAAAAATAGAAAAGAATACGAAGAGCTAAGCAAAAACCCTTTGGGGTATTCAAAAAGAAAGATATAAACAAAAAAATGTTTATAAGTCTTTTTAATAAAGAAAATTTTATATATTTGCAGGCTCAAAATAGATGGGTAATGAAGCAGTTGAAAGAATTTACAATACCATTTGTAGGTTTAAAAATAGGGAAACATCATTTTGATTATAGTATAGATCAAACGTTCTTTAATCATTTTGAGTATGAGGATTTTAACTCATGTAACATTAAAGTAGATTTAATTTTAGAAAAAAAATCGACTTTGTTAGAGTTAAATTTTGACATTTCAGGAGCAGTAAACGTCAATTGTGATGTTACAAACGAACCTTTTGACTTACCAATAACAACAAATTTTGATTTGGTGGTTAAATTTGGTGAAGAATATAATGATGAGCATATAGACATATTAATCATTCCACATGGAGAATATGAAGTTAATGTTCAGCAGTATATTTATGAATCAATCGTTTTAGCATTACCAAGCAAACGCATACATCCAGGAGTGGAAGACGGAACATTAGATTCTGACATACTTGATAAATTAGAAGAACTTAGCCCAAGGCTAAAAGATAAAAAAGAAGACAAAGAGGAGACAGATCCTCGTTGGAATACATTAAAAAAACTATTAACGGATAAATAATAATATAAAATGGCACATCCTAAAAGAAAAATCTCGAAAACAAGAAGAGATAAGAGAAGAACACATTATAAAGCAACTGCGCCACAAATTGCAACTTGCCCAACAACAGGTGAAGCTCATTTATACCACAGAGCACACTGGAGTGAAGGAAAACTTTACTACAGAGGACAAGTTTTAATTGACAATTCAGTAGAAGAAAACGTAGCATAATTACTATGCATGCATATAATAAAACGCTCACTTGTGGGCGTTTTTTTTATGATTTGTTTTTCTTTACGTTAAAAAGCATTTAATTTGCATAAAATAGTCTGAAAATGACTAATTTTATTATAATTAAGTCGTTTTAGGTCTTTTTTGACCTTTTTTTGACTAAAATAACTAAAATATGAGCAAAATTTCTGCTGCAATTACTGCTGTTGGAGGTTACGTACCAGACTATGTTTTGTCTAATAAGGTTTTAGAAACTCTTGTAGATACAACAGAGGAATGGATTACAACAAGGACTGGGATTAAAGAGCGCAGGATCCTTAAATTAGAAGGAGAAGGTACTTCCTTTCTTGCTATTAATGCAGCCAAAGACTTGCTTAAAAAACAAAATCTAGACCCTAAAGAAATAGATTTAGTTATTGTCGCAACTGCAACACCAGATATGCCAGTTGCATCTACAGCTGTATATACAGCTACACAAATAGGAGCAACTAATGCGTTTGCTTTTGATTTGCAAGCTGCCTGTTCTAGTTTTTTATATGGTTTATCTACAGCAACTAGTTATATAGAATCTGGACGTTACAAAAAAGTATTGTTGATTGGAGCAGATAAAATGTCTTCAATTATTGATTATACTGATCGTGCAACATGTATTATTTTTGGTGATGGTGCAGGAGCAGTATTATTAGAACCTAATACCGAAGGTTTAGGTTTTCAAGATGAATATCTTAGAAGTGACGGATCCGGAAGAGAGTTTCTTAAAATTGAAGCAGGTGGTTCAATTTTACCTCCATCTCAAGAGACTATAGATAAAAAACAACATTTTGTACATCAAGAAGGTCGCACAGTTTTTAAATTTGCGGTCTCAAATATGGCAGACGTTTGCGAAAAAATAATGCAACGTAACAATTTATCCCATGATGATGTTTCATGGTTAGTGCCACATCAAGCTAATATGCGTATCATTGACGCTACAGCTAATAGAATGAACTTAGAAGACGAAAAAGTCTTAAAAAACATACACAGATATGGTAATACCACATCTGCAACACTTCCTTTATTACTTAACGATTTTGAAACTAAACTAAAAAAAGGCGATAATTTAATATTTGCTGCTTTTGGAGGTGGATTTACATGGGGTTCTATTTATCTAAAATGGGCCTATAACTCTTAAACTAACTAAATTAATAACTTATAATTATGGATTTAAAAGACATTCAAAACTTAATTAAATTTGTTGCCAAATCTGGAGCAAGTGAAGTTAAATTAGAAACTGATGACGTAAAAATCACAATCAAAACGGGTTCTGAGACTGAAACAACATATGTTCAGCAAATACCTATGCAGGCTCAAATGCCAATGCAACAAGCACCAGCAGCACCAGCAGCACCAGCCCCTACTGAAGCAGCACCAGCAGCAGCTGACGAAAACTCAAAATACATAACTGTTAAGTCTCCAATTATCGGAACTTTTTATAGAAAACCATCTCCAGACAAGCCATTATTTGTTGAAGTTGGACAAACAATAGCAGAAGGTGATGTACTTTGTATAATTGAAGCAATGAAATTATTTAACGAGATAGAATCTGAAGTATCAGGTAAAATTGTTAAAATATTAGTGGATGATTCTTCTCCAGTAGAATTTGATCAACCATTATTTTTAGTTGACCCATCTTAAATTTAGATTATTATAGAATTTTTCAGTGTTATTAAATACTTTAAAATAATAATCCTATTGTCTAATTATCTAAATTAAAAAAGATGTTTAAAAAAATATTAATTGCCAATAGAGGAGAAATAGCACTACGTGTTATTAGAACCTGTAAAGAAATGGGCATTAAAACAGTTGCTGTATACTCTACTGCAGATGCAGAAAGTTTACATGTCAAATTTGCTGATGAAGCAGTTTGTATTGGACCACCAGCAAGTAGCGATTCTTACCTTAAAATATCCAACATAATAGCTGCAGCAGAAATAACAAATGCTGATGCTATACACCCAGGTTATGGGTTTTTATCAGAAAATGCTAAATTTTCTAAAATTTGTGAAGAACACCAAATTAAATTT
This sequence comes from uncultured Olleya sp., assembly GCA_947503885.1. Lineage (GTDB taxonomy): Bacteria > Bacteroidota > Bacteroidia > Flavobacteriales > Flavobacteriaceae > Olleya. The sequence goes on along the minus strand of CANNFD010000003.1, from coordinate 59,103 downwards.
ATTGGTGCATCTGAAGAAATGATTAATAGAATGGGGGATAAAGCCAATGCAAAATCAACTATGATTGCAGCAGGTGTCCCTTGTGTACCAGGAAGTGAAGGTGTAATAAAAGATTTTAAAAATTGCTTAAAAGTAGCTAAAGAAACCGGTTACCCTGTAATGCTTAAAGCATCTGCAGGAGGTGGAGGTAAAGGTATGCGTGCAGTCTGGAAAGAAGAAGATTTACAAAATGCTTGGGAGTCTGCTCGTGCAGAATCAAAAGCTGCTTTTGGAAATGACGACATGTATATGGAAAAGCTTATTGAAGAGCCACGTCATATCGAAATCCAAATTGTAGGAGATAGCACAGGTAAAGCTTGTCATTTATCAGAAAGAGATTGTTCTATCCAACGTCGTCACCAAAAATTAACAGAAGAAGTACCTTCTCCTTTTATGACAACTGCATTACGTAAAAAAATGGGTGAAGCAGCAGTAAAAGCAGCAGAATTTATTAAATATGAAGGTGCAGGAACAGTTGAGTTTTTAGTTGATAAACATAGAAACTTTTACTTTATGGAAATGAACACACGTATTCAAGTAGAACACCCAATTACAGAACAAGTAATTGATTTTGACTTAATCCGTGAGCAAATTTTAGTAGCTGCAGGTGTTCCAATTTCAGGAAAAAACTACACACCAAATCTACATTCAATAGAGTGTCGTATAAATGCAGAAGACCCATTTAACGATTTTCGCCCATCACCAGGAAAAATAACAACATTACATGCTCCTGGAGGTCATGGAATAAGATTAGATACTCATGTTTATGCAGGTTATAGTATTCCGCCAAATTACGATTCGATGATCGCTAAGTTAATTACAACTGCGCAAACACGTGAAGAAGCAATTAACAAAATGAAACGCGCATTAGACGAGTTTGTAATAGAAGGTATTAAAACAACTATTCCTTTTCATAGACAATTAATGGACCATCCAGATTATATTGCTGGTAACTATACCACTAAGTTTATGGAAGATTTTGTTATTGAAAAACAAATAGAAGAATAAAAAAAAGCGACTTTAAAAAGTCGCTTTTTTTGTTTATAAATTAAATGTTTCCCTTATTTTATTAATAATTTGTGGCACTTCATTAGTTTTAAATTCTAAATCTAATTTATATAAGTTGTTTTTAAGTGGCGATATAGAGATGTCTCCCTCATTAATGTTATAATATCCTGTTTGACCCCTACAAAAACAAAGCCTACCAAAAATCACTTTATTTTTTAAACTACTTAGTGAGCTGTTAATAGTCTCCGTTTTTATTATATCTTGATTAATTTCTATATAAATTATTTCAGTGTAATTTGAGTCTTCAGTATTTTTAATTGGATTGCGATTATATTCAAATTTTAGAAGTGTTTTATCGCTTTCAAAAATATTTATATAAGTGGCGTCAAATTCATCTTTTTTAACTTCAGCAGATTTATTTTTAATTACTTTAAAAGTACAAGTACCATCATCTGGGCAGACTGTTTTGTCCATTGTATTGTTAGTCATCTTTTGTCTGTCAAAAGTGTTTTTATTAGTGTTACAATTAAAAAGTAGAATAAAAAGAGATAAAATATGTAAAATTCTCATGGTATTGGATATTACTTTAACTAATATTCATTGTTAATTACAAAAGTTGAAATTATATTTACAAAATAGAACAAAAAAGAAATACATGAAACATTTTTACATTAAAAACACAATTTTATTATTGTTAACAATTTCATTTGTAACTAACTCCTTTTCTCAAAATGGCGAGAATTTTTGGAGGTCAGCTTTAAAAGAAGAGGTGGTTAAAAGTGAATTAAACATTAGAAAATCAGAACCGATTAAATCAACATTTTTAAAGCTTGACTTACAGTCTCTAAAGTCTTATTTAAGTGATGCTCCAAAAAGGTTTGATAACACAACAGCAGCAACTAAACTTGTTAAGTTTCCTACTTCTAATGGAGATTTTGAAATGTTTAGCATCAAAGAAGCTTCAATTATGGAGCCAGAATTACAAAATAAATATACTGATATTAAAACATATGTAGGACAAAGCATTGACAACCCTGTAAATATTATTAGATTTAGTATTACACCACAAGGTTTACATACAATATCTTTTAATGAGGGTGTTGGTATGGAATATATTGATCCTTATACAAAAGACGGTGCTAACTACATTGTGTACGCTAAAAAAGATTTACCAATATTAGATCAAAATTGGACATGTCATTTTACTGATGAACCAATTGAAGCAGAGGAACAGTTAAATACAAGTAGAATATTAAATGCCAATGATGGATTTATGAGGAACTATAGACTTGCTTTAGCTTGTACTATAGAGTATGCTTCTTTCCATTGGATGGCTGCAGGCGTACCTAGTACAGCTCCAATAGCGACAAAAAAAGCAGCTGTTTTAGCAGCAATGGTTGTTACCATTAATAGAAATAATTTTGTTTATGAAAGAGACTTGTCATTAACAATGACATTGGTCGCTAATAATGAAGACATTATTTTTATTGACTCTGATAGCTTTACTAATGATAACGCTGGTGCATTAATTAACGAAAGTCAAAATGTAATTACAGCTGCTATCGGATCTGCAAACTTTGATATAGGACATACTTTCTCAACTGGAGGAGGTGGTTTAGCTGCCTTAAACTCACCATGTGATGATAGTTCAAAAGCTAGAGGTATTACTGGTTTAGCTAACCCTGTAGGAGATGCTTATGATATTGATTTTGTAGCACATGAGATAGGTCACCAATTTGGTGCTCCACATACTTTTAATGGGGACAGTGGTAATTGTGCAGGATCAAACAGATCAGCATCTAATGCTTATGAGCCTGGAAGTGGATCTACAATTATGGCATATGCAGGTATTTGTGCACCACAAAATGTTCAATCTAATAGTGATGCTTACTTCCATCAAAAAAGCTTGCAAATGATTTGGGACAATATTACCTCTCCTTTTGGTAGTAATTGTGCAACTCAAACAGCAACAGGAAATTCTGCTCCAGTTGCAGATGCAGGTTTAAATTATGTTATTCCTAAATCTACACCTTTCAAATTAACAGGCTCATCAACTGATCCTAATGGTACTGCTTCGCATACATATACATGGGAACAATATGACTTAGGTTCTGCAGGACTTCCTTTAGAGACTAATACAACAGGACCTTTAGTTAGATCTTTTGAAGGTACATCTAATACTACTAGATATATTCCAAATTTAGTTGATATTGTTAATAATGGAGGCGTTTCTACAACTTGGGAAAAATTAGCATCTGTTGGTCGTGTTGAAAACTTTAGATTAACAGTAAGAGATAATGACCCTAATGGTGGACAAACTGATGTAGATAATATGACAGCTACTGTTACAGATACAGACGGTCCTTTTATTGTAACATCTCAAAACACTAATCAAATAGTTTGGACTGCAGGTACAACCGAAACTATTACTTGGGATGTTGCTGGTACTAATATTGCTCCTGGAGTAATGACTCCTAACGTAAATATTTTATTATCTACAGACAATGGAGAAACATTTGATACCGTTTTGGCTTCAAATGTACCAAACAATGGTAGTTATGATATCACAGTGCCTAACGTTACAGCTGCTTATTGTAGAGTTATGGTTGAGGGTGCTGGAAATATCTTTTTTAATATTAACAATGCCTCTTTTGCTATTGGTGACTATACTTATGTGCCAGGAGATGATATATGTCAAGATTACTTTTTTAATGCCGGTATTACTGTAGTAGAAAACTCAGGATCTTATTCAGGATATGTGTTAAGTATTCCGGATGCTTTAACTATTTCAGATTTAGATATTAATGTAAACTTTACTACAGCAGATAACTCAGATTTATATTATGCAATAAGAGCTCCTTGGCAAACTGACGATATTCAGCAATTAGCATCAGGGATATGTGCTGGATCTGTAAATACTGATTTTACTTTTGATGACCAAGGAAACGCAATTGATTGTAACAGTACTAATAATGGTGATAATGTATTACCTCAAGTTCCGTTGTCTTTTGCAAATGGTCAAAACTCGGCTGGAGATTGGATCTTTTTTGTAACAGATATTAATGTTGATGGTACGCTATCAACTTGGAACAGCATAACTATAACTGTTTGCCAAGCTGGTGGATTTGTTCCAGTATTAGGTGTGGATAGTTTTGATTTAGATAATGATTTTGTTATTTATCCTAACCCTAATAATGGAGAATTTACTGTTAAATTTAGCGGTGCAACAGGAGATGTTAATCTTGAAGTTTTTGATATTAGAGGACGTAGCATTTTACAAAATACGTATAGCAATACTACTAACGAGTTTAATAAATCATTAAGCTTAGGTAATGTTCAATCAGGAATGTACTTACTAAATATTAAAAATAATGGACAGACAGTAACTAAGAAGATAATTGTAGAATAATCTCTTTTTTTACTAAATCATAAAAAACTCCGAAATCTATTTCGGAGTTTTTTTATTTGTGTAAAGAAAAACCTCTGTATATTTGATTTATAAAATAGCAAAGATGAAAATTGATAGTTACCTTAAATACAGCTTATTATTTGTTATATTCTTCTCAATAACCTCGTGTTTTGAAATCATTGAAGAAATAGATTTAAATAGTGATGGTACAGGTACAATGACTTTTACATTAAATATGAGTCGAAGCAAATCTAAATTAGCATCTATTATGCTATTGGACTCTGTAAATGGATATAAGGTGCCTTCTAAAGCAGATATTCAAAAAGGGTTAGATGATGTTGTTTCAGAACTGCAAAAGGCAGAAGGGATAACCAATATCAAGAAAACTGCAGATTATGAAAATTTTATTTTTTCAGTAAAATGTGATTTTAATAAACTTGATAATATTAACAAAATAACAAACAAAGTTACTAGTCAGCAAAAAAGCAAAACAGCAAATTCTTCTTTTCTTTTTGATAATAAAAAAGGGGTGTTTAAAAGAGAGTACTCTTATTCTTCAGAGGTTAAAAAACAGTATAATAAATTAAAAACAGAAAATAAAAAAGTATTTGATGACGCTTCTTACACTGTGATTTACAGGTTTGATAAAGAGGTTGCTTCACAAAATAATCAACAAGCTAAAGTTTCTAAATCTAAAAAAGCAGTTATGCAACGTGTAAGTGCAATGGATGTAATAAACGGAAGTGGTGATTTTACTACACAAATCCAACTAAAAAAATAACCCATAACCAAAACCAATGAAAAAACTTTTAAGCATTGCATTAATTTGCGTTACAGCATTTACAACTGCCCAAAACAATAGCTCTAAAATACCAAGTGATGCAGCTGTAGTTGCTACTATTAAAGGACAAAACTTATTACAATTAATGTCTATGGAAGAGTTAAATAGCTCTTTTATGGGTACAGAAATTATTAAAGAATTATCTAGAAAAAACAACAAGTTTAGCGCTTTAGAAGATTTTGGATTTAATTTAAATGCATCTTCACATTATTTTTATCAAGCTAATGATAGTGTAAACTACAACGCTTTTCTTGTTCCAATAAAAGACACAACTAAGTTTGAAGATTTTTTAAAGACACAAAGTAAAAAAGAAATCATTAATAATAATGGCTTAAAATCTTTAGAAAGCAATAATGAAGTAGCTATTGTTTGGGATAACTCAACATTAGTAATGGTTGTTGCATCTCCAAATAAGATGTATTTTCAAGACGAACAAGTAATGGCTAATTATGGTCTTAAAAAAGATAATTATTATGGTTATAATACAGAAGCAACAGCTGAAGTAGTTGAAGAATATGATTATGATGAAGAGGAGGTAGAAGAAACGGTAACTGAGTCTACTGAATATGAAGAGGAAGAAATAGTTGAAGAAGAAGTGGAAATTGAAGAAACGGTTATTGAATCTACTGAAGAGGATTATGACTACGGTTATACATATGACAATTCAAACTACGAAATTAAAAAAGCATTAAGTAACAAATGGTCATTGTTAAAAGCAGAACAAATTTTATTACAAGCACCTTCTCGTTCTATAATAAAAAATAAATCCTATTTAAAAAGCTTAGATAATAAGGCAGAAGCAACATTATGGGTAAACGATTTTGGTCAATTATATTCTAACCTTTTAGGATCTATGTATTATGGACAATTAGCTGGTTTTGACTTAGCAAGCATGTATGCTAATAATGGTTTGACAGCAAAATTGTTTCTTGAAAATGACAAAATGATGCTTAATACAACTTACATCATGTCTGATCAGATGGCTAAAAGTTATAAGATAATGACCTCTAGAAAACTTAATAAAAAGTTTTTAAATTATGTTAATGAAGACAGGATGATTGGTTTTATGAGCTATGCTATGGATACCGAGGGGACACTTATTGAATATCCAAAACTTATTAAAAGCATATATAGTAGCATGCCAGAATTTGGAGAAGAAGCTGCTTTAGGTGTTGACCTTTTTTCATTATTATTAGATGAAGAGGCAGTAGCTAAAGTACTTAAAGGGGATATGTTATTTCTATTATCTGGTATATCTAAACAAGATGTAACTTATACAACTTATGAGTATAATGACGATTATGAGTATGTAGAGGTCGAAAAAACTAAAACAGAAACAGTTCCTGACTTTTTGTTAATGGCTTCAACAGAAGATCCAAGCATGATTAATAAATTATTAAATTACTCTGCTAACAAGCAAATGGTAACGTTTAATAATGGATACCATACTTTCAAAATTCCAAAAAGCCCTTTAGCTATTCATTTTACAATTAAAGATGGGATTGTATTTTTAGGTACGTCTGAAGCAGAAATGGAAAAAATTGTAAGTGGTACATTTGATGCTAAAGTTTCTAAAAAAAGCAAAAAAATGATGCTAGATAACAGCTATTCTATTTTTGTAAGTGCTAAGCAATTAGCAGCACAATTACCAATTGACGAAATGGGAATTGACAGAACTGGTAAGTTAGAGTGGTTTTTAAACACCTCTGAAGATGCTTACATCACAGCATCAAAAATTAAAGGAAATACTGTTAATACAGAAATGGTAATTGAAGTACCAAAAACTGAAGAAAACGCTCTTAAATACTTATTTAATATTATCGAAAAATTTGCAAAATAATTATTAATGAGAATTAAAAAAATATTAAAAAGAGCAGCCATTATTATTAGTGTGCTGCTTTTGGTTTTTAAAGGGTTTTTAATGTACCGCGATTATGCATCTTACCAAGGTATAATTCATGAAAAAGCAGATAATATTATTAAAATTCAAGTGGACGGTATAGCACAGTCACTACTTTTTAATGCTATTAAAAACCCTTCATTTTATCTTAATAATAAATCAGATAAAGAGGATGACAAAAAAGAGGATAAAAAAGAAGATGTAGGATACGCAATACCCGCAAATATTTTTTTATACACCATTAAGGGACAACCTATTACAACCCTATTCACTTCCTTTAAAATTTCTGATAAAGACCATTTTAAAAATCATTTAATAAAGCAATATAAGATAGAAGATTTTATAGATTCAGATAATTTTACAGTTGCAAAAAACAACGATAATACTATTGTAATTGCGTTTAATAACAAACAATGTATTGTTGCCTACAACCCAAGTAAAGCCAATGTCAAAAATGTGTTTTTAGACCTATTAGTCAATAATAAAACACTTGAAAAGGCTGACATTAAATGGGATAAGATAAAAAGCGCAAATTCGCATATTAATTATATCACTAAAAATGATGATTTAGAGATTAATTTTAAAGCAGGTAAAACAACAATCAGTGGTAATTTTGTATTACCAGTTTTTTTGGACGTACCCAGAACCCTTAAGTCGACTACTTTCTCAAGTGATGCAAGTGTAACCCTTGACCTTAATTTGTTTTCTACATTAAAAAATATGACGTTTAAACACAAAGGGATAAATGTTAACACGGACAGTATAGACACTTATTATAATGGACATTTAGCATTAGAGGTTTTAAAAGCAACCACGCAAATAGATTCTGTTGTAACTTATGACTATAATGACGATTTTGAAAAGGTAGCAACGGTATCTGCAGTAACAAAACAAGTACCCGAAATTAATTTGCAATTATCCTCTAACGCTTCAAAACTGTACAAGTATCTTGAAAGTATATCTATTATAAAACAGGGTAAACTAAATAAAGATGTGTTTCCTTTGTATCAGGTTAAATTAGACGCGACAAGCACTAATAGTTTAATTGCGAGTACTAATTTAAGTCATAGCTTAGAAAATAATATAAAAGAAACTTCGGAAATTTTTGCATTAAATATTGATTTTGAAAAACTACAACAGCAAGACCATTTTCCGATGATTAATAGTTATTTAAAAAAGCTTACAACCTTACAAATAAGTGGAGACAGCTCTAAGGACGAAGCTATAGCAGTAGATGGTCAGATAAATTTAAAAAATAAAGACATCAATGCATTAGCTCAGTTTTTTATTAATCAAATAGAATAAATAGTACCTTACCAAAATGACATTAAGTTATTGGGAAATAAAATCATGGCTAACCAAAGTAGATTATACTATTGTTGGTAGTGGTATTGTGGGTTTAAATTGCGCATTACAATTAAAAAACCGCTTTCCAAATGCTAATATTTTAATCTTAGAAAAAGGGACGTTACCACAAGGTGCAAGCACAAAAAATGCTGGCTTTGCTTGTTTTGGAAGTCTATCCGAAATTATAGATGACCTTAAATCGCATACAGAACAAGAGGTTTTAGACCTGGTTAATAAACGTGTAAAAGGCTTACAAAAATTACGAAATACTTTAGGTGATAAAACGATAGATTACCAACAATTAGGAGGTTATGAGCTATTTACCCAAAACGATAATTTATTTGAAACTTGCATAGACCAGAAACAAACTATTAATAATTTAATGAAGCCTATTTTTGGCGACAATGTTTTTAGCTTAAAAGAGAATACGTTTGGATTTAAAAACATCAAAAATCAGTATAGTTTTAATCAATTTGAGGGCCAAATAGACACCGGTCGCATGATGCAGGCTTTATTGCAAAAAGTGCTTTTAAAAGGGATTAAAATCCTTAACAATGTTTTTGTTTCTGCTTTTTCAGAAGATGTAAATGCAGTAAAGGTTAAAACAAACCAATTTAGTTTTTCTACTTCAAAATTATTGATTGCTACAAATGGCTTTGCCCAGGCTTTAAACATTCCTGATGTTAAACCAGCCAGAGCGCAAGTCTTGATTACAAAACCCATTAAAAACTTACCTATTAAAGGGACATTTCATTTAGACGAAGGGTATTATTATTTCCGAAACATCGATAACAGAATCCTTCTTGGAGGAGGTAGAAACCTTGATTTTAAAGGCGAAGAAACCACAGATTTAAGTCAAACAGATTTAATTCAAAATACATTAGAAACACTTTTAAAAACTACAATTTTACCAAATACACCTTTTAAAGTGGAACATCGCTGGAGCGGAATTATGGGTGTTGGAAACCAAAAAAAACCTATTGTAAAAACGATAAGTAATAATGTGTTTTGTGGTGTGCGTTTAGGCGGAATGGGAGTAGCAATAGGTAGTTTGATTGGAGAAGAATTAGCAAATCTAATAGACTAACATGATTTCAAAATTATTTAGGTTTATCACCAAGTCCGCGGTTTGGTTTGTAATAATTACATTTGGTTTAGTTTTGTTTTTTAAATGGGTTCCGGTACCAATTACCCCTTTAATGGTTATTAGGTATTTTGAAGACGATAGTCCTAAAATATTAAAACACGATTGGCAACCAATAGAAAACATATCCAAAAACTTACAATTAGCAGTCATCTGTAGCGAAGATCAAAATTTTTTAAAGCATAATGGTTTTGACATAAAAGCTATTGAAAAAGCTTACCAAAACAATAAAAAAGGAAAGCGTGTTAAAGGCGCAAGTACTATCAGCCAACAAACTGCAAAAAACGTTTTTTTATGGCCACAACGCAGTTGGTTACGTAAAGGTTTAGAAGCTTATTTTACATTTTTAATAGAGCTAACTTGGTCTAAACAACGTATTATGGAAGTCTATTTAAATAGTATTGAAATGGGAAATGGTATTTATGGTGCAGAAGCTGCAGCACAACATTGGTTTAAAAAATCTGCAGTAAAATTAACTAAACTAGAAGCGTCTGCAATTGCTGCAATACTTCCTAACCCTAGAAAATACAAAGCAAATCCAGTAACTAATTACATAGCTTCTAGAAAACGTTGGATAATAAATCAGATGAATTTTTATGGTGTATTAAATTATAAAATGAAAGATGAATAAAACCAAAAATATTAAACTAGCACTTTACAACAAGTGTGTGCAGTTTACTAAAAATAGACTAAACACCATTAATCAAACAATTGAAGAATTGCAAGAATCGTTAACGTCTGAAACTAAAAGTAGTGCTGGAGACAAGCACGAAACTGGTCGAGCAATGGTACAATTAGAACGCGAAAAAGCAGGACAGCAATTGGCTCAAATCCAAAAAGTAAATCAATTACTAGCTAAAATCGGTACAGAGACTAACTCTAAAACAATAGGTTTAGGAAGCGTAGTTTACACTACAAAAGCTAATTATTATATTGCAATTAGCGCTGGCGAATTTGAAATTGAAAATGAAAAATTTTATGCTATTGCAGCAAACACACCAATTGCACAGTTACTTTTAGGAAAAAGTATAAATGAAGAAATCGTATTTAGAGATCAAAAGTTTATAATAACAAAAACCTTATAACTGTTTTTGAAGATATACTTCTTGGTTTATTTTTAATGCAGATTTATTCTCAAAAAAGACAATGTCATCTCCTGCTAGCGCTTCAATCAAATAATAATGCCCTTTAAAATAATTATCTACGACAGTCGCTTTTAAATTAGAGTGTTCGACTATTTTTAGTTGATGAGAATAAATAATTTGATCATCTAAAACATTGTACTCACCAAAAAAAGACGCTATTAAAGGTGTTTTAGGATCATTAAATAAATTTTCAGGACTATCATTAACTGCTATTTTTTGGTTATATAAAACAATCATCCGATCTGCAAATCCTAAAACATCTTCTTTGTCGTGCGTTGCAACAATACATGTAATATTTTTATCTTTTAGATATTTAAATACATTACGACGTAATGATTGTTTTTGAAAATTATCGATATGACTAAACGGTTCGTCTAATAAAATAATTTCTGGTTGATTAGCTAATGCTCTAGCCAAAGCTACACGTTGTTTTTGACCGCCACTTAAAAGTTTAACTTTTGTTTTAGCTAATTCGGTAAGTTCAACAACCTCCAATAGCTCTGAAGTGCGTTCTCTTTTTTCTTCCGGAAAAAAATTTGAAAGGTATTTTCCTATATTTTCTTCGACAGTTATAAAAGGCATTAAGTCAAATTCTTGAGTAACATATTTCATAAAGTCATAACCAACAACTAAATTGTATTTAGGACCTAAAATTGCTTTGTCTTTCCAGAAAATTTGACCTATGTTTAAGTCATATTCACCAAAAATAAGATTTAACAATGTGCTTTTACCAGAGCCGCTTTCTCCAATTACAGCAACGTTTTCACCTGGTTTAGCCTTAAAAGAAAGTTCTTTTAAAACAGGTGTTTTGTTATAAGAAAATGTTAGATTTTTAACGTTTAGCATAGTGTTGTAAAAATAGTATAAAAAAAACCGCTCACCTTTTAAGAAGAGCGGTTTTGTCATTCCTGCGAAAGCAGGAATCTATCTTTACATAAAATTAATTGTTGTGGATTCTTGCTTTTGTATGAATGACAAAGTATTAATCTTTAAATTCTTCAATCTCAGTTGGTAACACATCAAATCCCATATTAAATAATGTAAAACCATAAATATCTGCATACTGCTCGATAGTTTTACTTACTGGTGTACCAGCGCCATGACCGGCGTCAGTTTCAATACGTATTAATGTTGGGTTATTTCCTGTTTGTTTAGCTTGTAGTTCTGCAGCAAATTTAAAACTGTGTGCAGGGACCACTCTGTCATCATGATCTCCAGTGGTAACCATGGTTGCAGGATATTGCACGCCTTCTTTTACATTATGTACTGGCGAATATCCTTTTAAGTATTCAAACATTTCTTTACTGTCTTCTGCGGTTCCATAATCATAAGCCCATCCTGCTCCTGCAGTAAATGTATGATAACGTAACATATCTAAAACGCCAACTGCAGGTAAAGCAACCTTCATTAAATCTGGACGTTGTGTCATTGTTGCACCAACTAATAATCCACCATTTGATCCACCTCTAATTGCTAAAAAGTCTGATGAGGTATATTTGTTATCTATAAGGTATTCTGCAGCAGCGATAAAATCGTCAAAAACGTTTTGTTTTTTTAGCTGTGTTCCTGCATCATGCCAAGCCTTACCATATTCTCCACCACCTCTTAAATTAGGGACAGCATAAATACCACCTTGCTCCATCCAAACTGCATTAGCGATACTAAAACTAGGAGTTAAGCTTACATTAAAACCACCATATCCATAAAGGATAGTTGGGTTTTTACCATTAAGTGCTAATCCTTTTTTGTGTGTAATTATCATTGGTACTTTTGTACCGTCTTTAGATTTGTAAAAAACTTGTTTGCTTTCGTAGTTTTCAGGGTTAAAATCGATATTTGGTTTACGGAATAATTCAGAGGTTCCGTTTTCTATATCGTATTTATAGATACTACCAGGAGTTACATAGTTTGTAAACGAGTAGTACAATTCTTTATCTTCTTTTTTAGCTCCAAAACCACTTGCACTACCAACGCCAGGTAATTCTACTTCTCTAATTAATTTCCCGCTGTAATCGTATTGCATTACTTTAGAGACAGCATCAACCATATACTCTGTAAAAAAGTATCCTCCAGCAGTTGATGGACTAAGTACATTTTTAGTTTCTGGTATAAAGTCTACCCAATTTTCTGGAGTAGGGTTTGAAGCGTCCACTGTAACTATCTTTTTATTAGGAGCGTTAAGATTTGTTACTAAAAATAATTTTGAACCTTCATTTTCAATAACATATGTGTCACTATCGGTATTGCCAATAATTTCTACTAATTTAGCATTAGGTTGTGTTAAGTCTTTGATATATAGTTTGTTTCCAGATGTTGAAACACGAGGTGAGATTATTAAATATCTATCATCTTCAGTTACATTAGCATAGATATATCTATGTTTTTCTTCTGGAGTACCACCAAAAATAAGTTGATCTTCTTTTTGAGGTGTCCCTAATTTATGATAGTATACTTTGTGTTGGTCTGTTTTTGCAGAAAGCTCACTCCCCTTTGGTTTGTCATAGCTAGAGTAGTAAAATCCTTCGTTTTTATACCAAGACATTCCGCTAAATTTAATATCTACTAAAGTGTCTTCAATAATTTTTTTGGACTCTACATCCATTACTAAAATTTTACGCCAATCGCTTCCGCCTTCAGAAATTGCGTAGGCTAGAATCTTACCGTTTTTAGAAAAACTTGTACCACCTAAAGATATGGTTCCATCTTCTTTAAAGGTATTCGGGTCTAAAAATACAGTTGCAGTACTTGGGTCTTCACCAGTTTTATATCTATAAATTACATATTGATTTTGTAATCCATCATTTTTATAAAAATAAGTGTAGTCACCTTCTATGAATGGAGCACCTATTTTTTCGTAATTCCATAATTTTTCAAGTCGTTGTTTTAATTGGTCTCTGTATGGGATATTATCTAAATAAGCAAAAGTGGCTTTGTTTTCTGCTTTTACCCAAGCTTCGGTTTCTGGACTTCTGTCATCTTCTAACCATCTGTATGGATCTTTTACATCTGTACCAAAATAGTTGGTTACTGTGTCTACTTTTGTAGTTGTTGGGTAATCAACGACGATACTTCGTTCTACTTGTTTTTTTTCTTCTTTACAAGACATAATGGTTATAACGGTTAATAGACCAATAGCTAGTTTTTTCATGTTGAAGGGATGTTTTTAATTTAATTGATAAATTTAAACAAAAAAGCGTTTGTTACCTATAAACAAACGCTTTTTAAGATTTTTTTTAGATATTTATTTTTTGATAAATTTTTGAGCTTTTACTTTTCCGTTACTACTTAATCTTAAAATATAGTTTCCAGATTGTATTTTTGAAACATCAATAGTATTATTAATAAGTTTTCCTTTTAAAACTTGTCTTCCGTTCATATCAAAAATTGAATAGTCTGATTTGTTCAAAATGTAGTTTTCTGCGTTTAAGTTTAAACTATGAGTTGTTGGATTAGGGTATAATATTAAATCTGTTATTAAAAATTGGTCAACACTTAATTGATTGGCACCTTCAATTAAATTAAGAGTTTGATTAACTAATGGTGTTAAAATAGTATCAACAATTCCTGATGGCCACTCTACAGTTATGCTTGTTATTGTAGTATCTGCACCTAAGCCAAAATGAGTGTTTAGAGTATTCATGTATCTAAATCCATCTCCACTTCTTACATCTCTAATTTGAGACCCTGAAGGTGTTTCAATAGTTATTCTAGCTCCAATACCATTAATATTACTGACATTACCAACAGTGTTAATGGTTATCCAATTGTTAGTTGTAGTGTCGTTCATATAAATAGTACCATTACTACTAAATCCATCTATAAAACCATCTGAGTTTAAATCCCCGAAAGAGCCTGCTGGTGGTAATAAGTCTGAGTAAAGCGTAAAAGTCATGTCACCGTTTCCAAATAGGATATGTCCATTAGAGGCTAAATCTAAAAATCCATCATTATTAAAATCGTAGGTGACGTTTTCTATACCAGTTGCAGTCATGTCTAAAACACCAGAACCTGCTGTGACATCTGTAAATGTTACTGTTCCGGTTGTTAAGTCTAAATCGTTTCTCATTAATTTATGGGTACCAGAACTAGCTCCAACAAATACATCCATATCCCCATCGTTATCAAAGTCACCCCATGAAGATGACCAGGTTTGAATTGGGTCTGACAAACCAATTTGAGATGCTACCTCAGTATAGTTTACTATTAAATTGTTTGTTACATCATAATAGGAATCGTTTCTGTGCATTTGATTGCGACGTCTAGCTTCTTCACCACCACATTTTGCAATAAACATATCAGAGTCACCATCGTTATCATAATCTACCCAAATAGAACCGTAATTACCACCAGAAGAATAATCTCCTAAATTAAATGGTGCAGTTCCGGATGCTGTTTGATTAAAAATTAAGTTTCCGTTACCATCATTTAAATAATAAACATTTGGTTGTACATCGTGACAAACAAAAGCATCTAAATGACCATCCATATTAATATCTGCAAAATTTGAACGTTGTGAAAACACATATTCAGCACCAGATATTTCCGTAAATCCAGTACCAGTACTATTGGCTTTCATAAACGTAACCCCTTGTCCAGCACCATATAGTAAATCGGTATAACCATTTGCATCAAAATCTGCAGCAGAAAGGCTCCAATTAGGCGTAAAATCTGCTGATGAAGTTGTTATATCAACCGAGTTGAATCCTCCGGTTGCTAATTGATAGTTAATATTAATATTAGTTGCAGTAACAGCGACTACATCATCTAAATGGTCTCCATTCATATCTACAACCGCTCTGTTTGTTCCGTTAGTTGCTAGTGCTTGTTGTGTAAAAGTTATTGGTGCTGGAGGTGGAGGAGTAACAACTGCCCCTTCAATTAATTGCCAATCAAACTCACTATCACTCCACTTATCATCAAATGCAATGTAATATGTGGTACCTGAGGTTACATTAAATTGGGCTACGGATAAGAATCCTGAACCACTATCATCATCTCCACCAGCACAGGCTAAACTACCACATACGCCAGTATAGATATGTACACGAGTATCTTTACCGGTATTTTGGGTTAAATCTGTTGTAACTGTTACTGTATAATCATTGTTTGGGATGTATCTATACCATTCTCCATTAGTTGCTCCTGTACCGTTTGCAGCGCATATTGGTGACGGGATTTCAGTTCCATCAATTATTCCGTTTATAGTAAAAGTTCCAGGTCCAACAATAGCTGTGTCGGCGTCCGCATCTGTGCAGCTATCACTATTTGTTTGTGCCTGAATAGCAACAACAAATAAGCAAAAAAGATAAGTAAATAGTGGTTTTTTCATGGTTAGTTAGTTTATTGGCAAGTTGTGGTTAATGAAGTTATCCATTGCTCTAAAAGAGTAACACCTTCTTCGTGTATTAATGTTCTGCCCAAAAGGGGCATTCTGTATTGTTCTTGTGTATTATTTAATCTAAAATGCACTAAAGATCGTGCAATATTTCCTGGTTCTACAATTTTGGAATATGGTGCAATAGGTGTGTCTGGGTCCACGCAAACCCCTAAGCTAACTTCACCTTGATAGTCTCCAAATGCAAATCTTACAGGTCTATAATCACAATGTCTATCTTGACTGTGGCAATGCGCACAGTTAATGTCTAAATAGCCTCGCATTCTGTCCGTTAAATTAGAAGTCGTGTCTTCCCAATTACTAACAGTGTTTATTAAATTAGGTAGATTGTCTTCCAAATACCCTACTTCAATCCACTTTTGAAATTGATTTTTTATGCCATCAGAATAGGTAATGCTTTTATTAAGATTTTGTGGTTTTAGCCCGATTGGAATCGAATTTACTTCAGACTTATGACAGGTAAAGCATTCGGCTGCAGAGGGGATCCTGTATGTAGTGCTTTTAGTTTGCCCATTTTCAATAAAATCAATATCAGTATAGCTTCCCGTTAGATCAAAATAGGCTTCTGTTTGGTCATCATTCCAAATGTAATTTGCAAATTTCCAACCCTGAGAGGTATTATACATTAATCTGGTTTCTATAATCCTTGTCAAATTATTAGGTAGTACATTTTGGTAGTAAAAATTTTTAATTAATACTGCTCCTATCGGAAAATTTAAAGTTGAATGAGCATCTACGTAAGTTGCTTTTTGGTTACTAGGCATCCAAACAAAACGTTTTTTATGTGCGTAATCTGTAAATAACGAGTTGATAGGCTCATAGGGTAGCACGCCAAATACAGGTGATAAATCTTTGAGGTTGCCTTCAAAAAAATGATACTCGGATAAGGTGTTAAAGGGTGTGGCTTCTGGATTAAAGACAACAGGAGACTCTTGTTTTGGTTGCTTAGTTGGCACATAGTTTTCGTCTGAAGTACAAGATGATTGTGCAAAAACAGAAAAAGCAATAAGTAATAAGAGTACGTAGTTTTTAACCATATTATAAAATATATGGTTACTAATATAAAACTTTATTAAATTTTATAAGTTATTAAGCTGATGAAATTAAGCTGTTTAGCCTTAAACTAATTTGTTTTTTACTAAATACTCTGCTATTTGTATAGTGTTTGTAGCTGCTCCCTTACGTAAATTATCACTAACAATCCACATATTAATAGAGTTGGCTTGGGACAAATCTCGTCTAATACGACCAACAAAAACATCATCTTTACCATCTGCATAAAGTGGCATTGGATAGGTGTTAACATCAATATTATCTTGCACAACAATACCGTCTGTTTGGCTTAGTAATTGCCTAACTTCTGTTATGTCAAAATCGTTTTCAAAAGCGATATTTACAGCTTCACTATGACCACCCGTTGTTGGTATTCTAACAGCAGTTGCTGTAATAGCAATTGTATTGTCATTTAATATTTTTTGAGTTTCGTTAACTAATTTCATTTCTTCTTTAGTGTAACCATTGTCTTCAAAAACATCACAGTGTGGAATTGCATTTTTAAATATTGGATAATGGTAAGCCATTTCTCCAGAAACTCCAGCAAGTTCGTTTTCTAATTGTTTAACAGCTTTTACACCAGTCCCAGAGATAGATTGGTATGTAGAAACTACTATTCTTTTAATTTTATATTTTTTATGAAGAGGCGCTAAACACATCACCATTTGAATAGTTGAACAGTTTGGGTTTGCTATTATTTTATCACTTTTAGTTAGTTGATTGGCATTAATTTCTGGAACCACTAATTTTTTGTCCTGATCCATTCTCCATGCAGAAGAGTTATCGATTACTGTAGTGCCGACTTCTGCAAATTTTGGAGCCCATTCTAAAGACGTGCTTCCTCCTGCAGAAAATAATGCTATATCTGGTTTTGCGTTTACAGCATCTTGTAGCCCAATTATTTTATAATCCTTACCATTAAATGAGATGGATTTACCAACTGAGCGTTCTGAAGCTACAGGAATAAATTCTGAAATAGGAAATTGTCTTTCTTCTAACACTTTACGCATTACTTCTCCAACCATTCCGGTTGCTCCAACTACAGCTACTCTCATTTTATATACAAATTAATTTACTGGTTAAAATTAGGGTATTTAAGTAATATAAATAATATAAAAAGTATTAATTTTTTTATAAAAATTGGACACAAAAAAGCCGGTTTTAAATATAAAACCGGCTTTTAATTTTGTTAAAAGAAGTAGATTACTTTTTTAAAGCGTCTCTAATTTCCATTAATAACTGGTTGTCAGTTGGTCCTGCAGGTGCAGCTGGCTCAACTGGTTTTTTAGTTTTATTGTAAGCTTTAATAATTAAAAACATTATAAATCCAACAATTATTAAGTTAATTATAGTGTTTACCCATGCTCCATATGCAATTACTGATCCTCCAGCTTCTTTAGCTGCTTCAAGTGTTGCATATTCTTTACCATCCATTGCAATGTGTAAGTCTGCAAAATCTACACCTCCAGCAAAATACCCAACAAATGGCATAGCAATGTTATTTACAAAACCGTTAATTACTTGTCCTAAGGCTCCAGCCATAATTACAGCAACCGCAAACTCAATTACGTTTCCTGTCATGATAAAATCTTTAAATTCTTTAAGCATAATTTTAAATTTTAATGTTAGTTAATTTTAATTTAGTCTAATTTACTTAAAATTTTAACATAAAACAGAAAAGTATTACACGTTCAGAACAGTGTTATCGATATAAGACACGTTTTATTCGCTGAGATACAGCGGTTAACAATTCGTAAGATATTGAATTGACATTTTCTGCTAAATGCTCTGCAGTGTGTTTGGCATCAAAAATAATGGCTTGATCACCTTCCTTACAATCAATATTTGTAACATCTACCATAATCATATCCATACAAACATTACCTAAAATATATGCTTTTTGATTATTTATAATTACAAAACCATGACCATTACCATATTGTCGTTTTATACCATCAGCGTGACCTATTGGTAAAGTAGCCGTTTTAGTGTCTTTTTGTGCAATAAACCCTCTGTTATAACCTAAACTATCTCCTTTTTTTAAATAATGAATTTGGGAAATTGAAGTTTTTAAAGAGGCTATAGGCTTTAAATACTTGTTGACTGACTGGTCATTACCAAACCCGTATAATCCAATCCCGCTTCTAACCATATCAAAATGTGCTTCGGGATAATTAATAATTCCAGAGGTATTACATAAATGTAAAAAAGGTTTGTAATCCAGTAATTTATATACTTGTTTATAGATACTATTAAATTGCTCTATTTGTTTTAAAGTAAAATCTGGAGTTGCTAATTCTTCACTTTCAGCTAAATGAGAGAACAAGCTACGTACTTTTATGGTTTTAGTTTTTGATACTGTTTTTATAACGTTTGGAATGTCTTCCGCAGAAAATCCTAATCTATTTAGGCCGGTATTAAATTTTAAATGTACAGGATAGTTGTGTTGTTTATGGGTTTCCGCGCAAGCGATAAATCCGTCTAAAACATATTGAGAATATAAACTAGGCTCTAAACAACGCTTAATAATTGTATCAAAACTTACGGGTTGAGGGTGTAAAACTAAAATAGGGGTTGTGATTCCGGCATCACGTAGCGCAACACCTTCATAGGTATAGGCAACTGCAAAATAATCTATGTTTAATTCTTGAAGGTATTTTGCAACCTGAGCTGCATCACTACCATAAGCAAAAGCTTTAACTACTGCCAAAAACTTAGTGCCATCAGTGAGTTTAGATTTTAAATACTCAAAGTTGTGTTTTAGCGCTTTTAAGTCTATTTCTAGAACTGTTTCTTGGACCTTATCCATTGGATGTTTCAGTTTTTGAGTCCAACTCTTCAGCACCTTCTACCTTAATATGTTTTACTTTTTCACGCAGGGTGGCTTTATAATACGCGGCTCTGCTTAGTGGTTCATATTCTTCTGTTTCTCCTAGTAAAACTAGGTTGTCATTTGCAGATTTTCTAAAACTATATTGTGCTAAATTTCCGGTTCTGGTACAAACCGCATGTACTTTTGTAACATATTCTGCGGTTGCCATTAAATTAGGCATTGGACCAAAAGGATTGCCTTTAAAATCCATATCTAAGCCAGCGACAATAACACGGATGCCTTTATTAGCAAGGTCATTACAGACACGGACAATCTCGTCATCAAAAAATTGAGCTTCGTCAATACCAACAACATCGCAACCATCTGCTAATATTGGGATATTTGCAGCTGCAGGTACAGGAGTAGATCTAATCTCGTTAGCATCATGTGATACTACCATTTCATCATCATAACGTACATCAATTGCTGGTTTAAAAATCTCTACTTTTTGTTTAGCAAATTGCGCTCGTTTAAGTCTTCGGATTAATTCTTCTGTCTTACCAGAAAACATAGATCCGCAGATGACTTCAATCCATCCAAATTGTTCTTTTTGATTTACTGTATTTTCAAGAAACATTTTGTAAATTTAGCACTAAAACGTAAAGTATTTACGTTTTGTATAAAGGTGGGTCAAATTTATTAAAAATCAAAAGGCTAACTTGCAATAAATTCAAAAATTATAAAAAAAAATAAAACCATGAAGAAGAAATTAGAATCAGAATTAATAAGTATTGCACACAGGATTCTAAAACTAGTTGGTAAAGAAGACGTTAATAAAATGCATGCTGAAGTTGCTGTATTATACGAAAAGTTAACTGTTTTAAAGTTTGCAAATGAAAACTTTGAAGATAGCTTACCAACTATTGGAAACGACTCTTCATTTTTTGATATGTTGGATTCTGCTTTTAATAATAAAGTAAGTGACAATATAGAGGTTGATAATAAAACCTATATTAATTTAGACGAAATAGAGCAGGACGATATCATGGAGCCTGTGATGGAGAAAATTAAGGATATGGTTGCCCAAATGCCAGAAGAAACTCATCAAGTGGATGATTTGATTGAATCTGTTATTCCAAAACCAAACTATGCAAAAAATGATTTTGAAGAAATAACTGCTGGTTTTGATCAAATTCCTGTTTTTGATCCTGTTTCAAAATCTGAATCCACAGGAAAAAAAAGCTTAAATGATAAGCTTAAGTCAGGTTTTAATATAGGGCTTAACGATAAATTAGCTTTTATAAAACATTTGTTTGATGGAGAATCTGACGATTATAATCGTGTTTTAGCTCAGTTAAACACCACTACAACTTTAGGAGAAGCCTCTAACTTGATAAATAATATAGTTAAGCCAGATTATAATAACTGGTTAGGTAAAGAAGAGTACGAAGCAAGGTTTATGGAAATTATTGAAGCTAGATTTGAGTAAACAATGCTGTAATATTTTACTAGAACGATAGTTGCAATACTACATTATATTTAAAATTTTTAACACTTACTAATGAAACAAGCGTCCATAAAGACAATATTATACTGGGTTACCACAATTTTAATTTGTGCTATATTTTTATACTCTGCACAGATGTATTTTTTCAATATTCAAATGGTTGAAGGACTTTTTAAAAGTTTTAATTATCCAACCTACCTAGTTATCCCTTTAGCAATTATTAAAGTACTTGGTGTTATAATGATTTTATGGCGAAAAAGCGCTTGGTTAACAGAATGGGCTTATGCTGGTTTTTTCTTTGATGCTTTTTTAGCTGTTTTTGCACATTATTTTGCAGGACATGGTTTTTTTAACTTGTCTTTTTATGCAACTATAATTGTCTTAATATCTTATTTTTTAGGAAAGTCAGTCCGACAAAAAAACAAATTAGTAGTTTAAATATATATACCCTATCAAAGGTTTTTCTATTGTTTTAATACTTAAAACGTAAAAATAAGTGCCGACAGGAAGTATTTTGTTTTGATTAAAGGGGCCTTTATTTGGCATTCCGTTCCAATTATTTATATAATTGTTACTTTGATAAAGTAAGGTGCCATACCTATTGTAAATATTTAAACTGTTATTTGGATAGTCTTCAATACATGGAACAACAAAGGTGTCGTTTATCGCATCATTACCAGGAGAAAACCCGTTAGGGATTTGTAGACAATTACTGACTGTTACTTCTGCTGAATCCTTATTGTTTGTTTCATCTCTGTCAATTTCTAAAACTTCACTTAAAGAGGCGGTATTTAATAAGTTGGTAGATGAAATTACTTGTGCCGTAATAGTTAAACTCTCCGATTGATTAGGCTGTAAGTTGCTTAAACTCCATAAAAACGAAGCGGTGTCATAATTACCCAAGCTAGTATTGGTGCTTATCAAAAGGTAGCCTAAAGGTAGCTTTTCAAAAATTAAAATGGTTGTAGCTTCTGTCGTTCCAACATTACTAGCGCTAATGGTAAAAGTAACCTCTTGACCAATAGAAGTTTGTGTTGGAGTTACAGATTTTAATATTTCAATATCAACATTAGTTGTATCCTCTAAAACAGTTAATGTTGCATTTGCTTGAGAGCTATCAATATTATTTTGATTGCTAAAATTGCTACGGTTATTATTGTAAACACCTTCCATTGTAGAGGTGACAGAAACTGAAAAACTACAACTTGCCACACCTGTTGGAATAATTAAGTCAGATACGCCAACAAATGTTCCGCCTAATGAGCTAGTAAATGTTGCAGTACATCCATTACTATCTGTCCAAGATATGGGACCTGCTATTGTTAATCCAAGAGGTAAATTGTCTGTAAAGGTTATATTTGATTGCGCTGCGTTACCAGAAACATTAAATACTGTAAACTCTAATTGACTTTGTTGACCTACAATTATTTGGTCTGGAGTAAAGGTTTTTAAAACCGTTGGAGCAATAACTTGCATATTGCTAATTGACAGATTGGTGTCTGGTGTTTGCTCGTTGTTTTCGTTAATGTTGGCTATGGCTTGTGCAGTATTTGTAAAAGCACCACCATAACTTGGAGCTGTTACCGGAATTACTATTTGTATTGTAGAGCCTCCATCCATATTTGTAATATTACCAGAAATTGTATTACCTGAAATATTAAATGTGGACATGCAGGATGCTATGCCTGAAAACACCATACAAGATGGTGTTCCGTTTATTGTAAATTCTGGACCTAATATATCTTCAAAAGCAATATTTGTTGCGTTTGAACTTGTGTTACTATTTGTGATGTCTATTATCCAATTAAATGTACTGTTTACACCAACAGAGGTAAATTCGGGATAGGTCTGTACAACGATGTCAATACAAGGTGCTAGATAAGTTAAAACATGATCTGTATTGTCATCCAAATTAAACTCGTTATTATAACTAACACTAGTTATGCTTGCGTTGTTTCTAACTGTAATAGGGTTAGTGCTGCACTCTGGTAGCCAATCTATAATAACTTCATAGGTTATTGAGCTTTGCGCAGGAAGTACCACATTTTCTTCAGGAGTAATTTCCCAAAAAACATCGTTTTCTCCTGCTTCAGGAATACCATCCTGAAACTCTCCGATGTTAGCATTAATAATATCATAACAAGTGGCAGTACCTGTGGTGCCAATACAATTTACAGAAATTAATGTTCCTGATGTGGATTCAGTAATAAAATCACTTAAATAAATTATAGAATCTACATTGCCATAATTAGTCGCCACAACTTGATAAGTGACTTCTCCCCATTCTATTGTGTTTGTAGGGGTTAAACCACTTGGTAAAACTGGGTTTGTCTGTTCTTTTGTAATATTAAGCATAACAGTTTCAGCAGGATCACATTCCTCTAAAGGAGGTAATAATAAGAAATCACTATCAGCATTATTTCCGATATTTGGATCAATAATAGTGCTTTCTAATAAATTTACACCACTTCTAACGTGTACCAAGGTGTTATCGTCTGCTTGTATCGAGCAGTCGTCTGGATCAATAAATATTACAACTGTAGTTACTGTAATTGTAGTGTTAGTGGGTAGTACAAATTCGCTGCTTTCCCAAAACTGATTCTGATCAGTTAAAGTAAAATCTGTACAGGTAACAGGACCTGTGGTAGCACCACAATTTATGGATATAATGTCCCAATCGGTATTTAAGGTTAAATTTTGAAGAAAAAAGCGCATATAAGCATCTTCAGGACCCATATTACAAATAGTGGTTACAAAAGTTACTTCTTCGTTCCAATCAATTTCTGCTAAAGGATCAGGGTTAGTTTGTATAGTATTTATACATAAATCCGACATGTCGCAAAGGTTTCCTTGTGGTAATGGATTAGTAATTATGTTGGAACTATCTGAAGATTGATTGATATCAGAAGGGGTAAACGTTAGTTCGATTAAACTTGATAATTCTAAATTGGCAAGCTGTATCGCACATGTTGGATCTAAAAAAAGGACTTCCATTTCAAAAGTTATAGATCCTCCAGGTGTAAACTCGATAGGTGTTGTAAAGGTAAATAAAGGTTGAGACGATGTAATCCCAAGTGTTACACCTCCATATGTTGAGGTGTCAGGACATAGCATACCAGAAGTAGTACTAATGCAATTTAAACTATTAAGTCGTATTCTAGGAACGCCATTTAAAGTTCCAAAAGGATTATCAAATCTACTTATAAAGTTTTGTAATGGAAAAGGGACGACACTATTATTTGTAATAGTAAATTGATAAGTTATAGTTTGGTTCCAATCACTTATTGAAGTGCCTGAAGCAGGTGAAATTTGATTGTAATCAACTGTAAAGTTAATTGGAGGTTCGACAATGTCAATAGATATAACAGACGTGTTGTTGGATAAGTTATTATCCGTTGTGCCTTCTGGCGAAAAAACTGTGGCGTTGGTAGCAACACCTCCTGGAGTTAAGGGGGCTTTAACAATAACCTTTAATTGCACACTGCTATTTGAGGGTAGGTTTGCAATTGTACCAGATATTGTGTTTCCGCTTAAAGAGGTTGGTGTAATTGGACTGGCTCCACTAGTTTGATTCTGACTTACGCTACTTAAAACCGTTAAGTTAGGATTTAATGTTTGTGTAAAAGTTGCGTTAGTAACATTGCCTCCCGAATTAAAAATAGTAACAATATATTGAAAATCTTGATAAATATTAACCTGATAAATTGTAGTGCCAGATAAGTTTTGTGCGGCAACTACTATTGATAAATCTGTGGTTTGCGCTTTGCTTATTAAAAATGATAAACAAAAAATAAGTAAGCAAAACGATTTTTTCATGGTTGGTTTATTAATAGATGTCTAATTTAATAAAAGGTTGCTTCAACTATCTTAAAAGATTGTAAATTTGAACAAGAATTTAGAGAAAACATGAGTAAATTATATATAGTCCCAACACCAATTGGTAATCTTAAAGATATGACCTTTAGAGCTGTAGAGGTTTTAAAAGACG
Source organism: uncultured Olleya sp. (assembly GCA_947503885.1). Taxonomy (GTDB): domain Bacteria; phylum Bacteroidota; class Bacteroidia; order Flavobacteriales; family Flavobacteriaceae; genus Olleya. The sequence continues at coordinate 33,515 of CANNFD010000003.1, read as the reverse complement.
TCGATTTAATTTTAGCAGAAGACACACGTACCTCAGGAAAGTTATTAAAACACTACGAGATTAGTACACAAATGCAAAGTCACCATATGCATAACGAGCATAAAACGGTAGATAATTTGGTGCAAAAACTAAAAACAGGCACAACCATCGCTATAATTAGTGATGCAGGCACACCAGCTATATCGGACCCGGGGTTTTTACTAACTAGAGCATGTATAGAACATGGTATTGAAGTAGACTGTCTACCTGGCGCAACCGCTTTTGTACCAGCATTAGTCAATAGTGGTTTCCCTAATGACAAGTTTGTTTTTGAAGGATTTCTACCAGTAAAAAAAGGACGCCAAACCAGATTAAAACTATTAGCTGAAGAAACTAGAACTATCATCTTCTACGAAAGCCCACATAAGTTAATTAAAACCTTAGCTCATTTTTGCGAGTATTTTGAAGAAGACAGACCAGTATCAGTCTCTAGAGAATTAACTAAATTATACGAAGAAACCATACGTGGGACTGCAAAAGAAGTTTTAGAACATTACACTAATAAACCGCCTAAAGGCGAAATTGTTATTGTAGTAGGCGGAAAAAGTAAATAGAATAAACAAACATTAATATGACTATTGAAGCTTTTAAAATAAAACTAAAAGACAATCCAAAACAAATTACTTTCTCCCAAACGATGAAAGTTATAGAGGATAATTTTAATTTTACTCCAACAGCTTTCAAAAACGGTACATTGTCTAATACCGAAGAACAAAATTATGGGTCCTGTAAAATTTTTGCTTTTGCAATAATTGAAGGATTATCTAAAGCTGCTACTTTAGCTTGTTTTGGACAATATTATTTTGATGAGGTTTTAAACCATCCAAATGGTTCTGGACATCATAATATTCGTAATTTTATACATACAGGTTTTGAAGGTTTAAGCTTCAATAATCAGCCATTAACTAGAAAATAAAACAGTATAAGTTGTGAAGGCTCTTTTGGATAAAATAGCACAATGTACTATTTGTAAAGCGTATTTACCATTAGGTCCTAGACCTGTGGTTACAGCCCATCAAGAGTCTAAAATTATTATCATTGGTCAAGCACCAGGATTAAAAGTACACAACTCAGGAATACCCTGGGATGATCAAAGTGGTAAAAAGCTAAGACAATGGTTAGATGTAAGTGAAGCGGATTTTTATGACACCAAAAAATTTGCCATTATACCTATGGGTTTTTGTTATCCCGGAAAAGGAAAAACAGGCGATTTACCACCAAGAAAAGAATGTGCTCCAAAATGGCATGATGCATTACTTAAACATATGCCAAAAGCAGAATTAATTATACTTATTGGGGCTTATGCTCAAAAATATTATTTAAAAGATGATGCAAAGCGTACCTTAACTGAAACTGTAGGAGAATTTAATATATACTTGCCAAAGTATTTTCCAATACCACACCCATCACCAACCAATAGATTTTGGCGTAGTAAAAACCCTTGGTTTGAAGCGACCATCGTACCAGAATTACAAAATGTTGTAAAGCAAATTTTAAAATAAAAAACCTCACTAATACTAGTAAGGTTTTGATATATAAAAAGTGTAAATATGTTTTAACTAAACATGCTTCCCAACCTGAAAACCATGTTTTCCTAAATATTGGTTTCCACTGTCAATAGCATCTTCTTCAAGCGTTGTTCCCATACTATCATTCCATCTGTTTAAATATCCAAATAAAGATATTACGCCCAACATTTCTACAATTTCACCCTCATCCCAATGTTCGTGTAAACGTTTTTGTATCTCTTCATTAACAGCGTTTGGCACTTGGCTAGCAGCTAAACTAAAATCCAAAGCAGCACGTTCAGCTTCGTTAAAAGCTGGATGTGTACGGTATTCCCAAATATTATCTAATTGTTCTTGTTCTGCTCCGTAACGTTCTGCAGCTCTAATAGCATGTGCTTGACAATACCTGCAACCTGTAGCGTTACTACTTACCCACGCAATCATACGTTTTAAAGCAGACGTCACGCGCCCTTCATTAGCCATAACCGCTTTATTTAAATTAATAAAAGCCTTACTAATAGCAGGTCTACGCTGCATCGTTAAAACAGAATTTGGACAAAACCCAAGCGTTTCGTTAAAAAATGTAGCTAATTCTTTGGTTTCTAAATCGTGATCTGCTGTTAAAGGAGTTACTAAAGGCATCGTTTTTTTGGTTTTTAAATAGTATTTTTGATTGATATCAATAAACGAAAAAATATTCAATTATGTCGCATAAAATTACAACCAATTGGAAAGGAAACATGTTATTCGATTCTGATAACCCAAGTGGACACCATGTATTAATGGATACTGACGTAGAAGGTAAAGAAAGGGAAGGTCTATCTCCTAAAGCTTTAATGCTATCATCCTTAGCTGGTTGTTCTGGCTTAGATGTTGTATCTATCTTAGATAAAATGAAAATTGAAAATTATGATTTAAAAATGGAGGTCGAAGGGTTGTTGACTGAGGAGCATCCTAAATATTATCACACTGTAATTTTAGACTATCATTTTACAGGTGCAGATTTAAATGAAGACAAAATAAACAGAGCAGTACAACTATCAATTGAAAAATATTGTGGTGTAATGGAAATGTTTAGACGTTTTGCCGAGGTTAAAACAAATGTGTATTTTCATAATGCTTAAATTTTAGTTGGTAAATTTTATTTTTAAAAAACATTAAAATGCGTTGGACTTTAAAGCCAAAACCTAATCCCGAAACTGTTAATGCCTTAGCAAAAAGTCTGCAAATTGATGCACCTATTGCCTCACTTTTAGTACAGCGTGGAATTGAAGATTTTGAGGATGCTAAATCTTTTTTTAGACCTAGTTTAGACCATTTGCATGACCCGTATTTAATGAAGGATATGGACAAAGCAGTGGTTAGAATACAACAGGCAATTGTAAATAACGAAAACATATTGGTATATGGCGATTATGATGTGGATGGTACGACTTCGGTAGCATTAATGTCGTCTTATTTATTAACAAAAACATCGCAGGTTGCCACTTATATTCCGGATAGATATGGAGAAGGTTATGGCGTATCATATAAAGGAATTGATTTTGCAGAGGATAATGATTTTAGTTTAATAATAGCATTAGATTGTGGTGTTAAAGCTGTAGATAAAGTCGCTTACGCCAAAGAAAAAAACATAGACTTTATAATTTGTGACCACCACAGACCAGGTGCTATTATACCAGATGCTGTTGCTGTTTTAGACCCAAAACAAGACGATTGTAATTACCCTTATAAAGAGTTGTGTGGTTGTGGTGTTGGATTTAAATTAATTCAAGCCTTAGCAGGAAAAGATGGTGAAACTATAGAGGATTTGATTCCGTATTTAGATTTAGTAGCAACTGCTATTGGTGCAGATATTGTCCCGATTACTGGAGAAAACAGGGTTTTAGCTTATCATGGATTGCAAGTGGTAAATCAAAATCCCAGAGCTGGTTTTAAGGCTATTATCAATCAACTTAAAAAAGACACCTTAACTATAACAGATGTAGTGTTTACTATTGCACCACGTATTAATGCTGCTGGGCGCATGAAACATGGACAATACGCAGTGGATTTATTAACAGAAGTAGATTTACCTACTGCAATTAAATACGCTGAAGAAATTGAAGCTTTTAATACAGATCGACGCGAAGCGGACAAAACAATAACTATTGAAGCCTTAGAGCAAATTATAGAAAATAAAGAAGAAAACAGACTAACATCCGTTGTGTATCAAGAAGATTGGCACAAAGGGGTCATTGGGATTGTGGCATCTAGATTAATTGAAACGTATTACAGACCAACATTAGTATTTACTAAAAGTGGCGACAAATTAGCAGCATCTGCAAGATCGGTTTCTGGGTTTGATGTTTATAATGCTTTAGAAGCTTGTAGCGAGCATATCGAACAATTTGGAGGGCATATGTATGCTGCGGGTTTAACACTTAAAGAAGAAAACTACGAAGCCTTTAAACAAGCTTTTGAAGACGAAGTGTCTAAAACGATAGATAAAAATTTATTAACACCAGAAATTAAAATTGATACTACTATTGCGCTTAATGCTATTGATGATAAGTTTTGGCGTATTATAAAACAATTTGCACCTTTTGGACCAGGAAATATGACACCCATTTTTATGTCGGAAAATTTAAAAGACACAGGATACGGAAAATGTGTTGGAGCAGATGATAAACATCTTAGAATTACGGTTACAGATGGTCAAGCAAAATTTGTTTGTATTGGCTTTAATCTAGGAGAAAAATTAAATTTAATCAAAGATAAAAAGCCATTTAAAGCGGTTTATTCTGTTGACGAAAACCATTGGCAAGGTAATGTGTCTTTACAATTAAAATTAAGAGATTTAAAAGCATAATATGGCAAAAAATGATCCGTATGCAGCACTTAGGATTAAAGAATTTAATATCTTTTTATTACTAAGATTTGCGTTGGTTTTTGGTTGGTCAATGCAGTTTATTGTTATAGAATGGCAGGTATATACCCTGACTAAAGACCCTTTATATTTAGGTTTAATTGGTTTAATGGAAATTATCCCAGCCTTTACTATGGCTTTATTTGCTGGGCATATAGTAGATCAAAGAGAAAAACGAAACTTATTAGCATTATGTATTGCAGCATTTTCACTAATTAGTTTAGGACTATTTTTACTAACCTGGGACAAAGTGGTGTCGGATTGGTCCACACAAACTATTCTTTATAGTATTTATGCATTGGTGTTTTTTGGTGGCTTTTTGCGATCGTTTTTTGGTCCAACTATTTTTTCGTTAATAGCGTTACTTGTTCCAAAAAAAATATATCCAAATGCTGCCACTTGGAGTAGTAGTACTTGGAAAGCTGCAACTGTTTTAGGAGCCTTATTTGGAGGCTTTCTTATAGGTTGGATTGGTGTTGCTATGACGTTGTGTATTGTCTTTATTTTAGTGGCTTTAGCTTTTGTTATTACGTTTCAAATAGAAAAAAAACCTATTTTAAATCCTAAAGTTGGAGAGTCCGTAAAAGAAAGCTTGAAGGTTGGACTTAAATTTGTCTTTAATAATAAAGCAATATTAGGGGCATTATCTTTAGATATGATAGCGGTATTGTTTGGTGGTGCAGTCGCTTTATTATCTGTTTTTGCACAAGATATTTTACATGTTGGACCAACAGGTTTTGGTGTTTTAAATGCGTCAGTATCTGTTGGTAGTATATTAACTATGTTTATTACAACTTATTTGCCAGTCAATAAAAATGCAGGTAAAAAGTTACTAATATCAATCTTTGGATTTGGTGTTTGTATTATCATTTTTGGAATGTCTAAACTATTTTGGGTTAGTGTTGCAGCATTGTTTTTTTCTGGTGTGACAGATGGTGTGTCAATGGTAATACGCCAAACTATTTTACAATTAAAAACACCAGATCATATGCGTGGACGTGTAGCCTCCGTAAACAGTATGTTTGTTGGGTCATCTAATGAGCTTGGAGCTTTTGAAAGCGGAATTGCAGCTAAGTATTTAGGTGGTGCAGCTAGAGCAGTGATTTTTGGAGGTGTAATGACTTTGCTAACCGTAGTCACTATTGGCGCTAAAAATAAAACGTTACGAAACTTAGATTTAACAAAAGATATTGAAGAACACGAAAACGAAGCTACATAGTGTTATTCAATTTTAAACTATATTTGACATTACTTAACCACATTTAAAATGAAAAAATTACTAATCGCTATAATTGTAATTATCATTGCAATTTTTGCTTACAATCAATATCAAACCTACCAACGTTTTAATCCTAAAAACACAGATTATAAAGTCAGTCAAAACATAGATTTAAATTATCATAATCCTGAAGTTGTGTTTAATTACAACACAGCCATTCAAGACCTTAATAGTTATATTACTATGCAATGGAGCGCTAACCGTATAGATGTAAGAAACCCAGAAGATGATGATGCGCAAACAGTTTTAGTTGTTAAAGCTTACGCTGAAAAATTGGCCAAAGTCAAGTTTTATGAAACTATTTTGGAGCAGTCTAAACAATTAAAAGATAAAGGGTATTCTAATCAAGGGATTAAAACATTTGAAGATACAGGTCTTACAGAAGCAGCCTATACTAAACAACTAGAATCTGAGGCATTTAAAAATAGATTGCTGTCTCAATTACCAAAAGGTAATTTAAGGTCGGGAGAGAAAAGTGCTTTTATTTTTGAAATCCAAAAGCTTTTAGTAAAAAAAGGTTACGATATCCCAATGGATGGTGTGTATAAATCTATAACTCAAAATGCCATATTAGATTTTGAAACTAAAGCTAATCTATTTGCAGATGGTAATATAGATCAACTAACTTTAGAGGCTTTATTAAAACAATAATAGTGGGTTTAACTTACTGTTTAAACTCTTTTAGTTCCATAGTTTCTCCGTCAAAAACACCGTAAGTAAAGTACTGGATCCAGTCGCCTAGATTGATATATTTAGAGTTGTTCTCTAAATCAATGTTTAAAGGTAAGTGCCTGTGTCCAAACACAAAAAAATCACGATGTTTGGTTTCTAGCTTACGTTTGCAATATTGTACTAACCACTCTTTATCATTCCCTAAAAACTTGGCATCCTCGTCTCCGGAAATCAGTTTGTTTTTAACAGACATATATTGTCCTAATCGTACGCCAAAATCAGGGTGTATTACGCGTTTAAACAACCATTTTGCAATTGGGTTGGTAAACACTTTTTTCATGCGTTTATACCCTTTATCATGTGGTCCTAATCCATCGCCATGTCCTATAAAAAAGGTTTTGTTGTTAAAGGTATACTCTTTTGGTTTATGATAAACGGGGATGTTTAACTCTTCTTCAAAATAGCCATCCATCCAAAGGTCATGATTACCTACAAAGTAATAGATTGGGATTCCGGAGTCGCTTATTTCGGCTAGTTTACCTAATGTTCTGGTAAATCCTTTTGGAATCACACGTTTGTATTCCATCCAAAAATCAAACATATCACCTAACAAAAAAATGGCTGCTGCATCTTCTTTGACCATATCTAACCATGCGACAAACTTTTTTTCGCGTGGTAAAGATTGCTCTTTTGTTGGTGCGCCAAGGTGATTGTCGGAGGCGAAGTATATTTTTTTTCCTTTTGGAATTTGCATGTTGTAAAGATACTTAATTCTTGATAATGCTTATAGTTGGCTTAGGTTTGCGTTAGCGATTGTAATGGCATCCTTTTTTGTGTGCGCTTCTGCGCAAAAAAGATATAATGGAAAGCGCGACCCTTGTGGTAACGCCCAAATTTTTTACATATTATCGCTAGCGTACCATTGTGCGTAACTGGTTGCGGTTTCGGATAGTTTTAGCGAGTGTAGCTTGATGTTGTTTGGTAGGCGGTTTTGTATTTTTTGTGCAAAATCGATAACCATCATTTCGCTGGTTGGTTGATAATCTACCAATAGTACGTTGTGACCTCTGTCCTTAAGCTCTTTTGCTAAATCGACGTGTGGTGTATTTTTGTTAAATACTGTGGCGTGGTCAAAAACTTCTACAATGTCTTCTTTGACTATTTTTTTAAGGTCAGTAAAATCGATTACCATTCCAAATTTAACATTGCTGCTGTCTGAAATTGGCGTACCTATTACTGTTACGTCTAATTTATAACTATGTCCGTGTACGTTTTTACACTTACCGTCGTAGCCATAAAGTGCGTGTCCAGTCTCAAAAGTAAATTGTTTTGTAATTCGAATCTTGCTCATTAACCTAAGTTTTATTGCGCAAAGATATTGAATTTGTAAAAGCGAAAGGTTAATAGGTTACATTTGCGCTCTTTTTTAAATGTAATAGTAGTATGGCTCAGCTTTTTGAAGCACTAGGTTTTGTTGAAAATCCGCTATATGAGCGTATTATAGACGATATATCTAAACAAAAATTTACAATTATAGATAATTTTTTTTCTGAGGAAGAAGTTAATGCATTAAGGGCATCAATACTTGATAAATATGAAGAAGATGCTTTTAAAAAAGCTGCGATAGGTAATAAATTTGATGAGGTTATTGTTAAATCTATTAGAGGGGATGTGATTTTATGGATGGATGAGGTGGTGTCTAACCCTGCCGAAAAGTTGTTTTTTAATAAAATAAATGACTTGGTTGACTATTTAAATAAAACCTGTTTTTTAGGAATTTTGTATAAAGAATTCCATTATGCTATTTACCCAAAATCAACATTTTACAAACGCCATTTGGATACTTTTAAAAACGATGATAGGCGCAAATTGTCATTTGTGTGCTACCTTAATCATGAAGATTGGCAGCCAGAAAATGGTGGCGAATTGGTTTTGTATTTAGATGATAATGGTCAGGAAGTAGAAAAAGTTATTTATCCATTTCCGGGTCGTGTTGTTATTTTTGAAAGTCAGATTTTAGAACACGAAGTTAGACCAGTAAACACTAAAAGACTAAGTATTACAGGTTGGTTAAAAACACGGTAATTAGCGTCTTTTATTGCGTATTTTATTATAAAAATAGGCTATAATGACAAATAATGCTAAAAGTGGAAAAATTAAATCGCTCATAAATTTTATAAATCTTTGTTTCGTTTTTTGTTATACATGTAAAGTAAGTAAGCTAAAACCACTAAAATAAAAAGGGGTAAGTAAGACCCAATCAGGATGCCAATTTGATAATTGTCATCTGGTGCATTTTTAATTTTATCTTCAATATTAACTTGCTGTAGTAGGCTTAGTAACATAACATATTATTATACTGTAAAGTTAGTTGTTTTGTGCTAGAGGTAAAAATTGTTTTCTAAATTTTATAATTAACGGAAAACCACGTGCAATTATCCAAAAGGTAAAGGCTATAAAGATACCGTAAAGCTTAAGATTATAATAATCTGCAATAAACAAAATAGGTAGAAACACAAAAATAGTAGATAGTAGTAGTAGGTTACGTAGGTCTTTCATTTTACCTAAACCTTTAAACATTCCGTCAAATATAAAGGCTAATGCACATAAGGGTTGCATAGCTAACACAATCCAAAATACCTTATAAAACTCTTTTAACACCTCAGGTTCTTTGGTAAAAATCTTCCCAATAGGGTAGTAAAAAACAGATCCAATTATTGCTACTAAACATCCTAAATAGATTCCGTATTTAATTAGTTTTTTACTTAATCCTAATAAGTCTCTATAGTTTTTTTCGCCATATAATTTACCTGATAATATGTTTCCAGCACTTGCATATCCATCTATAATAAAAGCACCTAAAAACCATAAGTTTATTGCTATTGTATAGGCTGCAATATAATTTTTACCATATCCTGTAGCGTATTTTGTAGCAAAATATAGGGTTATGTTTAAAGCAAGAGTCCGTACAAAAAGGTTTAAAATCATAAGTGCAAAATGTCCAATCTGTTTATTTAAAGGAAACTTGACCCGCAGTGGTATGGATGTTTTTGTTAACAATAAATAGGCTGCTATTAAAGCCATAACTATTTGTGCTGTTACACTTGCATAAGCAGCACCTTTGATATGCATTGGATTGATAAAACCATTTATACCATATACAAAAGCAAAATCTAAAACAACATTTAAAGCTGCGCCAATTATTGCAATAATCATTGGATAATAGGTGTTTTGCAATCCTCTAAACGTACCAAATACCGCGATGACAAATAACGTAAAAGGAAACCCAAATACTCTAATTTTATAATAGTCTACAGTATAGTCTAAAATCAAACCTGAGGCGTTATAAAGTTTAAATATTTGCGAAGCAAAAGGATAAGTAGTAGCTATGATTACCAAACTTAATGAGGTAATTAAAAAAATAGCTTGGGCTGGTAAATCCTTAACTTGATCTAGTTTATCTGCTCCAACATGTTGCGATATTATTGATGAAATAGCACTCCTGGTTTGGCCTAAAATCCAAATTAACATAGAAAGAAAAGTGGTAACAATTCCAATTGCCGCTAAGGATTCGGTTGGATTAATTTGCACATTTCCAACAACTGCTGCATCTGTTAAAGATAAAATAGGCTCTGATATACCAGCGATTAGTGCAGGTATTGCTAGTTTATTAATATGTTTTAAACTTATGGAAGTACTCAAAATTAACTTTAATAATGTTTTGCAAAGGTCGTAAAAGATTATCTAAGTTATTATGAATAAAATCTTGTATTTTTGTACTCTAAATTTACTTTATATGAAATCTATTTTAGTCCCTGTTGGATCTTCTCAAAATGCAGTAAGTCATTTACAATACGCAGTAGATTTTGCGGAAGCTTTTGGCGCAAAAGTATATGTTATTCAGATTTATAACATTTATACTAAATCAGGTACAATGATTAAAGTAGACGAGATTTTAGAACGAGAAAGTTTAGATTTTTTAAACAATCATGTTTCTAAAATTGACACTAAAAATGTTGAAATTATAGTAAAAACTTTTAAAGGAAAATTAGTTGAAACTTTAGATTTAGTATCTAAAACCTTAGATATAGACTTGATATTATTAGAGCCTCGTACAAACTCGATAAAAGACGAAGTGTATTTAGGTAAAACCTCTGGAAAAATAGTTAAACAGACTAATATACCTGCATTAATCGTTCCTGAAGGCTATGTTTATAAACCGATAAATTCTATTTTACTTGCACTTAAATCTGCAGTAATCAATAAAAAAGATGCCTTAAAGCCTTTAATTAGTTTAAAAAGACATTTTAATGCAACCTTAAACTTATTACTTATCAAAACACCGTTTCATTCTGTTGAAGATTTTGTTGTAGGTGAGGATCTAAAAGTAGAATTAACATCTATTAAAGAGTCTCAAAATGGCACAACATACCAAGGTGTTTTAGAGCATTATAACGCGTTTAATCCCGATATGTTATGTGTTGTAAGACGAAAAAGAGGTTTTTTTACTAAAATGTGGGAGAAAAACAGCATCTTAAAAAAGGATTTTTATATTTCAAGTTTTCCTGTTTTAGTTTTAAGCGGATTAAAGTAAAATTGCTTATTTAATAAAACTTATAGTTTGCTCAGTCACTGTTTTAAGTGCTTCAGGTAATTTATTTTCTGTCCATGGATGTTTAGCACTAAAAACATGGTCGCTATTATTAATAATGACTAAGGTGCTATTAGGGCTCCAAAGCTGTAAAGATTCTGCTTCTTCAAAACTCACAGACGGATCCTCTTTGGCATGAATTATTAAGTGCGGAATGTTTAAGTTTTTACAGCAATTTTCAATATTTAATCGCGCTTCATTTGCCTTATAGTCCAAATAAAATTGGTAGTTATGTGGCATTTTTTGTTTTGTTCTACCGTTTAAAACATATTTTACACCATCCTTTTTCCACTGTTCTAAATTTCCTGTGGTGGAAGTGCGTTTACCAAAACCACAAACACTTGCCCAAGTTATTAGTTTTTTTATTCTGTGGTCCTCACTTGCTTTAATGGTCGCTATACCACCACCTCTTGAGTGCCCTATTAAGGTTGTGTTTTTTGTATCAATATCTTCAAAAAAGGAATTTTTTTCAGAAGTAAAATAATTAATAATGTCCTCTAAATCTTGTAGTTCTTTACTATAATTATTTTCTGCAAAAGCTTCTAAATCTGGAAAATCAATAGGCTGTTTAATTGTTCCTCCATTATGAGAGAAATTGAATTTTACAAAAAAGAATCCTTCATCTTTAAATTTTTCGGCTACCAAATCCCAAGCACCCCAATCTTTAAAACCTTTATAACCATGACAAAGTATGACTAATGGTTTTGGTTTTGCATTTTTATCATAATAAGTATCAAAAACGATTGGTTTTTGATTGTTTCTGGATAAAACTAGGTTTTTATTAATCATTATAACTCTTTTTCTATAAAGTCAATTTCTGGATTAAATATGTCAATTATTAAAGCTTTAACCTGAACTTCAAATTCATTTAAAGTGTCTTGATTAATCAATGTGTCCTTAGTTTTACTATGGCTACTTTCTTTTTTAGTAAAAGGGATAAAACCAGCACTTAAATTTTTAAATGAAATAATACCTGCTTGAATAGGTAAGTTTATTTTCTTATCCTTTTGAAGCATATAAGCATACAATAATACCTGAAATGATTTACTATACTTATCATAGTCCGTTAATAAATCGTCCCAATTTATTACAGAAACTTTAGCCTGATCTACTTTACCTGTTTTATAATCTATAATTCTTGTTACCCCATTACACTGATCAATCCTATCTACCGTTCCTTTTAATTGTATTGGAAAATCTAAGGTTTCTATTTTAATATTGACGTTTTCTACCTTAGCTTCTAAAGCTATTATTTTAATGGAATCGCCTTTTTTAATGTTTTTAATTTCAAGATTTAAAAAATTTAAAACATACCGTTTTGCTATCTCAAACACGATAAGGTTTTTACCCTTGGTCATATCACCTTCTTTATATTCTTCTTTAAAAAAGTTAGTAATATATGTGTCAATTTTAGGGATTAAATCTTTAATAGCGTCTGCGGTTAAAATCTGGTCTACAAATGGTAGGTATAATGCTTCTAAGGTATTATGTACTACAGTCCCTAATGTATTAGCAGCAATAGTTTCTTCTACTTCTTCAAGGTTGGAAATGCCTAATAGTTTTTGGTAATAAAAGTCAATCGGATTTCTAACATAGCTAGTTAATGAAGATGGCGAAAATCCTTTTCTTGCTATCTCCTTTAGTTGTGCAATTACCGGGTCCGTTTTTGTTACGGTCACTAATGCTTTTGTATGGTTTGGTACTTTTGGTGTTAATATTTTATGAGAAATATTATGAATCCCTTCTAGCTCTAATTGATTAATAAATCTACTTTTTTCGCCTCCAGTTAAAGCATCAATTTCTGTGTTGTAAAGTATATAAACGTTTTTTGCACGTTGTAATAAATGATAAAAGTGATAGGTGTAAACAGCATCTTTTTCTTTATAAGTAGGTAGTTTGTTTTCTATTTTAACATCAAATGGTATAAATGAGTTATTTGTTTTTCCTGATGGTAAAACACCTTCATTTACGTTTGATATTATTATGGTTTCAAAATCTAAAACTCTAGACTCTAACATTCCCATAATTTGTAACCCTTGTAATGGTTCTCCTTGAAAGTCTAAGGTTTCAGAACTTAATAGCTCTTTATAAATACTATAGAGACCTTTGATATCTTTTATATGATTATAGGTTTCGTTTAAGCGTAAAATTTCGTTAAATAATGTATTAAAACGGTATAGATATTCTAGTCCTAATTGATTTTTGCTCTTGTCTAGGGTTAGATGTGCTTTAATTGTTTTAATTAGCTTAAAACAGTTGCTTAAAGCTGTGTTAGCGTTGTTATTCCAATTACTAAACAGTAATGTTAGTAAATCAGTTTCTTCTTTGTAAAGTTCAGCTAAACGTGCCTCTGTCAAGTAAACTAAATTATTTTTATTAATTAGATCTATTAAAGCTATGGCACTATCATTTTTAAACAGCGGTTGGATAAATTGATGTGACAAAATACTGATTACATCTTTATAATAAAACGTTTCAGAATTCTTCTTTTGAAGTGTAAATAAATGTTCAAATAATGAAGCTAATGGAATCGTCTTTAACGGAAACCCCATTGTTATATTTAAAGTGTTTACAGATTCAGGAACAGAGTTTAATACTGGTATTAGCAAATTCTCGTCCCCTAATACTACCGCAGTATTTTTTAAAGAAGCATCTTCTATACTCAAATCTTCAAGTATAGATCCAATAGCTTTGGCTTGCCCAATATTTTTAGGTACTCCAAAAACAGAAATATTTTTTGGAGTTGTATAGTGGTTGTTAATCCAATTAAATGGGTGTTTTTTAAAATAGTTCCAGTTGTTTTTATGTTGTCTTATAAATAAACCAGCGTCATGTATTTTATTATCTATAAATGTACTATCAATATCCCAATATATTGCTGCTAGATCATTTTGTAATAGTTGCTGTATGATTGCTTCTTCTGCTTCATTTAAAGCGTTAAAACCTAGAAATATATGTTTTGTATTTGTGTTAGCAGTATAATCTTTAATATTATTAAAAGCTTCACGATAGATTAAACCTTGGTAACCTTGCCCTTTTGTAATTAAAGATTTTGTAAAAGATGTATAGTAGTCATTTAATTTATTCCAAAACTTAAGATAGCTACTTACTAGCTCTGTTTGATTAGATTGTAAAGACCAATGCTCTAGATCTTTAATAGCTTTTAAATAATCAAATATTTTTTTCTGCGGAATTAAATAACGATCAATCTCATTAAAGTCTTGAAGTATTATTTGTGCCCATTTTGAGAAAGCGTCAAATCCTTCTCTATCCTTTTCGGGAGTTAGCTCTAGGTAGGTGTTATAAAACTCAAATAGTAGCTCTGTATTAGTCGTGGCTTTTAATTTAGATAATTCTTCCACAAAAGATTCAATGCTAATAATTTTGGGTGCAAATATAGTTTGATTAAGTATAAAACTTAATTCACGTCTTAAAAATACACCAGCTCTTCGGCTTGGTAATACAAATACAAGATCGCTAAAGTTTGCGTCTTTATTTTTTAAATCGTTAAGTACATCTTGAATAAAACTTGTCATTATATAAAAGTAAAAAACGCTTCGGTTTCCCGAAGCGTTTTTCTATAAAATTTAATGTTTGTTAAAACTTATTTTTTAAGTTTTACTTCAACACGTCTGTTGTTAAATCTACCAGCTCTTGTTTTGTTACTGTCGATTGGGTAATCTTCACCAAAACCGTAAGCATTTAATCTTTCAGAATCAATTCCGTTTTCGATTAAGAAAGCCATTACAGCGTTAGCTCTAGCGTCAGATAATACTTGGTTAGAAGTTTTGCTTCCAACACTATCAGTATGACCTTCAATTGTAAAGTTAGCACCAGGGTACTCTTTTAAGATAGCTGTAATTGATTGTAATACAGGTAAAGTTTCTTTTCTGAAGCTTGATTTACCAGTATCAAATAAGATAGTTTTAGCATAGCTATTTAACTGATCTAATACAACTTGGTCTGGAACAGCAGGAGCTTCTGGGCAACCATTGTTTGCAACAGTACCAACTTCATCAGGACAGTTATCATCTTTGTCTAATACACCGTCACCATCAGTATCTGGCCAAGGACATCCTTGGTTTGCAGCTGGACCAGCTTCATTAGGACATTTATCTTTAGCGTCAGCAACTCCGTCACCATCAGCATCTGGACAACCTTTTAAAGTTTTTAATCCTTTAACTTGAGGACATTCGTCTAAGTTATCTGGAACACCATCACCATCAGAATCTGGACATCCGTTAAATTCTGGTAAACCAGCTTCGTTTGGACAAGTATCTTTAGAATCTTCGATTCCATCACCATCAGAATCTGGACAACCGTTAAATGCTTCTAATCCAAAAGTATCAGGACAAGCATCATCTTTGTCATATATTCCATCACCATCAGTATCAGTTCCACCAAATTTAATTGCTAAACCAGCTGAATGTTGGAAATGCTTAGTTAAGTAGTCTTCAAAAGAGTGCTTATATTTAGACTCAACAAATAAACCAATATTATCAGAAAACCAGTATGTTAATCCTAAAGAAGCATTAACTGTACCAGCACCAACAGCATTGTTAGAACCTGCAACAGTAGAGTAAGTATTGTATGCACCTTCTTCAATCCAAGTGTATCCACCACCAATTCCGATTGCTGGGTCTAATTTTTTAGATCCAACTAACTCACCTAAGTGGTATCTTACATTACCATCAATAGCATAGTAAGCTAAATCGTTAACACGTAAGCTTTCACTAGTACTATCTTGTCCCCATTTAGTGATTGTATTTATAGAACCTCCAGCTTGAACTGAAAAGTTGTCACCAACATACTTAGATACAGAAACTGTAGATAAAGATGGTAAAATACTCCAGTGGTCAGTAGCGTTAAAGAATTCTTGGAAATAATCTCCTTGAGGAGCGTTTTCACCTACAGGAAAAACATCTACAGCGTTTACACCGAAGTTAATAGCCCATGGGTTGTTTTGGTCTTGCGCCATAACGTTACCTAAACTTGAAAGTAGTAACATTGTGAACAATAATCTGCTAAGATTTTTCATATTCAAAAATTTAATTTTAAGTGTTAATTTAAAAGCAAAAATAAGTTGTTATATATTATTAACAAAGACAAATATATAAAAATATTGATTATTAGTGCTTTTGTATCAGTATTATATATCGTTTCTAAATAATTTCTAAAGTTTTACCTACTTTAATAAATGCGTCTACTGCTTTTTGTAGATGCTCCTTAGTATGTGCTGCGGATAATTGCACTCTAATTCTTGCTTTATCTTTAGGTACTACCGGAAAGAAAAATCCAATAACATAGATCCCTTCTTTTAATAGCATATTAGCCATAGTCTGTGATAATTTAGCGTCGTAAAGCATAACTGGTACAATTGCAGAGTCACCATCTATAATATCAAAGCCAGCAGCTTTCATTTCTTTTTTAAAAAACTTAGTGTTTTCTTCTAACTTATCACGTAATGAATTGTCATTGGCTAACATATCAAACACTTTTATTGAAGCACCAACAATAGCAGGAGCTAAAGAGTTTGAAAACAAATATGGTCTTGATCGTTGACGTAACATTTCGATAATTTCTTTTTTACCAGTAGTATAACCACCCATTGCACCACCTAGCGCTTTACCTAATGTACCGGTAATAATGTCTATTCTATCCATTACTCCTTTTTCTTCTAATGTACCTCTACCAGTTTCTCCAATAAAACCAGTAGCGTGACACTCGTCAATCATTACCATAGCATCATATTTATCTGCTAAATCACAAATTTTGTCTAATGGGGCAACTAAACCATCCATCGAGAAGACACCATCTGTGACAATAATTTTAAATCGAGCCCCGTTTTTATTAGCATCAATAAGTTGTTGCTCTAAATCTGCCATATCATTATTTTTATAACGGTATCGTGCAGCTTTACATAGTCTAACACCATCAATAATTGAAGCGTGATTTAATGAGTCTGATATTATCGCATCTTCTTTTCCTAATAGAGGTTCAAAAACACCTCCATTAGCATCAAAAGCTGCAGCGTATAAAATGGTGTCCTCTGTACCATAAAAATCTGCAATTTTCTGCTCCAATGTTTTGTGTATGTCTTGTGTACCACAAATAAATCTAACAGATGACATCCCAAAACCATGAGTGTCCATGGTGTCTTGCGCTGCTTTAATAACCTCTGGGTGAGAGGATAATCCTAAATAGTTATTTGCGCAAAAGTTTAAAACACTTTCTCCGGTGTTTAATGTTATTTCTGCCCCTTGAGCAGAGGTTATAATGCGTTCTTCTTTAAAAAGACCATTGTCTTTTATGTCTTGTATTTCTTTTTGTAAGTGTTGTTTTATTGTACTGTACATAATTGTGTTTTTTACAAATTTAGTAATGTTTTTGTGTAAGCGACTTATTAAAGCTGTTCTTTATTAATAAGTCACAATTTTTATAGTGTCATTGACATAAATTAGAATCTTCTTTTTTACGATAAAATTCATCTCTTTTAATATGTCTGAATATGCTTCTAATTGTTGTTGGTACTTAGGGTTTGGTAATCCCGTTTTGTAATCTATAATAATAGCCTGGTTATCTTTTATAGCTAAGCGATCTGGTCTAATAATTGCTCCTGATTTTGATATTATATCACGCTCATTGTATATTACATAGTCATTGGTAAAATAAGGATTAATCTCAGGTGTGCTAATTATTTTATCAATTGTTTCTGATAGGATGACTGCTTGCTTTTGATTTATAGTTCCAGCATTTGTATAGTTAGTAATTACAGCGTCTATGTCTTTTTTAGTTTCTATTTCAGCCATGATGTCATGGATAAGATTTCCTTTTTCAATAGCGTTTTCTTGCTCTGTATCCCATAAATAACCAGATTTAGTGATTATTTTAATATTATGATCTAGTTTCGAGACACTAATAAACTGTTCCGTTATTTGTGTGTTTTCAACCTTTTCTTCATCTACTGATTCACGTTTAAAGTTTCCAAAACTATACTCTAATTGTGCTTCAGTCCAAAGCCCAATTTGCATTAAGTAATTTATAAATAACCCTGAATAAGTGTTATATGTTATTAGTTCTTTTTTTGGATTTTCTTTTTTAGAAATAATGTATAGTTGCTCTATAGGTCTAGTTAGTGCAACATATAATAAGTTAATATTGTCTAATTCCTGCTCTGACCTATGTTTGTTGTAAATAGCTTTACCGGTATCTCCAAAATCTTCAAAATCTTTATTAAAATTTAGTAGTGTTTTGGTAAAACCATTAAACTGGTTTTCATCCACCGGAAACCATTCTTTTGGTTCAATCTCTCGGTAAATATCTAAATGGGCATAAGGAAAAATAACCACCGGAAACTCTAGTCCTTTAGACTTATGTATGGTCATTATTTGTACTGCATTTTGATTATTGGGTGACACAATATTTAAGCTATCTTTTTTAGTGTCGTAATACTCTATAAAACTTGGAATGTCTGATATTTGTTTCTGAGAGAACTCTAAAACAATGTCTAAAAAATATTGAACGTAAGCATTAGATGATGTTGTCATTTTAAAACTTCTAACTAAGCTTTCTGCTAAATCATATAATGCTAGTTGAACTAATTCTGAAGGATCGCAAAACACAGAAAATTGCTTGAAACTTTCAAAAAAGGCTTCTAAAGGTAAGTTAAGATTGGCTTTAAAATAACTATGTTTATCCTTTATGTTATTAGCGTTTGCTAAATAATCTAAGATGTTAATCCTGACCTCTAAATTATTAGGGTTAATTAATAATTTTAAAATATTAACAACCAAACGTACCTGTTCAGAGTTATTAATTAACATGGTCTCGGAAGAAGTTATTTTAACTCCTTTTTCGCTTAAAAACTCTGCAATAGCAACTCCTTCTTTTTTCTTTCTAACAAGAACACAGATATCTTTTAGGTTGTAGCCATTAGCTAGACATTGGTTTATGGTTTCAAAAACGGTTTCTGGAAAGCCCTCTTTAATATCATCTTCTTTCTTTAAGTCTAAAAACTTTAAATTTACGTAGCCTTCTTGTTTTAAAAAAGGGTTTTGATTTGCTTTTTTGTATAAATCAGAGTAATCCGTGCTACTAAAACTGTTTTGGGATAAGAAATCAAAAAACTGATTATTAAACTGAATTACATTTTTAAAACTTCTATAATTATGCTCTAATCGGACAACTTCTTTTTTAATTGGAAAAGGATTATCATCTTTTGTAAGCCCTAAAAACTGTTCTGCTTTTCCACCTCTCCAACGGTAAATAGCCTGTTTAGCATCCCCGACTAACATTGCGGTCCCTTGCTCTCCTTTTAAATTTTGACCTGTTAGAGTGTTTTCTATTAATGGGATTAAATTTTCCCATTGCATAACGGAAGTGTCCTGAAACTCGTCAATAAAATAATGTCTAAATTTTTCGCCTAAACGCTCGTAAATAAAAGGTGTTGGTTGGTTTTTTATTTCCTTACTTATTAAAGTGTTAAACTCTGAAATTAACAACTTGTTTTCGTCTTCTTTTATAGTGGTTAATTCTTTGTTTATAGCATTTAATACAGATAAAGGTGTAATGTTTTTGTAGACTGCTTTTGTAAATTTTAAACTTGTAACGTTTTCTTTTATTTTATGATAAACTTTTTCAATTTCTGGTAATAATTGATCTATTATTTGCGCTTTCGCGGAATCTAAAGTCTTTGTGTACACTTCGCCTTCAGCAATGTTAGTAGCTAGTTTGTTTTCGTAGATTTTATAAAAATTTAAATTCGAAACTTTCACAAAATGATTAAACAGCGTACCTCTAGAAAAGCTTTTTTGGTCCAATCCATTAGATTCAAATACAGATAAAAGAGAGTTAGCTAATTTTATAATTACAGTTTCTTCAGCTATAACTTGTTTTCTTAGCTTAGATTTTAAAGTGCTAAAGTCCTCTAATGTTTTATGTTTTATACTTTCTAAATGTTGTAAATCATTATCATTTATTAATAGTTTTGCAATACTATTAAAGTCTCTTGATACATCCCAGCTTTTGTCATCGTCCGCTTTTTCAATAGCAAAATCTATTAAAACCTTAGTTAGTTTTTTGTCGGTTCCTGCTTTTGCAATCAAGCTATCAACAGCTTGGTTAAGTAATGATGGCGTGTCAAGCTCGACTTCAAAATTTATTGGTATTTTTAAATCGTGTGCAAAGGTTCTAATTAACTTATGATTAAACCCATCTATTGTCGAGATGTCAAAAGCTGCATAATTATGCATGATTGTGTTTAATAAAGCGATTGATTTTTTTCTAACATACTCAGGTTCTAAATCAAGCTCTTCAGTAATGGCTAAAAACATACTACTGTCTTTGTGCGGAAACTCTTTTAAGGAGTCTAAAATCCTAGTTTTCATTTCGCCAACTGCTTTATTGGTAAATGTTATAGCTAAGATTTGTTTAAAACCATCATTATATTTTGAAGTAAAAAGCAGCTTTAAATACTCCTTGACCAACGCAAAGGTCTTACCGCTTCCTGCTGAAGCATCATAAACTTTAAAAGGAGCTGTTTCTAACATTAAGTTTAAATTTTAGACAAGATAATAACAATATTATGGTTGCTAAATTTATTTTAATACAATCTTCAATAATTAAATATTGATGTTAAAATATTATTAAAAACAAGCAATACGTTGACTAAATGTTTTCTATTGAAGGCTTTAATGCTTAAATTTGAGTTTATTGAATATTAACAACTTAAAACATACAATTATGGCATTTGAATTACCAAAATTAAAATACGCGTATGATGCATTAGAACCAAATATTGATGCACGTACAATGGAAATACATCACTCTAAGCACCACAACGGTTATACAACTAAATTAAACGGAGCTATCGCAGGTACTGACCTTGAAGGAAAGTCTATCGAAGATATTTTATCTAATTTAGATATGACTAATATGGCTGTTAGAAATAATGGTGGAGGGTTTTATAACCACTCATTATTTTGGGAAGTAATGAATCCAGAAGGTAAAGGACGTTTATCTGGAGAGCTTAAAGATGCTATTGAGGCAGCTTACGGAAGCTTTGAAGGATTTAAAGATGCATTTAGCAAAGCTGCAGCTACACAATTTGGTTCAGGATGGGCTTGGTTATGTGTGCACAAAGGAGGTAAGGTTGAAGTGTGCTCTACACCAAATCAAGACAACCCATTAATGCCAGGCGTAACTTGTGAAGGAACACCAATCTTAGGATTAGATGTTTGGGAGCATGCTTACTATTTAAACTACCAGAACAGAAGACCAGATTATATTGAAGCTTTCTTTAATGTAATTAACTGGAACGAAGTAGAAAGACGTTACGCAGAAGCTAAATAAGCTTTAAAACGTTTATAAAATTAAAAAGCAGATTCATTTTTTTTGAATCTGCTTTTTTTTATGTTTTAAAATGGATGTTCTACTAAAGTTTGGACAAATAAAAAAGGAGAACGAGAGTTCTCCTTTTTTGCCCCAAATCTACCATGAACTTAACCTACTTATGTTATGGTAAGCCCAAATATAACGACATTTAAATTGAATTATTGTAAATTATAGTTAAAGTGTAAAAATAATCGGTTAAATGTGAGTATTTGTTAAAATTGTTCTAAATAATTTAATAGGCACGTTCTTTATTACCTTCATAAAAATTAATAAATGCTCTGTTTACAACTCTGTTACCTCCAACAGTTGGGTAATTACCTGTAAAGTACCAATCTCCTAAATGGTCAGGAATAGCTTTATGTAAATTTTCCACTGGTTGAAAAATAATTTCGACCTCTGCTTTTACAGAGTCGTCAGTTAGTAGTTCAGATATTTTTGCAGATATCTGTTCTGGTGTAAATTGGTCGTAAATTTCGTTTACAAAATTTTTGACATCTTTATCTTCTAAATTTTCTTGTGCTTTACATTTATGATAAACCTCTTCAACTAAACCATAGTTGTTATTTTCTTTAAGTAAAGCTAATGCAGCATTAAAAGCTACTAAAGTTTCTAGATTAGCCATGTCAATACCATAACAATCCGGAAAACGTATTTGTGGAGCAGAGGAAACTACTACTATTTTTTTAGGGTGTAGTCTATCCATCATCTTAATGATACTCTTTTTTAAAGTCGTACCGCGCACAATACTATCGTCAATTATAACTAGGTTGTCGGTAGGTTTAATAACTCCGTAAGTTACATCATAAACGTGAGCAACTAGATCGTCACGACTACTGTCTTCAGTAATAAAGGTTCTTAATTTAACATCCTTTATCGCTATTTTTTCTATACGAGGTCTTTCTTTTAATATTGAAGTTACTTGCTCTGCAGATAATTGACCATTACCATCTAAAATGGCTTTGGTTTTTTTAGAATTTAAATGCTCTTCAACAGTTTCAATCATTCCAAAAAATGAGGTTTCTGCAGTATTAGGTATATAAGAGAAAACACTATTTTTTGTGTCGTTATCAATTGCTTTAAGTACTTCAGGCATCAATAATCTACCTAACATTTTACGCTCTTGATAGATTTCGGCATCACTTCCTCTAGAAAAATAAATACGTTCAAAACTACATGATTTACGCTCTAAAGGCTCTAATATTTTTTTAATCGAAGCTTGTCCAGATTTTTTAATGATTAAAGCATGACCAGGGGTTAACTCTTTAACATCATCAAACTCTACATTAAAAACCGTTTGTATTACAGGGCGTTCTGAAGCTACAACAACAATCTCTTCATCTTTATAATAGTAAACAGGACGTATCCCTGCTGGATCACGAAGTACAAAAGCATCTCCGTGTCCAATTAGTCCAGCCATAGCGTATCCACCATCCCAATTTTTTGCTGCTCGTCTTAATATTTTTGCAATTTTTAAACGTTCTGCAATTAAAGGAGAGCATTCGTGTTTACCGTAGCCTTCTTTTTTTAGGTCTTTATAGATTTTACTAACCGCATCATCTAAAAAGTGTCCTATTTTTTCCATTATAGTAATGGTGTCCGTGTACTCTTTAGGGTGTTGTCCAAGGTCAATCAAGCTTTTAAATAGCTCTTTAACATTAGTCATGTTAAAGTTTCCTGCTAATATAAGATTACGATGCATCCAATTGTTTTGTCTTAAAAACGGATGTACACTTTCTACGCTATTTTTTCCAAAAGTACCATAACGTACGTGACCTAATAATAACTCTCCAATATATGGAATATGCTTTTTTTGAAGGGCAACACTATCTTGATATTCTGGATGTTCTGCTAATTCTTTATTAACACGCTCGTTAATTTGAGCAAAAATATCCTGAATAGGTTGTTGTGCGATAGAGCGTACTCTGCTTATATATCGCTCACCAGGTTTGGTGTCCATTTTAATACTTGCAAAACCAGCACCATCTTGACCTCGATTGTGTTGCTTTTCCATCATTAAATACATTTTATTTACACCATAAAATGCACTGCCATATTTTTCTTTGTAAAACTCTAAAGGTTTACGTAATCTTATAAGTGCAATACCGCACTCGTGTTTTAAAGCATCACTCATTGTTGTTGTGTTGTGAGTTATATATTAAAGTAACAAAAATAAAAAACGCGCTCATAATTATGAGCGCGTTTTTTTTATTTTAAATCTATATCAAATTGTGTTAGATTTTTAAAAGCTTGTAAGCGAATGTTGACTTCGTCTTCTTTTAGACTAACCATGCGTTCTGTTCCAAACTTTTCTACACAAAAGGAGGCTAAGGTTGATCCATAAATAACAGCGTTTTTCATGTTTTCAAAACTAATATCTCCAGTGCTTGCTAGATAGCCAGCAAATCCACCCGCAAAAGTATCTCCAGCTCCGGTTGGATCAAAGACTTCTTCTAAAGGTAAAGCAGGCGCATAAAACATATGGTCATTATGGAATAACAACGCACCATGCTCTCCTTTTTTAATAACTACATATTTAGGACCCATTTCATGAATCTTTCTTGCTGCAACAACTAAACTGTACTCTCCAGTTAATTGTCTTGCCTCTTCATCATTAATAGTAATTACATCTACACGTTTAATTACTTTATGTAAATCATCTAATGCAATATCCATCCAAAAATTCATGGTATCTAAAATAGCCAATTTTGGCTTTTTAGTCATTTGGTCTAAAACACCAAGTTGCACTAGTGGGTGTAAGTTACCTAGCATTACAATTTCTGCATCACGATAATTTTGTGGTACAACAGGGTTAAAATGTTCTAATACATTTAACTCTGTAGCTAAAGTATCACGAGAGTTCATGTCGTTGTGATATTTTCCACTCCAAAAGAAGGTTTTACCATCCTTAACTATTTCTATTCCTTCGATATTTACATTTCTATCTTTTAATAAATCTAAATATTCCTGAGGAAAATCTCCCCCAACAACAGATACTGCTGCCTGATCTACATTAAAATTTGCAGCAGACAACCCTATATATGTTGCAGCTCCACCAAGAATTTTATCGGTTTTACCAAAAGGCGTTTCTATAGCGTCAAATGCTACGGTACCTACTATTACTAACTTGCTCATAAATAGCTTTAAATTTTGTGCAAACTTACGAAAAAATATTCTGTAAAAAAGAGGAACGTATTTAAAGTAAAGCTAATTATTTACGCCCAAAATCTGCAGGAATTTCTCCCCAAGCTTTAGTTTCCCATTTAACAATAGTAGTTTTGTGGTCGTTTTCTTTAAGCCAATTAACAGCGCGATCTACTAAATCGTAAACAGGTTTGTTTTTGGCATTGCGCTCTAGCTTGGAATTGCAGGTTTTTTTTCTGACCCAACTCATAGCGGTTTTAGAGTCTGTATATATAATACGATCGCTATTGTGTTTTTTTAAAAAACTTAAACCATGCACTAATGCTAGAAACTCGCCAAGATTGTTTGTGCCTTGCTCAAAAGGTCCTTGCTTAAATAATTGTTTTTTTGTTTTGGTGTCTACACCTCTGTACTCCATAATACCTGGGTTGCCCGAAGAAGCAGCATCTACAGATATGGAGTGGTAGTTAGGTTGGCCAATTTTTTTTAATTGCTCAGCAGAAAGCTCGCTAGAAAATGATTTGTTTTTACCTATATAATCAAAGTAGTTACCTTTTAAAGCTTTTTTTGCAGCATCAAAAGTGGCAAATGATTTGTATTGAGCACCTTCATAATCTTTGATTTGAGCCTTACAATCATTCCACGTTTCAAAAACACCTGTATGGTGTCCTTTCCAAACAGTATAGTATTTTTTCTTCTTTTTACTCATTTAACAATTTTTCAACCACTTTTGGAAAATGTTCCATTTCTAACTTGTTAATCTTTTCTGCGACATCATTTGCTGTATCTGAAGCCAAAACCTTACATTTTGCTTGAAAAATAATAGCGCCTTCATCATAATTTTGGTTTACAAAATGGATAGTTATGCCGGTTTCTGTTTCTTTATTTGCTACGACAGCTTCATGAACATTCATTCCATACATGCCTTTTCCTCCAAATTTTGGCAATAAAGCAGGGTGCACATTTATTACTTTATTAGGAAAATGTTTTAGTATGTTTTCAGGAAATTTCCATAAAAAACCAGCCAAAACAATTAAGTCAGGTTGATTGGATTTAAGGATGTTTAGCACATCATCTGTTTCAGTGAATGTTGTTTTGTTGAAAGATAATGCGCTTACTTTCAGTTTTTTACAACGGTCTAACACTTTGGCATGGGGATTGTTAGTTAATACCTGAATAACAGACGCATTGTCTCTATTTTGAAAAAACTTTATTAAATTTTCAGCATTACTTCCGCTACCGGACGCAAAAATTACTACACGTTTCATTTTCTAGTTTCAATGTTAAAATCTTCAAACAAAAAAAGCAATAATTATTAACAATTATGGGCTAAAATTGAAATTCTTCGATTTAAATAATTAAATTCGTAACACATTTTTAAAGTAAACGTGTGTTTTAAAATAAAGTTTTTTATTTTTGCCTCTTAATTAAAACTAAAAAAATTAAAATTATGTCAGACATTGCATCAAGAGTAAAAGCGATTATCGTAGACAAATTAGGTGTTGATGAAAACGAAGTTGTAACAGAAGCTAGCTTCACAAACGACTTAGGAGCAGATTCATTAGACACTGTAGAATTAATCATGGAATTTGAAAAAGAATTCGATATCCAGATTCCAGATGACCAAGCAGAAAACATTGCTACAGTAGGTCAAGCTGTATCTTATATTGAAGCTGCTAAATAAGCACAATATATATGGAACTTAAGCGAGTAGTAGTTACAGGGTTAGGAGCGTTAACACCAATTGGAAACACTAAAGACGAGTATTGGACTGGTCTTATTAGTGGTAAAAGTGGGGCTGCCCCTATCACATATTTTGATACCGAAAAGTTCAAAACTAACTTTGCTTGCGAGTTAAAAAATTTCGTGGCGACTGATTTTCTAGATAGAAAAGAAGCTCGAAAAATGGACAGGTTTACGCAGTACGCAATGGTCGCATCTGATGAGGCTATTGCGGACTCTAAACTAGATTTAGATACCGTTAACAAACTTAGAGTTGGCGTTATTTGGGGAGCTGGAATAGGTGGATTAGAAACTTTTCAAAATGAAGTTTTAAATTTTGCTGCAGGTGATGGTACCCCTAGATTTAATCCTTTTTTCATCCCAAAGATGATTGCAGACATTGCACCAGGAAACATTTCTATAAAAAATGGTTTTATGGGTCCTAATTACACAACTGTATCTGCATGTGCATCTTCTGCAAACGCAATGATTGATGCCTTAAACTATATACGTTTAGGACATTGTGATGTTATTGTAACAGGAGGAAGTGAAGCAGCAGTTACTATTGCTGGAATGGGAGGGTTTAATGCCATGCATGCTTTATCAACCAGAAACGAAAGCCCACAAACAGCATCAAGACCTTTTGACGCTACACGTGATGGATTTGTTTTAGGTGAAGGCGCTGGAGCAATTATACTTGAAGAGTATGAGCACGCAAAAGCAAGAGGAGCAAAAATATATGCTGAGGTTTTAGGAGGCGGAATGTCTTCTGATGCTTATCATATGACTGCACCACATCCAGAAGGGATTGGTGTAATAGCAGTTATGCAAAATTGCTTAGAAAATGCTGGTTTAAAACCAGAAGATGTCGATCACATCAACACACATGGTACATCTACACCTTTAGGTGATGTTGCCGAGTTAAAAGCGATCAAAGAAGTTTTTGGTGATCATGCTAAAAACATAAATATAAATTCTACTAAGTCTATGACTGGTCACTTGTTAGGTGCTGCTGGTGCTATCGAGTCTATTGCTGCAATTTTAGCAATGGAACATGGTATTGTACCACCAACAATCAACCATACTACAGTTGACGAAAACATAGATTCTGAATTAAACTTAACACTTAATGCACCTCAAAAAAGAGACATTAAAGTTGCGATGAGCAATACTTTTGGTTTTGGAGGTCACAATGCTTGTGTGTTATTTAAAAAATTAGATTAGTTTTATTGAATGAAAAGCATTCGTAACATATTTAATTCCCAATCTAAAGATGATGGGGAATTTTTTATGGCTATTTCTAAAATTTTAAAATTTAAACCTAAGACCTTAAAACATTACCAAACTGCCTTTACGCATCGTTCTATGAACATTAAAAATAGTAAAGGACATATCATTAATTACGAGCGTTTAGAGTTTCTTGGGGATGCTATGCTTAGTGCTGTAATAGCACATCATTTATACATGGAAGTGCCTGGAGGTGATGAAGGCTATTTAACTAAAATGAGATCTAAAGTGGTTAGCCGAGAGCATTTAAATGAACTTGGTAAGGATTTAGGATTGATTAATTTAGTAGAAAGTAAAATACCTAAAGGGCAATTTGGGGATAATATACATGGTAATTTATTTGAAGCTTTAATTGGTGCTATATATCTAGATCAGGGCTATAAAAAGTGTGATAAATTTATCCAAAAACGAGTAATAAACCCTTACGTTGATATAGAAAAACTTGAAGGTAAAGTTATTAGTTATAAAAGCTTATTGATTGAATGGTGTCAAAAAGAGAAAAAAATATTTGATTACAATGTTTATGAGGATAGCGGTAATGATGATATTAAACATTTTTCTGTAAAACTATCCATAGATAAAAAAGTTATCGCAAAAGCTAGAGCAACTTCTAAAAAGAAAGCAGAAGAAAAAGCGTCTAAACGAGCCTTTTTTGCACTTCAAAACCAAATATCTCAAGCTGGTTTTATTTAATTAACAATTTAAGACTATTCTTATTTATTGGTTTTACTATAACGTTTTCGTTATTATTTGTTGTTAAGTTTACCTAAAATTGAATAAAAGTATATCTTTAAATGCTATATTTACATTTAATTTTTTAATTAAAAATGGCTGTTCGAAAACTCTCATTAGACAATTTTTTAGATGAAGAGAAATACGTATTAATTGGTATACATTGCGTAATAGAAGACTATAGATTAGCTTTTTTAATAAATCAAAAATTAGACATCAAATTTAGAAGAAGGGCGGATGATGTTACAAACCCTAGCTTAAATTCAAGTCATGCCTTATTTGAGTGGTTTGATGAAAAACAACTTATTACGTACTACCTAGTAGCAAATACTTGTAAGGTAGAACAAAACAACTTACAACATCAATCAAATTCTTTATTTGGAGAAGAATCCTCTGGAGCGACTAATTATTATCTGCTTCCGGAATTTAAAAAAGTAAATTTTCTTCTAAAAATAGAAACAGAATTTTATAACAAAGAAAAAATCATTTTAAATAATATTCTTGAGATTCCACAAGTAGTTACTGCATATAGTATAGATGCAGATACTTTAAAATCTAAAGACAATTTAATATTCAACTAATGCCATTAAGAAAAAAAACAAAGATTGTTGCAACTTTAGGACCAGCAACTAGAAGTAAAGAGGTGTTAAAAGGTATGTTAGACGAAGGTGCTAACGTATTTAGAATCAACTTTTCTCATGCAGATTATCAAGACGTTGAAGAACGTGTTAAAATGATCCGTGAATTAAATGACGAATTTGGATATAACGCTTCAATTTTAGGAGATTTACAAGGCCCTAAGTTACGTGTCGGAGTAATGAAGGGAGAGGTTATAGTTAATCCAGGAGACGAAATTGTATTTGCAACAGGAAAACGTTTTGTTGGTACTAAAGAGCGTGTTTATATGACCTATGACCGTTTTCCTCAGGATGCAAATCCAGGAGAACGTATTCTTTTAGATGACGGAAAATTAATTTTCGAAGTCATTTCAACAGATAAAAAATCTGAAGTAAAAGCCAAAGTTATCCAAGGTGGACCATTAAAATCTAAAAAAGGGGTTAATCTTCCAAATACTAATATATCACAGCCTGCATTGACAGAAAAGGATATTGAAGATGCTATTTTTGCATGTAAATTAGGAGTTGACTGGATTGCATTGTCATTTGTACGTCATGCAGAAGATTTAATGTTATTACAAGAATTAATTAAAAAGCATAGTGATCATAAAATTCCGATTATTGCTAAAATTGAAAAGCCTGAAGCAGTAGAAAATATAGACAAAATTGTTGCTTTTTGTGATGGTTTAATGGTAGCGCGTGGAGATTTAGGAGTAGAAATCCCTGCGGAAGAAGTACCATTAGTGCAAAAACAATTAGTGTTACGTGCAAAACGTGCTAGAATACCTGTAATTATTGCAACACAGATGATGGAAACAATGATTACTAGTTTAACACCAACACGAGCAGAGGTTAACGATGTTGCCAACTCTGTAATGGATGGTGCAGATGCAGTAATGTTGTCTGGAGAGACAAGTGTAGGACAATATCCAGTTCAAGTTATTAGACAAATGTCTAATATTATTAAAAGTGTTGAAAACTCGGATCTTATCAAAGTGCCACAATCACCACCTCATATCCGTACTAAAAGATATATAACAAAATCAATTTGTTATCATGCTGCGCATATGGCTAATGATATAGATGCTAAAGCAATATCAACATTAACTAATAGTGGGTATACA
This sequence comes from uncultured Olleya sp., assembly GCA_947503885.1. Taxonomy (GTDB): domain Bacteria; phylum Bacteroidota; class Bacteroidia; order Flavobacteriales; family Flavobacteriaceae; genus Olleya. The sequence goes on along the minus strand of CANNFD010000003.1, from coordinate 3,443 downwards.
GCCTTTCAGATTTCGGCATGGCGACCAAAATCACACATTCTAGTTTTTACCTCTAACATGCGTATTTTAACGCAGTTAAATTTACTTTGGGGTGTAACTGCGTTTTACTATGATAAGTTTGTTAGCACAGACGAAACTATTGAAGATGTAAATGCTATTGCCCGTAAAAAAGGATTTTTAGAAAAAGGAGACATGTTAATTAGTCTTGCAGCGATGCCAATCCAGCAAAAAGGGATGGTAAATACGTTAAGGGTGACTCAAATTTAAAGTATATATAGTTTAAAACCAGCTACTATCAAGTAGCTGGTTTTTTTGTGCTTAAAAGTCAAATTTTAATTGGACACTTACAATCTTATCCTTTTCAATAGTCTTAGTTTTTTTGATGGTGTTTAAATTTGATAATGAAATCCCTAATAAGCGTACTGAATTATTCATTTTTTCTTGATACAATAAATCTTTTGCGGTGTCTAAAATAACACTTGCATCAGCTACAAAATAGGGTAGTGTTTTACTTCTTGTCTGCAGTGTAAAATCACTGTATTTTATTTTTAATGTCACGGTTTTTCCTGCCACTTTACTTTTAGATAAGCGTTTGGCTACTTCGTCTGCTATGAGTTTTAGTTTTTCCAACATAAAAACTTCAGAAGATAAATTTTCATTAAAGGTGCGCTCAGCAGCTAGGCTTTTTCTAATTCTGTTCGGTTTAACTTCGCTATTATGTATGCCTCTAACAATGTAATAATACGATTTACCAGATTTTCCAAAATGTTGTTCTAAAAATTCAGCAGACTTAGATTTTAAATCTTTACCCGTAAAAATGCCTTTTTGATACATTTTTTCGGCTGTTACTTTACCAATTCCGTAAAATTTTCTAATATCTAATGCTTCTAAAAAGTCTAAAACTTCTTCAGGATTTACCACCTTTTGCCCATTTGGCTTATTGTAATCGCTTGCTACTTTAGCAACAAATTTATTAATACTAATTCCTGCGGAAGCGGTTAATCCGATCTCGTTAAATATTCTAGTTCTAATTTCTTCAGCAATCATAGACGCACTTGGGTTTCCTTTTTTATTTTCGGTCACGTCTAAATAGGCTTCATCTAATGATAATGGCTCAACTAGATCTGTGTAGTCATAAAAAATTGCGCGAACTTTATTAGAGATTTCTTTATAACGTTCAAAATCTGTTTTCACAAAAATAAGATGTGGACAAAGTTTAATAGCTAGCCTACCTGACATGGCGCTTTTTACACCAAATTTTCTAGCTTCATAGCTGGCAGCACTTATCACTCCACGTATTCCACCACCACCAACTGCTATTGCTTTACCTATAAGTTCTGGATTATCCATTTGTGCTACAGATGCATAAAATGCGTCCATATCTACATGAATAATTTTTCTTATTGGTAAATCGTTTTGCATCTTGTAAATTTATAACTTTAATACTAACGTCAGTTGTGGTGTTTTCATTTTTTTAAATGAAACTATATCGAGAACTCTTTTAATTATGATAGAAATAGAACGTAAATTTTTAGTAAAGTCTAATGATTTTATAACTGAAGCCTTCAAGGAAACTAAAATAACTCAAGGTTTTTTAAGTACTAATAAAAAACGAACTGTTAGAGTTAGATTAAAAGGAAATCAAGGATTTTTGACAATAAAAGGAATGTCGTCTAAAAATGGTTTATCAAGATTTGAGTGGGAAAAGGAAATCCCTAAACAAGAAGCAGAGCAGCTTTTAAAGCTTTGTAAAAAAGGTGTTATTGATAAAACAAGATATGAAGTTAATGTTGCTAATCATATTTTTGAAGTTGATATCTTTTATAAAGATAATGAAGGATTGGTAATTGCGGAAGTTGAATTAAGTTCTGAAAATGAAACGTTTGAAAAGCCTAATTGGTTAGGTGAAGAGATAACTGGTGACAGTAAATATTACAACTCACAGTTAAGTAAACACCCTTTTAAAAAATGGTAAAAAACAAAAAGCCTTACTAAATAGTAAGGCTTTTTTATGGTTTATAGTTTGGCTGTTAAGCTTGTTGATTATTTTGGTCCACCACTAGTAATAAAAAATTGACTTCTTCTATTAAGTTCGTGTTCTTGGTCTGTACAAGGCTTACAGTCTATTGCTGGTTCTGTTTCTCCACGTCCTGAAGCACTAATCCTATTAGCATCAATCCCTTTTGAGATAATGTACTGTATTGTTGTCTGTGCACGTCTTTCTGACAGTCCTTGATTGTATTGTTTAGAACCTCTAAAATCTGTGTGTGACGTTGCTTGTATTACCATTTCTGGATACTTGTTCATTACTTGTACTAAGTTGTCTAACTCAAACGCAGCACGTGCTGTAATGTTTGATTTATCAAAGTCAAAGTAAATTGGGTTTAGTACCACTTGTTCTGGTGTTACAATCTCTTCAATTGGTGTTAAATTAACTGTTACTGCAACTTCCTCTTCATTGCTTCCTGCTACTGTTACTTTGTTACTTTCATAACCCTCCATAGTGACTTGTAACTCTGTAGGGGTTTCACACTCTACAATATATTCTACTTGTCCTGCTGCATTAGCTGGTTTTGATGCTAATACGTTTCCGTTTGCATCTACTAAAGTAGTTACTGCTCCTGCTATTGGATTGCCTGTTTTTTGGTCTAATACCGTTCCTGTAATTAATACATCACATAAAGGTTGTAGCTTTTTAATAGCATAAATGTCATCACTTCCTTTTCCTCCTTCACGGTTTGAAGATACAAATCCATCTCCTGTCTCTTCGTTCATTCTAAACGCAAAGTCGTCTCCATTACTGTTTATTGGGATACCTACATTACGTATTGGTGCCATTTTACCATCAATTTCTTTTGTGTAAAATACATCCATTCCTCCAAGACCTAAATGTCCTGTTGATGAAAAGTAAAGCGTGTTGTTACTACTAATGTATGGAAACATTTCTTGGCCTTCTGTATTTACTTTTTGTCCCATGTTTACTGGGGTACCTACATTACCATTTTTGTCTATGCTTGCTTTATAGATGTCAAACTTTCCAAACCCTCCTGGCATATCACTTGCAAAATACAGTGTGCTTCCGTCTGGGCTTACTGTTGGGTTTTTTATCGAGTAGTTTTGACTATTGATTGGTAAAGCTTCTACGTTTGAAAAACCATTGCTTCCTTTTTTTGCTTTAAACATATGTAAAACACTGTATTTAGTGTTAGACAGGCTGTCTTTTTCATAAATATTTTCAAAGAAACTTTCTCTTGAAAAATACATTGTTTTTCCGTCTGGTGTAAAGCTTACTATACCTTCGTGGTATTTAGTATTGATTTTACCATCTAAAAGTGTTTCTCCTTGATAAGTACCATCTTCGGCTAATGTAAACTCATAAATATCTAAAAATGGCTCTTCGTTCCATCCGTAGTTTTTTCGGCTTGCATTTCTTGCAGAGGTAA